>JBHJIL010000082.1:0-71134 GCA_050043465.1 Leptolyngbyaceae cyanobacterium
GCCCCCACAACGCTCAGCTGACCGAGCAGCCCCACTCCACCCCCAGTCAGAACCACCAAAGCTGCCCCCAGACTCGCTCCAGCATTAATACCCAGGACAGACGGACCGGCCAGAGGATTTCGAAACAGAGCCTGAAGCTGCAGACCGCTAAGGGCCAGGGCAGACCCTGCCGCCATGGCCGTCAGGGAGCGCGGTAAACGAAAGTTAAGCACAATTTCCTGCCAGGCGGGTTTGGTCGCTGTACCACCAAACAAAATGGATAATACTTCGTCGGGTGGAATAGAAACAGAGCCCAGGGCCAAACTAGCTAGAAAGCTCAGCAGCAGTGCCATGGCCAGCAGCGCTAGACCGCTGACGTGGCCAATAGAGACAGGTTTAATCTTGCTAAAAAAGAGTCTCTTAAAGCGACGCTCAACTGGCGAAAAAGCCGACGAGCGAGAAGCCGCTGATTTTATGGGATAGAATTTGTTAGCCATAGTGATACTGGGAAAAAGCTTTAATGAGTTGAGATCGCATTTCCCCTCCTGGGGCGGGTTTCGATCGCCTGAGCAAACGGTCAATCAACCTTTCTCGGTCCCCCTGTCATAAGACAAGAGATCGACACAGCATGAGATGCCTGATCCCAAGGCAGGACAAATTAAACAACAGCATCTACTCGTTTTACCTCCGTTCGATAGTGCCCCCCGTCATGGAGCCAAATTAGCCGAAAGCCGGGTCTCTCCTCAGTCAATTCTGTTTCTGAGGAGGTTACCTGTAAGCCAGTAGAAGGACACCCATAGAAGCTAATGCCTGAGGCCGTTTGCTGCTGAAACTCGTGGTGAATATGGCCAAAAACAACGCACTTAACATTGGCAAACTGGTTAAGCAGCTCTAAAAACTCCTGAGCGTTTTGTACCTGCATCTGATCCACCCAGTCGATCCCGACCGGCACCGGATGATGGTGTAGAGCAATCAATGTAGGCTTGCTAGCCGCGTAGAGCGTTTGCAACTGCTGGTCAGACAGATAGCCTTCACCAAAGGTTGCCTGGGGTAGAACAGAATCTAAAAGAATTAGCTGCCACGTCCCCAAATCAACGCATGCTAGTCCTTGAGCCGTTGGCAGCTGTTGCAAAATTGGCCGCAGCGTGGACAAACAGTCGTGGTTACCGGGCAGCCAGTAAACCGGGATTGAATAGGGCCGCAGCGCCTTTACTAAATTCTGATAGGCGGCCGCCTCGCCCCGTTCAGCTAAATCACCGGTTAGCAGTAACCCATCGGGATGGTACGAGATGACATCTTGCAAGACTGCATTAAACGACTCCCAGGAGTTACAGCCCCTCAGGCTGGCGGTGGTCTGGGCCAGCAGATGACAGTCGGTAAGCTGGGCTAACAAAATAGGCTCGCTCATGGTTCTAGGGTTTGGTAGTAGACCAGGGTATGGTCGCTCAGCAGCTCTGGATGAAAAATTTTAACGAGATCGGCCAGAATTAGCTGGGGGTTAACCGCGCCGCTCTCCCAGTAATCATTGCCGCCAAAGTTGTTCAGGCGGGCATTGTTGTTAAAGATGCGGCTCTGCTTAAACGCGTCAAATTGACCGTAGCGGGGATCGGTTGCGATCGCATCCCCATAGCTCTGCCAATCCTGACTAACATTTACCCAAATATCTGCTGCCGCCGCCCGGTCAAACACCGATTCAAAGTCCAGTGGTATCGTGACCGTAGACTCATTCTCCGACCACAGATAGTCGGCACCCGCATCGTCTAATAGCTGGGCCGCATAGCTTCGCCCCCCAGACAGATACCAAGTGCCCTCATAGCTAAAGCCTGTAAACACCGTGGGTCGTTCCGACAGAGTCGCCGTCAGGTCCACCAGCGATTCATAGTCTGTGGCAATGTCAGTAAATATCTGCTGCGCTTTAGCCTCCTGATTAAAAAACAAGGCCGTAAACAATAGCCATTCGGCCCGACCTAACGGTGACGTCTCCACATAGTCTCCTAGCAACACTACGGGGAGCCCTGCCTGCACCATTCGACCGTAGCTGTCCACGTCCGGATCGCCTGTTCCGTAGGCCATCACCAGCTCTGGCGCACTGACCAGCAGGCGTTCTATATCTAGAGTTTGACCCGAACTAAACTCAATCAACTCCCCGCGAGCAATCCTGTCACGAACGGTGGGTGCGTAAACAAAGTCAAAGTTGTCCATTCCCACTAGAGCAGCTACTTGATCCAACAGCTCTAAATGAGGAATATAGGTGGTAGATAAGGTCGCTACGGTACGAATAGGAACCTGAACGATCTGAGCATTTTCAATTCCGGCTGTCAACGGAGTTCTACACTGAACTAACACATATTCAAACACTCGATCGGCCGCCTGCCAGGGCTCGGTAACCGTAACAACCTTATAGTGATTGTAATAGTCAACAGAAAAACCAGAGGCATATTCCGGCTGAACCTTGCTAGAGAAGTAGTCTCTGTTAGGATCGTACTCAGTAACGCAGGCAGGATTTTGAGACGTACCAAACTCTTCTACTACAGAAGATCTTTGACAGCCAGCGGTCACTAATAGACCCGTTAGTGCGGCTGCTATCAAGTATTTTGAGCTACGATAAATTTTTGAGGAGAGAGAAGACTCAAGGGCGCCAGATTTCAACGGTTGCCTGCAGCCCTCGTCACCAAAAGACCCAAAACGACTATCAATTCTCTTGTACCAGATCATCATCATCTCCTCTTAATGGTTACAACATCAAAACGTACCTCTTACCCCCACCTGGATACTCCGACCTACCCCTGGAAAACCAGGAAACTCCTCATACTGCTCGTCAAAAACGTTGTTCATACTTGCATTCAGTGCCCAGGCATCACTTAGAGGTAGCCTTAGCTTAAAGTCAACCGTTGTACGATTATCCAACTCTTCTAGATTCCCTCGATCCACAAAAACATCACTAATAGAGTGCAAGAACAATGCTAGATACACCCCGTCTCCTGGCTCATAAGCAACACCCAGGTTAAAACTATCGGCATTGGTAAAAGGCACCGAATTACCATTGTCGTCAGGATTGGGCCCGTCTTTAATCTCCGGTCGGTTCCAGGTATAGTTAGCAAAGGCAAATATGTCGTCAAATACCTGGTAGTTCAGCTCTGTTTCAATCCCAATAGACTCAACCCGACCAATATTCTGTGGGGTAAAGCTAGCCAGATCAAAATTAATGGCATCGTCTACCTCAGTGCGATAGAACGTAAATCGAAATAAGCCCCGGTCGCCAATTTCTTGATCGATGCCTACATCAAACCCCAGACTTGTTTCAGGCTCTAGATCTGGATTGTTAAATGGGGCAAAGAAAAGGTCGGCCAGGGTTGGAACGCGAAAGTTACGACCAAAGTTGGCTCGAAGGTTGGTAGTATCGCTCAGCGCGATCCGAGTGCCCAGATTAAACGAGGTAAAAGAACCATCTGCTAGATCGTTAAAGTCTTGACGAATACCCGCATTGACACCAATGCGCGGTGTAATGTCAGCCTGATAGCGAGCAAAAATACCCGTTTGATTAATACTGTCGTCGTAGTTAGTCGTCGTGTCTCCTGTGAGCAGAGCCGTCGTTTCATTTTCAGTTTGAACATTGCGATAGTCGATGCCGTAGGTAATGTTTTGATTGCTCGCAAACTGCCAAGCGTGCTGTAGCTGCCCGCCTAAAGATGTCTGCTCAATATTGTCTTCTGAAGGGCTCTCAAAACTGTTATCAGCAACCGGGTCTGTAAATGTGGTGTCTACAAAATCACTAAACACTCGGGCCGTCAGCAGCGAATCGTCTCCCTGCCCCAGCTCTGCTTCATAGGTCAAATCCAGCAGCAGATTTTCGGTGTATTGGTTATCGTCTGCTGTAAGACCGTTAAACCCACCAGCAATACTTCCAGGCACGGGCACTCCGCCAGGCACCCCTAAATCTTTGGTGAGATACAGAGCACCTAAACGCAAACGATTTCGCTCGTTGAGATTGGCCGCGAGCTGAAAGTTGAGATTGTTATAGAGCACCTCGGCAGTAGTGCGAGTATCTTCAAAATCTGTCGTCGTTAGCCTAAAGGGAAAATCATTGTCGGAATCAGTGCGGTTATAGCCAAGGGTCCAGTCTACGGTGCCCGTATTACCTCGTACCTGGATCGTCTGAGCGTTATAGCCAAAGCTACCAATATCAAAACCAGCCGTCGTTTCGACCCCAGCTTCTGCCAGCGGTCTCCGAGTAATAATATTAATCACACCGCCAATAGCGCTGGAGCCATATAGGACAGAGCCCCCCCCCGGTAGCATCTCGATTTGCTCTACTGCGTCTGTCGTAAAGTTTGACAGGTCAAATGCCCCAAAGCCTCCCAGCTCATTAATGGGGCGACCATCCAACAAAATCAGCGTTTGAGACGAGCCATTTCCCCGAATAAACTGACCGCTCTGAGCGCCCAGCTGTCCTCCGGCAGTGCCTTCACTGAGCACACCAGGCAAATAGCGTAGGGCCTCGTCTACAGTACGGGCTCCTTGAGCTTCAATCTGTTCACGGTTGATCACGTAAACAGGCTGAGTCGCTTCACGGACGGTACCTTCTCGGCGAAAGGGTGAGTAAACAGGCTGGTCGAGAATACTATCAACAACATTGATACGCAAAACATCTTCGTCTTCAGCCTGAGCCAGAGTTTCTGACGATTGAGAGTGAGGTGTTTCTCCAGCCAGTACAGGGGATACTAGTAAAAAAGATAAAAGCGTCAGAGAAACAGAAATTTTGGTCATGATGGTAGAAAGCGTTTAATTTGATATGGAGCGTGTGGTGAAGAGTCGTTTTCACCCGATCCGGTCTTGATCGACAGCCAGGATTTTTCCTCAGCAAAAAAATCTCACCTCAAAACACTTCTTTACAGAAGGAGGCATTGACGCATAAAGACCATAAAAAAAGATAAATCCTGGAATTTAACGGTCTTTTGCAGATACTGTGCTTGGGACCCTGTGCCAAGGAACGCCAAAAGCAATCAGGTTCTATTCAGAGAACCAACGATACTTAGCAAAGGCAGCCGACACTGTTTTTTTATTCCAGCGCTGTATCACGTATTTGATTCAGAAATTCTTGATTCACTATCCGTACCTCGCAGATATTTTTAGGGCATGGCATCGGCGGGCATTCTGACTGAGAGGTATGGCCCTGCCCCAGGTATATCCTGGAAATTCCTCCACCCTGGAGCTAATGCCTTGGATGAAAACTAGCCTATTGCCTCTTTCACAGCTGCGGGACAGTGGCAGATTTTCACTGCGCTTTCCCCATTAATTCCAGTGGCTGCTCCCCACTAGAACCGATACAGTGGTGAAATCATATCACACTGCTCAAGTCTGAAATATACAGAAATTGATCGATCCACTGTGTCCAAATCTATCTTGACTATTGAAGCTGACTATTCATCCTTGAGCGCAGTTGAACTTTTAGCTAAGGTGGTGCCACAGTATGATGTGCCGCCACCAGCCACCTGTGAATTTTGGCATAGGGGGCTCAACGATACTTACAAACTGTCGTCTGAAGACGAGATTTTTATATTGCGCATGTATCGCAAAGATTGGCGAACACGCTCAGCGATCTCATTCGAGTTAGAAGCGCTAATGTATCTACATCAAAATGGTGCCCATGTTGCGATGCCTATCAAGCGAAAAGACGGTGAATTTATTACCTCTATTCTGGCTCCCGAAGGTAAGCGATATGCAATTGTCACTCAATACGCCAAAGGACAAATTCTAGAATTTGCAGATGCTGAGGATGCTAGAGTTTTTGGTCAGGCTGCCGCAGAAGTACATTGTTGCTCATCCGGCTTTGAGTCTAGCTATAGCCGGGACACGCTAGACATTCGGCATCTGCTTGAGCAGCCAATGACTCATATCAAACCTTATCTGGTACATCGACCTTCAGATTGGGAATTTTTGACCAAACTGGCCGAACGACTCTCTAGATATACTAATCAAATTGGCGATACTCTCGACTACGGCTTTTGTCATGGGGATTTCCATGGCGAGAATGCCCACATGCACCACGGTAAAATAACCCACTTTGACTTTGACTGCTGCGGATTTGGCTGGAGAAACTATGACCTCGCTACATTCCAATGGGTCATGAGGCTACTGGGAAAAGAAGATAAGCTATGGCCGTCTTTTCTAGATGGGTACAGGTCTGTTAGAAAACTATCTAAGATGAGCATCACCCTCATTGAGCCTTTTATTGCCATACGAGATATTTGGTATTTTGGGTTAAATACCGGATATTCTTTGGCCCAAGGCTGGTTAGACGATCGCTACATTGATATTCACATAGATTTTCTCAAAGACGTTGCTAAGCGACTTGATTCTGGCTGTTAGCTTCAGTGCACGACTGGTGCTGTCGTATGTATAGTCTCTTGAATAGCATGACAGAAATTTAGGAACTCTCGCTTTGCAGCCTCTGTTGTATCTTGTAGACTCCATTGGTTTTTGAGTAACGGCTGACCGCTGAGTCCCCACACTAAACCGGCCCATGAACCTAGCCTGCCATTGGGATCTTTGCTGTGCACTTCATGGGGCGTATCGATATCTAGTATGGCCAGGGTGCTCTGTACCTGAGGAGCACAGACTTGGCGGACACCACGAATAGTATAGTTGTTGCTGGGATTATGCAGGATCAAAAAAGGTCGATAGCCAGCTATGCCGTCGCTGTGTGGTGGGACAACAGCACCTTCCATAAGTTGAAAATTCGGTAAACTTTGTAGCTCATAAGTACAGAGATAGTCACAGCGATGAAGTCTGTAGGGGCGGACAGTAATATTCTGTAAATGGCTGAATATCTGATCTGTAGCGAGGGGTAGTTGAAGAGTCTCTGTATATACAATCATTTTAATTAAAGAATATAGGAGAATATAGGACGCACAGTCGTGCGCCTGTACAGTCAGCTAACTTTCTCCGGCCACCGAGCTTTCAGGCAGTAGAAGAGTGAGAGCAAAAGAACAGGCGCTTATTTGTTTACGAGTTGGATAGGTGCCCGGAAAAATTGGCTAGCCTGAGACCGATGACAGCCTCTGCTTCCATCGATACAGCGTTCCTTAAGACAATTTAGCTTGGGCCTGAAGAAAGCTTTATCTCTTTAATAATTGGGTGGCTTAAAGGTTTTCTGTAGTAGATATGTTAGATTTTCGGGAATTAAGCTGTTCTAGGTGAGGACTGTGCCCAGGACAACCTAAAATGCCCTCGTTTAGACTTGCTGAAATTTAGAGCACTGTAAGAATTGTGTCATACAGCTTATACGCAGATGCCAGGCAACACCGCTGATGTTTACGATGGAATATCAATTGGATTGAAAACCAGATAGATTTGATTATGAGGGTATACGCTGGTGGTATATGTTGCGATCGCACTATTCGTCCTAGTATTAATTTGGCTAGCCCTACAGCCCAAACAAGGCACTCGGGCTGCCAACGCCCCAAGTTCTGATCGGCCACCTGCCCAGCTACCAAAGCCTCAGGAACTACCCGATCCACCAGCCTCTAAAACCCCATCGGTTTCTAAAGTCTCCTACGAAGATCCTTCTGTATATTCAGAGAGCCCCAAGGTGGAACCGCCTGAAACTTCAGATGCGAATCACCTACTCCAGAGGCTGTTGCAACAAAATAAAAAGATTGAAGCAATTAAGCTAGTCCGCTCTAAAACAGGCTGGGGGCTGAAGCAGTCAAAGGAGTATGTGGAGATGTTTCCTGATGTGGCTCCTCTGCCTGATAGCTCCAATAGCAGCCAACCGGCGATGGAACCCTTTGATATTAACCGTTATGATATTAACGATCGCATAAAGCTATTGCTCCAACAAAATCAGAAAGTAACGGCCATCAAGCTTGTTAGAACCGCCACAAACTGGAGTCTAAAAGAGTCAAAAGAGTATATTGATCGCTATCCTGATGTACCAGATTTGCCCATAAAGGATCTCTAAAGACGTTAAGAAATAGCTTAAGCAGAAATTGACCATATATTTCTCTTTTAAGCATAGATATTTAATTACTGGGACGTTGCCACTTTTTTATACGAGGTCCGATAAAGTACTCACAGCCTAATGTCATGAGAATACCTAGGGTATAAGCAATAAAATCTTCCCAGACAAACGTTGTACCAATTACAGTTCTAGCCAGCTGAGAAGACCCAAGCCCTAAGAGTTCTACAATCTTGAAGTACTGTAGAATCTCGACTAGAAAGGAAAACAACAGCACACCAATGGCGGTGCTGATCATGGAATATTTAAAGAACGTGCGTACAAAGGTATAAATTAAGATGACTACCAAAAAGTCACCCATGTAGGGACGTACAAAGTCGTCTTTTACAAAGACGGCAATATAAACTTCAGTAACAAATAAAAGTACGGTCCAATAAAAGTAATATGCGTTAAATCTCATAGGTGACTGGCAGCATTCAGGAACTCGTAGGATAAATACGGTACATAAAATGGCGATTCCCGAAGCTTGCTGAATATTTGCTGGGGATAGTGCACAAAGTTTTCTATTGTGGGGATATCTGCGATCGCACCCCCCATGTCAGCTTCCTACTATTCCTTTTGGCTAGTTCCTCAAAGTCCTGACCTGGACTACTTGCAGGGTATTGTAAACACCCTAGCCAAGCAGTTTGGTACCGTTTCCTTTTGTCCCCATGTAACCCTTTATAGCGGAGCCGTACCTGCCACGGTAGACCTACAGAAGGTCTGTGCTCATCTGTCAGCAAGGCCGGTGGAGCTTGCGATCTCAAAGCTAGGCTACGAATCTCGCTTCTCCAAAACGCTGTATATCCAGCTGAGACCGTCCTCTACACTAGCCCAGCTGGTCAGCCGTCTAGTGGCGGCTATTCCCAACGCTCAGGCACCTACGCTCGACCCCCACGTAAGTTTGCTCTATTGCAACGGTCTAGATACAGCGACTAAACAAACGCTGAGCAACACCATAAATCTGTCACAGTCAACGATTCGATTCGATCACATTCAAGTAATTTCCGCTCCCCAGAACTTTGAGACCCAGACACACGTCTCAAAATTACGCTGTGTCCATAGCCAACGACTGACAAAATCATGACTGCACCGTCTCCACGCATTATTGGTCTGCTCCCTGCAGCCGGTCAGGGTAGCCGCATTAGCCCTTTGCCCATGAGTAAAGAGCTATTTCCCATCGGCTTTCAAGACCTACCTGGCAAGGGCCTACGTCCAAAAGTTGCCTGCCAATATTTGTTAGACGCCATGGGCCGAGCCGGAGTGCAAGAGACCTTTATGATTTTGCGACCGGGGAAATGGGATATTCCTACCTACCTAGGGGATGGCTCGCAGCTAAATATGCGGCTGGCCTATCTGACGGTCCATGTTCCCTTTGGCGTGCCGTTTAGCCTCAACCAGGCTTATCCGTTTGTCAAAGATGCCATTGTTGCCATGGGGTTTCCAGATATTTTGTTTAGTCCTGGAGACGCCTATACCCGACTGGTAGAGCGACTGCAGTCTAGCCAGGCCGATGTCGTGTTGGGGCTGTTTCCCACGGACCAGCCCGAAAAGGTAGGGGTGGTCGATTTTGATGATCAAGGAGTAGTGACGGGTATCTATGAAAAGTCTCAGCTAACCCACCTAAAATATATGTGGGCTATTGCGGTGTGGCGACCCAGTTTTACAGAGTTTTTGCATCAGTTTGTTGAAGCCAGACAAACCGCTTTAATTGAAGATCGCTCTCCTGTATTAATTAAAGAGATGCCTGACTATACGGAGACACCGATTGGCGATGTGGTGGTGGGTGCGATCGCAAACAACCTACGCGTAGAAGCTATCCCCTTTGAAACCGGTCAATATCTCGACATCGGTACCCCCGAAAATCTAGTTAATGCCGTCTACCATCACGGTAGACCCTAAATCGATACTAGCGCTGTATTCAGCGTTCTACTAGGCCGCATTGTCTGACTCGTTTTTTCTTCATCTACAAAGTAATACCCGCCAATATCTACTGGTTGCCCCTGAGCTGCGTTTAACTCATCGACAATCTTGGCTTCATGCTCATTCAAATACTCATCCAGTTTGGTAAACTTGGCTTTCAGTTCTGTACTTTTGGTCTGCTTGGCTAGCGCCTGTGCCCAGTACATTGCCAGATAAAAATGGCTGCCGCGATTGTCCAACTCATTCACTTTACGAGACGGTGATTTCTTGTTTTCTAGATACTGACCATTAGCCTGATTGAGCGCTTCTGCCAAAATTAGAGCGTTCTCGTTATTGGTTTTGCGACCCATATCTTCTAGGGTAACCGCGAGCGCTAAAAACTCACCTAGCGAGTCCCAACGCAGATGTCCCTCATTGACGAACTGTTGGACATGCTTCGGTGCAGACCCACCAGCCCCGGTCTCAAACAGCCCACCGCCTGCCAGTAGCGGCACAATAGACAGCATTTTGGCACTGGTGCCTAATTCAAGAATCGGGAACAGGTCGGTGAGATAATCCCTGAGTACATTGCCTGTCACGGAGATAACATTTTTACCTACTTTGATCTGTTCGCAGGTAAACCGCATTGCATCTGCAGGGGACAAGATTTTGATATCTAGTCCATTGGTGTCATGATTAGGCAAATACTGTTTGACCTTTGCAATCAGATTAGCGTCGTGGGCCCGGTTCTCATCGAGCCAAAAAACGGTGGAATAGCCTGTAGTCCGAGCCCGGTTGACGGCTAGTTTTACCCAGTCTTGAATCGGCAGATCTTTGGTTTGACACATACGCCAGATATCGCCTTGTTCGACGCTGTGCTCCATCAAAGTTTGTCCGGCCTGATCAACAACGCGTACGGTACCGCTGACCGGAATCTCAAATGTTTTGTCGTGGGAGCCATACTCTTCAGCCTTTTGAGCCATCAGCCCTACATTGGAGACATTGCCCATGGTGGTCACATCAAACGCCCCATGCTCCTGACAGAATTTGATAATCTCCTGATACATAGTGGCGTAGCATCGATCGGGAATCATGGCCTTGGTGTCATAGGGGTTCCCATCTGGTCCCCACATTTTGCCCGAGGTGCGGATGGAGGCTGCCATGGAGGCGTCAATAATGACATCGCTAGGCACATGGAGATTGGTGATACCTTTATCAGAGTTAACCATGGCCAGCTTTGGCTGCTTAGCATAGGTGGCCTGCAAATCAGCTTCGATAGCTTCTCGCTGGGTATCCGGCAGTAACTGGATTTTGGCATAAACATCACCCAGACCGTTGTTGGGGTTAACCCCTAGCTCTGCAAATGTGTCGGCATACTTATCAAAAACATCCTTAAAGTAAGCCGTGACGGCATGTCCAAACAAAATGGGGTCCGACACTTTCATCATGGTTGCTTTTACATGAAGAGAAAGCAAAATGTCTTCTTCTTTAGCTGCGGCAATCTCTTTGTTATAAAAAGCGCGTAGTGCTTTGACATTCATAACAGCGGCATCAAGTACTTCTCCTACTAGCACCGCTGTTTTTTCTTTTAAGACCTTGATTGAGCCATCTGCTGTCACTAGTTCAATCTTGACGCTGCCAGCATTTTGAATGACAACAGATTTCTCACTATCGTAGAAGTCTCCGCTGTCCATATGAGCAACATGGGACTTAGAATCGGCTGCCCACTCTCCTACTCTGTGAGGATTCTTCTGGGCGTATTGTTTTACGGCTGCGGCCACCCGTCGGTCAGAGTTACCTTCTCGCAAAACAGGATTGACCGCACTTCCAAGTACCTTGGCATAGCGGGCTTTAATAGCGGTCTCAGCCTCGTCTTTAGGATTGGCTGGATAGTCAGGTACCCCGTAGCCTTTCTCCTGGAGTTCTTTAATAGCTGCCAGCAGCTGGGGTACAGACGCACTAATATTAGGGAGCTTAATAATATTGGCTTCAGATGTTTTAGCCAGTTCGCCTAACTGACTCAGGGCATCCGGCACCCGATGCTCGGGTGTCAGAAAATCTGAAAAATTAGCAAGAATTCGTCCTGCCAAAGAAATATCTTTAGTTTCTACTGTGATATCAGCAGCATTCGTAAAAGCTTGAATAATAGGTAGAAAAGAGTAGGTTGCTAGAGCGGGTGCTTCGTCTGTTAGCGTGTATACAATTCTAGCTGAATGGGTCATGTAACTTCCTACCTGCCTAGTTTTGAGCCTCCAACAGTGAGGATAAAATCCTTCTCAAAAAATTGGAGTAAAGCAAACCAGATTCTACCTTGATTGTTTGCTAGCAGCTAGGGGTATCTAAACTTTTCAGGTATTGATAGTACTCTCCTCGTTTTTTCTAGGGTTTCGGATCCCGTTTGACATAGAAAGCAGGCAATTACAATTATTTTGCTATTTTCAACCAAGTAGAAAACACCTCTTCAACAGCCTGCCAAGTTGGCTCCGGCTGCTGGGAGTTGGTCATAAGCTTCTAATCGAGAATCTGGCTCTTGTTTGCGATTGTCTGTTACAGGTAATGATCCAGGGCTCAACAGAATACTATCCCAGAGAGCCTCTGCTAGCGGTATACGTTCAGCAATACCAATCTGACTAATGTCAACGTTGAAGTAAAGGTTGCATTTTTTGTTTGCGACTGCGTCTAATGCCGCCCCATTATTGTGCCCTAAACGCCAGTGCCAGCGGGTACTGCCATCCGCTGTGGGTGTATAGAAGCCCCTTCAACCTGAGTGGAGCCATACAGCCGATTGAGAGCCTGCATGTAGGCGTTTGCTGAGGCAACAACGATGTCTGTATTGGCCGCGTGCCCGGAATAAATCCGCTGGTCGTGGCGCAGACGAATGGTGACTTCGCCGATGGCGTCAATGCCAGCGGTGACTGACTGAACCGAGTATTCGATTAGGTCGTTGGGAATATCAACCACGCGATTGATGGCCTTATAAACCGCATCGACAGGTCCTGTACCGATGGCGGCATCCATTAGCTCTTCGCCGTTGGGGGTGCGGATGGTGATGGTGGCGGTAGGGCTGGCGCTGCTGCCGCAGGAGACCTGTACCAGCTCTAGACGGAAGTGCTCGGCCACCTGCTGGGTTTCGTCGTTAACGATGGCTTCTAGGTCGCGATCGCTAATTTCCTTTTTCTTATCGGCCAGGTCTTTAAACCGCAAAAATGCCTTATTCAAGTCCTGGTCCGATAGCTCATAGCCCAGTTCCTGCAGACGACTGCGAAACGCATTGCGGCCTGATAGCTTACCTAAAACGATCAGATTGTCATTGAGACCAATGGTCTGGGCGTCCATAATCTCATAGGTCAGCCGATTTTTTAGAACGCCATCCTGGTGAATACCGGACTCATGGGCAAAGGCATTGGCCCCGACGATAGCCTTATTGGGCTGCACCAGCATGCCGGTGACGCTGGAGATCAGCCGTGAGGTTTTGTAGATTTCTGTCGTGTTGATGTTGGTCAGCGGCGTTTCAGAGTCCGCCGGACGCCCAAAGAAGGGATTAAAGTACTGACGGCGTACGTGCATGGCCATGACTAGCTCTTCGAGGGCCGCGTTTCCAGCCCGCTCACCAATACCGTTGATGGTGCACTCTAGCTGGCGAGCGCCGTTCTTGACCGCTTCGAGAAAGTTGGCAACGGCTAAGCCTAAATCGTTGTGACCATGGACTGAAATTACGGCCTGGTCCACATTGGATACGTTGTCGGCAATGCCCTTAATCAGCCCGCCAAACTCGCTGGGAGTGAGATAGCCGACGGTGTCAGGAATGTTGATGGTGGTGGCCCCGGCTGCGATCGCAACTTCCAGCACCTGGTATAAAAACTCAGGCTCCGAACGGCCCGCATCCTCTGGCGAAAACTCTACATCGTTCGTAAAGCCCTTGGCAAAACGCACCATCTCATCGGCAATTGCCAGCACCTGCTCCCGCGACTTCTTGAGCTTGTACTTCATGTGGATATCGGATGTGGCGATAAACGTATGAATCCGACCGCTGGCAGCCGGTGCAATGGCTCGAGCCGCCGCTTCAATATCCTGTTTGGTAGCTCGGGCTAGGCCACAAATAGTAGGGCCGTCCGCCACACCGACTTCCTTAGCAATTCGCTTAACCGCCTCAAAGTCACCTGGGCTGGCGTAGGGAAACCCGGCCTCGATGATATCCACGCCTAGACGGGCCAGCTGACGAGCCACGGCTAGTTTTTCTTCGACATTCATGGTTGCGCCAGGAGACTGCTCGCCATCGCGCAAGGTGGTGTCAAAAATTAAGACTCGATCGGGCTGGGTACTCATCGCAGGATTGGGTGGCTGTCAAAAATCTTACCAACTACGTCCCATTGTAGTCGGTACCCGGAAAACTCAGCCTAACCATGACGATCCCTGTACAGTTTATGCAGCATTCGATCAATCGCTTCTAGCATGGCATCGGGTCGATCGACCCAGACAAAATGGCTGCTGTCTTGAGCTGGCAAACTCAGACTTTGGGCCGAGAGTCCCATCAGCCGACGATGCATCGCAGACCATAGGGTATCTGCCGTATCTAGCGGCAGCGGCGATAGCAAAGGGGCCGGGGTAAAAAAGTGTTGGGCTCTAATGTTGATGATGGGTAAATTTCCCAAACTGTCAGCCTTACTCAGCTGCTCACTGCTGGTATGGATGCTCATCATCTCGCGAGCCATGGTAAACCAGTGTTTGGGCCGAACAAAAGAGCGTAGTATCGGCGCTAGCTGAGCCTGACTGTAGTGTCTAAGCTTGGGGCTCAGCACCTGAAATAGCCCTAGCTGCTGAAAAATCCGAATAAATCCTAGGGCAGAACCCACCACAGATATAAAAAAGCCTGCCGTAAAGACAGCTTTGATCAGCTGTAAACTGACCGGCAGTCGGCCCATGCCGTCCTCGTGCAGTCCATCCGTCAAGATCAGTCCGGCCACGTTCTCCGGATACGTATGGGCATAAAGACGCATGGTGTAGCTGCCTAAAGAATCTCCAACTAAAACGTAGGGAGGCGGCACCTTGGCCTGCTGCATCAGGGCTTCAAATTCTTGCATCATCTCACCGCTGTTACGCGGGTTAGGGCTATTCGAACTCCAGCCGTAGCCAGCTCGGTCGTAGATGCAAACGTCCGCAAACTGAGCAATCTCGTCAATTAGCAAATAGCCTTCTAGGCCACCCAGGCTATGGTCTAAAACCACCGTTGGTTGATTCGGGTGGGCTCGCCCCTGACGGTAAAGATGTAGTTTACAGTCTCCAATATCGTAGATCTCCCCCGGTGGCGGCGTCTGAGCTTCTTGACGACAGCACCAGATGTGGTAAGCCGTAGTGCAAATAAGAATGAGATTGCGTAGCCACATGGGAGAGGGTAAAAACTTGTTAGCATCAGACCGACACTACTTTACCCAAGAGCTGCATGCTAACGCCAAATCTCATTTCTCGGCAGGGTGAAATTGTAGAGGTATTTTTACGCCACGGTTGGGACTACATGCGGCGTTTGCTCGTGGGCAAGGCTCCAGAAGAACCCGATATTCCACCGCCTGCTGTCTTACGGAATATTTTGACGGATTTAGGTCCGGTATATATCAAGTTTGGCCAGCTGCTGAGTACGCGACCAGACCTCTTACCACCGGCCTACATTGAGGCGCTGAGCGCTCTGCAGTCAACGGTTCCTCCAGTAGATGCGATGACGATCCAGGCGTTTTTAAGACAGCATCTAGACCCAGATGAAGCGTTTGCTCAGGTGGACTATAGTGCGATCGCATCGGGCTCCATCGGTCAGGTCCATCGGGCCACCTTAAAAAATGGCCAGTCCGTAGCCCTTAAAATTCAGCGACCGGGTATCGAGATCCGGGTGCGCCGGGATATGGCTCTAATTCGAGACATTGCCAAACTGGTGTCTAGCACTCAGTTTGGTCAGCGCTATAACGTTGTTGCCCTGGCTGACGAATTTAGCAGCGCCCTCAAAGCCGAGCTGGACTTTACAACGGAAGCCACCTACACCGACCAGCTGCGTCAAAACCTCGCTGAGAGTCGCTGGCTAACTCCTGGCCAGCTCACAGTTCCTGAAATTATTTGGCCCCTGCCCCAGCCCAAAGTCCTGGTCATGGAGTGGTTAGACGGTCAGCCAATTTTAGCGGCCTCAGACAGACAGTCCGTCGATCGCAACGGTCTCAGCCAGCTATTGTTTCGAGCTTTTTTTCAACAGTATTTTGTGGACGGGTTTTTCCACGCCGACCCCCATCCGGGCAATATCTTTTACCTAAGCGATGGGCGTCTTGCCCTATTAGACTGCGGCATGATGGGACGCCTTGACCCTCAGACGCGCGCCACGCTAACAGAGATGGTTCTAGCTATCATCAGCTCCGATGCCCAACGCTGCGCTCAGCTCACCTTGCAGCTGGCAGAGCCCCTCCAGGATGTGGACCTGGCTAAGCTAGAGTTTGACTACAGCCGTCTATTGGCTCGCTATTACGGTCTATCGCTACAAAACTTTAATACGGCTGCCGCCTTTGCTGAAATTTTAGAAGCCGGTACCCGCAACAATTTGCGCTGGCCCGCCAATATTGGTCTATTTACCAAATCTTTGGCCAACCTAGAAGGGGTAGCGCGTCAGTTTAATCCACAGGTCAATCTGATTGCTGAAATTCGACCGCTGATGGGAGATCTGTTTCGTCAGCAATTGATTGGTGACGATCCGCTGCAGACATTGCTGCGTACCGGTCTGGAGTTTCGCAACCTGTCGCTGTCTGCCCCCCGTCAGTTTGGGTTTCTATTAGACCGCCTGAGTGAGGAAACCCTGACCTGGAATATCAACATTAAAGAGCTAGACAACCTGCAGCAAAGTATTGAGCAAGCGGCCAATCGCCGGTCCTTTAGTACAGTAGTTGCCGCGTTGATTATCGTCGCGGCCATTATTTCTAGCATTCTGACCAATATCCTTCTGCAGTGGCTGAGCACAAGCCTATTTACAGCCGCGACACTGCTGGGTCTGTGGCTCATTATCAGCATCTTGCGCTCGGGTCGCTGGCGTTAGTTTTTGGGTACTGCAGTTTTTTACAACACTATTTAGGGCGCAACCCATCTACTAACCAGACATTTTGCTGACACAATGGACAGTCTATAAGGCTAAAGTGAATAAAGGTAGAGCATTTACATACCCGGTCGTTGACGTCCCTTTAGAACAGGTACAGCAATTTGCCCAGACACCACCCATAGTGGTGACCCCTGAGAGCATGCAGCGACAGCTCTGCACCCAAAGCCAGCTTTTGGCTGTCTGGTTTTCTTTAGACATGTTCTAGGTTTGGGTATGGATAGATAACCCCCGCGTTGTTTCTGCTGCTGACTGTTTTTTACAACCCACCCACGTGACCGTTCTCATTTTTGACTTCGACGGTACGATCGCTGACACGTTGGATACGATCGTCACCATTACCAACCGTTTAGCTGCTCACTATGGCTATCCTCAGACTACGCCGAAACGGTTGAAATATCTGCGTACCCTAAGTACCGGAGAGCTGCTAACCCAGTCCCATGTTCCTTTGTTTCAAGTCCCGTTTCTCATGCGGCGGGTACGTCGGGAGCTGCGTCACGAGCTAGAGAACATTCAAACGTTCGAGCGTCTAGGGGATGTTCTAAAGACGCTGGCGGACGATGGCTACACGATTATGATTGCTAGCTCTAATGCCCCTTCAACGATTAATCCGTTTTTAGTGCGTCATGGCCTAGACCCAGTATTTAGTGAAGTCTACGGCAATATTGGACTGCTCGGAAAAGCTCGGAGCCTGAGACGGATTATGCGCCGTCATCGGTTAATCCCGGATGAAATTCTGTATGTAGGCGATGAAACTCGGGACATCGAAGCGGCTCGCTGTCAGGGTCTGGCGGTGGCAGCCGTTAGTTGGGGGTTTAGCGATCGCACCGCCCTAGAAGCCCAGGAACCCACATTTTTGGTAGACACCCCCGAAGACCTATACCAGGCCGTCGGTGAATTTCACAGAAGCCAGCGGCGACCCTCGTTTTTTATTGCTCCCAAGCGGGATGACAGAGCAGAAACTCCATCATACGTACCCCACGCAGCTGATTAGATAGGGGCAAATGGCCTACAGGAGCTGAGAGATCCCAGACAAATTCACCGGGATAGCGGGTCCAAATATTACCGGATTTCCACGCTAGTTTTTCCCACAGGCGGTTCCAGTTTTGGTTTAGGCCCAGCCATAGCTCACGCTGTCTTGAAAACCCAAACCGATCTTCTGAGTAAACTCGCCAAAGCTGGTCAATGGTGCGCAGATCAGCAACAGGAAAACTGTCCACTTCTGTAAAGTACACCCATTTACGCTGCACCGCTGCTGGCCCGGCTAGCTCACAGAGCTTTTGTAGAGTAAGGCGGTCTGCCGCTTCAAAGTCTTGAGCAATCAGCAATGTTTGTAAGGGCTGATAGTTTACTCCTTGGTCCGATATGAGAGGCACAATGCCGTTGGGATAGGTCTCAGCTAGAAATGTCTGGGCAGCAACAGAGTCGCTAGTGCCGAGCAGCTGATATGCCTTGCCAGCGGTTGCTCCACAGTTGGCAGCATCCTCAAGGAATGTAATCAAAACAGAAATACCCGGCTCGCCCGCATTGACCAGTTCTGTAACGGCACTCAGCTGGCGCTTAAGGTTGTTGGAGTTAAGCTGTTCGACAAGCTTGGACGGGATGTTGGCGTCTGATGGAATGGCTGTTGAAGAATCAGCGGATACGTTGCTCATATGGGTCGTTTACAAAACCAGCGTCTGGCGTTGTTAAAACATTGTTTTAGTGATCAGCCAGCCCTCAGGCTACCTCACAATGTCTGAGCAACACAAGGTAACACCCGCTGCTTATTTTGACTCGCCAGAACTGACCGGACGATAGCCATTTTCAAACGCGTAACGAATCAGCTGAGAGCGATTTTCTAATGATAGTTTGCTCAGAATATTGCTCAAATGGGTCTGTACCGTTCTCGGACTAATAAACAAATGTTCGCCGATTTGCTTATTGGTAAAGCCCTGAATGACTTCCCAAAACACTTTTTCCTCCGCCGGTGTCAGGGGTAGGGGCTCTGGCGGTGGCGGCTGGGCCGATTCTGGAGCTGGCATTTGCTGCACGAGACGAATGATTTCTGCATGCATTCGCCTGGAGCGTTCTAGCTGAGCATCGATCTTGGCAATCAGCTCTTTGGGATGAAATGGTTTGACGATATAGTCATCAGCCCCTTTTGAATGGCCCTGAATACGGTCGTCTAGCTCGCCGCGTCCCGATAGAAAGATAAATGGAACCAGCTGCCCCGAGCGAATTTCTCTGAGTCGGGTACAAAACTCATAGCCGTCCATCTCAGGCATCATCACATCGGAGACCACCAGATCGGGCTGGTCCTGCTCAAACAGAGCCAGTCCCTCGGTCCCCGAGGATGCATGGCTCACTTGGAATCCTCGCTCACGCAGATAGCGGGTCAGTGCAGCCCGCAGAGTGATGTCATCATCAACAATAAGGATTTTTTTCATCCTAACTTTAGCTGCCTCAGAGTAGTTTCTACATCTTCGAACTGAATGTCTGCGGACATATCCATCAAATTAATTCTATCAATCCTACAGTGCCAAAGCTGGCATTGAGTGTTTTGCATCACAGAGGCTTGCCTTTTTGATAAAAATTTGAGGACTGCCAATGGTTAATCGGCAATAGCCTGGGAATGTTTGGCTGAGCGTGTGGTCTTGAACACGCCTAGAGAGTACCCAGCTAATGCTTAAAGATATGCTGTTGAAGCTTCATCGTTTTGTTTCAGGATTAAGTTTCTCTAAGTATGGCTGCAGTCTAGAACTCTCTGGTTCAAATAATTCAAGTAATGTGATGGTTTGTGGGTTGGAAAGCGTTCCTAATAGCGCTATGGTTCCGTTATTCTGGATGGGCCCACAGAGAAGAGGGTGTAGAGCGATGTGATCGACTGCGTCGCAACCGGCAATGTCACAGGCGAAGCATAGGTTAAGAGGGAGCAACATGGGTGAGTCTGGGAGCCAGGGCGCAAATGACCCACTACTACAGTCACTAGATGATGATTTTCAGGCACTGCAGCGGCACTTTGCCGATCAGCTGGCTCAGGATATTGAGTATCTGCAGACCGAAAAACAGCGGCTGATGGACGATCTAGAGACGCTGCGTGGAGAATATGACCAGCTTTACATTGACTACCAGTCTCTAAAACGTGAGTCGGAAACCACCCTCTCTAAACGTCAGCTGGCCCAGCAGAATGCCTGGGCGAAGCGGCTGGCTCAGGTGCTGGCCCAAAATTTACGTGAAGACCTCCACACCTATGTCACTAACTCGGTGGATCTGCCCACCCCGACGCAAGACTGGCTCTACTCTTTAGATGACACCCTAAATCGCAGTGTCAGGGCCCTGCAGCACGACCTCAGCAGCTATCAAAGCGCCATTGCCCAGCAGCTGACTCGAATGCAAACGATGGAGCAGCAAGGGGAAGTGATTCTGGCCAATCTGGTGGAGCGGCTGAGTAATCAGCTAGGCGATCAGCTGACCCCGACCCGGACAGGAACTCCTTTGCCAACGGCGCTCGACAATAGTCCCTTGGCGGATGGAAGTACCGTTGTTGGCAGCCGTACCTATGTGGAACGTCCCCGTCCTGATCGGGTGGCCGGGGCCACTCGGCGAGTGGTGCCTCCCTATAGCAAGCCAACCGTTAAGCCCGCGCTGGTAAGCTCTGCTCCCGCTCGCAGCAGCACCTTAAAAAAAGGGATGGTGCTAGGCGCGATCGCAACCTTTGGCTTTAGCGCCATGACCGTGCTGGTGGGCGGTCTTAGCTTTGGCGGAAGTCTTTTCGGGCTGTCGCTTACCGGTCTAAACACGTTTAATTTTTTTAGTGCCAATGCGCTGCTGTGGCTGCAGCTGGTTGTATTGGTGCCCGTTTTGGCCATATTAGCTCCCCAGCTACACCGATCTGTGTGGCAAGACGTTGGCCAATCCCTGCGCGCTTTTCCCCGGCTGTTTGCTCTCATTGGCGGGGCCGTTTTCTATTTCTTTGCGCAGGTGCTCTTATTTCAGTCAGCGGGTACCCTGGGTCCGGCCACCGCTGCTCCTCTTTTATTTGCCTATCCCCTGCTAGCTGTGCCGCTGCTGTGGTGGCTCAATGGCGATCGGCCTAACCTGCTTAGGGGAGTCGTGATGTTAGCGGCCGTCATGGGGATAGTCCTGATTTTACGACCTCTATCGGTGGTAAGTACGGGAGCGGCACTGCTGTCGGCCGTAGCTTTTGCCCTCTATGTGGTCACAAACAGCCTCAACCGTCAGAGCCATCCGGTCTCAGCTGGACTGATGCAGCACTGTATGATGGCCGTCCTCAGCAGCGTCGTGCTGCTGGTCCGTCCGCTAGCGGTCACTCAAAATCTGACCGGTCAGTTTGTGTTGGGGGGGCTGACCTTAGGACTACTGGCCAGCGTCAGCTATTTTTTCCACTACACCGGTCTACGGCTGGTGGGTGGTTTGCGCACGGCACTCGTGGCAGCAGCTACTCCTCTGATAACCGCCCTATTGTCTATCGGGCTGCTCACTAACCAGCCCGCTGTACAGCTAATTCAGTGGCCTGGCATTGTGCTCATCACCCTAGGGGGAATGACCCTGGCATTAGAGCGTCTCAACCGATAGCGCAGTCACTCTGAGCGCTCAAGCGGCCAGATACCTATTGCTAAATCTAAAAAAACGGAGAGGGAGGGATTCGAACCCTCGAATGAGTCACCCCATTACAGCATTTCCAGTGCTGCGCCTTCGACCGCTCGGCCACCTCTCCAGAGTTATGAGTGCTATGAAGCTAAATCTTCACAGCTCAAGTATCCTAGCAGAAAGTGGGACGTATTTCATGCGACCATTGCACTCGGCCTGTTTTATTTGGTTTTATGCCCCAAACTCATACGATTCATATTCATCACCGTCAAAAGAATCGTCATTACACAGTCCAGGTACCTGACGATCGCTACGTCCTGCAGGCTGCCGAAAACCAGGGCGCGGATCTGCCCTTTGCCTGTCGCAACGGGGCCTGTACCACCTGCGCAGTGCGTATTTTATCGGGTGAGGTTGAGCAGCCAGAGGCGATGGGACTCTCACCGGCTCTGCGCGAACAAGGCTACGCGCTGCTCTGTGTGAGCTATGCCCGCAGCGACCTAGAGGTGGAAACCCAGGATGAAGACGAAGTCTACGAACAGCAGTTTGGTCGTTATTTTGGCAAAGGAAAAGTCAGGTTTGGTCTACCGCTAGACGAGGACTGATCATGAGCCCAATACCCACCTCTGAAGACCTCCAGCGCTTTCTTGACGTTGCTACCGAAGCGGCTCTAGCGGGGGGCGCTGTCTTGCAAAAATATTGGGGCAATCTATCCTCTATCCAAGAAAAAGGACGTTCTGGAGACCTGGTAACGGAAGCTGACCGCGCCTCTGAAGTCGAAGTGCTAGCGGTGATCAAGCGTCACTTTCCCAGCCATGGCATTTTAGCTGAGGAGTCCGGGCAGCTGGGGCAGCTAGACAGCCCGCTGCTGTGGGCGATCGATCCGTTGGATGGCACGACAAACTACGCGCATCAGTATCCCCTATGTGCCGTATCCATTGGGCTCCTGGTGGACGGTATCCCCACCGTTGGAGTGGTGTATAACCCAATTTTGGACGATCTCTACCGGGCTGCCAAAGGGTTGGGAGCCACCCATAATCGTCAGCCAATTCAGGTATCAACGGCGTCCCAGCTGAGGGATAGTCTCTTGGTAACCGGGTTTGCCTACGATCGTCGAGAAACGATTGACAACAACTATGCCGAATTTTGCCACCTGACTCACCTGAGCCAGGGCGTGCGGCGGGGTGGGTCGGCATCGAGTGATTTAGCCCATGTAGCCTCTGGCTGTCTGGATGGCTACTGGGAGCGGGGGCTGTCTCCCTGGGATCTAGCCGCCGGTGTCGTTTTAGTCGAAGAAGCTGGGGGTCGCGTCAGTGCTTATGACGAGAGTCCGTTTGATATCAACTCTGGTCGCTTAATCGCCAGTAACGGAGTTTTACATCAGGCCATTGCTAGGGAATTAGCCCAGGTGGAGCCATTACCGCAGTTTAAGCCTTAGCCGATAGGCTAGATCCCAGGTGCCTGTCTTAGCCAATAGTTTGGCCTTTCTTTGATCGCTTAGACACAATCTGACCCACTTTGACGTCAGCATAATTACAGGTATCAGATGCTAATACGGATAAACTAAGATAAGGTGTCAAAAACAGCGATCGCAAAGATGCAGGTTAACCGCGGGCTATTCAAACTAGACTTAGTGGACCACCATGCCATTTTGGGGGTGCCCTTAGATGCCGATGCGAAACAGGTCAGAAAGCGCTATCTAAAAATTGCGCGAAAGCTGCATCCCGATAGTTTGCGCAGCGCCACCGAGGACCAAAAGCAGCAGGCGAGTGAACTGCTCTCTAAACTGGTTAACCCCGCCTACGAAGTCTTAAGTCAAGAGAAGGCATCGGTTGAGCACAAGGTCAGCCTCAGGCTAAAGGGTCAGCAGCTTCAGCAGCAGCCCAGTTTACTGTCCATCTCTACCGAGCAGTCTAAAAAGGTTGCCAACAGCAACAACGTTGACTACGAATACAGCAATGCTCTAAAAACCCTGGTGGTTGACCAGTATGAGTCATTGGACACCGTTGCTGAGGCCATTGGTGAAATTAGCGAACTCAACGCGGTCTATGTCATGCGTCAGGGGGGAGCCCCTGGGGTAGCAGCCCAGCCAGCGTCGCCCGCAGATGATGGCACCACGACCAGCGCGGATGAGCCAGCAGCGACCACCCGAGTCAAATCCCACAGCGAACGTCGCGCTGAACTTATTGCCAGCTTTATCAACCGGGCCAAAGAATTTGAGTATAAGGGCAACTTTTCTCGCGCCATTGTAGAGCTGCGAGAGGCCGTCAAGGCACATCCTCAAAACCCCACTTGCCACGCCGAGCTTGGGCGCATGTACATGCGCTGTAATCAGCTAAAGTTGGCCGGTATTCATGCTAGACGGGCGCTGGAACTAGACGCCAACAATGAGACTGCGGCCACCGTGCAGAAAAAGCTGGAACTCCATGCCAAGCGTACGGCTAAAACCTCGGGTGGCGCTGCGAGCAAAGCATCTAGCAAGGCAAGTGGGCTGTTTGGTGGGCTATTTGGTGGGAAAAAACGCAAGTAGTTTGGATCGCTAGTCGCTCATCACCATCAGGCTTTAAGCTGGTATAGCAATTGCAGCCAGTACAGCAATGACCTATCAACCCCCCACGGGTGGACGTGATCTCTTCCCGGTGGATGTCGCGCAAAAGCGTTGGATTGAAGATCGCATTGAGACCGTGTTCCAGCGCTGGAGCTATCAACGTATCATCACCTCTACGGTCGAAAGTATGGATACGCTGATGGCCGGTGGAGCTATTCGGCAGTCTGAGGTAATTGAACTACATAGTCCGGGTGAGCGTCTAGGATTGCGTCCAGAACTGACGGCCTCGATTGCCCGAGCCGCTGTGACTCGCATTAGCCAGTATCCTCAGCGGCTGTACTACCATGCCAATGTTTTTCGGCGCTCAGCCACAGGGAGTCAAGGCGGGCAGCAGGAAGGATATCAGGCTGGGGTGGAGCTTTTAGGCGCTAGCGGAGCCTTAGCCGACGCTGAGGTTCTCTTGGTGATGGCCGACTGTCTACAGGCGCTGGGGCTAACGGACTGGCATTTATTACTCAGCGAGGCGAGTCTTACAGGGGCCTTTTTGGCCTCATTTCCAACGGATATTCAAGAGCCGGTCAAACTTGCGATCGCAGCGTTAGACCGCGTGACCCTAGAGACGCTACCCCTGTCTAACGAACTGCGCACCCTAGCCCTGACGCTGATGGACCTGCGAGGAGCGCCCCGCGCCGTGCTAACCAAAGTCAGCCAGCTAGAGCTTAAAGATCAGCAGCAGCAGACCGTTGGTGACCTCAAAACCCTGGTAGACCTGCTCGAAAAAACCCTGACCGACAATCCGCCCCGCTTAGTGCTGGACCTGAGCCTGATGCAAACCTTTGAATACTACACAGGTGTAGCATTTAAGGCCGTCGTACGCAGCGACCACACCTGTGAAGTGGTTGGGCAGGGAGGACGCTATGACAACCTGCTCAGTCTGTTTCACCCTGAGCGCAAGTCCCATCCCGGTGTGGGCTTTGTCCTCAACGGTGAGACGCTGCAGCAGCTTTTACAGCCCCAGCTGCCAACCGTTGTTGATGAGAGCGACTGGCTAGTGGTGCCGGTGGTGCCAGCCGCCGCTGCTGCCGCCATTGCCCAGGCTCAGACGCTGCGTCAGAGCGAGCCATTAACCCGGGTAGAGCTCAGTCTTGACCCCACGCTAACCGAGACGGCGCTACAGCAGTTTGCTAGAGCGCGCAATATTGGCAATATTGCCTGGGTTTCAGATCAAGGCGATGTCCGTATAGAAAGCCTGAGCTAGGTCTCTAACCCACCCAATCGCCGACTAAGATAAACAAATGTAACTGTTTTTATGTACGTTGACTGGATTCTTGCGCTTAGCAAACGTACGTTTTGACCAACATTATCCCAAGGAGAGCCGTGGCCCACTCTATTGTTACCGACGTTTGTGAAGGCGTAGCTGACTGTGTCGATGCCTGCCCTGTAGCCTGTATTCATGAGGGTCCTAAAAAAAATAAGAAAGGGACAGACTGGTACTGGATTGACTTTGACGTGTGCATTGACTGCGGTATTTGTCTGCAGGTATGCCCAGTCGAAGGGGCGATATTACCTGAAGAAAAACCTGATTTACAGAAAACACCGGTTTAATTGAGCTAATGTAGGCTCAGTTTAAAAAGTTCGGTGCTCGTGATGCGGAAACCACTGCATCACGGTCGTTTTACTGAATTTAGTACTTGCGTCCTACTTGGACCTGTGCTAAAAATACCTGGAAGTATTGATTTCTCTTGCTATGAACAAAGGTGAACTGCTAGATACGGTAGCTGAAAAGGCCGGTGTTTCGAAGAAAGTTGCGGATGCTGTAGTATCGGCAACCATTGAAGCCATCATGGAGGCTGTTTCTAATGGCGATAAGGTGACCCTAGTGGGGGTCGGTAGCTTTGAACCTCGCGATCGCAAACAGCGGGAAGGTCGCAATCCCAAGACTGGTGAGACGATGACAATTCCAGCAACAACCGTGCCTGCATTCTCGGCAGGTAAGGCATTTAAAGAGAAGGTTGCCGCTTAAGACTAAACGTTTCCGCCGTTGCTGATTGAGGGAATGAATTGCCCAAGCAGTTGTAGGATCTAGATTGCCGATTTTTGGAATGGCTTTGACTGTAAATGACTGTCAACTAGCGGTGGTTGCAGATCGGCCCGTTCCTGAGATCAGCGATCGCAAATCTAGCATCTCCCGCCCATTAGCAACGCCATTTTTCTAATTCAGATCTAAGCCTTAAGGGATATCCCTAAACCTCACTTAGTACGACGTAGCCGTGGATAGTCACAGCTGCGTCGTTTTATTTTGGGGCGTCTCAGGAGGAAACGATATTCACATATAAGTTGATATATCCTGCCGTTTTTTGGGCATGTTGCAGCGGACCAAACCTCTTTCGCAGCGTCACCGTTTTCCTGGCGATCTTCGGGTGAACCATGGATGCAGGCATCTTCACAGCCAAACAAACCCATGCAACAGTTGGACTATGTTCAAGTATTTCAGAATGAGAAAAACATTGCAGAAGGCGTTATCTTACCATCCGGTCAATTTGCCCTAAGCTGGTACGGTCTATGCCACAGTCATGGCGTATTCCCCAGCTTTGAAATATTCAAAGGCATGCAGGACAAACGGTCTGGACGAACGATTAAGCAAATGCCGCCGAGCTTAGCAATGGGCCAGTCTAGAACGTTTTACCTACAGCGTAACGAAGATTGGAGCGGTATTAGCGGCACGGGGCGGGTGGCCGTTGGCTTCGAATTTGACAACCTGGTGGTGCTTCATTGGCTCGATCGGCACGGCTCTACATTCTGGTATGAGAGTGTTGCCATGGTTGAACGGGTACACGGCCACGGCGGTCGTACACAAATCGCTCGCTCAAGTCCATCTGCTCTCGAATACGCGTCGCTAGCAGGCGAATCTGGGCCCACGTAGCGGTAAGCTAAGCCTCAGCTAACCTCTGTTTTGCCATGCGTATTACCCAACAGACCGCGTCCGAACTTGTCATCCACAGCCCTGCCCGT
Organism: Leptolyngbyaceae cyanobacterium; assembly: GCA_050043465.1. GTDB lineage: Bacteria > Cyanobacteriota > Cyanobacteriia > Phormidesmidales > Phormidesmidaceae > Leptothoe. The sequence continues at coordinate 27,148 of JBHJIL010000082.1, forward strand.
CGCCAAGCGCTGTCTCTACCGCTGGCAATGGTGGTCATCGCGTTAGTCGGGTTTGGTGCCATGGCAGCTAGCGGCAGCTTAGTGCCCGCTGGGGTTATCGTTCTAGCCGCTGTGGGGGCCTATGGGCTATACATGCTCTACGGCACGCTCCAGACAGAAACGCTGACCTTTGATAAAGTCGCCAACGAGGTCAGATATCACCGCACCACTCTGCTCGGTGCCAAGCGCTGGCAAATGCCGCTGTCTGCTCTGCAAAACGTCAGCATCAGGCACTACAAACAGCAGTACAAAAAAGTCAGTACCGGCAGTCGGGGCGTCCACTGGTTCTACACCCTCCAGCTAGTGGCCACGGATACTGAACCCAAAACATTGCTCTACCAGAAAGATGGGGACAGCGTTGATGCCGCCTACTACGCGATCGCACAGTTTGTCGGGCCCTTTGCTCCGGCTCCAGACAACGACCAGCTTCATCCTCGGATGAAAGTAACTCCCGACTACCAGAGCTGGCGTGAGACTATTTTTAACATTCAACCGGGTCAAGCCGGGGGTGATGCTCACCAGGTATACGGTGTGCTGATGGATGTGGGCATGATGGAGGACTCTACCTCTGAACGCTGGGCCATGTCGCTAACAGCATTTCTGTCTGGTGAGGCATCCTTTCGACCAACCGTAGGTGGAGGCCATGTTGGCTTGGGAGGTGACCCAAAGGTGGCTCAAGTCGCCCAGGAAATTGTTCAAATTGCCCAAACATTGTTACCCAATGCCTCTCCCATAGACGATCGGGCCCTACCAGAGCCAGACCTGGTACAGTTTTTCTTGTTTACAGCAGATGGGGTTTTTGGTGTCGCAGACGACATTCGCCAGGTGCAAACATCTAGCAATTCGCTGGGACAAATGTTCAATCGGTTTGGCTTTATTCGTCAGTTTTCGGATCGTCTATCCGATAAAAAGTAGTCAAAATAGGCTGGCTTAGATCGAGCCTGTGGAAATTCAGGACCTACACTTTTTAACAGGATCGCGGTTTTGTAAATTCTCGCTCATCAACTTTAAATGGTTTTGGCTGTCTCATTCGTCAGGCTTTGTCGCTTTGTAACAACAGATACGGGGATAGGGGCTGAGACCTTTTAAGCTGCTGACAAATTCAGATTGGGAGTGACATAAATGCCTGAAGTAACCGCCCCTGCTCATAAGGCTGGTGATTTTTTCGTTGATTACGAAGAGAAGGTGTTCCCTGATGTCCAAGCAGAACCCGGTGAGAAAGCACTGGTAGCGTTTCACACGGTTGCCTTTGAAGGCTCCATTGGCCTAGTTAATTTACTTCAGGCCACTCGTCTGATTCGTAAAGGGTTTGAGACATCGGTGCTGCTGTACGGCCCTGGAGTAACTCTGGGGGTGCAGCGTGGTTTTCCAAAGCTGGGCGATGAGGCTTTTCCTGGTCACCTAGCCATGAACAATCAGCTGGTTAAGGTCATGGAAGAAGGCGGTAAGGTGTATGCCTGTCGATTTGCGCTCCAGGCGCTCTACGGCCATGGTGAGCCTTCTTTGATTCCTGGAATTACACCGATCAACCCGTTGGATGTACTAGATATTATTCTTTTGCATCGTAAAGAGGGCGCGTTTGTTCTCGATACTTGGACGATGTAGCCAACAACCTAGCGGAGAAATATCGCTGGGCACAACAGCTTCTCCGCCGCTGCTGATTTAGGGGATGCAACGATCTGTTAGCAATGCGATATGGCAGCACCTTGCAGATAAAATCATCCCGAGGATCAGCAGCGCCGCTTCTATTTTAGGAGACGCCTGTGCGGGCCATCAAAGATCCCCTCAATGACCCGATGATGGGGATCTTTGAATGTTCGCTCTGCTACAAATTTTAAGGTATTCTAATCTCTGTAGACTCATTACTGGGAGCAGAGACGACAAGACGCTTATCTTCTGAAATTTAGCAACATTGCTGCGTAAGAAGAACAGTTTGTACCAAACACTTATGGGTAACTATGGACTACTCTCGCACCGTGAGAGCGGCCGCTGTGCAGATTTCCCCGGTACTGCATAGTCGCTCAGGCACAACGGAAAAGGTACTAAAAGCCATTGATGACGCTGCGCGAGAAGGCGCAGAGCTGGTTGTTTTTCCAGAAACCTTTGTTCCTTACTATCCCTATTTCTCGTTTGTGCTGCCGCCTGTTCTCATGGGCAAAGAGCATATGAAGCTCTACGAGGAAGCTGTGGAAGTGCCGGGCCCGGTGACAGAAGCGGTCAGTCAGGCCGCTAGAAACCATCAGATAGTTGTGGTTTTAGGCGTAAATGAGCGCGATGGGGGCTCTCTTTATAATACCCAGCTAATTTTTGATGCCGACGGCAGCTGTTTGCTCAAGCGTCGAAAGATTACGCCTACCTATCATGAGCGTATGGTCTGGGGACAGGGGGACGGAGCCGGTCTGCAGGTCTGTGATACGGCGGTAGGTCGAGTGGGCGCTCTGGCCTGTTGGGAGCATTATAATCCCCTGGCCCGATACAGCCTGATGGCTAACCACGAACAGATTCACTGTGCTCAGTTTCCAGGGTCTATGGTGGGTGAGATTTTTGCTGACCAGACTGAGGTGACTCTGCGGCATCATGCGTTGGAGTCGGGTTGCTTTGTCGTTAATGCGACAGGCTGGCTGACGGCAGAACAGGTGAGTGAGATTGCTCCTAGTGAGGGGCTAGAAAAAGTGTTGAGGGGTGGTTGCTATACAGCAATTATTAGTCCCGAAGGGGTCCCCCTGTGTGAGCCGATTCGTGAAGGGGAAGGCATTGCGATCGCAAACCTAGACTTCTCCTTAATCATCAAACGAAAGCGGATGATGGACTCCGTTGGCCACTACGCTCGCCCCGACCTGTTGCAGCTTGCGGTTAACAAATCTGCCTACACTGTTGTCTCCTCAAATCTGACCGCATCAGGAGATAATGGCTCCTTAGCGGATGAGACGCTGACCTCAGCCCCCGTTAGCGAAGCACTGCCTGAATAAAGCTGCCTGCGTAAACAATCCCGCAACGGTAGTCTAGTTTAAACTCTCTCTAATATTCTCTCTATTTGCCAGATCATGAACTCACAGCAGGTGATTACCGAGCTTCAGACCAAGGGTCTTAACCTGGTGACCGATACCGTTGGTGCCTCGGGTCGTAAAGGAGGGGCCGGTCCATCGGACCACAAGGCGGTCACCATTGGTGAAACAACATTTATGGTCCCGGTGTACACTGACGGTGCTGCTCAGTCTCCCTACAGCGTAGAATGTGAGGCCGGTCAGTCTGTGCTGACTAAAGACAATCAGGCGATCACCACGCTCGATTTTCCAGAGCAGCCTGGGTTTTATAGTCTTACTACTGATGACGGCATTCCCTACTGGAAAATTGCCCTGCTGCACAGCCGCAATGTCCTCGCTACAACGGTGCTCCAAACCTGTATCCGCTATGAAAATCGCAAAACCGCCTGCCAGTTTTGCGCCATTGGCGAATCTTTAGCCGCCGACCGCACTATCGCGCAGAAGACACCGCAGCAGCTGGCCGAAGTGGCCGAAGCTGCCGTCCGGCTGGATGGGGTAGAAAACATGATTATGACGACAGGGACACCCAATACCACCGACCGAGGAGCGGCTTACCTGACAGAATGCGCCCAGGCCATTCGCGCTCGGGTAGATCTTCCCATCCAGGCCCAGTGTGAGCCGCCCAATGACTTTATCTGGTTTGAGCGTATGCGCGCCGCCGGTATTGACAGCCTGGGCATGCACCTAGAAGCGGCAGACCCTGAGGTACGGGCGCGGATTATGCCTGGTAAGGCCAGGGTACCTGTTGACTACTACTTTAAGGCGTTTGCAGCAGCCATAAAAGTCTTTGGCCGCGGTCAGGTGAGCACCTATTTGTTGGCCGGTCTAGGCGACAGCAAAGAGACATTACTAGCGGTTAGCGAGCGACTGATCAGCATCGGTGTTTATCCTTTTGTTGTACCCTTTGTACCCATTGGCGGGACTCCACTGGCCCATCATCAGCCCCCCAGCAGCGAGTTTATGTACGATCTGTATCAGGGCATTGGTCAAATGCTAAAGCAGGCAAACTTGTTATCTAGTGAGATGAAGGCAGGCTGCGCCAAGTGTGGAGCCTGTTCAGCGCTATCTTTGTTTGAAAAGTAAACGAGAGAGTTTTTTGAGAGCATTTAAATCCTCTCTCAGGAGGAGTGCCGCAGGCGGGGGTGGGTGACCACTAGCGCTACTAGTCGAAACCCACCCCGCAGCCCCTCCTGAAGGAATAGGGTGTCGGTTTTAGTGTTGAGTGTTGATTTTCTGTTATTTAAAGCTATGAAAAAACGTACCTATAGTTTTCAGCTGGCTCTGTCCAAACCAGATATTGCCGATTACTTTGACCTCAGGCAAGAGATTTTCTGTGAAGAGCAGGGACTTTTCCAGGGGGACGACCGTGACTCTATTGACCGTAGCTCCTACCCGATTGTGGCCACGGCCCACACCGCTGACCAGCCCGACCAGGTAGTCGGTGTGGTGCGTATCTATGAGGAGAAACCGCGTCTTTGGTACGGGGGACGGTTGGGAGTACATTCAGACTTTCGTCGGGTGGGCCGTATTGGTAAAGGCTTAATCCAAAAGGCGGTGACTACGGCCAATACCTGGGGATGCGATCGCTTCCTCGCCACCGTTCAGCTACAAAATGTTCGATTCTTTACGCGGCTTCACTGGAATAGCCTGGAAGAAATCGAAATTCTAGGTCGTCCACATCATTTAATGGAGGCCGATTTAGAGTACTACCCGGCCACCGATCAACCTCGTCCGGCGCTGCCTTTAGACCAGGTAGCTTAGGCACAGAGACTGATCAAAAGCCCCGCACCAGACGCAGATCAACAGATCTTTTTAGTGGCGACCAAACCATTTTGAAGCTACTGCCCCCAGCGCTGCGCCCACCAGCGGGTTGCTGAGGAATTTTACGATAGCTGGCTGGTCCGCCAAGACATCTTTGAAAATATCAGGATGGGAATGGTAGGCAAACGAAGCAAGTTTGGCCACATCATCTTCCTTCATACGGCGAGCGTTGTGAGTCGAAAGACCTAGCTGACTCTCTAACGTACGCTCATCTAAACCACGCTCTTTAAGATGCTTAAAGAAGTCTCTGGCAACGTCATCGCGCTCGTTAGGTTTAATTTTAGAGATAGCCTGTCGTAGCTCAGGTTCCATTTGCTGAGCCGGCACTCGCTCGGGGTGAAATGCTCGACCAAAGATGGAGCGACGCTCGTCGCATGAAGAGCGCTTGGCAAAGTCATCAAAGCTAGCGTACTCTTCGTTAACGTCTGTTGACTGACTATCTAGGGATTCAACATTTCCCTGGGCAAGATCCTTCATAATCTCGCGCTTATATCTGTCGCTGCTAGACATGAGCTTAAATCTCCTTTGATATATTTGTTGTAATGTCTGTTGGTAGAATAGTTCGACTATTGATAGACCACCTGATTGGAGGTGTCATCATACTTAGCGGTTAAGATTAGTTCCTTGTCGGGAGCATATACCAGCACCGTCAGGTCTCGCTCAGCAAACTTGTTTCGAAATCCCTGTAACAAAGATTTTGCAAGGGGCCAAACCTCGTTAGGCTCTACGTCAGGAGTAATGACTACACCTAGCTTATCGTTGTCCCGCACGTAAGCATCCGAGATCAAACCTTTGGCTGTATCAACGACCCAGTTACCATACGCCTGACCGGCTGAAGTATCACCACGCTCTAGCTGCTCGTAAGCAGAGGGAAGAGCGGTAGGCTGCTGTACCGCACTGCTACAGGCAGAAGCGGTGACTAAAACAACAGACAGCATCAACGCGACTATTGCTGTCCGAAACGATCTGAAAAAATTCACAATTGTCTCCTATGTCTATTTACTAAGGTGTTAATAACGCCTGCTGTGCTGCTGATTACCCGAGCTGAAACGTTATTAGCGACAGCAAAACAGCAAAACAACAGTCTAGTTAAAACAATATCCACGATTGTGACGTCTCAGCATCTCCCTGGAGAAATAGTCCTCTGTAGATAGACGGCTTGCCGTGCTCTTTAGCGCGGTCGTCCTTGCTGCATTTTCGCCTGAGGCGTGAGGCTAACAGCATGATCGCTAGGCCGGATACGTGACCCATAACGGCGGGCATATACCTGGGTAAATTCAGCACCAAAGAAAAGAATTTGAGCCGAGTAATAGACCCAGGCCAGAATAACAATGACAGAACCTGCTGCACCGTAGGTAGAGGCAAATCCGCCATTGCCAAGATATAACCCCAGTAAGAATTTACCGACCGTAAATAGAAATGCCGTTATAAAGGCCCCAGTCCAAACATCGTTCCAATCAATTTTGACATCGGGCACATATTTAAACAGCAGAGCAAATAGGACAGTGATAATAGCTAGCGACACAACAATATTCAACACCTGCCACAGGGCATCCATCCCTGGCAGCAGGTCGCTAAAGTAGCTAGACAGGGCCGCCAGCGCCGTACTCAGCACTAGGGACACCATGAGCAAAAAGCCAATAGTCACTAGCATAGCGAACGATAGGAGCCGCTGATGGATAAACCCTTTGGCCGCACTGTCTGGCTTTGCCTCTACATTCCAAATGACGTTGAGAGACTCTTGCAGCTGACCGAATACGCCGGTTGCACCAACCAGTAGAAGTACAACACTAATGAGAGAAGCGATTAGGCTAGTACTGTCGCCGGGAGTATTGGCATTTTCTAAGGCTGTTTGAGCAAACGCGGCTCCCTCTGAGCCGACGAGCCCTTGAATCTGCTGAGTGAGCTGCTCTTGCACCGTCCCTCGGTCAAAGAAAAAGCCTGCGATCGCAACTACAATGACCAGCAGCGGTGCCAAAGAAAACATCGTGTAGTAGGCCAAAGCCGCCGCCAGACGTGACGCTTTATCCTCATTCCACTCCTTAATCGTCTCCTTAAGCAGTCGCCAAATACGCTTGATACTCATAACCTACTAACCTGTTTACCACCGTTTTTCTCCAGCAGATACAGTGTGGCTAATATTTTTTTGGACTAAAAGTATCTTAAGACAGAGCCTGAGTACTAATTTAGAGAGATTTTTGCCGTTGCTGCTTTAAGGGATGCACCGATCTGTTAGAAATGCCATGGGTCAGCATTTTTCAAACAAAGCCATCCTGAGGATCGGCAACGCCAGATTTTTTAATCTAGCGTTCTACCTCAGGTAAGGTATTTGCAAATATCTGGTCTGTATAGAACAGGCACGCTTTACTATAAACATTGCTGCTACTAAAAAAAGCCATGCAGGACTCTACCAAAACCTTTTTGCTACTAGCAATACTGTTGCTGGTGCTCTTTCCCTTTGCGGGTCTAGCCCCCCTAATGCTGTTAGTGGTTGTCGGTCTTTTGGGCATGATCGTACAGCTGCTTGGTACCCTACTGGTCGGGGCTCAGGATGAGTAGCAGGCGCTGCCTAGGAAACTCTCCAGACAGTAAGAAGATTGTCAACGACGCGGTTAGAACCTAATTTGACTGTCTGGAGGCAGCAGGCGCTCTAAGATTCTGCTAGAGCCGCCTGGCGCGATTTCTGCGTCTGAACAGCGTCCTGCAGACCGGGCCGCATGACAAAGACAGAACAGGGCGAACGATGGCTAACGTAGTAGCTGACGCTGCCGACCAGTAGCTCCTGTAGACCAGAAATGCCCCGACAGCCCATGACAATCAGGTCGGCGGGCCAGTCTTGAGCAACCTCGCAGATACGCTGGCCCGTGCGCCCTTGCATCACATCGCAGATAGCTTCAAGTCCTTCCGCTTCTACTTCATTCACATACTGCTGCAGACGCTGCCACCAGGTGGTTACAAAATTATTCCACTCCTGCTGATACTCGGCAAACAGCAGCTCACTGTGGGGATAGATATACTGGCTGTCGCTAAAAATAAGCCGCTGGGGTAAACCGGGGTCGTCATCATCGACAATATGGAGCAGTCTAATTTCTGCCTGGTGCAGTTTACCCAGGGCAATAGCGGTTTTCATGGCACTTTTAGCCACGCCAGACTTGTCTAAAGGGACTAGGATACGCTTGATTTTTTCTAGCGGCGGCTGACTTGTCTGGCTATTTTGGGCGGCGGGCTGCTGGTCGGTGTGAATCACTAAAACAGAGCAGGGCGCATGGTGCAATATATAGTTGCTAACGCTGCCCATCAGCAGTTCGCTCACTCTCGAAAGACCGCGGCTGCCCACGATCACCAGATCGGCCTGCCAGGTTTTCGCTATTTCACACAACCGCAACCCAGGACTTCCATAGGGTAGAGTGCCAGAGGCTGTAATACCGCTCTCTTGAGCGGTTGCAACCTGCTGATCGAGCAAAATTTGAGAATGATCTACAAACTGCTTCCAGGCAGTCTGATAAGAGTCTACGACGGTGGGACTAATGCTGGGATAGAACGGCCCTCCCGCGTAGCCGTTGATCTGGGGCGCTCCGGGGTCGCTATCGGTTAAGACATGAACCAGCTTGAGTTCTGCATTACAGCTCTGAGCGAGTGCGATCGCGTTTTCCAACGCGCCGACCCCTGAAGCAGAACTATCAACGCCGACCACAATTTTGCGAATCATCAGCTCTCTCCCAATATATGTTTGATTTCAACACTGAGGAGATGCTCAACCCCTCCCTTTGATTTCAACGAAACAAGTTGAGAAACTTATGAGGGAAAAATTCTTTCCTGAAAGGTTTTTGCTCAGCCCATAGAAGAAAACAAAATTAATCAGGTTCCCTAATAAAAGTTATTCTGTCTCCGTATCTTCAGAGCCTCCTATGGTCCCATGGGGCTGACGATCGGTTTGGGGGCGACGGCCATTACGAGAGTTGTTGCCATCACTGCGAGAAGAGCTACGGTTTGAATTTTTAGCGGCTCGACGCAGTTTGCCCGATAAATTGACCTTGATTCCGTCTGGAGCATTGAGCCAAACCTGCCGCTGCGGAAAGGGAACCTGTGCCTCTGTGTGCTCAAGGGCTTGCTTAAAGCGGCGGCGATATTCGCGTGAGACGGCCCACTGCTTCATGGGTTGGGTCTTGATCCATACCCGCAGTTTAATAGCGCTGTCATCAAACTCTTCAATACCTAAAATATTGGGGTCTTCCAAAATGAGGCTACCCCAGTCTGGATCGTTACACAGGTCGTTACCGACTTCACGAACAAGCTGCAGCATCTCATCAACGTCGGCTTCATAGTTGATGGGCAAAAATAGATCGCAGCGAGACCAGTGGAGTGAATAGTTTGCAACGCGGGTAATATCGCTGGTGGGAATGGTAATCAGACGGCCTCCTGTATCCCGCAGCTGAGTGATCCGTAGATTCATATTTTCTACTAGACCCGCGTCATCGCCAATTTTGACCACATCGCCAATCGCATACTGATCTTCTAGCAGAATGAAAAAACCGGTGACGGCCCCTTTAATCAGGTTCTGACTGGCTAGGGATAGCGCCAAGCCAAAAATGCCGAAGCTGGCCAGCAGCACGCCTAAATTGATGCCTAAGATTGATAGGGCGACAATCAGTCCAACCGCTAGCCAGACAAAGTTGGCAATATTTTTAATTACGCTGGAGATTGTTGAAATTCTTAGATCCAGCCGTCGTCGGTCTTCAAAATTGACGCCGCTGCGATCCTCTAAGGTGCTGACAAACCGGTCGATCAGCATATAGCTGATGCGTACTCCTAAATAGGCAACAACAGCGATAATGACGATCGCAGCAGGGACTTTAGCCCAGACAATCAGACTGTTTTGAAACGCTCGTAGATAGGGAAACAGACCTAAAGACCAAATAATGGCCGCTGCCAGGATAAAAAACTGTACCAGCGGCAGTATTAGATGGCGGATGACGTGAAACTGCTGCTCATGGTCTTCAAAAAATCTTTCAGGGCGATCGCCGGGCAGACCGTCTTCAGCCCAGCGGGATAGCTGATAGCGGCTAAACTGTAAGATCAAAGAAAGTGCGATCGCACCCACAATCGCCCCAATTGACATCATTCCAGCCCGCTGCAAATAGGCCGGCTGCCGCTCTCGATACGCCTGCTGCAGCGCCTGACCAACATCCTGACGAATCTCCTGCTCTAGTCCAGCGACAGTGGTGCCCTGCATCCGTGCATCTGTATCGGTCAGCGTCATCAGGTAGCGACCGTTGACATACAGACTGGGGGTATCCGCACTATCGGTAATATCCTTGACAATGTCGATCTCAGGGTCTGCCATATCCACATAGATATCGCGAATATCTCTGAGATTCTCGCTGATATTTTGCTGCCGAATTGTCAGGGACGAAGACGGTGCGGCCACTTGAAAGATTTGTCGACCGTCCAGGGTGATCCATCCCACTGCGGTCTGGTTAGATGAGCCTCCCCCGATGAGTCCACCAAGCTGGGCCAGGGCTGGCGCTGAGGTCATCCCAGATACCAGAGTCACCAGCATAAGACCGAGCAAAAAACGACCGAGGCGATCCATCAGCTTGTACGGTAGTCGTCTGGCATTAAAACGAGGCGCATTCATAGAGCTGAGTTAACCGAGTAAAACAAACATATACAGCCTGCAGACTACTCGTGATATGGGTGGCTGGCATCTATCGCCTGAGTGATACCGGGCCTTTTGTATGTGTTGAATAGATGACTTAGCCCGTTAGCGAGCACCCGCAGCTTTTGCTGGAGGCGGATCGATCACGTTGGCCAAAATAGCCATCGGCACCATCAGCACCATGGGTAGCAGACAAACTAGCCAGTCACTGCCCCTTAGCGGCGCGGTCTCAAAGAGAGTATTCATCACTGACCATTGACTAAATATGATTTGCAAAATCACGGCCCCAACAATCCCGACAATCAAAATAGGCGCATTGGTCACAGCGCTAGACCGCCGACGGAGGTAGCTGAGTAAACTAATGCCTAACTGACTAATGCTAAGCAGGTAGACAATCCGTGCGGCTACGAGCGCCTGAATTGCCATTGTTCGAGCCAGGGCAATATCCCCAGTCGTGGATTTTACCCACTCAAAAATGACAAAAATCAGAATCCAGTTAAAGACGGAGACCGCCAAGATTCGTCGTAGCAGGGTGGCAGTTACTAACGGTTCAGCCGGATTGCGCGGAGACTGCTGCATGGTGCCGTCTGACTTGGGTTCAAAGGCCAGGGGCACGGTCATGGTCAAAGAATTGATCATATTGAGCCACAGAACCTGCAGCGAGAGAATTGGCAGATCTCGAGCCAGCAGCGCGCTGATCAAAATCGTCATTGATTCGCCGCCGTTGACCGGTAGGAGAAATGCGATCGCCTTTCGCAGGTTCTGATAGACGGTACGCCCTTCTTCTATGGCGGCAGCAATCGAAGCAAAGTTGTCGTCTGTCAGCAGCATATCAGCGGCTTCTCGGGCCACCTCAGTGCCGCCTTTACCCATGGCGATGCCAATATCGGCCTGTTTTAGCGCTGGAGCGTCATTCACCCCATCTCCGGTCATCGCCACAATCTCTCCTTTAGACTGCAGCGCTTCTACTAGACGCAGCTTCTGAGCCGGGGCCACCCGAGCAAAAACATCGCCGTCTTCTACCGTCTGAGCCAGCTGGCGATCGTCCATCTGAGCCAGCTGACGTCCTTCAAATGCCTGTACTGGGTCAGCTTTGGGAATATCCATCCGCTGGGCAATCACTTGAGCGGTAGAAATGTGGTCTCCGGTGATCATCTTGACTTGAATTCCGGCAGCTCGGCAGGCATGAACCGCTGCGATCGCTTCTGGCCGCGGTGGGTCAATCATGCCTTGGAGTCCTAAAAACACTAATCCGGTCTCAATGTCGCTGTGGTCTAGCGAATGCTGGTGGGCAGCCGCCTCCTTTTTAGCAAATGCCAAAACCCGCAAGGCTCCAGCCGTCATTGCTTTAACGGCTTGCTCAATCGGCCAGCGCTCTAGCGGCTGAACCTGTCCCTGGCTGTCGATTTTATGAGTGCAGCGGCTCAATAGCGCTTCCACCGACCCTTTAACATAAATGACTCGGCACTGGGTATCGTGTAGGGTGGCCATGTACTGATACTGCGACTCAAATGGAATGGCGTCTAATCGGGGTCTGGCCAAACCGGCCTTGCTTAAATCGGCCTTAGCCGCCGCCGTCAGCAAGGCGCCTTCTGTCGGATCGCCCACCACCGACCAATGTTCTCCGGTTTGCTTAAGCTGGGCGTCGTTACATAGAGCACCGGCCATTAGGCATTCTTTAAGGGCAGACGGCAGCTCTTCTTCTAGCGGTTGGTTGGGTTGGTCGCTGCGGCTGATGTCACCTTTGGGGCTATAGCCGCCACCACTAACGTGATAGTGTTGCTCCCCGGCGTAAATAGCCTGCACCGTCATCTGGTTTTCGGTCAGCGTTCCAGTTTTATCCGAACACACAACGGTGGCGCTGCCTAACGCTTCTACCGCTGGCAGCTTACGGATAATGGCATGACGTCGCGCCATCCGGTTAACCCCAATGGCCAGAGTGATTGTTACGACTGCGGGCAAGCCCTCAGGAATGGCACTAACGGCGAGGGCCACCGCCGCTTCAAACATGTAAACCCACGACTCTCCCTGGCCTAGTCCGATGGCAAAGGTCAGGGTGGCCAGGGTCAAAATGACGTACAGCAGCAGCCGACTAAACTTGGCAAATTTTCGGGTCAACGGCGTGCTTAGGTTAATCCGGTTGGCCATTGATTGGGAGATTTGCCCCACTTCCGTAGCAGCTGCCGTAGCGATGACAACGCCAGTCCCCTGACCAAAGGTGACAAAGCTGCCCGCATAGGCCATATTGGTGCGCTCTGCCAGGGGAATCTCCGGTGAGAGAAACTGAACCGTTTTTTCCACCGGTACCGACTCTCCGGTGAGAGCAGACTCGTCCACCTGCAGGCTGCGGTTTTTTAACAACCTCAGGTCGGCGGGGACTTTGTCTCCTGAGGCGAGGCGCACAATGTCACCGGGGACTAAATCCTGCGATGGTACCTGTAGCAGCTGCCCTTCTCGCAGCACCGTGGATTCTGTGGTGACGGCTTTGGCTAGAGATGCGATCGCACCCTCTGCTTTCGCTTCTTGGACATAGCCAATCACCGCGTTAATCACCGTTACTCCCCAAATAACAGCGGCATTGGTCCAAGAGCCTAAAAACGCCTTAACGCCTCCCGCAATCAGTAGGATATAAAGCAGCGGCTGATGAAACTGCAACAGAAATTTTAACCAGCCTGGCTTGCCTGGATGAATCGGCAGCTCATTCCAACCATAGGTTTCATAGCGATTAGCAACCTCCTCAGCAGTTAGTCCGGTTTCTACGTTGCTATTGAATACGTCGAGCGCTTCTTGACTAGAAAGAGTATGCCAGGAACGAGCCTTTGATTTAGTTAATGTCATGATCGTCAGCACCATAGGTAAGCCTCAACGATCTTATTCAGCGATTATTTGAGAGGGCCCAAAATGTTTTAGGGTATCGCTAATGTTCTTTAGAACAAAAGAAAGACTGAAGAGACAAAGAATGCGATTGCTGATTTCAAAGATGGGCCGATCTGTAGACGCTTGGGGGTCTTTCCCGGATCATGCCATTCCAAGGATCAGCAATACCAAAAAGACTAATTAGACAGCCTCCAAACGTTCTATGAATTTATCCTAGCAAGAATAATATTTTCTGTTTATAGCATTGTCTATATCATGACGATAGACAGAGACTGGGCACCTTTTGAAATTCTACAAGAGAATAAATTAAGTCTTTTCTCAAGTGCCCCACGTAATCTATTTTGGACAGTAGCGGAATACGCCGTTAGAGAAAATCAGCTGGCCTTCTTTGAGGCCTATTCTTCTCTAAAGCTATAGCAGAGAAGACACTATATCAGGCGATCTGAGCTGCTGCAGTGAATTATAATGTGGATTCTATTCGTTTAAGCCTCAAAGACCTGCAGCACAATTTTTCCCACATACTGCTTGGCCAAAAACGCTTTTTGGGCATCGACAATGTGTCGTAAAGGGAAAACTTGAGCAACAAGGGGTTGAACGCTCTCATCTTCAATACGTTTTATTAGATTTGGAAAAACCCCTGGCTCAAGCACCGTACAGCCAAAGAAACTCAAGTCTTTCAAATACAAGGTGCGCACGTCCAAGTCAACCATGGCTCCCCCCACCGCGCCTGACACCGCATAGCGCCCCTTGGGACGAAGAACCTCTAGGAATTCTGGCCACTGCTCTCCTGCTACCAAATCAATCACAACATCGATTGAATCGTTGCCCAGTGCCTCACTCATACTCTCTCCCCTGGCGATTATCTTTGTCGCCCCTAGGTCCAGAATCGCCTGTGCTTTCGACGCGCTCGTGACAGCAATCACCTCAGCACCTCTGGCTTTGGCCAATTGGACGACAGCAGAGCCCACCCCACCGGAAGCACCTGTGACTAAAATGCGATCGCATCTACCAACATTGGCTCTAGTGAGAAGATTTTCGGCGGTCGAGTATGAGCAGGGAAACGATGCCAGCTCTGTATCGCTGTACTGACTCTCGATTTTATAGGCATGGCGTGAGGCCACAGCAGTATATTCAGCAAAGCCACCGTCGCATTCAGACCCCAAAAAGCAGGGCTGCTCCAGTGTTTTTCCCTGGACCTCCCAAAGACACGGTTCCACTAAGACCCGCTCGCCAATGCGTGCTGTGCTGACCTGGTCCCCAACAGCAACAATCCGACCGCAGACGTCTATCCCTTGAATACGGGGAAATTGAAGCGGTGTCCCGCCCCAACTAGCGTCTTCAGCCGCCCCCGCTTGCTTGGAATACCAGGCTATACGAGTGTTGATATCTGTATTATTAACGCCTGCTGCTCTAACTTGAATTAGAACATCTCCAGGACCAACCTGAGGCACTGGAATATCATTGCGGACCTCCAGATTCTCAAAGCCACCATGGCCTGTTAGCAAAATACCAAGCATTGTTGTCGAAGGGATTGTCATACTGACGACGTGTCATAAAGGAGGGTGAGTGCATTATCCTGAGGCACTACAGCTCAGTTAAGCACGGTTTTCAGCTTTTGAGCAGCGGGCCCGTGCAGAAGCGGCACCTGAGCCAGGGGAGCAAGCTGCTGCGGTATAATCAACGTCATGACAGTTTATTCATGCCCAATTTGCTCAAACCCACTTTCCAAAAACGGTCAAGTATTCCGCTGCCGTGAGAGTCATACCTTTGACGTTGCTAAAGAGGGCTATGTCAATCTGTTGCCTGCCAATCGAAAGCGCAGCCTCGCCCCCGGTGATAATGGAGAGATGGTATCAGCGCGAAGTCGTTTTTTGGCAGCCGGGTATTATCAAACGCTTGCCGATACCTTAGTTGAGGTAGTCGATCGGCCCCATCGTCTGGCGGACTTAGGCTGTGGCGAGGGTTACTTCACCGCCGCATTTTGTGAGGTAGCGAATGAGGTCTACGGCTTGGACATTTCTAAAGCAGCTGTAAGAGCGGCCTGCAAGCAGTCAAATGCGCAGTTTGTTGTTGCTAGTACAATGCGTCTGCCTTTTTTGAGTGAGGTATTTGATGCGATCGCGGTGATCATGGCTCCCACCAGCCCTGATATTCCACGAGTCCTAAAGCGGGAAGCCTTATTCTGTCGCGTGTCACCAGGAGAGAATCACCTGGTCGAGCTTAGAAAACTAGCCTATCGTGACGTTCGAGCCGTGAAGCAGCCTCCCATGGAAATCGATGGGCTGACCAACGTGGGTCATAAACAGGTACAGTTTGAAACGCTGCTAGGGAGTAATGGGCTAGTAGATTTAATTGCAATGACCCCAATGCAGTTTCGCACATCCAAAGATTTTCGAGCACAGGTATCTCAAATAGATGAGCTTTGCATTACTGCTGATTTTCGCATCGATTTGTTTCAAAAAGAGTAGCGGAGTCTAAAACTGATATCGCTGGAGAGAAAAGACTTAAAGAAAACGACGCAGATAGTCGTCTGAGTAGTCGATTTCCAATTCCATCCAAATTGGTAAGTGATCGGACATTTCATAAGTTGTCCAATTTTTATAGGCTCTTGCCCAATTTAGATAGGGCGCTTTGCCGTGATTCTTTCTAATTCTCGTTACGATCGACTCATAATGATCGAGATTCTCTTGAGCGGTGGGGCGCTTTTTACCCATGGCAATATCTTCTGTAGTCAGGGGGGGTGGACTGTTGTTGGGATGAGGGCCAAATACGGAGTGTCGCCAGTCAAACTTGCCGTGACGAAGCAGTCGAGTTTTGCGGCTTGCCCTACCGTCTGGGGTAAAAGCTATCTGATCAAATAGTCTGGTCCCAGCCATATTTGTAGGACCAAAGTCAGGAACTGTTAGCTGCGAATTCTTTAGAGCCTGCATCACTTCATCATCTTTTGTCTCAATATTCATATCGCCCAGAAAGATATGCACCTGATCCTCAGACTTTGCCCGCTTGACTAATGTATCGGCAATGGCTCGGATCTCCTCAGCCCGCATCTTAAGATTATCACCAAACACAATATGAGCAGAGCAGAGAGAGAACTTAAACCAGTCTGCTTGGAAGGAGGCAAAAAACGGTGAGCGGGCCGGTTGTCCCCCAGTACTGAGATCCTCCCTTGATAGAACAATCTCGCCAATCAGGTTTCGGAAAAACACATGGTCGGTGTTGTATAGAAAAGCCATGCGTTCATTATTGCCACCTTTGTGTGTGGAAACATCGGAGACAAGAAAGTCCCAATTGGGACCCAACAGATTTTTTAAGCGGCGCAAGGGAGCCAAATTGGTTTTGACCTCTTGAATGGCGCAGATATCAAAATGGTCAATAATTTCGGCTATGTAGTGATAACTTTCGTCCATACGCGGCACGCCATCGTCAAAGGCACGAATGTTCCAGGAACCGATGATGAGTGAGTTAGGTCTGCGGTCTTTCTTAATGGATTCATACAGATCATGGCGCAAGGTGAGCAACCTAGCTGCAATCCACGCTTGCTTATCAGGGTAATCTGGGTCGTTTTTATAGGTATTGATAGGATGATAGAAAGCCATAAATCTGTAAATCCAGATCTTATCCGCCACTTTTGGGTAATAACACCCCTATTTACAGAACTTATACTCAGTTTTTGGCGTATAACTCCGAAGAAGCGAGATTTCGTCCTATATGCTTGATAGTTAGGCACCCACAGATAAAAGCTGTACCGTGATGGTATCAGTGCCGTGATCTACCGCAATACCGCTCCCGGTGGACCGTTGGCAGAATTTGGCCGCAGCCACACGACCCTTGTCTGGCCCAGACGGCGAAGGTATCGGCTGGCAGTGAAGCAACCTCTTACCCATGCAAAAAACGGTAGCTTTTGCGATCGCAAACCAACCTAAGACCGCAAGATAGCCCGAGTCGTCGTGTCTAAAAAGGTGCTCAATACAGCCGCCCCCAGAGTCGTCATCAACGTAATCTTCACAGCAGCGGCAAGAGCCAGATCGGCAGAGAGATTTTCTCTCCGCGATTCTTTTTCAACAGAATCTCCAAATCTTCATAAGATTTCCATATTATTTTGTTCTAATTGTCCCAGTTACCTAAAACAATATCTTGAATATCAATGACTACTGTTCTCCAACGTCAAGATACATCTTTATGGGATAGATTCTGTAATTGGATCACCAGCATTGAAAATCGGTTGTATATCGGTTGGTTTGGTGTCTTAATGCTGCCATTGCTCGGCGTTTCTGTCACAGTTTTTGTTATTGCCTTTATCGCTGCTCCACCTGTGGACATTGACGGTATTCGTGAACCCCTTTCTGGTTCATTGCTCTACGGCAATAACATTATTACAGCTGCTGTAGTCCCATCGTCTAACGCGATTGGTCTCCATTTTTATCCCATTTGGGAGGCGGCAACTCTTGATGAGTGGCTCTACAATGGTGGCCCCTATCAGATGATTGCTTTCCATTATATCCCCGCCTTACTCTGCTACTTGGGGCGAGAGTGGGAACTCAGCTATCGTTTGGGGATGCGACCCTGGATTTGTATTGCCTATTCTGCACCTGTAGCCGCAACGATTTCTGTATTTCTGATTTACCCCATTGGTCAGGGTAGTTTTTCCGATGGTTTACCCATGGGCATTAGCGGTACCTTCAACTTTATGTTTGTCTTTCAAGCCGAGCATAATATTTTGATGCATCCGTTTCATATGCTCGGTGTGGCTGGAGTACTGGGGGGTTCCCTGTTCTCAGCCATGCATGGTTCATTAGTTACCTCAAGCCTGATTCGTGAGACCTCTGATATTGAATCTCAAAACTATGGCTATAAGTTTGGCCAAGAAGAAGAAACTTACAATATTTTGGCCGCCCACGGCTATTTTGGCCGACTGATTTTTCAATATGCCAGCTTCAATAACTCGCGATCGCTGCACTTTTTCTTAGCAGCATGGCCAGTCATTTGTATCTGGTTCACCGCTCTTGGCATCAGTACAATGGCGTTTAACCTCAACGGGTTTAATTTTAACCATTCCATTCTTGACTCTCAAGGACGGGTATTGCCCAGCTGGGCTGATGTGGTCAACAGAGCTAACTTGGGATTTGAAGTCTTGCATGAGCGTAATGCCCACAACTTTCCCCTAGACTTAGCTGGCGGCGGAGACCCTGTTCCTGTTGCACTACAGGCTCCTAAAATTCCAGCTTAAGCAGAGATTTCCTTTTGAGCAGCAGCTCTGATATTGCTAGCGACTTCCTTAGGGAAGTCGCTTTTTTGCTGTCACTGATTTAGAGGATAAAGCAATCTATTAGCGTGTTGGGCCAAATGGTGCATATCAACTGACGCGTTCACCGGCTCCAGCGCTGTACAACCAGCCGAATTGAGCCATCTTTTTGTTGCTGCTGTTCAGCAATTTCAAACCCCTGCAGGGCTGTTTCATTTACAATTTTGTGATAAGCATAGCGCTGAGTAATCTGTTGTAAAAAGCCTTCAACAGAGAGGGGCTGTTGCCAAAACTGCAGGTCTGCTACAAGGGTATATTCATCATTCTCCCAGACAAAGCCAATATCATGGCTATTGGGCTGCTCAATAACAACACTGGCCGTACACGTCTGGCCGCGATATCCCCTGACTAAACCTGGACCCGGCTTCCAGTCGATATCTAAATCTGTCAGGGATAACTGTAGGGATTCTAGATCGCGGATGCGGGTTTTAATATAACTAAAGTGAGACATGGTTTAAAGCTCCAATTTGTCGACATATAGCAAGCTGCTGAACGCATATCTCTAAAGGAGAGGTCCGCGCCAGCAGCTCGCTGTGTTGCTGCCTTGGCAAAGATACTATGGCCTGAGCTATGGGGATTTTTACGGTCGGTCTGCAGGGTAGGTTCTATAGGCAAGCACACCAAAAATGACACAGCTAATAACAAAGACTGCTAGCCCTGAGAACACACCGCTTGCAGTCGTGCTAGACTGCCCTTCGCCATAGGCTAAGTAGAATAGATAAGGCATGGGTTGACTCCATGAAAAGATATCGTTAATTGACGCTCTCCAGCACAATGGTGCCGTTATAGAGCTGCAAAATAATCAAAATGAAGATTAGCAGCGAAACTAATAACGCTGCCATGATCGGGGTTGTACCCCAGCCGGGGGAAACTCGGCCAGCTTCAGAGTTTAGCTTTCTCAGCGTGTACTGAATGGGCGCAGTTTTTCTAGAAACGTATTTTTGCGACATAGACAACCTCCTGTTGAGGCATAGGGGACTAGCAGGTAAATGAAGTTGAAAAAAGAATTCATGCAGGGGGTGGGTTCCTGCATGAATCCATTAACGTTGAGGCATTCTGGTTAAACCGTGGTCTGTCGACTGGTTGGATCGCCCACTTTTGTAAAGTAGCCCCATTCCACTTGTTCAATATTTAGAGCAGGATCGACGCCTGAGAAGACATCTTGGAAGAGAGCCCTCAGCCCGTGCCAGATATGACCGAAGAACCACACTAGGGCAAAGCAGGTATGGAAAAAGGCAAAGAAACCCCGGTTGCTGGTTCTAAAGGCACCATCGGAATTGTAAACGCTACGGTCAAACTCAAAGGATTCACCGAGCTGCGCTTGACGAGCATATTTTTTCACATCCTGGGGAGCAGTGAAGGTTTGACCGTCAAGCTCTCCACCGTGGAAACCCACGGTTACTCCGGTTTGTTCAAAGTTATATTTGGCTTCTGAACGTCGGAAGGGAATATCTGCTCGGACAATACCATCGCGATCAAACAGGACAACGGGAAAGTTTTCAAAGAAGTTGGGCATCCGTCGAACGGTGAGTTCTCGACCTTCTCGATCTTTGAAAATAGGATGTCCTAACCAGCCGGTGGGTAGACCGTCGCCATCTACCATGCGCCCAACGCGGAATAATCCGCCCTTGGCTGGACTATTGCCTACATAATCGTAGAAGGCCAGTTTGGGGGGAATAGCGGACCATGCCTCTGAGAGACTCTTATTATTGGCTAAATCTGTATTCACGCGTCGGCTAATTTCCTGTTGAAAGTAGCCTTGGTCCCACTGATGGCGTGTCGGTCCCCATAGTTCGATGGGGGTGGTGGCGGTACCGTACCACATGGTGCCAGCAGCAATAAAGCCCCCCACAAAGAAGACGGCTAATCCACTGGCCAGTGCCCCCTCAATGTTACCCATTCGCAGGGCCTTGTAGAGATATTCTGGCGGTCTCACAGAAATATGAAATAGCCCGCCAATGATGACAACAATGCCCAGAGCTATATGGTGAGCAACCACGCCACCTGGATTTTGTGGGTCAAATCCCGAGGGTCCCCAGTCGGGAGAAACACCTTGAATATGGCCGGTGAGTCCAAAATCGTCGGAGACCCACATTCCAGGTCCAAAGACTCCGGTGAGATGGAATGCGCCAAAGCCAAAACACAGTAGCCCAGCTAGTAATAAATGAATGCCGAGAACTTTAGGAAGATCGATAATGGGTTCATCGGTCTTGGGGTCAAAGAAGGTGGAGACATCCCAGTAGACCCAGTGCCAGCAAGCTGAGAGAAATTGTAGGCCGGAAAATAGGATATGTGCGATCGCAACCGTCTCAAACGTCCAAAATCCCGGATCGATAAATGTGTCTCCTGTAATACTCCAGCCCTGCCAGGAATTGGTTACCCCTAAGCGGGCCACAAACGGCATCAAAAAACATCCCTGCCGCCACATCGGGTTTAAAACTGGATCGGTGGGGTCATAGCGCGCCAGCTCAAACAACAGCATTGAGCCAGCAAATCCGGCACACAGAGCATTGTGCATTAAATGCACAGCGATTAATCGTCCCGGATCGTTCAAAACAGACGTATGGACGCGATACCAAGGCAGTCCCATTGAGTTTTTCTCCTAAATGATTTGTAGGTTGTCCTCCCCTTTAGATGGGGAGGTGCCATAGGCAAAAAGGGGTTAGACAATAGATAGATCAGTCATCTCGAAGGCTCGGATCAATCGGCGGCATCGAGAGTACAGGCTCATTGTCTCGATCAATCCCTGTTTCGAACCCAGCGGCTGTGGCCCTGGCCCGTCCAGCATGCCAGAGATGCCCCACCAAGAAGAAAAAGGCAAAAATGAAATGGGCGGTTGCGAGCCAAGTGCGCGGAGAAACATAGTTAAACGCATTGGTTTCGGTTGCCAGACCCGCGACTGAGTTAAGAGACCCCAGCGGTGCATGGGTCATATATTCTGACGCTCGCCGAATCTGCCAGGGTTGTACATCATGCTTAAGCTTTTCCAAATCCAGTCCGTTAGTCCCTCGCAGGGGTTCTAGCCAAGGGGCACGGGCATCCCAAAAACGCATGGTTTCACCCCCAAAGATAATTTCTCCTGTCGGAGCCCGCTGGAGATACTTGCCGAGACCGGTCGGCCCCTGAGCTGACGCCACATCTGCCCCCAGGTTTTGGTCCCGCATGAGAAACACTAAAGACTGGGCCTGGGATGCTTCTGGAATAGTCGGGCCGTAAAATTCACTGGGGTAAACCGTATTGTTAAACCAGATAAATGCAGTGGCGATAAACGCCTGGCCAGCCACGTTACCCAGGCTTTGAGACAGGTAAGTCTCCCCAGTCCAAGGAAAGAGATTATAGGTCCAGCGCAGCGGCGGTACTAAAATATGCCAGATCCCGCCAGCAATCAAAATGGCACCAATCCAGATATGTCCGCCGATCACATCTTCTAAATTATTCACACCAACAATCCAGCCGCTGCCGCCAAACGGATTTCTCACCAAATAGCCAAAAATGATTCGAGGATCTAAGGTGGGATTGGTAATCAGGCGAACATCCCCGCCCCCCGCTGCCCAGGGATCGTACAGGCCACCCCAAAACATCGCTTTACCAGCAAACAGGAGAGCAAAAATGCCCAACATCATTATGTGAAATCCAAGAATTTGGGCGACTTTAGCTCGATCGGTCCAGTCAAACTCAAAGAAGCCGGAAAGTTTTTCTGGACCTCGGAGCGCATGATACATGCCCCCAAAGCCAAGTACGGCGGAGCCGAGCAGATGAGCTACCCCAATGGCAAAGAAGGGAAAGATATTCGTAATCTCGCCCCCCAGCCCGACACCAATGCCTAAACTGGCGATGTGGGGCATTAAAATGCATCCCTGCTCGTACATGGGCTGGGACAGATTATAGTGAGAAACCTCAAACAGCAACATGCCGCCAGCCCACAGGGCTATGAGACCGGCATGGGCCACATGGGCCCCTAAAAATCGTCCCGTTAGTTCAGGGGTAATAAAGCGAGCATTGCCTGCCCACCAGGCATAGCCGCTAGAGACTTGATCATAGCCAGGGCCTGTAGGTGCTAGGAATGAATCTTCCTGCGCTACCGATAGGTCTGGCAATGTTTCGATGGGTGTTTCCATACAGTGGGACCTCCTCAAAAAATGGATATTAAAAATGGATAGCTTTAGAATCTGCCCCCAAATCACTGATCCTGGAAGCTTTGAAACCAGTCTCCTTCAGGATTAGGAAAAGGGAGTCTTGATATCTAGCAACCCATTAGAGACCCTCTACTTAGCTATTGGGCAAAGCCGCGAGGGAGAACTTCCTCTGGGAAGACAAACTTTTTGGCAGGCTGATCTAACTCGGATACCCAGGCGCGTACGCCCTCATTGAGTAAAACGTTTTTGGTGTAAAAGGTCTCATACTCTGGATCTTCCGCTGCTCGAATCTCCTGACTGACAAAGTCATAGGCTCGTAGGTTAAAGGCTAAACCGATCATGCCAATGGCACTCATCCACAAACCTGTGACGGGTACAAACAGCATAAAGAAGTGAAGCCAGCGCTTATTAGAAAAAGCAATCCCAAAGATTTGAGACCAAAAGCGATTAGCTGTCACCATGGAATAGGTTTCTTCTGCCTGAGTAGCTGAGAATCCACTAAAGGTATTTTTACCCTCAGAGTCTTTGAACAAGGTATTCTGTACCGTTGCTCCATGAATCGCACACAGTAGAGCCGCCCCCAACACCCCCGTAACCCCCATCATATGAAATGGATTCAGGGTAAAATTGTGAAATCCTTGGAAAAACAAAAGAAATCGAAAGATGGCAGCAACACCAAAACTAGGTCCGAAAAACCAGCTTGATTGTCCCAGGGGATAGATCAAGAATGTTGCTACAAAAACCGCAATCGGAGCTGAAAAAGCCACGGCATTATAAGGTCGAATCCCGACCAGACGAGCGATCTCAATCTGTCGTAGCATAAAGCCCATAAGACCCAGCACACCGTGGAAGGCGGTAAAATTCCACAGTCCGCCAATTTGGCACCAGCGGGTAAAGTCCCAGTTAGCCTCTGGCCCCCACAGGAACAACAGCGAATGCCCCATACTCTCGGCAGGGGTGGACACAGCCGTAGTGAGAAAATTGCAGCCTTCTAAATATGAAGATACCAGGCCGTGGGTAAACCAAGAGGTCACAAAAGAGGTGCCGGTAAACCATGCTCCAATGGCTAAATAGGCACAGGGAAACAACAACAAACCTGACCAGCCAATGAATACAAAGCGATCTCGTTTTAACCAATCATCCAGACTGCCTACCCAGCTTCTAGCTGGCTTCAGCGCTCCCATTGAAATTGTCATATAAGTCTCCTTAGCTAAATGTTGTCAAAAAATTACGCGACTGGCTCGCTTT
Organism: Leptolyngbyaceae cyanobacterium; assembly: GCA_050043465.1. Taxonomy (GTDB): domain Bacteria; phylum Cyanobacteriota; class Cyanobacteriia; order Phormidesmidales; family Phormidesmidaceae; genus Leptothoe. The sequence goes on from JBHJIL010000082.1 coordinate 51,274, forward strand.
CACCGACGCCATCATTCATAAAGTAGGGTGAGCCAGGCAGCGCCAATTCCTGAATGATTTCGTCGAAGTAGGGAATAATGGCCATCGCATCAGCTTCATCTAGGAGAGCGCTCGCCTCGGCTTTGAGACAGCGCATATATTGCAAAATATTGGTCAAGGGAATACCAACATTGGTGTATAACTCCTTCATCCCCACCAGTCCAATCTCTCTTAGGGGACGGTCGTCTCCAGCCAATAGGCAGTAACTGATCAAACGAACGTACCAGCCCACGTCCCGTTTAGCCGCCTCAGTCTTGCGGCGGTTACCGCTATTGCTAGGTGTTTTGGGGCAGACCTGCCAGAACTTTCGAGTCCCTCGATCCACAATTGCCTGCGCCTTTTGTTCTAACGATTTGGCGAGACGGATGCGCTCTTCTCCAGTTTTGCAGAAGGTGCGAATCATACGTAGCTCACCGGGGGTGGGATAGCGCAGCTCTTCATCGGCATTGAGAATGACCTGTTTAACGATACTCATGTCTTTGTGATTGGGAGTACTGGACTTTGGGATAGATACGCAGACCGCCAAACCAACCCATATGAATGCGATAGTTCCGTGGATTGTAAACCTGGAAAAATCGCCTAAGTCGAGCCAACAGCTTTTGCTGTCGCTGATAGAGGGTGTAGGTGCGATCGCATTTTTTCAGCGGCCTACCGGTCAAGATATTGCGAGGCTCGACAGCTCTCAACCTTTGAACGTTAGATTTCATTGTGTTGAAGATAATGATTTAAATCGTGAAATAAAAACCTAGGTCTGAACGCTGGCCTCAACCGCAGTCTCGGCCATAGCGTCCGACTGTCCATCGAGTGATGAGACAACGGCTGGGCCCATGTCACCATCATTGGAATTGTCAGCATGGCTGGCTGGCTGCAATAACTCTGATGCCTGATTGTCGGGAATAGACAGATCCGTCGAGAGGGTTGTCTGGGGGTGGTCAGTCGTCCTGGCTTTACCATTTAAGGCATGATGAGCGTGGCTACGCATCCACTCACCAGCGGTAGCCGGGTTGTCTCTAGGTTTTGACCAAGCAACGGGTCCTAAAGGCGAGCGTAAGGCAACCCCACGGGGAGTCAAATAGCGCTCATAGGGTACGACATCTTCTCCAAATGCCTGACCATATTCATCACTATCTATCAGGGCATCGACCAGGGCATAGAAGCCCTGATGGGCACATATATCGTAGTACTTGGCCATTTCGCGGCGGCCATAGGTGGGGCGTCCCAACAGCCGTCGATGGATATATTCAATCGCTTTGGTAACGTAGAGTTTTTCCCAGTACATCTGGCGAAACAGACGGGTCTTGGCCAGCTGCCTGACAAACTCTCGTAGGGTGATCTTTCCTGCTTTAAGCTGCGTTTCGACTACGGGCTGCCGTTGACCATCAAACACCCCATGACCAAACACCTGACGATAAACGGCTTGAATCACAGCTTCATGGGAGTGATGGGTGAGGTTTAGACTAAGAGACGATACTCCAGCACGCCCCATGGGGTTGAAGAGTCGGCTGGTTTGCCCCGTCGACTCCCATCTAATCCCGTGATGTCCTGGCGATCCAGGTACTCGACCTAGATGCTCGGCGGAGCCATTAGTAGCGCTGCCAGCTCCGCTATTGATCAAAATTCGACGACTATCTTCGCTAAAGTGAGCGGGTTGGGCCCTGGGATCGCGATTCTCTTGAGGGAAAATAGCGCCAAACTGAATTTCTAGCGGGTCATTACCCACCCCATAGGGATGTTGGTTTGGTAAGGGTTGCTGGTACCCGGCAAACGTCGTCACAAACTGCGGCACTTTGCGAACGGGGGCACTGTATTTAAATAGCTCCGTCTGCGGTCCCCAAATTCTGCATTCCTGCGCCTCTAGACCTAACCCTCTTAAGTAGGGAACAGTCTCTTCACCAAAGTAATCGGCATATTCCTCAGAATCGATAAAGGTATCCACCAAGGCCGGAAACCCTCGGCTAGACATGACATCAAAGTAGGTCTGAAATTCTTCCATGCAGCTGAGTCCACGCCCTAGAAAATGGCAGCATGCTAGCTCGATACTACGGCTGATAGTATAGGGCTCATAGTATAGCTGTCGATAAAGACGTGATTTTCCGAGCTGGCGGACAAACTCTTTCATCGACCAAGCACCGCTCTTAACCTGCGAGGAAAACTCCTCTAGAGCAGGGCCGTAAGGCCGAGAAATATCTCGCTCAAATACCTGGCGATACGCTGCTTGCACCACCTCATTTTTCTCAATGTCGGGTAGAGAGAGCTTCATTACCCATCGGGGTTGAGGGCTGCTGCTGTCTCCATAGCTCTGGGGTAGCTGTAACCCTGGATGATGTTTTGACACCCCTGAGCGCAGTCGAGGCGATGGTTTTTCAACCCAATAGTCACTGATGAGCACGTCGAAGTATCGCTTCACCAGTGCTGCTGCTGCTGACTTGGAAGAGAAATAGGTAAGTGCTTTCCACTGCATCTCTCGCAAGGCTACAACAGTAGCAAGAGTCACGTCCTCTGGAATCACCCCCCGCAGACCGCGAGTATTAACGCTGATAATGCTGGTGTCACCGGCCACAATGGCATAGGTCACATAGCGTAAAAACCAGCTTAGATCCCTGAGAGAACGCTTCATCCGGACAGTCCCATAGCGGGAGATGTCAATAGTACGAAACCGGCTAGGAGCAACGGGTTTACCCCCAGCCATCATGCCCTTAACCCACTCCATTAGACCGTTGACGGGATCTATAGAGCGAGGAAGATCGCGGGAGGTTGCCTGCTTCCGTTTGGCAGCCGTGAGGTAGTCTTCTGCGACGTAATAGTCCGAACCTGGTAACCCAACAGGGTCTTCAGGACGTTCTAGATAGGCCATGGCATTCCCGCCAACGAAGATGCGATTGGCACCAGCAGCGACAATGTTGTCGGCCTGTTGAGACAGAGTTTGGGCAATTTCTAATCGCTGCAGCCCGGTACCAAAGAAGGCTGAAAGCTCTTTAGTCTCGTTCTGGCTGAGGTAGCGATCGCGCTGTTGTGCCCCAAGAATAACAGCTGTCGGCACAGTATGATACAGCTGCGGATGGACAGCCGGACTGCCCCCGTTGATCCGATCGGTCATGGTATTTCAAAATCTCCAAATCCAAGATGTCACTAGGGCATCAGTCCCTGAATCAGATAGTCAAAGTAGGGAGCAACCTCGGCTGCATCCTCTAGACTTAGCAGATCCAGAGTGACTTCCTTCAGACAGCGCATACATTCCGCCACGTTTCTCAGGGGGATTTCCAGAGAGTTATACATCTCCTTGGCCCCCTTGACACCGCTGGCTTGGATCGGGTCGATGTCACCGACTACAACCGCATAGGAAATCAGTCGCAGAAACCAACCCTGATCTCGAAGACACGAAGCCTGGAATGTCGCGTTGCCGCTATTGCTGGGTGTGATTGAACAGCGTTGCCAAAAGCGCTGGCTGCCTTTTTCAACAATTAACTGCACATTGTTAGTGAGAATAGACGCGATGCGAAGACGCTGCTGCCCGTCTTGAAAGAAGTAGCTAATGTTGTTTAGCTCTCCTCGACTGAGATAGCGAGCCTCACGATCGGCGTTGGCAATTGCCTGGGTAATGATGCTCATAATCAATGGGTTGTCTTAACGTATAGAGCCGTTAGCCAGAAAAATCCTTAGCCCAGACCTGAACATATATGGTCAAAGCACACACCCATTTCTCGTCCGGCATCAGCTCCCAACATCTCATTGACCACTTCTTTCATGGCTTGTACAGAACGTACCGTTGCGCCCACTGGGACACCCAGAGAGTTGTAGGTTTCTTTGAGGCCATTGAGCACTCGCTCATCTAAAATCGATGGGTCGCCAGCCAGCATGGCGTAGGTCGCATAGCGTAAGAAATACTCCATATCGCGAATACAGGCCGCATAGCGACGACAGGTGTACATGTTGCCACCGGGGCCCGTAATATCCGTATAGAGTAAGGCTTTAGCTACAGTTTTAGTGACAATTTTGGAAGTATTGGCACTGATGGACATGGCGGCCCGTGCTCGTAAATCGCCACTGCGAAAATAGGATTGTAGATTCTCTAGGGACGTATCATCTAAATATCTGCCTTGCATATCGGAAGAATTAATCAGAGTCGTGATGGCGTCTTGCATGGAAAATCTCCTTTAGAGTTAGCAATTGGTTTTGGGGAGGTGTTTTTAGCTGGGGTGGATAAACTTTTTGGGTACGAGCCGATCAGACCACTTACATCAACGAATGGATAATCAGATCAAAGTACGGCCCTACTTCTTGAGCATCCTCTTCGCTGAGGATAGTCATGGCTTCTTCTTTGAGACAGCGCATACACTCGGCAATATTTCTAATCGGGATTTCTAGATTGTTGTACATCTCTTTGATGCCTACGGTGCCAATTTCCTCCAGGGGACGCTCGCTTCCGGCCAATATGGAATAGGCAATCAGGCGCACATACCAGCCCTGATCGCGCTGACAGGAGGCTGTCTTACGATCGTTGCCGCTATTGCTGGGTGTATTTGGACAGCGTTCCCAAAATCTTTGGCTACCGTTCTGGACAATTCTCTGTTCATTTTCTGCTAGAACCCTGGCGATGCGAATGCGTTGTTCTCCAGTTTTAACAAAGTCTTGAAAGATTCGAAGTTCCTTGGGGGCAGGATAGCGAGCTTCGCTATCCGCGCTGAGAATGAGTTCTGTAACCAGGCTCATTATGAGTTCTCCCTATTTCAAAGCTGTTCAAATTCCCTAGTAGATGATTGCTCAAGATCCAAAAGATTCTTGTTACTAAGGTTTGAAAGAAGAATAAGGAACAAAAATGGAGAACTTATGAAAATATGAAATTCTCGTTACAAAACTCAATGATTGACATAAGCAGAGTCATCTTCATTAGTTCTTCAGTTTTTTTTGATTGAATTCACATCGTGGATAGTGCCTTGTACTGGCATTGCCCATGGATGGCCCCTTTGCCAACCACGATCAATCGACTACGCTGATTAGAGAATAAATAGATGAAATATCGCACGTTAATACCTGTTTTATTAGCCCTGTTTCTTGGTGCGCTAACGGCCTGCAGTAATACTTCTGATTTTCCGACTGATACCCTCAGCTACGATGACATTAGGAATAGTGGTCTGGCCAATAACTGCCCTGAGCTGTCACAGAGCAGTTTAGATGTCATCGATATCAAGGCAGGTCAGCCTTATCAACTAAATGGGCTATGTCTTCAGCCTGAGGCATTTTTAGTCAAGCGAGCACCGCTAGTAAAACGTCAAGAGAGCGAATTTGTGCTGACAAAACCACTGACTCGAAAGAGTTTTAGTCTCGATCAGGTCAGTGGCTCATTGCAGACTGGACCGGATGGCAATTTGACATTTGTTGAGCAGGGAGGCTTTGATTTTCAGCCGGTGACTGTTCAGCTGCCAGATGGAGAGCGCGTACCGCTGTTATTTACCGTGAAAGGTCTAGTGGCCAAGAACCAGAATGCGTCAACCAGCCTCAGTCCATCAACGCGTCTAGCAGGTACATTTCAGGTGCCGCCCTATCGCACGTCTAGTTTTATCGATCCAAAAGGTCGAGGAGTCATGGTGGGGTATGAGGGGGCCATGGGTATGCCAAATCAGGCGGACCGTAAAGACTTGGCTCGCCCAAACACTAAGACGTTTGACATTGCCGAGGGACACATCTCTCTTCAAATTAATCGAGTAAATCGTGCTACAGGAGAAATTGCTGGTTTATTTGAAAGTGACCAGCCATCCGATACTGATTTCGGTGCGAAAGACTCGATGGATGTCAAAATTCGAGGACAGTTCTATGGTCGCATCGAACAACCTGTCGTTTAATCATTCACTGATTATTCTTTTAGTAAGAGATTACTCACCATGGCTAATATCAATCCTAACCAAGAGATGACCTATCCTATTTTTACCGTCAGATGGCTAGCAATACATGCCCTGGGTATTCCAACTGTATTTTTCTTAGGGGCGATCGCAGCGATGCAGTTTATTCAGCGCTAATGCTCATCGGCTAGGAAGTAATCGTCATGAAAATGCCAGGAGACCTAAGCCTAGAGCAAGAGTTTGAGCTGCAGCTCCTCAGGGAACAGGTCAAAAACCTCTCTCTCGACCAGGCCCAAAACTATGTCGTTGAGATGATGCATCAGATGATGATGAAAGAAAATCTATTTAAGCATCTGATCAGAAAAACCTAGATATTGCAAAAGCCGGAGTTCGATAAAAGGAACCCCGGCTTTTTTAATGGTTGAATTTAACACCCTTAGCGTCTGGGCTTACCCCCAGCCCACTGGTCACCAATAATTTTAGGCTGGACTAGGATATAACCTGCGATCGCAACCAGGTCATCTTCCGTTAGATCCCGCATTTTAGGAAAGAGATCTGTGCGCGAAAGTGATGGATGCAGCTCCTCAAGAGAAACCAAACCATCATAGGTAGTGGGGTTCTCTAAATAATCAATCATATTTTTGATAGTATTGCGCGGAGGAATAGCTAGCGCCAGTCCTTGAGCCCCCAAATTGACATCAGGATTAGGCTTGGTGGTACCGTCTAAATGACAGCTCGCACAGCTGCCATTAAATTTTTTCTGACCCAGAGCGAGCTGAGCGATAGACAGGGTAATCTGTTCTCCAGAGTCATTTAAAGGAACGGTGCGGGTTGTTTTGCTAATCTCAACGGCCATTGCTTCGGTTGCCCCGGCCACCCATAAAACCGATGTTAGTAATATGATCAAAACAGTGGAAATCAGCGGATTTACTCGATGCTTTTTACTGTGATACATCATTGCAGTTTTTCTCCAAAAATCTTTTTTACTCAACGAATAGTTAACGTCAAACGATTAAAATCACCGGCACTGAGTTCGATTTAATCTGCTTTCGAATAGTTTGAAACTATCATAGTCTTTTGTCTCTCTATTAGGCAGATAGTTTTGTTGAAACAATATTATTCGTTTCTCTTTAAACTGTAACTTTTCCTAAAGCAGATTTTTGTCTTCATTAGTTTTCCATTTTTACTTTCTATAGTTGCTTTGCTACCCATAAAAATGTCTTTTGGCCTGCATCTGACCACCTAGAGCTAAAGATTTACAGGTCTGTTGACATGCTTCTATAGCCTTTTGATTTCGATATATTTGCTTACCTTCTGGCTACAGCGGATAGTGTTCTGTTGCATCAATCTGCAGCTTTAGCAACAACGATTGCAAACAGCTATTTCTACCTTAAAATCTTTAAGATGACACAGCTTAATAGAGCCATTGCCCTTAAACCTGCTAACCGACTCGATGAGTTAGGTCTCGATCACATATCCAACGATATTAGCCCTGATGTAGCCACTGAGACCGATACGATTCCGTTGAGCAATATTGCCATACCCACCCCGATTTCTCCATGGGAGCGCTTTTGTCGATGGGTTACGAGTACTGAAAATCGCATCTATATTGGCTGGTTTGGGATGCTGATGTTTCCCACTTTATCCACGGCGGCCATTGTCTTTATCCTGGCATTTATTGCAGCTCCAGCCGTCGATATGGATGGCACAGGTAGACTCATTGCCGGATCGCTATTAGATGGAAACAACTTGATGACCGCTGCTGTTGTTCCCACATCTGCCGCCATTGGGCTACATTTTTATCCCATTTGGGATGCCGCATCTCTAGAAGAATGGCTGGTTAACGGCGGTCCGTACCAGCTAATTGTGCTGCATTTTATTATTGGCATTATTAGCTACCAAGACAGAGAGTGGGAACTGAGCTATCGCTTAGGAATGCGCCCTTGGATTTCATTAGCGTTTACAGCTCCTGTCGCCGCCGCTGTCTCAGTGCTGCTGATCTATCCCATTGGCCAGGGTAGCTTTGCCTCGGGAATGCCCCTCGGGATTTCCGGTACGTTCACATTTATGCTGCAGTTCCAGGCCGATCACAACATTCTGGCTAATCCGTTTCACCAGATGGGAGTGATTGGCGTGTTTGGCGGAGCGTTGTTGTGTGCGGCCCATGGTTCTCTTGTAACATCCGCTCTGACTCGTTGTGCTGACGAGAGTACTTCTGTAGTGGTCAGACGTTCTCGCTCTCATCAGGCAACGCCCACCTATAGCTTTGACCATATTCAGGCTTATCAGCAGAAACTATTGTGGCAGGGAGCAACCTTAAAAACGTCACGGGCCGTACATTTTTTATTAGCAGCTTTGCCTGTGGCAGGTATTTGGTCAGCAGCCATGGGTATTGACATGGCCGCGTTTGGGTTTGATAAGTTCTCTCTGACTCCAGGTCAGACATTTCAAAAGACAGTTGTTCCAACCTGGTCTGATATTGTCATTCAAGCCGACTTGGGTATTTACGCGCTCAAAGATACGCGTCAGCCTGCCTTCCCCCTCTTTCTAGAAGAGTCCGGATTGACCAACACCCCTGTTACCGATGTAGAGATGTCTGGGGCAGATTCAGTATCTAAAGCGTAATTGAAACAGCCTATTGAGACCGTCAAACCAGTGAGTTTATTTAGCGAAAAGGAGTCTTTCAATGACCACAAGTCCTCCGAAGCAGAGACCGCGGGTTGATAATAATCCGGTGCCTACATCCTTTAAAAAGTGGGCACAGCCGGGGCATTTTAAGCGCAGCCTGTCACGGGGCCCGAAAACCACCACCTGGATTTGGGATCTCCATGCCGATGCCCACGATTTTGACAGCCATACGAGTGATTTAGAAGATATTTCTCGTAAAATCTTTTCTGCCCATTTTGGTCATCTGGCCATCGTCTTTATTTGGCTGAGCGGCATGTATTTTCACGGCGCTCGGTTTTCTAATTTTTCGGCTTGGATGAGCGATCCTATCAGCATTAAGCCAAGCGCTCAGGTAGTTTGGCCCATTGTGGGTCAAGAGATTCTCAACGCTGACGTTGGGGGTGGTTTTCGTGGGATTCAAATCACGTCTGGCCTATTTCAGATGTGGCGGGGTGAAGGGTTTACCCATGAATTTCAGCTCTATTGGACCGCCATGGGAGCCCTGGTAATGGCGGCGCTGATGCTGTTTGCAGGATGGTTTCACTACCATGTGCGTGCCCCCAAGCTGGAGTGGTTTCAGAATGTGCAGTCAATGCTCAATCACCACCTGGCTGGGCTATTAGGTCTGGGCAGTTTGGGTTGGGCGGGGCATTTGATCCATGTGGCCTTGCCAACGAATAAGCTGTTGGATGCAGGGGTGCCGTTACAAGATATTCCACTGCCCCATGAGTTTATTCTTAATAGCAGCTTGATGAGTGAGCTGTACCCTGGGTTTGCTCAAGGGATTAAGCCATTTTTTACGCTCAATTGGTCAGCTTATTCCGATTTTCTCACATTTAGAGGGGGCTTAAATCCAGCCACAGGGGGGCTATGGATGACAGATATTGCCCACCACCATGTTGCGATCGCAGTCCTGTTTATCATCGCTGGCCACATGTACCGCACCAACTGGGGTATTGGCCACAACATTAAAGTCATGTTGGAAGATGCTAGCACCCCTAAAATGCTGCCCTTCCTTAACTTTATCGGGCCGGTAGGCCACAAGGGACTGTTTGAAGTCCTAACCAATTCCTGGCACGCCCAGCTCTCGATCAACCTGGCTATGCTGGGCTCTTTGAGCATTATTGTGGCCCACCACATGTATGCCATGCCGCCCTATCCGTTCCTGGCAACTGACTATGCGACAGTAACGTCACTTTTCACTCACCATATGTGGATCGGCGGTTTTCTCATTGTCGGTGCTGCCGCCCATGCCGCCATTTACATGGTGCGAGACTATAACCCAGCCCAAAACGTGAACAATGTGCTCGATCGGGTCTTGCGTCACCGAGATGTGATTGTTTCTCACCTGGCCTGGGCCTGCCAGTTCCTGGGGTTCCACAGCTTTGCCATGTACTGTCACAACGACACCATGCGAGCCTTTGGTCGCCCCCAAGATATGTTTTCTGATACCGGCATTCCGCTGCAGCCGATCTTTGCCCAATGGGTGCAACCTATTCCCACCATGGCAGTGGGTAGCGCCCAGGCTGCAGAACCATTAGGCAATATGTTTGGCGGACTGCGCAACATTGAGCTATCGGGTATCGGTACCACCGTGCCCAATATTACTGAACCGGTTAGCTATGCCTTTGGAGGGGGTGTCGTCGCCGTTGGTGGCAAGATTGCCATGATGCCCATCCCCTTGGGCACTGCCGATTTTCTGATTCACCACATTCACGCCTTTACCATTCATGTAACGGTGCTAGTACTGCTTAAAGGAGTCTTGTTTGCCCGCAGCTCCCGCTTAATTCCCGATAAGGCTGAGCTGGGCTTCCGGTTTCCCTGCGATGGTCCCGGTCGGGGAGGCACCTGCCAGGTCTCTGCCTGGGATCATGTGTTCTTAGGGCTGTTTTGGATGTATAACTCACTCTCGATTGTGATTTTTCACTTCTTTTGGAAAATGCAGTCAGATGTCTGGGGAACGGTGGACACCGACGGCACCATTTCCCACATTACCGGGGGTAACTTTGCCCTCGCATCGATTACCAACAACGGCTGGCTACGAGATTTTCTCTGGGCTCAGGCATCCCAGGTGATTAACTCCTATGGCTCGGCTCTGTCCGCCTACGGAATCATGTTCCTAGCAGGGCACTTTGTCTTTGGCTTTAGCCTCATGTTTCTGTTTAGCGGTCGTGGCTATTGGCAAGAGCTGATTGAGTCCATTGTTTGGGCCCATAACAAGTTAAAAATTACGACCGCTATCCAACCTCGGGCATTAAGCATCACCCAGGGCAGAGCGGTTGGGGTTGCCCACTATCTTTTAGGAGGGATTGTGACCACCTGGGCCTTCTTCTTAGCCCGTATGGCAACGGTCGGGTGACGGCCCCTCAACACGTTTGATTTCATCACCAAAACCTCACTTTAGAACCATGGCGACAAAATTTCCAAAATTTAGTCAGGATTTACAGAAAGATCCGACCACGCGTCGACTTTTCTATTCCATCGCCACGGCCCATGACTTTGAAAGCCATGATGGAATGACAGAGGAGAACCTGTATCAAAGGATTTTTGCCTCCCATTTTGGCCATCTTGCCATTATCTTTTTATGGATATCAGGCATTTTGTTTCATGTGGCCTGGCAAGGCAACTTTGAGCGGTGGATTCAAGACCCCCTCGGCACCTCACCCATTGCCCACGCTATTTGGGATGCCCAGTTTGGCCCAGCGGCGATTGAGGCATATACCCAGGCCGGAGCCAAAAACCCGGTGGATATTTGCTATTCCGGTGTTTATCACTGGTGGTACACCATCGGCATGCGCACTAACGCCGATCTGTTTGCGGGGGCGCTATTTTTACTGCTGCTGGCCGCCGTCATGCTCTATGCCGGGTGGCTCCATCTTCAACCCAGATTTCGCCCCAGTCTCAGCTGGTTTAAAAATGCAGAATCTCGCCTAAATCACCATCTGGCTGGTTTGTTTGGTGTGAGTTCTCTAGCCTGGGCAGGACACTTAATCCATGTGGCCATTCCTGAATCACGGGGCCGCCATGTGGGCTGGGATAATTTGTTATCAAATCCCCCCCATCCCGCCGGGTTAACCCCATTTTTTACTGGCAACTGGGGAGTTTACGCCCAGAATCCAGACACAGCAAAGCATGTGTTCAATAGTTCCCAGGGAGCTGGAACTGCTATTCTCACCTTTTTGGGGGGATTCCACCCTCAAACCGAGTCTCTGTGGCTGACGGATATGGCCCATCACCACCTGGCGATTGCCGTCATCTTTATCATTGCTGGGCACATGTACCGCACCAACTTTGGTATTGGTCACAATATTAAAGAAATGACCGAAGCGCTCCAGGGACCTGGGTGGAAAGGATTCTTTATTGCCCCGCGCACAGGGCGTGGGCACCAGGGTATCTACGATGCTTACAACAACTCGCTGCATTTTCAGCTGGGTTGGCATCTGGCCTGTCTCGGGGTGGTGTGCTCCCTGGTAGCTCAGCATATGTATTCCATGCCGCCCTACGCGTTTATTGCTCGCGACTACACCACCATGTCGGCTCTGTACACTCACCACCAGTACATTGCTGGATTCTTAATGGTGGGGGCCTTTGCCCATGGGGCTCTTTTCCTAGTGCGTGACTATGACCCAGAAGCCAACAAAGACAATGTCTTAGCCCGAGTTTTAGACCATAAAGAGGCGCTGATCTCTCATCTGAGCTGGGTCTCATTATTTTTAGGGTTTCACACCCTGGGTCGCTATGTCCTTAACGACTGCGAAGTGGCCTTTGGTGCAGCTGAGAAACAGATTTTAGTAGAGCCTGTCTTTGCCCAGTGGATTCAAGCTTTCCATGGTAAAGCGCTCTATGGCATTAATACCCTGCTGTCTAATCCAGACAGTGTCGCCACCACGGCTTGGCCCAACCATGCTAACGTTTGGCTACCGGGCTGGCTAGAGGGAATCAACAGCGGTGCGAATTCGCTGTTTCTCACGATTGGGCCAGGGGACTTTTTGGTCCACCATGCGATCGCACTAGGCCTTCACGTCACCACCCTGATTTTAGTCAAAGGGGCGCTGGATGCTCGCGGGTCTAAGCTAATGCCCGACAAAAAAGACTTTGGCTATAGCTTTCCCTGCGACGGTCCTGGTCGCGGCGGCACCTGTGATATTTCTGCCTGGGATTCAGTTTACCTAGCCATGTTTTGGATGCTCAATACCCTGGGCTGGATTACCTTCTACTGGCATTGGAAACACCTGGCCCTGTGGAGCGGTAACATGGCCCAGTTTAACGAGAGTTCCACCTATCTGATGGGATGGTTCCGCGACTACCTTTGGCTCAACTCATCCCAGCTGATCAACGGATACAACGTCTATGGCACCAATAATCTAGCCGTTTGGGCCTGGATGTTCCTATTTGGTCACCTAGCCTGGGCCGTGAGCTTTATGTTCTTGATTACCTGGCGCGGTTACTGGCAGGAGCTATTTGAGACCCTACTGTGGGCCCACGAACAAACGCCCTTGTCCTTTGGCTATCCCAAAGACAAACCAGTGGCTCTGTCCATTGTGCAGGCGCGACTGGTGGGGTTGACCCATTTTACCGTTGGCTATATTGCCACCTATGGCGCATTTTTGATTGCGTCAACGGCCAGCCGATTTCCATGATGTATGCCGTCCAAATGGATTAACACCTTTTCATCTATCTACGCATTGTCCAACACTGCGGACTCTCCCTTTGCGTAGACGAGTCTTGGCCGTTGACGAGCGGCCAGGACTTTTCTTCAACTAGCCAATGGACTCACCGATCACGACCACACACCAGAGAGGAGCAAACACCCATGTCACCCGTCCCCGAATCTGCCTGGGCCAATGCCTATTCCCAATCGGACCCAATTCAGCCCTACCAGGGCAATCCTTGGTTAGGCAACCTGGCCACCCCAATTAACAGCTCTAGCCTGGCTAAAGCCTATATCAACAATCTGCCTGCCTACCGCCCCGGACTGACGTCCTTTTTACGAGGGTTGGAAATTGGTATGGCCCACGGTTATTTTTTGGTCGGGCCAGAGGTGGTGGTTGGCCCCTTGCGAGAGACGGCCCATGGTGCCAACCTAAGCGGGCTGATTACCTCAATTTACATAACAGTATCGGCCTGTTTAGGTATTTCCATTTTTGCCCTGAGCACATTTCAGGGCAATCCTAAGGGCGCCTATAATTCTTACTCCCAAGATCGACTGCGTCCACTTCGTAAAAATGAAGATTGGTTTCAGCTGTGCGGCGGCATTTTTCTCGGATCGACGGGCGGGGCCGTATTTGCCTATGTGCTGTTAGAAAACTTTGACGAACTCGATGCCATCTTGCGAGGAGCCGTAAACGTCAGCCAGATGCTGTGGTCGAGTGGCATTGGCTAGGACTGAAGGCTCTAGAGCCTTCTGACATCAATATTCAAACCGACAAAACTCAAACCCACAAAAGGAGAATTCCATGGCCGCCATGACTCCACTCACCGGAGACTATGCCATCTCCTGGCTCCCTTGGATAATGATTCCACTGATTTTCTATATTCTTCCATTCCCCATTTTCGCCATCATTTTTCTCTGGATTGAACGAGAAAGCGATACTGAGACCGCCATGGGGCAGGATCTATCCTCAGAGATGCGCTCTGAACCGATGGGAGCAGATGTGAATTGAATTTGCGATTGCTGAGGCTCCGATCTGGCACGGTTGCTATCTGAGTCACCCTTGAAATTCAAACTATCTCGAGGATCGGCAATGTCTTGAATTCAAAAGTTTAAAGACTATAGCTCAACACATTAGGAGACAGTCCCATGCAAAAGCTGTTGGCATTTTTACTGGTGTGCGCAATGTGGGTAGGCTTTACAGTACCCGCACGGGCCGATACCCATCTAGTTCCTTGCGAAAACTCAGCCGCCTTTCAAGCGCGCATGCACAGCGCCCCTCAGAACTATTACTTTGACCAGCCCTATCAGCTATATGCCTCTAACTTACTCTGTGGCGAAGAAGGGCTACCTCATCTACAGCTGAGGTTTGACCGGGCAATAGATATTGTCATTCCGTTTGGAATTTTCTTTTACTTTGCTGGGTTTGTAGGCTGGTCAGGTCGAGCGTATTTGATTGGTGGCAAGCAAGCTAGCAAACCAGAAGAAACAGAAATCTTTATCGATATTCCTTTGGCCATTAGGTCGTTTACGCAAGGGCTGCTATGGCCCATCTTAGTGTTCAAAGAACTCACCACCGGAGAACTCACCGCCAAAGACTCCGAACTCTCGGTATCACCTCGTTAGGCAACAAGACGATAGCAACCAAGGTTAAAAAATAGGAGACTCCCAATGCAGTATTTTATGAAATATTTGACCAGTGCTCCAATTATGGCAGCGGTCGCTTTAATTGTTCTGTCTGGGGTGATGATTGAGCTTAATCGTATCTTTCCTGGCTTACAATACGGCACCTACTTTCATTGAGCATCTTTACGATCTGCAACACAAAAACCTGAGCCAGCAGCCGTCCGTAGATAGACATTCATTGGCAAAATCGCTTCTATAAAGGCCCCATCTTTAGGGCCTTTATAGAAATTCATCTAAATCGACACCGCTTTTAACAACAGCGTTTGAGTTAATTACCAGTGTATGGTTTTATAAATTTTGATGAGATGATAAGAATTTTCATTACAATTATTAGTATTTAGAGAATGTTTTCTCATAATTTTAATCTCTTTTTTGAACCTATTTGTTTCATTTTCATTAACAAAAACTATTTAGTATTGGCAATCAATTATGAGGATTCTACTCGTTGAGGATGATGAATCAGTTGCTAAAGCTCTTGAGAAAGTTTTAACTGATGAACATTACACCGTAGATGTTGCCGATGATGGCCAAGCCGGTTGGCATCTGGTCAATATCTATGACTATGACCTGGTGGTTTTAGACGTTGTTCTACCGAAGTTAGATGGACTAGAACTGTGCCAGCGTCTGCGAGAGTGTTCCTATACAATGCCTGTACTGTTGCTAACGGCGCTTGATTCTAGAACAAAGAAACTAGCTGGATTTAACGCGGGTGCCGATGACTACATTACTAAACCCTTTGAGTTAGAAGAACTCCTTGCTCGGGTGCGGGTGCTTTTGCGACGAGTCCAAACAATGGTGGTATCCACCTTAGAATGGGGGCAACTACGGTTGGATCTCAATAGCCGAGAAGTCAATTATGGTGAGATTTATCTGAGCCTGACTCCAAAAGAATATGGTCTGTTGGAGCTGTTTTTAAGAAACCCATCCCAAGTGTTTAGTCGGGGGAGCATTTTAGACCATCTCTGGAGCTGTAGCGAGGCCCCTGGAGAAGACACGGTAACCTCTCACATTAAGGGGCTAAGACGCAAGCTGACCGCAGCGGGTGCTCCTAGCGACTTGATCAAAACAGTCTATGGTGTAGGCTACCGGCTGAGACCGGCTGAGACCGATGAAACACCGTCTGCCCCGGCTCCAGAACCGGAGATCGAGCTTGTCACCTGTCGGCAAAAGACCCAAGCAGCCCTCGTCACACTCTGGAAGTCGTTTAAACCTCAGCATCTCAAACGGGTTGGACTTCTCAGGGAGGCAACCCAGGCGTTACAGACAAACGCACTCACTGACGAGTTAAAACAGGCAGCAACTCAGGCCGCCCATAGTCTCACCGGAGCGTTGGGTATCTTTGGTTTAAAGTCGGGGTCTGATTTAGCTCGAGCTATTGAGAAAATTTTACGCAGTGAGACTCCCATAGACCTTAGCCGCCAACAACAGCTTTCTGAGCTGGTTAATACTCTAACGAAGAACCTACACCAGGCGTTTAATCAGCTTGAGCAGTCAAATTCCAGTCTGAACACGCCGCTATTAGTCCTGATCGACAATAGTATTCAGCGGCTGCAACAGCTAGCCACCGCTCTTCAGGCTCAGGACTTAAATGTAGATGTAGCTATGGATGAAGCCGCCCTGGGGGGACTGCGACACAGGATCAATAGGGCTCAGTCGGTTTTACCCAAGAGCAGCACACGGTCTTTAGATACAGCAAACGAAAAACCTAGCCTTCCAGACGTCGTCTTATTTAATGTTTGCCTAGCCGATCTTAATAAAGGTGCCTGGGCGCGACTATCACAACTTATTAATCAGGTGCCGCCACTGCCGATACTGGTCAGCAGTGCTGATGGAAGTTTGACTAATCGAGTCAGCGCCTCCCAGCTAGGCAGTCATTCCTTCTTGCACAGTACTGATATTTCGACTCTTCTCAGTGGTGTGTTGGAGGTGCGATCGCATCTCCAACAGCCAACCAACAAAGTGCTAGCGGTGGATGACGATCCCCAGGTTCTAGAAGCCTTGCGAACCCTGTTAGAACCCAAAGGATTGCAGCTAATCACCTTAAACCAGCCCGTTGATTTTTGGGCCACTCTGCAATCATCATCCCCGGACCTGCTGTTGTTAGACATGGAAATGCCTGACTTTAGTGGCATTGAGCTTTGTCAGGCAGTCCGACAGGCCCCTGTATGGAATCAATTGCCTATTGTTTTCTTCACCGCCCATAGCGACGCCGATGCCAAAATAGCGGCTCTCAGGGCTGGGGCCAATGATCTAGTCGACAAGTCCTTAGCAGAATCAGATCTTTTTATTCGTCTCTGCGATCAGCTGAGGAGAGTTCAGCTTCAGCAGACTATGGCTACTTTGAGCTGTTAGACAACCTTCTAAATAATACTTCAGCGTTGAATACCTAAAGATTTTTTGCCAGTCTACTTTATCTATGCTCCCCCAATCTGCACGTTCGATCAAAATCCCAGAAATACTGTTACATCGGATGACCGATCGTATCCGTCAGTCAATTGAACTGCCCGACATTTTAAGTGCCACCGTAGATGAAATGCGTCGGTTTCTAGGAACAGATCGGGTTAAAATCTATCGATTTGATGAGGATGGCAGCGGTGAAGTCATTGCAGAAGCCATTAGAGAACAGCGTTTACCCTCACTGTTAGGCCATCGATTTCCAGCCGATGACATTCCAGAGCATGCCCGAGCAATGTTCTTAACGGCTCGTCAGCGCACCATCGTTAATGTGTCAAAACAAGAGATCGGCATTAGCCCCCTGCTCTGCCACACCACCCAGGAACCCTTAACCGCTAACCTATGGGTTCGGCCTGTTGACCCCTGCCACGTTGAATACTTGACAGCCATGGGGGTACGCTCATCGCTGGTTGTCCCTATCCTTTACCGCCACCAGCTGTGGGGCCTATTGGTAGCTCACCACGGTGTTCCTCGACGAGTCAGTCGTAAAGAACTAGAGATTGTTCAGCTGGTGGCCGACCAGGTGACCGTGGCCATCAGTCATGCCAACCTAATGCATTTGACCCGTTTACAAGGGCAGCATGAAGCCTTAATCAACCAGGTCGTATCGCTCTTACACTCCACTCCCCAAGAGTCTTTACAAAAAGCGCTCGACCAGACCGTGACGGCGCTGCAGTGCAGCGGGGGCAGACTCTATCTACCCAAAAAAGAGTCAGCATCAGACGCTCAGCTCATCCTCAGCGGCATCCAACCTGAGTTGGATATGACGAGCAAAACAGCTCGCCAACAGCCAGTATTAGAACAGCTGCCTGACTGGCAAGCCTGGCTGGCTGCTGAAGCCCCTAATCAAATGGTTGACCAGCTATGGGTGATAGCTGACATTAAACAAACCAAGCTCTCGTGGGCGCTCACCTCTGCCCTGATGGGTCAAAATATTCGTAGCGTTTTAGTGGCTAGACTTGCCCACCGCGATCGTTTTCTAGGATACTTGAGCCTGTTTCGCCAGTCGATTGATTATGAAACCATCTGGGCAGGTCAGCTGGACGCATCCGATCCACGTCAGAGCCGCCCCCGTCAATCCTTTGAAACGTGGCGAGAGTTGAAACAAGATCAGGCTCATCCTTGGGCCGCAAAAGATATTGGACTAGCCCAGGCCCTAACGGAACAATTTACATCTGTTATTTATCAAACTCAGCTTTATCATGAGGTGCAGGCGCTAAACACCGAGCTAGAAGCGCGAGTACTACAGCGCACGACTGAGCTCCAGCAGCTGAATGAGAACCTAAGAAAAGAAATCATAGAGCGTGAACGTACATTTAGAGAACTGCAGCAGGCTCGAGATTCTCTCAAACGGCTGAGCCACCAAAACGATCTCATTCTTAATTCTGCTGGCGAAGGTATCTATGGCATAGATACCGAAGGTAAAACAGTTTTTGTAAATCCATCTGCTGCTAAGGCATTGGGATATAGCAAAGAAGAGTTGATCGGTCAGTCTATGCACAATTTATTAAATTATTCAACATCCGAAAAGATTCTCTATAGCTGGGAAAAGAGCCCTATCTTTAAAACGCTTAGCCGTGGCGAGACCCATCATGTCACTGGTGATTTATTTGAACGCCAGGGAGGGTTTAGCTTTCCTGTAGAATATGTCAGCACGCCAATTTATGAAAACGGTCATATTGTTGGCGCTGTTGTAATTTTTAAGGACATCACTGAGCGGCAAATTATTGAGTCCATGAAGGATGAATTTATTGCTGTCGTCAGCCATGAGCTGAGAACACCGTTGACTTCCATTCGGGCTGCCCTCGGTTTACTGGCCCAAGAGACATTAGAGATTCCAGTCCAAAAACGTCAGCGCATGGTTAAAATTGCGTTTTCCAATACTAAACGGCTGGTGCGACTGGTCAATGACATTTTAGATGTTGAACGTATGCAGTTGGGCAAAATCACCCTGAATAAGAGGAACTGTAGTCTAGCCGATATTATGCTGCAAGCGGCGGATGAAATGCATGCCATGGCAGAAAACCATAATATTCAACTTCATGTTTTGCCAATACCGGCTCAGCTATGGGCAGCGCCAGATCGGATTATCCAAACTCTGACAAATCTGCTCAGTAACGCCATTAAGTTCTCCCCTGATGGAACCACAGTAGACGTGCGCGCTCAGCAAGTTGATTCTAGTAACGTATCGCTAATAGAAGACAGTCTTAATGAAAAGGGACAAGATGCGATTCAAGCAGGTTTAGACATCTCAGATACGCTACTGCTGATTCAAGTCAAAGATCAGGGACAAGGCATTCCCGATGAGAAAATTGAAACGAGAGTGTATTGATTTTTGTGTAAGAGAGGGGGGATGAGGGGGAAAAGAGTGAGGGAAACAGAATAGAAAAAGGCGAGAGGGATGCGCGCCAATTTTTAATGGGTCTGTTCAATGGAGGAGAAAGAGGGGGAAGGGAGAGAGAAAGAAGGAGGAAAAAAGAAGAAGAAAGGGGGAAAAAAGACTTGGTTTTAATCACTTTGCGCAGAG
>JBHJIL010000083.1:0-17406 GCA_050043465.1 Leptolyngbyaceae cyanobacterium
CAACTGATTTCAAGCGCGCGATTGACCCGGACCCTAACGACACGTGGGCCATGGCCAAGCGGGGGGAAAGTTATCACTTAATGGGTCGGTATGACGAGGCGCTAACCGACTTCACGCGGGCGGTTGACTTGGACCCTAACGACACGTGGGCAATAACTAATCGGGGTAGAACATACCGCGCAATGGAGCGCTATGACGAGGCTCTCCAAGACTTTAATCAAGCGATTGAACTTGACCCTAACTATATCTGGGCTATTTCTAATCGGGGTGAAACCTATCAATTTATGGAGCGCTATGACGAGGCTCTCGAAGACTTTGATCGGGCTGTTGAGCTTGCCCCTGAGCATAAGTATTGCATAGCACAGCGTGCTTGGCTTCAACAGAGCCTTGGTAATTACGAACAATCCACAGAAGATTTCAAATATTTAATCCAATTCTTTCCTGAAAATGCTTCCTACATTGCAGGTCGAGGTTTGACTTCGCTGCTTCGTGGAAACTATGGATCTGCATTAGAAGACTGGAATCGTGCAATGGAGTTGGATAAAAACCCTCCAGTTTTTTGCTGTCGTGCATTAACATATGGCCGTCTTGGAAAAGTTGAGCAAGCCAACAAGGATATCAGTCAAGCTATTAAACTTGCCCAAGAGCAATATCAAAAGGAGCCTAATGAGCATCGCAACACCTGCAACTTGGGACTCTATTATGTGATTATTCGTAAACCAGATAAAGCTAAATTCTTCTATCAAGAAGCACTTACGCGAGGTGTGTTGATTTCGACACTTAGAGATGTTATTGATGACTTGGCAAAATTATTGATCATTCTGCCAGATCATCCCCATACTGCTGAAATGAAAAGTTTTCTAGAATCAGCCCTGAGTCTACGTCGGATTAAACTCTAGACGCTTAAAACATAATTGAGAAAAATGGACAACTTTGTTACTCAGCTCACCATTCATCAATTTTCTTTGATATAAAACATTGGGATTCCAGTTAACACTTTGTATCTTGACGGCAACAGACTTTTGTTTTAATTTCAGTTAA
Organism: Leptolyngbyaceae cyanobacterium; assembly: GCA_050043465.1. Taxonomy (GTDB): domain Bacteria; phylum Cyanobacteriota; class Cyanobacteriia; order Phormidesmidales; family Phormidesmidaceae; genus Leptothoe. The sequence continues at coordinate 1,042 of JBHJIL010000083.1, forward strand.
TGCCGTGACGTTTGCGGCTGACTAGAACCTAAAATTTGGCACCATCGGTCGGTGCTGACAACACCGTACCGATGGCTAACCCCCAGAAAGCGCATGCCAATCTGGCGGCTGGGCACATTATGCCTCAGCCACCCTGATTAGCAAAACAATTTGCGGGGTGGCTGAATTCTTAGGTTCTGGCTTTCCTAAGCCTTAACGCCTCTTCATCAAAGAGGCCAAAGGTTTCATATCAAATTGGAGAACCAGAACCCATGTTTCAAGACAATACCCAGGGCAGCTTTAACCTGCCTCCTGCCGACGGTACCCTGCCTGACTACGATTACGAATCCATCAATCACACCCTGTTCGGCAGCCTCACCGCTATCCGCAACACCATTGCCCTGCTGCACAAGCTCCACTACGCCGAACCCAACGACTGGAGCAAGCCGCTGCCCACCGGACGCCCCAATGAGATGATGGCAATTCTCACCAAGCGGGTCCGGGTGGATTAGGGGCTAGCGATCGCAAATCTCCCATAGACCAAACTGCTGCTACCGAGCAGTTTCCTGACTCAAGCCGTTACCAAAGGACTGTGTGAGATCGCACAGCCAACAAAGTAGCTCAAAGTTGTTCAGCCTCCCTTTAGTCTCCTAAGTTCAAGGAGACTAAGACTCAAAGCCCACAATTTTGTGGGTTTGGGGGCCTGGACATTTTCCAAACTCCCACCCCAAACCCCAATACCAGCTCTTCTTCCATAGTTGATTTCGCTACACCGTTCAGCTCTAAGAGCTGAGCGCAGCCGAAGCTCGGTTCCATCTTTAAGTCAGGTACGACCGATATATTCAGAATCGTTTAACACCACAGCAGCATATTGCGCCCCAACTCCTTAGACTATATAAACGCCCATCACCCTGTATCTCATGCACGACCAGATCAAAGCCATCACTGAAAAGATCACCCCCCGTCTAATCGAAATTCGTCGTCATATCCATGCTCATCCAGAGCTAAGCGGTCAGGAGTATAAAACAGCGGCCTATATTGCCGGAGTCATGTCATCCTACGGCTTTCATGTACAGGAAATGATCGGTAAAACGGGGGTAGTGGCCGATTTAGAAGGAACGGGAGACCGGTCGGACATCCTGGCCGTACGCACCGATATGGATGCGCTACCGATTCCTGAGCAGGTGGATCTGCCCTTTGCCTCCAAAAATCGAGGCATCATGCATGCCTGCGGTCACGATGTCCACACCACCGTCGGGCTAGGGACGGCTATGGTGCTGGCGGAGCTGACTGAACAACAGCGATTCTTGGGGCGGACGCGGTTTTTGTTTCAGCCAGCGGAGGAAACGGTGCAGGGCGCTAAATGGATGATTGCCGATGAGGTGCTCACAGATGTGGCAGCCATTTTTGGGGTGCATGTGTTTCCCTCGATTCAGGCACGTAAGGTGGGGCTGCGACGCGGGGCGCTAACGGCAGCGGCAGACGATTTGGAAATTGTAATTATCGGAGAGTCGGGTCACGGGGCTCGACCCCATGAGGCTATTGATGCGATTTGGGTAGCCTCCCAGGTGATGACAACGCTGCAGCAGTCCATCAGTCGGCGACTAAATCCACTGCACCCGGCAGTAGTCACCATTGGCAAAATCTCGGGGGGTAAGGCCGCTAATGTGATTGCTGATCGTGTGGTGATGCAGGGCACGGTGCGATCGCTACAGCCAGACGTCTATGAAAAGCTCCCGGTTTGGATTGAGGATATTGTAGGGGGCGTGTGCGCCATGCATGGCGCTAAGTATGAACTGAACTATCAGCGGCGGGTGGCTTCAGTGATTAATGCGGATGACCTGGTGCAAATTGTGGCCAATGCTGCCCAGAGCGTTTTAGGCGACGACTGTATTGAGTGGCTTGATGAACCCTCCATGGGGTCCGAAGATTTTGCCCTCTATACGGAACAGGTGCCAGGGACCATGTTTCGTCTAGGAGTAGGCTTTGAGGAGCGCTACAACCATCCGCTGCACCATCCTAAGTTTGAGGTTAATGAAGATGCGATCGCAACCGGTGTGCTCACCATGGCCACCAGCGTCTACGAGTATTGGCAACAGCGCACAGACAATACGATGTGATCAAGCTAGCGGTTCATACGGATTATTTAAAAAATACAGAATGTTTGTATTTCTTCTTGAGCGCCACGGAACAAATTAAGCTGCTAGAATAATATACTAAGCATAGAACATCTACCAAGGGCTAACAGACTATCCGTCAGCTCTAAAAGCATCTACCATCACACAGGGCTACCTGCAAAAAAAGTCCAGTACTGATAAGAGTACATCGTTCAGGTTTCTATGACCTAGACCGTACTGGTGCAAGGAAATATGAGCGTCGATTCCAAATCGTTTGCTGTTGCCCATGGCAAACGCTAGCTTGTTGGTGCAGTACGCTGGTGCGCTTTCAAGAGATTCGAATCGTAACCATCCACAGGTGCAAATTTGAGACGGATTTTTAGAAGCTCTGATTTAGAGAGATTCGAAAGTAAAGCACTTAATAACGTATCGGCTTCTCTCCCTTCTTTGGAGGGGTGCCGTAGGCGGGATGGGTTTCGAGCACCTATGCTAACGGCCAACCCACTGCCCCTTCTAGGAATTGAATCCTTGTTTCTAAGCACTTGTGCTTATTGCAACAGTGGGATGCACTCCATTTGATTTCTGCATCAGATTACCGGAGGAGCCGCTTCGGGGAGTGAATAGGTTTTGTATATAAGACAGGTTGCCTCTCAAACCAGGACATCAAGCGTTTCTTCCTAAACCATAATGGAAAAAAGAAGCGTTTTCTACCACAACAGAAAATTTCAGCAAATTTGCTGAAATTTTCCAACTTTTCGTTGCTGATTCTCGAGGTGATTTTTTGTCACATACGGGCGGCAGGTTTTAGCAACGGCTCTAATTTTGATACTCAGTATCAGTTTATCAACAGTTAAAAGATGGATTGCATAGATTGGCCAGCTCTCAAAATCGTTGATCCATTTAAGACTCCATAGTCTACGACTGTACTTATTGTCGCTGTTGTTTTGCCTTAGCAGTTTGGGCCAGCTAACGGTCAAAACCAATAGAGGCTTTAGAGATATGAACTTTATGAAAAGCTTGCAAACATCAAGACCTACTAATATCAACAAATCGATCCGAAGCTTCCATCCACCGGTGCTACTGGCAAGCTTTGTTCATACCTATGGCAGCGGATGTTTAGAAGTTGATGCAAAATCTTTATCGTGGTGGATATATTTTAAAGATGGCAAACTCAACTACGCATCCCACGCTTCTGAAAAGACCCTTGTCTATTCTCTTAAATGGCTAAAGTTAAAGCTGGCAGAGATGAATCCAGAAGCGCTGTCATGGCTGGATCAAAAGTCTCAAGAACTGCTAGATATCCAACCAGAGAATATTCAATCCATACAATATTTTGAATATCAGATTATTTGCTATCTAGTAGAGCAAAAATATTTAGAGGACTGGCAGGCTCAGATCCTGATTAAGCAGCTTACCCAAGACGCTATCGAATCATTTTTATCGTTGGCAGGAGGTGCTGTCAGAATTGATCGAGAACTGTTTGAGATTCCTGTATTTTGTAAGCTTGAGCCAAAGGCGACCATTGAGTCCTGTCAGCTAAGGCTCAAAACCTGGAAGCTACTTTCGCCTCTGATTGTTTCTCCTCACCAGCGTCCTTATATTGTTAGCCAAGAAGCTTTCTTTAATACCAACAATTCCGATACGATATCACCCAGGTTAAAAACCAAGCTAGGAGCTTTGTTGCGAGGCTATAGCATTCGTCACATCGCTGCGATTCTACAGCAGGATGAGCTAGATTTTGCTCGCTTTTTACATCCTTATGTGAGTAATCAGTCCATTATTCTACGAGCCCCTGAGTCACCATTTGACCGACTTTCTGGTCTAGAAGATCCGTCTCTTCAAAAGCTTAAAGGGCTAGAGCCGCTGAAGAATACTTCTTTGAATTTATCGACACCTTATGGAACTAAATCCAAAGAGGTCAATAAAACTCGACCCGTTATTGCCTGCGTTGACGACAGTCCCAATACGCTGGATCAGATTGAACGTTTTTTAGGTGAAGAAAACTTCTCGGTATTTAAATTTTTGGAGCCGATCAAGGCAACATTTCAATTAAAAAGGCTTAAACCTGACATGATTTTATTGGATCTAACAATGCCTACAATTAGTGGGTACGAATTGTGTAGGATGCTAAGACGTCTTCCCGGATTTGAAGAAATTCCTGTTGTAATGGTTACAGGCAAGAAGGGGATCATCAACAAAACAAGAGCTAAATTAGTGGGTGCCACAGATTATTTGGAGAAACCCTTTAATAGAGCGAGCTTGCTGGATGTTATCTCTAGAAATCTAGTTTAAAAGATACTTGTCGCTCTATGTATTTTCTCATGTGTTGCAAAACACATAGAGCAAGCAGCGTCTTTTACAGCTCTAATTTTCCAGACAATAGTCAAAAAAGCTTTTGAGGTGTTTAACGTGACTAAGATCTTAGTTGTCGATGATTCTATCAATGAGCTGGAACTCATCAGTAATTATCTAAGAAAAGGTGGCTATACGGTAATTGTAGCCACCGATGCAAAAGAAGCCCTAAATAAGGCAATTGAGCATCAGCCCAATGCGATTGTGACCGACCTGGTTATGCCCGGGATGAACGGTTTAGAGATGTGTCGCAACCTAAAGAAAAATCCGGCCACTGAAAAGGTTCCCATTGTTGCCTGTACCTCCAAATCAGGAGAGATTGACCGTCTTTGGGCAATGAAGCAAGGGGTGAATGTGTATGTCACTAAACCTTTTACAGAAGACCAACTTGTCAATGCTGTTCGGTATAGCCTAAGCCAATGAACGCCTCGGTTTTAGCTCATCGTTCCTCGCTGCTAAACGAACCGTCTAAAGCAGCCTGTCTGAGCTTTCAACTCAATGAGCAGACACCCGCGCTGTTTTCAATGCATCAGGTCCAAGAAGTGATTGTCTTGCCGGCAAATCACATCACGCCGATGCCCAATATGGCCCCCTGTGTATTGGGGTTATCAACCCGGCGTAGTCGTGTGATGTGGCTAGTGGATCTAGCCCATATGCTACTGTCTACACCGCTGCCTCAAAATATCCGCAGCTACAGCGTTGTGATTATTCGAGTTGAGCAGACACAGCCCCAACAAAATACGCTGATGGCAACCGCCCATAGTCACGCATTATTGGGACTGATTGTCCCGACGATGACGGGAGTGATTCATGTCTCCCCCGATTCGATTCAAACGCCTAAAGGACATTTTGCCTCTAGTTTGGCTCCCTGTCTGCGTGGCTGTTTGCTACAGCAGGATGAGCTGCTGCTGGTTCTAGATGCGGCTGCGATCGCACGCTCCCCTATCTTACAAACTCACTAGCTAACGCCTATCTACTCTTATCTTTATTCACTATTTCTCTAGCTACCGTCATACACCTTATCCATATCTAGGACTAGAGCTTCTGATAAAAGAAACCACAGGTTTCACCTTGGATGTAGCTCAATAGCCAGTATTTTTAATCTTCTGCTAACGACCTTATAACCCAGAGACTTATACCAATGGCCCCCAATACAGGATTCCCGTCCCAGCTGAACAATATTGATGCTGCCAATGACAGTTTGTCGAGTGTTCCAGATTCTGCAGGGTATTCTCCTCTAATTACCAACAATCGACAATACGAGCCGTCTGCTTCTAACACAAAGTCCGGTCTCTGGCAAAAGCTCTCGCTAAAGAAGAAAGTACTCGCACTGGGGCTATTGCTAGGCATCGTTCCTGTGGTCGGTGTGGGTGGATTCAGCTATTTCCTAGTACAAGGGCAGATTGCCGATCAGGTGACCGAGACTCGGCAAGACATCACAGCTGACATTGCTCGATTTTCATCAGAGTTTATGGATGAGCGTTTTCAAGACTTGAGAACGTTCTCTCAGCTTAGCTTGTTTGCCGATGCTAAGGCGCGAGAAGCGACTGAAGTTGCCGATAAAAATGCCTTTCTACAGCAGCTGGTGGAAAATTCACCTATTTACGAAGACATTGCTGTGGTCAACACTGACGGCTCTCCCATCGCCGTTAGCAACCCCGACGGTATTCCTGCCAATGTCAGTCAAAATGATTGGTTTCAGCGGGTTGAAGCTACTCAAGACATTGTTTGGGTACAGCCAAGAGAACCTAATGCTGGAGACTTGGAATTTGCTCTAATCGGCGCGGCTCCCATCTTTGATACCGAAACGGGTGAACTGATCTACATGATTCGTGTTCGGTTGGATGTGCAAGAGCTCAATCGCCGTGTAGCCGAGTTCGCCACCGAAGAGACCGAGGTCGCCCTGATCGATGCCAACGATCAGATCTTTTTAACCAATACTGACGCAGTAGCCGAAAATCCAATTCTCGCCACCCTGCCTGACACAGTTTCCTGGTTAGACGAGCGGGCACCTCAGGCAGAGGTACTTAGCGCCGGCGGTACCGAACAGCTGACGGTCTATGCTCCGATTATTCAGGACCCTGACGATCCTCAGTTAAACTGGAGCGTTGTTAGTTTGGTGGATACGTCTACAGTCTTTTCCACCTCCCGTCAGCTGCTCACGGCAGTGCTGCTGGGAACGGGAGTATCCGTGCTGCTAGTAGCTCTTATTGCTACCGTCATTGCGACTCGGGCAACGTTGCCGATTTTACAAATTACCAACTCAGTAAAACGCTTAGGTAAAGGAGACTTTAGAACTCGGATCAATGCTCAAGGTGACGATGAAATCGCTCAGCTTGGGGCTAACATCAATCATATGGCGGCACAGATTCAAGCGCTGTTGGCCAAACAAGAAGAGGCCGTACAGCAGCAGATTTCTGCTCAAGCCCAAGCAGAGCGAGCTGATGAAGAACGTCAGCGCAACGAAGTGCTCCAGCGTGAGCTAGTACAGCTCTTAAATGAAATGGAGGAAGCCTCCAACGGTGACCTCACCGTCCGTACCGAGCTAACAGCCGGGGAGATTGGTATTATTGGCGATGTTTTCAACGCGATTATTGAGAACCTTCGGTCTATCGTCATTCAGGTAAAACAGGCGACAGGACAGGTGAACAGCTCTATTGATGAAAGTGAAAGTGAAATCCGACAGCTAGCCGATGAAGCTCTGGCTCAGATGGATGACATTACCAACACCTTGAATTCAGTGGAGCAAATGTCGCGCTCGATTCAAGATGTCGCCGACAACGCTCGTCAGGCAGCTCAGGTGGCTCAGGTGGCCTCTACAGCGGCGCAAGATAGTGGAACGGCTATGGATCGCACAGTAGAAAGTATTCTCGACCTGCGCTCTACTGTGGCGGAAACCGGTAAAAAGGTAAAACAGCTCGGGGAATCATCGCAGCAGATTTCTCAGGTGGTTTCGTTGATTAATGAAATTGCCATGAAAACCAATCTGTTGGCGGTAAACGCGAGTATTGAAGCCGCCCACGCTGGGGAAGAGGGGCAGGGATTTGCGGTTGTGGCCAGTGAGGTCGGTCAGCTGGCAGAACAGTCGGCGTCAGCCACTAAAGAAATTGAGCAAATCGTCAAGAATATTCAAATGGGTACTCGAGACGTGGTTGAAGCCATGGAGCGCGGTACCACTCAGGTAGTCGAAGGCACCAGACTGGTACAAGAGACCAAGCAGGGACTAGGGCAGATTGTGGATGTTTCGCAGAAAATTGACCAGCTGCTGCAGTCTATTTCTCAGGCAACAGTCTCCCAGGCTGAAACGTCTCAAACGGTCACTCAGCTGATGCAGCAGATTACTGTGGCGTCTAAGCGCACCTCGGAGTCGTCTCGTCAGGTGGCAGGAACGCTGCAAAATACGGTAGAAGTTGCCCGTGAGCTAGAGTCTACGGTGGACCAGTTTAAGCTTCAGACAGACGCGTAGCAAACTGCCGGTCTCTAGGTCCACTATGGCTAGACCAGCGCGCATTCTCTTTTTCTCTATCCAACTAGTTCTGCTCTATCAAAATTAAACCCATGTCACACGAAGCAGATCGTGAGGTCTGGCTCAACTTTTTAGACGAAGTTGATGAATATCTCAACACCATTGAATCAGGTTTACTCGGGATCGCTGAAACAGGGGTAGATCACCAACGGATGGATGCGGCCCTGCGCTCGGTACATACGATCAAGGGGATTGGCTCGATGATCGAATGTCCGTCTATGAGTCAGCTGGCTCATCAGTTTGAAGACTCATTGAAAATAATTAAGGTCCGAGGCGGGGCCGTTCAGCTGGATGCCACCTTAGAAATGCTTCTGCTTCAGGGCTTAGACAGCATTCGTCGCATCAGTGAGCTGCACCGACAGGCATCGCCTATTACGGAGTCCTGGCTGAGTACCCATGCCTATCCTAGCTTTGAAGAACTCCACGAGCGTCTAGGTGATGTCCAGCCGGGGGATGAGCTGGCGCTACTGGCTGAGGAGTCTGAAGATAACACGGCGGTTGTTATGTTTGGCACCGAAGTAGACGAGCTGTTGGAGCGGCTGCAGTCGGTGTTGGATATTCCAGGCTCTCCCTGTTTGCGAGAAGAACTGGAGATGATGGTGGAGGAACTGCACGATCTCGGTCAGATGCTCCAGCTCGATGCCTTTAGCCGTCTGTGTGAATCTATTGCTCAGCAGCTGCTGGTGGCTTCTCCAGAACAGGTGGAGCCTTTGGCCCGGCAGTCATTGGATATATGGCAGCGGTCTCAGGCTTTGGTCATGGTGGGTCAGCACGACAAGCTGCCTGACCGGCTAGAGATTGGCGCTGAGACTACTGAGAACGCTCCATTTGGTAGTGGGGATGATGCTCCCGCTCTAGAAGAGATGGATACCTCTCTTGCGTTTGTAGAAGCAGAAAGAGAAGCAGAACCGGAACCAGGCCTCGATATTTCTGAGCTGGAGACGCTGGACCTTGTGAATGTGGCTGAGCCAGAGGTTTTTGCATTTGAACCAGCAGACTGGGAAGACGCCGATACTTTGGTGGGCTATGGTCCTGAGGACGCCGTACCGTCTGGGTTTGTAGAGGCAGAGACCGCAGAACCCCAGACGCAGGAGCCAGGGGCTGCCGACGTAGAATATACGGCAGTAGAGAACGAGCCGGATGCGATCGCACCGACCGATCAGCCGCTAGATGAGATTGACCTGGCCAGTATCGAAGCCGCACTTGAAAGCTTTAATCCCACCGAATTTCAGTTTTACTCTCCTCCAGCGACCTCTGACCCCTACATCTTTCCAGACGAGCCGGATGAACACGTCGTCGCTGATGAAGATATTGTTTTAGAGCCGGAACCCCAGTCTGAATTTGTTTCATTTTTTCAAAATTCCAAAGAGTCAGAAGAATTTGAAGAACTGCTGGTAGAACCGGTTGAAGCTGCTAACAGCAGCAGTCAAAATCTTCCTGAAAACACGGTTCGAGTCCCCATTAAGCTGTTGACTCAGTTAAATGACCTGTTTGGAGAACTGATCATCCAGCGCAATACGATGAACTCGCGTCTGGACCAGATGGAAGACCTGATGCAGCTGTTCTCTCAGCGCATGGTGAGCTTAGACGTCACCAATACCGAGCTACAAACCTTCTGCGACCAGCTAGCCGTCGATACCTCTGCCCCCGATTTCAAAACGGACAATAGCACACCGTCCTATGGAACCGCTGCAGCGATTTTCTCAGAGTCTGCGACAGATCAAGCATTTGACAGTTTAGAACTCGATCGATATAGCGATCTGCACCTGCTATCTCAAGACCAAAGAGAAACCCTGGTCCAGCTGAGAGAGGTCACTAGCGACGTCAAACTCAACATGCGGGAGATCAAACAGGCGTCTAGTAATCTGAACCGGACCGCAAAAGCCCTCCAAATCAATGTGACGCGGGCTAGAATGCGTCCGCTGTCCGATTTAGTTGAGCGGTTCCCCAGAACTGTCAGAGAGCTATCCCTGCAGTATGGCAAAACCGTAGAGCTGAAGATTTCTGGGGGTAGCACCTTAATCGATCGCTTTGTGGCTGTGCATCTTCGCGATCCTCTGATGCACCTTCTGCGCAATGCCTTTGACCATGGTATTGAAGATACTGAAACCCGTCAGGCCCAGGGAAAACCTCCCCAGGGCACCATTGAAATCCGAGCCGCTCACCGAGGAAGTCAAACGTTGATTTCTATCAGTGACGATGGCGCGGGTATTAATTTAACCAAGATTCGATCGCGGGCCTATCAGATGGGGCTGACCGATGACATCCTGGATAGCATGAGCCAAAGCGACCTGCTAGGAATGATCTTTGAACCTGGCTTTAGCACAGCGTCTCAGGTGACTAGTCTGTCAGGTCGAGGGATTGGCATGGACGTGGTTCGCACCAGCCTTGAACAGATTCGCAGTGAGGTAAAAGTCGATACCCAACCGGGTATAGGGACCACATTTACCATCAGCGTACCCTTTACGCTTTCTATTATGCGGGTGCTGCTGGTGGAAAGCGGGGGTATGCGACTGGCATTCCCTACCGACAGTGTTGAGGAAATGCTCCGGCTTAGTGCTGTTCAGATATTTGACTCTCCAAAACAAAAAGTCATTAACTGGGAAGGGCTGACGGTGCCTCTGATTCATTTAGACCAGTGGCTAAACTTTCACTGCCCCAGACAAAGCCACGTCACAGAAGCCACTCCTGTTATCAACGAGCCGTCGATTTTAATTGTTAACCGGGGCGATCGCTTAAACGGTGTCTACATTGACCGCTTTTGGGGCGAGCGAGAGGTGGTTATTCGCCAGGTGGAAAATGTGATTAGCCTACCCCAGGGCTTTAACGGCTGCACCATCCTAGAAGATGGCTATGTTGTGCCGCTGGCTGATGTATCCAAGCTGCTGGACTGGATTGACCATGACGACCGTGAAGAGGTCACCAGTCATAACTGGTCTAATCGCTGGCAGCATCTGCTACAGTCACCTCCAGAGGAAGAGCCTCCGCGTCAGCTAGCATTACCCCAGGCACAGCAGACAAATATTTTGGTAGTAGATGACTCGATCAATATGCGTCAGCTGCTCAGAACAACGCTGGAGAAGGCAGACTATCGGGTTGAGCAGGGCAAAGACGGTCAGGATGCCATTGACCAGCTGAGCAGTGGCCTCGCGGTTGATGCCGTTGTTTGCGATATTGAAATGCCTCGTCTTGACGGCTATGGCGTCCTAGCAGAAATTAAGGCCGATGCCCGACTCAAGGACCTCCCCGTGATTATGCTCACATCTCGCGGTAGCGATAAGCATCGCCAGCTGGCAACGCGTCTGGGAGCTGCCGCCTATATTACCAAGCCCTATCAGGATCATGAACTGTTGCAGGCGATTGAGCAGGTCCTGCAGCCGCAGCCCCTTACTACCGTGCAGTAACTCGCTATGACTATTCCATCTCCTTTAAGGTCGCGTCGTCTGAGATCCCATAAGGGCGTTAAAAAACAGCAGGTGATTGTCTTTCAAATCCAGCATGAATGGTTTGCCCTGCCGATTGTTTCTGTCAAAAAGGTGATTCCAAAAAGCGAGACCCAGGGGGACTACCATTGTTTAGGGGCAGGGCTGACGGTCTACGAGGGGAAAGAACTGCTGGTGCTAGATATTAGCCGTCAGGTGTTTGGCTATGGCGGGGCTATGCCGGGGGGGGCCATGTCTCAGCCGATGCCATCTGCGATCGCACAGCCAGCCAACGGTTATTTGCTCCTTATCCGCAATCATCGAGGTGACTTAGCCGGGTTACCGATTGAGGCATCCCCCACCGTGCAGCAGTTTGCTGAATCCGACATGGTCCCGCTGCCGCCCAACTATGCCGCCAGGGTCAATATTCAATGTGTGAATGGACTGATCGTCCAGTCGGATAGTCAGCCTATTCTGTTTCTCTTAAATGCGGACCAGCTTTTGCATACTCAGCCGCTACTACCACCCATCATTTAGCGGACGTTGCCCGTCATCTTACGGGGCTATCGATCAGGTGGATCAACCTAGATCGTGTCAAACTTTTACACTGAATTGATGGCTTAGATAAGCTTAGGTATAAACCGTATCTCCCTTAAAGGGTATGACTATAATCGGGCAACCTATAAGCGGCGCTACTGCTCACAGTTTAAGACAGTTTGAGTCAGTGGGGTCGTAGCTACAACAGGTTTTGAGTCTTGTCGCCCCATGGGCGGCACCCGCTCTAGGACCGATTATATTTAATTTTTATATGAAAAAATCAAGGGAGTGGCTGTCTTGGATCTTGCCCGGATTCGTTTTTATAGCGGGTCTGGGTGTTAGCCTGTGGCTGCAGATCCATACGCGTAATGGGGTGTTTTATAGCGGGGACGCCGGGTTAAAAGCTCTGCTGGCCCAGCAGTTTAGCGCGGGTCAGTGGCGAGTGGCTCTAGATATTCCTCAGCCCACCTGGGTCTTACAGCTCTGGCGACAGGGACTTTATCCGTTTACACCTCCCTATACCTATGAGCAGCAGGGCAACTACTTTATTACGTTTCCCTTTACGTTTCCGGCAATCACGGCTCCTTTCCATGCCCTGATGGGCTATCGCGGTTTGTATGTCGTGCCGCTGCTGTCGCTGTGGCTGACATGGTGGCGGTTTTGGCAAGTCTGCCGAATCTGGCAAATTCGCTCACGCATTACGGCCATGAGTCTGGCGCTGGTAATTTTTGCCTCACCGCTGACGCTGTATGGGGCGATGTACTGGGAGCATACGCTGGCGGTAGCGTTGGCGTTTTGGGGGCTATCGGGTCTGCTATTCCATGCACCGAGTGAAGACTCTAGCGATCGCATCAGCCTAAATGAGGCGCTGGTCAACGGGGTCTGTGTGGGTCTGTCCGTGTGGTTTCGACCCGAGTTTCTATGTCTGGTGGCGATTTTGGGGCCGCTGATGGTGCTGAGTCACCTGTACCCCAAACGACTGCCCAAACCTTTGCGGATTACGGTGGCCAATCGGCTCACTCTGGGCGTGCTGCTAGCTTTTGTGGGCACGATGCTAGCTACGGTGCTGGGGTTCTTTGGTATGAATCTGGTGCTCTATGCCCATCCGTTGGGGATTCACTCGATTCAAGTGGTTGAAGAATCATCCTTAGGACAGCAAATCAGTCAGGCATGGGCCAACTACCGGCAGCTGGGTCTGTCGCTGGTGCGGTATTTTCCAGCAGTTTTACTGGGACTGGGGCTGCCCTGGCTATTGCGCGGTCGGGCTCGCACCACCAGTCTTGTACTGCTGGTCATAGGTGTTTTGTTTGCGATCGCAGTGCCACTGATTGTGCCACCGGGGGCCGGGGGTAAGCAGTGGGGCCCCCGGTTTTATCTGGTCTTGATTCCCATGGCGGGGCTAATTATCGCTGCGGGGGTGCAGCAGCTGTGGCCGGTGAAGCGACCTCGCTTAATCAGCCTGATCGCCATCAGTCTGGTGCTGACCCTAGGGTTTCACAACAATATTATTAATGGCGGTCTGCGCAACTATCGCGATCGTCAGACTAACTCCACCTCGCTACTAAGTAACTATGAGCCCATTGCCCCGGCGCTTGCAGCTCTAGGCGACTACGATCAGCCCTGGGTCGCTATTTCCCATCAGTATGTCGCCCAGGTGCTTTGGCCCAGCGCGCGTCGCAAAACTTTTTTTCGTGCAGAAACCGACGATGCCCTCAAACAGCTGGCCACGACCCTCATCGCTCAGGATGAATCGTCATTTTTATATATTTGCTATCCCCATCGACCCTGTCCTGTGCCTGAGCGCCGCCGCCTGAAGTTTCCTCATGACGATGGCGATGTGATCATATCGTTTAGGCATCTGGGTACTTTTGGTAAATATCCGTTTTACCTCAGTTCTATTCAGGCTGAGCCGTAGTCCAGCAGGCCCTATAGACACTTTATTGCCTATAGACACCGTTTAATGACGTATACTTCTGCGCTGGTTGACCCCCCTCAGGGTCCGCTTAAGATTGCATCTTCTGCAGCGACGCTGCCGTTTTCGCTAGTTATCCCCACCTACAATGAATGTAAAAATGTCGGCAAACTAGTGGCCCATTTGGTCACCTTGCTAGACGAGATTTTGCCGCAGCAGTACGAGCTGGTTTTGGTGGATGATAACAGCCCAGATCGCACCTGGGAAGTGGCCCAGCAGCTGACTGAGCGCTACCCGCAGCTGCGAGTCATGCGTCGCCAGCAGGAACGGGGGCTATCATCGGCGGTTATTCGTGGCTGGCAGGTGGCCCGAGGTGACGTTTTAGGGGTGATCGATGCGGATCTGCAGCATCCACCTGACACGCTGATACAAATGGTGCGTCAGATCCAAGGGGGCGCGGATCTGGTAGTAGCCAGTCGCCATGTGGAAGGTGGTGGCGTTAGCGACTGGAGTCTGCTGCGACGCTTTTTATCGCGGGGGGCCCAAACTCTGGGGCTGCTGATTTTACCCAATGTGGTAGGGCGAGTCACCGACCCGATGAGCGGCTACTTTATGGTGCGCCGCCGTGCGATCGCAGGGCCTAGGCTCAACCCGCTGGGCTATAAAATTCTACTAGAGGTAATCGGTCGCGGTCGTGTAGACACCATTGCTGAAGTAGGCTACGTCTTTCAAGAGCGTGAAGCCGGCGAAAGCAAGGTTACCTGGAAACAGTACGTTGAGTATTTAGGCCATCTGGTGCGACTGCGCTCAGATGGGCGCATTGCCCGAATTCGTCAGTCGTTTCCTGTGGGTCGCTTTTTGCGATTTGGGCTGGTGGGTCTGAGCGGTGTATTTGTCGATATGGTGGTGCTGTATCTGCTGAGCGACCCAAGTACGCTGGCCTGGGGTCTGACCCGCAGTAAGATTCTGGCGGGTGAGGTGGCGATTCTAAACAACTTTTTATGGAACGATGCCTGGACCTTTGCGGATATCTCGCAGTCGCAGACGGGCATGGCCGCACGGCTAAAGCGATTTTTGAAGTTTAATGCTGTCTGTTTGTCGGGGCTGGTGCTCAATGTGCTGCTGCTCAATTTGATTTTCAATCTGGTCTTTGGCCAGAACTATCGGTATTTGGCCAATTTAATTGCGATCGCAGTTGTTACCGCCTGGAACTTCTGGATGAACCTAAAGCTCAGCTGGCGGGTAACAGCGGTCAAAAAAACAAAGTAGGGGGGCCAGCCCTGCTGGCAAGACACCACCGATCCTCAGAAAAATGCTGACCAAGAAGAGACTAATCTATCTCTTCAACAACTGCTGCTGCACTTGCACAATACAACAAAAGACCAGATAGAGTACTGACTGAAGTCTGGATAAGTTTAGGGACTTGCCAGTAGATAAAGTACCAGCCATAGCCCTTTTGCCCTTTAACCCTTTTCCCACTCAAGCCAGGGATCTTATTTTTTGGCAGATCCCTTATTACTCCCCAAAAAGAATTTAATTCTTCAAGCATGTACCAGTGACTGGATATTCAAAGTTCCGAAGTTCTGCGGGTATCAGGCATGAATGAGTGTGGGAACTGTATACACATAACTAAATCATTTGTGCATTTTTGTATCAAAGAGAGATAACCCGTTACTTACTCCTGCACAAGTGATGACGGTTGCAGGCCGGCTCTCAAAATAGTCCGACCGTAGTTAAATCTATTTCATCATTGGAGCACTCTTTCATGACTCATCAGCTTGTATTTTCAGGCTTCCATGCTTTGTCAGAACCTATTCGCATACAGGTGATTGAACTGTTAAAAAGCGGAGAGTTCTGCGTAAACGATATGTGCCAAAGACTTGATATTGCTCAATCAAAACTCTCATTTCACCTGAAAGCGCTGAGAGATGCTGACCTGGTGAGCGTACGTCAAGCAGGGCGGCATAAATACTATAGCCTCAATGCATCTCAGTTTAATTATCTCGAAGGATATCTGTCTGAGTATTAAAGAGGATTGGCCGATTATGAAACAACCTAACGCAATCTTCTCTTAGGGGGTCTCAGACTCTGTTACGCAGCTGATAAAAAGCACCGACAATGCCTACTTTGCAGTCATTCTATCGAAACCGCTGGCCTTAAATCTGCTCAGGGGATGCTGGCCGAAATGCTGAGCTTTGTTAGGCCCTATTTTCAACAGCTTTTAATAGATTAATAATTTTGGTAACTACTTAGGCTGAGGAACGAGAGCAACAGGCTGACCAGAGAATAGTCCAATCAACGCATCCAAAATAGTCCGGTCTTGTTTGCGTAGGGTGGATAAGTATCCCCGAATCCGGCAGAACATACGCGCCCCGCTCACAGACCGAAAACAGCCCGAAATCTTCTGCTTGAGTTTCATCATCCGCACATCCCGTTCAGCTTGATTGTTGTCAAAGGGCACGTCAAAATCAACCATAAAGCCAAGCACCGATGCTTGTTGGGACCGAAGTCGTTCTAACA
>JBHJIL010000084.1:0-4511 GCA_050043465.1 Leptolyngbyaceae cyanobacterium
CCAAAGCTAACTCGGCCCATCCGTGTCAAAACCTATCCTGTGATACTAATAATTTTTCCAGGTACGGCCAGAAACATAGTTGTTCTCCTGAAAACTAGACAGCCTTGGACAGATGACGTAATGCTCCGATTATTTGCCCGACGGCAATCCCGCTATCATTGGGGGGCACTCGCTGGTGCCAGTAGGGGGTAAATCCTGCAATCTGTAGCTGTTGAATTGTTTGCTCGCTAAGAAGTTTGTTTTGGAAACAGCCTCCAGTCAGGACAACATTTGAACTATTTGTGAGTTTTGCGATCGCACCCACAATTGCCACCAAAGTACAATGAAACTTGGCTGAAATCACCGCCATTGACACACCCCGCCCACGATCGTGCATGATCTCTCGCACCATCGGTCGCCAGTCAATTATGTGAGGCATTTCACTAGAAATCAAAAAGGAATAGCCTCGCTTCACTATTGTTTCAGCTGCCGCAAACTGTAGCGCCAATGCTGCTTGCCCTTCAAAACTAACAACCTGATGTAAATTTAGTAGCGCTGCCACTCCATCGAAGAGTCGCCCCACACTAGAAGTCATAGGTGTATTGATCTGGTTAAACAGCATTTGCTGTAGAACAGTCCGTTGAGATGCTGAAAACTCT
Source organism: Leptolyngbyaceae cyanobacterium (assembly GCA_050043465.1). GTDB lineage: Bacteria > Cyanobacteriota > Cyanobacteriia > Phormidesmidales > Phormidesmidaceae > Leptothoe. The sequence goes on from JBHJIL010000084.1 coordinate 639, forward strand.
CTCACAGGGGCTAAGCTATCCCACTCAAACACCGCATCGCCATAACAGCTATAAAGTAAACCAAGGGCAGACCGTCGGGGTTCTCGGCTGCACAGCTCTCCTCCCACTAGAGGAAAAGGTAACAGGTGAGCAACTCGTTCAAAACCAGATGCTGTTATTTGGAGAAATTCTCCCCCCCAAACGGTTTGATCAAGACCATACCCTGTGCCATCCCAGGCAACGCCCAGGATCGGTGCAGCTAAGGAATGCTCAGCCATGCCTGCTAGCACATGGGCATAGTGATGCTGCACAGAAATTAAAGGTACATGCCATTGCTCAGCCAGGGTGTGGGCCAGTCGCGTAGAGCCATAGTCTGGGTGAAGGTCACAGGCTATGGCCGTCGGCTGACAGGTGTAGAGAGAAAGCATGTCAGCCACAGTGTTTTGCAGTCTTTCTAGAGTCAGCGAGGTATCTAAATTACCAATGTACTGACTCAGCACAATTTGATCGGCTAAAGATAGGGCAATTGTATTTTTGAGATGGGCTCCCAAGGCTAAAATACGCGCTTCAGGAACAATCGACTCAGACAGCGAAATCACCTGAGGTGCGTAGCCTCGGCCATGACGTAACACCTGGGGCTTGCTCTGAATGAGTTGAACAACGGAGTCATCCACTGGGCGCTGAATGGGACGATTGTGGGTTAAAAAGCCATCTGCCACTGCCCCCAGTCCCTCACTGGTCTGTTCATCTATAGCAATTGGCTCACCGGATACGTTGCCGCTAGTCACCACTAGAGGAGCTCCATATTGTCGTAGCAACAAATGGTGCAGTGGTGTAGTGGGTAGCATCACCCCTAGATAAGGTCCCAGCTCAGACTGATAGGGAGCAATATCAGGCGCTAAGTCTACACCATCGGTACATCGCGGCAATAAGACTATGGGAGCCTGAGCTGACGTTAATACCGCTGCAGCTGCCTCAGATACCTCACAATGGGCCTGCACCTGCTCCAGGCTTGAGTACATCAGTGCCAAAGGCTTGTCAGGTCGTCCCTTACACTGTCGCAAGCACTGCACTGCTGCAGGGCTTTGGGCATCCGCTAACAATTGAAAACCACCCAATCCTTTCACAGCAACTATGTTATCCTGACACAGCATTTCTACGGCAAGCTGCAGTGGATCTTCAGACTGTTGTTTTCCCTCTTGTTGTGCCTTTGGCCAAAACTCTAGATGTGGACCACAGACAGCGCAGGCATTAGGTTGAGCGTGAAAACGGCGATGGAAGGGCTGGGTATATTCAGCCTGACAGTTTGCACACATAGCAAAGCTAACCATCGTTGTGTGGCAGCGGTCATAGGGCAAGGCCTGGATAATGCTAAACCGAGGACCACAGTGGGTACAGTTGGTAAACGGATAGTGGTAGCGGCGATTGTCGGGGATAAGAACATCTTGCAAACATTGGGCACAGGTGGCCAGATCTGGCAAAATTTGGGTCTTAGTCCCATTACCTCCGGCTTCAGAAGCCCAAATTTGAAACTCTCTTAGTCCCTGTGCCGGCAGATTCTGTTGCTCTAGTGCTCGAATAGCTGCATGGGGTGGCAGATTCTGTTGTAGTTTCTCAAAAAACTCCTGCAGCGTCTTTTCAGCCCCCTCTATTTCAATCACAACACCCTGGGAAGTATTCTTCACACCACCTGCTAGCCCCAATTCTGATGCCAGTTGATATACAAATGGACGAAATCCTACTCCTTGCACAGTCCCTCGCACAGTTAGGCGACGGCGACATAGGGGAGAGGTTACCAGAATCATGACTATACCAAAATCACATTTTGCTAGGGATTTAATGGTCTCAGTAACAAATTAACCAAGGTTATACTTCTTTAGTAGGTATACCCTTTAGAGCTTATAGCCAATTTGTCGCAGGAATCGTTGGCGCTCGATCACATCTTGTGGCTTCTCTACTCCCTTAGGAGAAAACCCATCAATAACACCCAGAATGCCCCGTCCCTGCTCACTAATAGCAATTACTACCTGGACCGGATTGGCCGTAGCACAGTAAATGCGACAGACTTCTGGGCATTGTTTAATGGCATTGAGCACATTGACCGGAAATCCTTGCTGCATCAAAATCACAAAACTGTGACCAGCACCAACCGCTTTAGCATTTTCAATGGCTGCTATCTGCAGTGTCTCACTATTTCCAGCTGCACGAATCAAACAAGGACCAGATGCTTCACAAAACGCCAGCCCAAACTTGATCTGGGCAGAGGCATTTATCATCACTTCGTAGAGATCTTCCACAGTTTTAATAAAATGACTCTGCCCCAAAATCACATTGCTATCGCTGGGTACATTCAAATCAACCAGCTGTAGTTCCATCACCCAATCCCTCACACACCAGACACAATTTCAGGCACCGGCATGGCATTACCGCTCGCCAGAACCAATGGGAAATGGTGGGCATTGGGGGAGTGCATAACTTGAATCCCTAAGGTAGCTCGGTTAATGATGTCAGCGTTGGTGGCAATTACTTGTCCCTGGCTATCGAGAATAGACTGGTTGAAGTTAAATCCATTGAGGTTAAAGGCCATGGTGGCCACTCCCAATGCAGCAAACCAAATACCTATGGTGGGTAAGGCTGCCATCATAAAGTGGAAGGCTCGATGATTTTGACTGCCAAACCAGGGAACCAACAACCGTCCCAGGAGACCGTAGTGACCTGCAAGATAGTTATAAGTAGGTTGTTTTTGACCAAATTTATAGCCAAGGGCTACAGATTCAGCTTCTGTTGTGGTGCGAATCAAACTGGACGTAACGAGCGAACCATGGAGGGCTGCCAACAAAGCTCCGCCAAACACGCCAGCCACGCCTAACATATGTAATGGGTGCATCAGAATATTGTGATCGGCCTGGAATGCCAGCATAAAGTGAAAAGTGCCGGAGATACCCAGGGGTAAGCCTTCGGAGAAACTGCCTTGACCAATGGGATAGACCAATAGCACACTGGTAGCGGCAATAACAGGGGCAGAGAATGCGATCGCAATCCAGGGCCGAGTATTCATGCGATATCCCAATTCCCACTGCCGACCAAGATAGCACCAGATCCCAATTAAAAAGTGAAACACAATCAACTGGTAGGGACCCCCGTTATATAACCATTCAGCCATTGAGGTAGCCTGCCACAGCGGATAGAAGTGGAGACCGATTGCTGCAGATGTCGGCACAACAGCCGCAGAGATCAGGTTATTACCAGATAACAGAGACCCAAATACCGGCTCTCGAATGCCATCGATATCCACAGGGGGAGCAGCAACAAAGGCCAAGATAAAGCAGGTGGTTGCCACCAGCAAAGTCGGGATCATAAGTACCCCGAACCAGCCAATATAGATACGATTTTGGGTACTTGTAATCCAGTCGCTCAATCGCTCCCATGGGTTCAGGGGAGATGTGCGGGGGTGCCTATGGAGTATGGTACTCATAAAATCCTCCTGCTTAAGACGAAAAGCATTAGAAGTATTCGATTATGAGTCTATAAAACGACTTTGAGGAAGTTATGACGATTCAAGCCTGGTAAAGACTGCCCCAACCGCAGCTCCCATTAAGGTCCAAAAGAGACAAAATGCCAGGGGAAACATATAGAAGAAAATAAGTGTCCCTATGCCACTGACACATCCCATATCCGGAGACGAACCACAGACGAGACGAACACCTAACTCAGTCAAAAGACCCGCAATATTGCCCACTATATCAGCCAAAATAGAGAGTGATCTGAATTTTGTGTAAGCGGTCTAAGATCCAATTAATGAAGGAGACCGCTCTACCATGGCTCGCAAGAAAAAAGAACCTAACCGCGTCGATGACCTGCTAGACGAATTGCTCGAGGACTGTAAAAGTCCAG
>JBHJIL010000085.1:0-17910 GCA_050043465.1 Leptolyngbyaceae cyanobacterium
CGCTGTGCTTGCCGGTTGTGTTGGCTGCGATCGCTGGTGTTGCGCTGCTAGGAACCGGCACCGTGCTTCCGTTCCCGAGTGATCTCGGTGTGACGCTACTCAGCGACGGTGCATTTCCTGTAGCGCTGCTGCTGCTGGGCATTCAGCTATCCGTATCACTCTTTGCGGTTGGTCGTTATGAGCTATTGGGAGCCGGACTCCGGCTAGTGGTGTCACCACTGCTGGCGTTTAATATTGCTAATTTAGTCGGTCTTACCGGCATTGACCGTCAGGTTGTTGTCTTACAGGCCGCCATGCCTGTCGCAGTTACCTCTCTGATTTGGGTAACAGAGCTGGGGGGAGATACAGTCCGCGTTGCCAGAACTATTGTTGTTTCCACATTGTTGAGTCTGGGGACGCTGCCGGTGGTGCTGTGGCTAAGTAGCCGCTGACACGTAGGCCAGCGTTTCTTTTGCTGTTTTGCAATCTTGCGCAATCTGTTGTTTTAACTCGTCAAGGGAATCAAACTTTTGTTCGGGTCTGATAAAACTCTCTAAGCTAACGGTTAAACTTTCCCCATACAGGTCGCCTTCCCAGTCCAGCAGATGTACTTCAACACTCAAATCTTGACCGGCAACGGTGGGGCGATTACCAATATTCATCACCCCAGGCAGCGGCTTTTGCTCCGGTAAAATGCCAAAAACTTTGACGCTGTAAACGCCCTGGCGGGGAATAAATTTGTCGCTGGGAAGCTTGAGGTTAGCGGTGGGAAATCCGATGGTGCGCCCCAGCTGCTGACCTGAAATTACGATGCCTGTCAGAGTATACGATCGTCCTAAAAGCTGATTTGCTCTATCCAGTTCGCCATCGGCGAGGGCCTGACGAATGCGAGAGCTGCTGATGCGGCCTGCAGCATCGTTTTGTAGGGGAACAATGGTGATTGGGATATTGTGACGGGCAGCGATCTCACCGAGCAGTTCCGCATTTCCTTGACGGTCTTTACCAAAGTGAAAATCGCTGCCAACGCTAATGTGGGTTGCCTGTAACTCCTGGAGTAAAATGCGCTCAACAAAAGTAGCTGCATCCAAATTGGCGAGTGTCGCATTAAACGGTAGCAGCACCAGCTGGTTTACCCCCAGACAGGCGAGCTGACGGCTTTTTTCTTCAAGGGGCGTGAGTAGTGAGCGAGTCTGACCTGAAAAAAATTCCCTAGGATGAGGGAAAAAAGTGACCACTGATGCCCATTCAGATAGCTCTGAGGTGGGCTGAGCTAGTGCTGTACCAGGTAAATGACTATAGCCAGAGGCGGCGGCCGCCTGCAGACACATATCCTCAGCCATAACCAAAGAGGGTTGCCCCTCGCTATGGGTCAAAACAGGCTCGATAACACGCTGGTGGCCAAGGTGCACACCATCAAAGTTACCCAGAGCGATTTTAGTTGGCCGTTGAGCCGATGTCGGCGATGAAGTAATCCACACGCTTTACATTCTGACATGAAACCCCGAGCATCGCTCGGGATTACTGCCGTATGTTTGGGAAAATGTTTAGTGAGACTGCTCGACAGGCTCAGTCATCGCCTGAACAAAGTCGCTGTGTGGGCTAACCACTTCTATATTTGCCAGGTCTATAGTTGTAATGCCTGCAATCATCACTGCAACCATCCAAAAGAATGGATTGAGGTCATTCAAAATCTTATCCATGTGTGCTTAATCTCCTGAAGAAAAGTGTGTTGCAGAGCGTTTGAGATATTGCCGACCCATTGCTCTAGAGAAGCGATACAGCGCCCATATCTAAGGTTCCTCACGCGCTGTATAAAGTTTCCAGCAGAGATATTTCTTAGTGCATCATGCCGGGGACATAATTCATCCGTCCGTCTGCTCGTCTATTAGCTGCCCAGTAGAGCAAAAACAAGCAGAATGAACTATCCCATGAGCATCACCGTATCAATCACGTGAATAATCCCGTTACTAGCTTCAATATCCGCCGCTAGCACAGTGGCATTTTGAACCTCTAATGGATTGTGACTGCGAACCGCTATGGGGGAGCCTTCGACTGAGGGTAGTTCCGAGACGTCTCCAATGCGAACACTGTTCCAAATACCCGAGACCACGTGGTAACAAAGAATTCGTCCCAGCTGCGGTGGATTTTGCACCAGATTATTGACGGTATTGGGCGGCAGCTTGGCAAAGGCATCATCGTTGGGGGCAAATACCGTAAAGGGGCCGTCACTCTGCAGTGTTTCAACCAGGCCAGCCGCTTGAACCGCTGCCACCAGAGTTTCGAAACCGGGTGTACTTAACGCAATATCGACAATTGTTGCCATAGCTATCTAAAGGTGAGGAGCAAAAAAATATGGGGTATTGCTGATCCTCGAGATGGCTTGAGCTACAAGGGATCGTCAAATAGCAACGGCAGCGACCCATTCCCTCAATCAGCAATCGCAATGGTGGCGGCTAGCCGGGCTATCGATAGTTCGCCGTCTGAATCTCTCGTAACCGCGCTTCTGAGCGGGTTAGCCGGTCCATCTGTTGTTCAAAAAAGCGACGATTGGCCAACCGGTGTTCTGGATTTGGATCATCCAGTGGATAGTACAGCGCTGCCCGCAGTGCCTGGATGACCGCTGAAGTCACGTTATACATTGAGCGCTGAAACGTAATACCTAGCTGAATTAGCTGATCGTCTTCGCCTCGGCAGTGCTGCTGATAGTATTCCTGTAGATACGGGGGCAAAAAGTGCTGCATATCCTGCATCAGTAAAGTCGGTGGAATCCCGGCGCTGCCGACAGGAAAAACATCTGCATATAGGATGCCATAGTGAAAATCATCTTGGTCACGGGGCACCTGGTTAGCCTGGGCGTCGTAGGACTTTGTTCCTCGGAATGGTGTTGTCCGGTAAAACACCGCTTCTACGTAGGGTAGCGCCGCCTCGTATAGCCAGGTCATTCCTGCTGACTTGGGAATAATCTCAAAACATTCATCGCCGATATAGGCATGGTGATAAATGGGGCGACCGGCCACAGCAAAAATGCCGTTGACCAAAAAATTCATAGCGTCAGGGACTCCCTTAAAGCCACCCTCGTCGTAGATATCCGACATCTCGAAGAAGACCGGAGCCATAACCTCCCAAAATAAGCCAAGGTTAGCGTAGTAGGAGAGCTGGCGCACCTGCTCTAGAAACATGTCAGGAAACAGTTTATACAGCCCCAACATGGCCCAGTTGCCCTTAAAGTAAGCTTTAATCGCCCGATCGGCTTCTGCTTTGTACTCATCGCTGTAGAGATAGGCGTTAAATTTGGGATTGATATCCTCATGCCAAAACATTGCCCGCATACAGGCTTCAGCAAACTCCATGTTGACGCGGTCGTGTCCCAGGTGGTGCAGCAAGCGAGGCAGTTTTTTGCCGTATGCGCCTGTTTCCATAAAGTCCAGCAGCTCTGGATGAGTCTGCCCCCGACCCCGCCAAATTCTCAGTGGTGACTGGTCACCGGAGTACGTATTGTGGCGATCTAGATATTCCTTAGAAATCAAATACTTAAAAAATGGCAGTGGTTCTAAAAAGACGCGTTCGCCAATGTACAACAAATCGCGCCAGTAAAAATCCATCGGGACCGCATAGGCTTTGTAGATACCAATAATCTGCATTAGATTCTCAGGTGTATCTGGCAGCATTGAGCCTCCAGCCTCTAGCCGATGAATCACATCTGCATAGGGATGTGTAGACGGTGGAAGTGTTTTGGCCATTGTTGTAGACATAATCCTTTACCTAAGAGCGAACAACGGTAAATTGAGTGCAACCTTGCTAACCGACCTGGCACTGTTGGCGCCGATATAACCGGCGGCTAATAGCACCACAGCCTTTATTACAGTGATGCCTCCTCTAACGATAGTTCACTTATTTTTCTTTGAGATACGCGAGTCTCGCTAGAAACAGAAGTCTCGCTAGAAACAACCGAAACCGCTGTTACCTGTGTAGGCTCGCTCCACCGCATCAGCCAATTGGGTTGAACCCCTAAGGCCAAAATTAATGCTGCCAATATCAGTGCCGGAGCTTTCTCATTAAACGAGACCTCAGGAAAGTAGGCACGGCGATTATCCAGGCGACCAAAGCAGGTGCGGTTGAGCAAAATTACAAAATACACAGCCGTTAGACCAACACCAACAATCCCCACCAATGTCTGCACTGGAAATACGACAAAACTGCCTTGAAAGACAGCAAATTCAGCGGCAAAATTAACCAAGCCCGGAATTCCAGCGCTGGCCATGGCTCCCATCAGCAAGACTGCGCTGACAAAGGGTAGCCCCCTGACCGGATTCATTAGCCCATTAAGTCGGTCCAGTTCACGACTGCCTACCTTGGTTTCAACAATTCCTACCAGATGAAACAGAATCGCTAACACCAAACCATGGGCAATCATTTGAGCAATACAGCCCGATAGACTGAGGCGCGTACCGGCAGCACTGCCTAGCAGGATGTACCCCATATGGCTGACAGAACTGTAGGCCACCATTCGTTTGATGTCTTTCTGGATAATGGCCAAAAAGCCGCAGTAAATAATAGTAGCGGCGGCCCAGGCTGCAATCCAGGGAGCAATGACGATCCAGCCATCAGGTAACAAACTTAGACCAAAACGCAATAGACCGTAAGTACCGAGCTTAGCCAGGACACCCCCCAGCAAAATGGCAACCGGGGTAGACGCCGCGACGTAGGTATCAGGTAGCCAGGTATGCAGCGGTACCATAGGAACTTTGATGCCAAAGCCAATGGCCAGAGGGATAAGCAACAAGACTTGCAACCTTACCGAGAGACTTGTATCGGCGAGTGCTCCATAGCTGAAGTCTGCCGCGCCACCTAGCCACAGCAATCCAAATCCGCTTGCTAGGATCAGTGCGCCTGAAATGGCCGTGTAGATGAGAAACTTAGTTGCAGCGTAGTTACGCTTTTCGCCACCCCAAATATTGATCAATAGATATAGGGGAATTAAGCTAGCTTCGTAGAAGAGAAAGAACAGTAAAAAGTTCTCGGCTAAAAACGCACCTGAAATAACGCTGCTGGTGATCAGCATCAAACTAAAAAACAGTCTTGGTCGGTCGATGTCTTTATTGGCACTGTAGATTGCAATCCAGGTGAGCAGGGTGTTGAGGGCTATCATCAGCAGCCCTAACCCATCTATTCCTAGCTCATAGTTGAGACCGAGCACTGGCAGCCAGGCGAAAAACTCTCCCCACTGAAACTGGCTATTGGTGAGGTCAAATTGACTAAACAGCCAAAGCGTCCACAGCAGCGGTATGCCCGCACCCCAGAGTGCCACTAGTTTTGCCCTTGCGGGTGGAAAGAGAAGCAATGCGAGGGCTCCTAGCAGTGGTAGCCCCATGAGAGGAGTTAACATCATGGCTCAAATGCGCCTACTACAACAAATCGATTACAAAACAACGCTCTGACCTATATGGGCAGGTAGCTCCAGCTCATAAAGAGCCCCAGGAGCGCGACGCAAATGGCAATGGTCAATATGTAGACCTGAGAGCGTCCTATATTGATATATTTCAGAGTCTCTCCACTGAACAGTGAGAAGGCACCGATAAAGTTGACTAGGCCGTCAACGACATATCGCTCCACCCAGTTGAAGCCCTTGGCGGTAGTGGCGACCGGCCAGATAAATAGGTTTTGGTACAGGCTGGCGGTATAGAAGTCATCGGCCAACAGTTTGACTGACCACCGAGGCGCATAGTCTGCTGGCCGTTTCTCTCGTGGAACGCCGTACAAGATAAACCCTAGCCCGATTCCTAAGCTGCTGGACCAAATCAAGAGCAAACCGGTTTGGCCAATGGCTGTTTGCATCACAGGTAGCAGCTTGAGTGTTTGCAACATGATCGGAATGTGCAGGGTGAGAGCGGCCATCGCAGCCATGGGGATAACGACAGACCAAATGGGCTCTGGGGCCCGGCTGCTCATTGTTTTGGGCGGCCCAAGGAACATGAGACAGAACATGCGCACCAGGCTAAAGGAGCACAGTCCGTTAATGGCTAAAACAATGACAAATGGGAGAATCTGTCCTTCGTACCAGAGACTGGTTTCTAAAAACCGCATTGCCCAGAATCCGCCAAAGGGAGGCAGTCCTAATATACCTAGTGCGCCTAAAACAAACGATAGGGCCGTGACCGGACGTCGTGACCAAAGACCGCCTACCTGGGTTAAATCTTGGGTAACACAGGTGAGCATTACAGAGCCTGTGCTGGCGATTAGAGTTGCGATCGCAACTGAAAATGCCATCAGTAAAAAGTACGCTACCCCAACCTGGGAGGTGCCCACCGCGACAAATATGAGTCCCATAAAGGCGCTGGTCAAATAGGACAGCACCCGCTTGGCATCGATTTGCGCAATGGATATCAGCGCCGCGCCAATGGCCGAAACTGTCCCGATGGCGACCGCTACGTTATCGACAATGGGCGATAGGGCAAATACGGGGGTCAGCTTGATTAAAACCCAAGCCCCCACTGGAATGACAACCGAATTTCGCAGAATGGTTGTCGGCAGCGGTCCTTCCATGGCGGAATCGAGCCACAGGTGTAGCGGAAACTGGGCACATTTACTAATGGGGCCTGCCAACAGGGCCAAACACAATAGCGTGGCTGTTGTCCCCCCAATGGGAGACTGCTCAGCCCAGACTGCCAGTTCGCTGTAGTTCCATGTGCCTGCCAGCGGATAGAGAGCAATCACCCCCATCAGCAGAATTAGATCGCCCACCCGCTTAGTTAAAAACGCATCCCGCGCACCCGTGACCACCCGAGGCTGATTAAACCAGAAGCCTACGATTAAGTAAGTGCCCAGGGTCAAAATCTCTAGCATCATGTAGCTAAAGAACAGCGAATCGCACAGCAGCAGCGCCGTCATCCCGGCTTCAAACAGGGCTAGCAGGCTATACAGACGCGACCAGCCCCAGTCCATCTCTAAATAGCCAATGGTATAAATCTGCACTAGCAAATTAAGCACCGTGACGATGGAGACCGCTGCCAGGTTAGTGGTCGATAGCTCAAACGGCAGATTGATTGACAGATCGGCTACATGCATCCAGCTGATGGACCAGCGTAGCGGCGGGTTGCCCCAAACAGCTTGCAAACAGAGGCAGGTATGCACCAGTGCCAATCCCGTGGTTAAAAGATTGAGGTATCCAGCAGGCCGTGGACCTGTCCGACGCAGCGGCATCCAAGGAATCGTCAGCAAAATACCCAGTAGCGGGTACAGCGGGATTAGCCATCCCGATTGCAAATAAATCTCAGCCATGGAGCGATTTTAACCAGCGACAGTAGGACAGACAGTCAAACCCAAAGGGAATTAGACGATTTAATCGAGTTAACCGAGCAATTTAGGGAGCACCCCCTTATCTAAACCACTTTAGAGATAATCACTCACATCTAGACAAAATATTAAATCTATCTAATGGACATTGACTCAACTCAAACCTGGGGGCATGAATGATTTACTTAAATCTATCTGTATATTTAAGTCTAAATCAGCTAGCTTCAAAAAAACCAGCTGGCCGATAGAGTATTTTTAATGTGATTGTTCAATTAGATTTATGTTGATCTATAGATCCCAGATCCAAAGGGATTTCCTCAATCATTTCTAGGTCGATGGGTAGGCTGGGCTGTTCCACCCGCTCACAGCGAATCTGAAACGGGCAGCGCTCGCAGCGCTCAAGATGGGGGGTCTGGGGAAACTCTCCCTGCCGTCGTAGCTTAGACAGGTGCTCCGTGAGCCGTAGGAGTTCGGCTCGGGTTTGATCGTGCTGCTGAAGACTGTAGGTAAAGCGATAGTCGCTGGGCGGCAGCTCACCCCGCTCGTCTCGGTGGCGCACAAACCAGTAGGCCATTGTCAGCTGCTCAGGCAGCAGTGATGTGGTCTCAGTCAGGACGTATAGATATAGACGAGTTTGCCAGTCACGAGCCAAATACTGCTGTGGGGGCGGCTTGAGATAGGTTTTCCAATCGACGATCAGACCTGAGTCTGGGGTGAGCACCAGCAGGTCATAGATGACGGTAAATACATAGCCGTTTAAGGCCAGGGTGCGCTGATGTTCGCTCTGCCGGAGCTGTTCGTTGGGCTGGGGATAAAAAAGCTGAGGAGCCTGCTGCCGCAGGGCGTCCACCTTGGTACTCATGTCTCGATTGGCTGTGGCCATGACATCAATAGGAATGCCCAATGCCTGCTGCTGCATGAGTAAATGAAACTGACTGCCCCACAGTGCGGCCTCCTGCCCTTCCGGTTTGGGGGGTACGGCTAGAGACTGGTCAAAAATGTATTGAAACCGTCTTGGACAGGTTTCTAATAGAGTGAGGTGCGCTTGGGATAGCGAAAGAATGCTCAGGGTCATTCCACTTTCCTGAGTACAAATACGCTGCCCTGATTGCCCCGACCCAGACGCATGGTGCTATCTAAATAGGTGACTTCTAACCAGCCCGGTTCGCGGTTTGAGCTGATGCCAAAGTCGATGCCGCGCAGTGGGCCAAATTTAGCAGTTTGCTGCATGGTGTCTATAAACTGGCTGGGATTTTGATACCCCAGCGTTGACTGTAGCCCAAAGATAGCGCGGTCAAAACGAACGTTTACCCGCTTTTCGGTGACCGCTTCAAACGTGGCCGTGACGGAGACTAGCCCCCTTAGGGCAGACTTGATTTCCGCCAGATTGTAAATCCGCTGCTGCTCGATGCGCACGCACTGATAGATACTGCCCAGGGTAAGTAATGGCACCTGATCGATGCCCAAGAGTTCCGTGCTAGTGGTGTAGAGCAGCTGCCAGTTGCCATTGAGTAGCTCCGGTGCCCCTAGGGGATTGGGCGTGGGGTTACAGGTTTCTAGCTGGGCAACTTTAGACAGAATGTCTTCTTTTTGCGCTGGGGTTGCGAGTAAACCTCGGTTGGTAGATGCGATCGCATCTAGCAGATTGATTTTTTCAAGCATGGCGTTCCTGGTAGCAAGTATGGTCTCGGCCAACAGAGACCTAACCATACGGCTGCCTATTTCAAAGGTTGGCAAACAATTATCATCAGGGGCTTGACATCAGCATACTTTCATACTTTATTGGCATGGCATGGTGATAAAACGCTTAATATTCAGCCCCAGGTCATCAGCATTCGTGATGAATGCTGAAGTACTGTATATTCTGATGCAGAGTGACATACTCTCTGTGTAGGAAAACGTAGGTTAGCCATGGTGGTGTGCCAGTGTGCCTAGATTTGCACAGGTCTAGGCTATAGTTGTTCACCCAGGTCCAATCTAAAACCCAAACGCGTATGACTACTGAGTACAACCCTTCCGTACGACAAATTCCTCGCCAGCAGCATGCGGCGGTTATCCCCGAGCGGGGTGATTCTTCCATTTTGCGATGGTTAGAGAACACCGGTCGTTTGATTCCCCGTGAGCCTGCTGAAGTCGTCAAGGATGAGGCCGATAGCGAAGAGATTTCCGATCTGATGGGCAGCGAAGATGCTAGTTTCGACGATTCGGATGATTCCTCTGACAGTGACGACGATTCCGATGACGACTAAACCGTCTGTTTGCCCGTGGGTCAGCTAAATTGCTTGTTTGCCCGTGGGTCAGCTAAATTACCTGTTTGACCACGGGTCAAAACGAGATAAATTAAGGCTTAGGTTTTTATACCTAGTGATTTTGTAGCCTAGAATCCTAGACTTTCAGCAAAATTCACTAGAGAATCTAAGGAGTGAGGACTTTTTTTATTTTTAGTACTTCTTTACGGATAGATGATTCTGTACGGAAAGTGGGGCTAAACGCTTGAAATGTGTGGTGTGTGAAGGACGTGACTTGTGGATGCTAAATTCTTTACCTCTAGGACGGCAGCCCTAACGGGTACAAGCCTGTCGGTGCTTTTGATGGGCATCCTGGCAACCCTAGCTGCGGGTCTAGACGTGTGGGCAGGGCGTGACTGGCTACTACAGTCCACTCTGCTAATGCCATTTTTGCTAGCGGCGGTTGGCTCCTCTTTGGCGGGCTACGGTGTAGTCCCGGTATTAAAGCGGCTAAAGGCCGGCCAGTTTATTCGAGAAGAAGGCCCTAAGGCGCATCTGAAGAAGGCCGGTACGCCCACGATGGGGGGCATCTTTTTTGTCCCGGTGGCGCTGCTGATTGCCGTTATTGCTTCGGGGGCAGCCGTGAATACCCTGGCGGTTTGTGCGCTGACGCTAGCCTACGGATTTATTGGCTGGATCGATGACTGGCAGGTGCTGAAGCGGCGCTCCAATAAGGGGATTTCTCCCAAGATGAAGCTGGCTCTGCAAATCGGATTTGCCATTGCATTTTGTGCCTGGGCTATGGCTAGCCAGCCGAGCGAACTTACCGAGCTGGCTCTGCCCTTTGGGAGTTTGCTACCCCTGGGGATTTTGTTTTGGCCCCTGGCCGGATTTACCATGGTGGCTGAAAGCAATGCGACCAATCTGACCGATGGTGTAGATGGTTTGATGGGAGGAACAGGTGCGATCGCGCTGTTAGGGCTGGGTGCCCTGATTGCCCCTGACTATCCGGAACTCATGGTTTTTTGTGCTGCTATGAGCGGTGCCTGCCTAGGTTTTTTGACCCACAACCGCAACCCGGCGCGAGTCTTTATGGGAGACACGGGTTCCCTGGCTCTGGGCGGAGCGTTAGCCGCCGTGGGTATTCTCAGCGGTCATCTGTTTGCTCTATTTATTGTGACTCTGCTATTTGTCGCCGAGACCCTGTCTGTGATTATGCAGGTGGGCTATTACAAAGCGACTAAAGGACCTGATGGCAAAGGCAAGCGTCTGTTTAAGATGGCCCCTTTGCATCACCACTTTGAGCTATCTGGCTGGTCCGAGATCCAAGTGGTTAGTGTGTTTTATCTAGTAGCGGGTCTGCTATCCTGCGTGGCGCTGACCACCCTGTACTAGAATTCGCCTCAGACATCACCTAGGCTCCGCGACAGCCTCAGAAATTACTTGCGTTTGGAAACAGCGGCGTTCGCGTCGCTGTTTTATTTTGCGCTTCCAAGGATTTACCTTGCTCCAGTGGGAAATTCTTGCCACACTACTCCTACTGCCCTCTGCTGCTTTATCCATGTCCTCTTCTGTACTGTCTGCTTTGCCAAATACCCTGGAGGTTGTGCAAGACCCCGTCCAGGTCGCTAAACTCTCCAAGGACTATTACCATTTCAGCCCGGTGCTAGCCGCGCAGCTAGACGACAAAGTAGCTGAGCTAGTGGTACGACCTATCACAGAAGCAGAGGTCCTCCAGGTTGCTAAGGCATGTGTGGCTACCAAAACGCCATTGACGGTGCGAGGAGCGGGTACAGGCAACTATGGGCAGTGCGTTCCCCTTCAGGGTGGGATAATTCTCGATTTGAGCAAGCTCAACCGAGTAAAGTGGGTCAAACCAGGGCTTGCTGGTGTAGAAGCCGGAGCCAAGCTAGCTGCCATCGATAAGATTACCCGCGAGCAAGGCTGGGAAATTCGTATGGCTCCGTCTACCTATCGTACGGCTACCATCGGTGGTTTCATCGGTGGCGGTAGCGGTGGCATCGGCTCCATTACCTACGGTCAGCTGGCCGATCGCGGTAATCTGCATGCGGTTCGTGTCGTCACCATGGAAGATGAACCCCGCATCTTAGAGCTGCGCGGTGATGACGTCCAAAAGGTTAACCATGCCTACGGCACCAATGGCATTATTACCGAACTAGAGATTCCCCTCGGGCCGGCCTATCCATGGACAGAGGTCATCGTCACATTTGACGACTTTATGACCGCTGCTCGCTTTGGGTACACCCTGGGTGAAGCTGACGGCATTACCAAAAAGCTCATCAGCATTCATGCCTGGCCGGTGCCCAGCTACTTTGCGGCGCTGCAGAATTTTTTACCAGAGGGTAAAACAGCGGCCCTGCTAATGATTGCTGAATCATCGCTGGAGCCATTTAGCGAGCTGGTCAACGAGTTTGGCGGCACGATCACGTATCAAAAAACAGCTGAAGAAGCTAAAAAAGGAGCTGCCCTGGCAGAATTCACGTGGAATCACACCACACTTCATGCCAGAAACGTAGATACCAGCCTCACCTATTTACAAACTCTGTTTCCCTACGATACAGACCTGACTCTGGTGGAGCATATGTATCAGCACTTTGGTGATGAAGTCATGATGCATTTAGAGTTCTTTCGAGTCCATGGTCAGGTCTGTCCGGCGGCGCTGCAGCTGGTGCGCTACACCACCGAAGAACGCTTAAACGAGATTATTCGCTATCACGAGACTCAGGGAGCCTTTATTGCTAACCCCCACACCTATATTTTGGAAGACGGCGGTCGTAAGGAAATCAATCAAACTCAGGTGGCATTCAAAGCCCAGGTTGACCCCTATGGACTATTAAATCCTGGCAAAATGCGTGGCTGGTTAGAGCAACAATGATTATAGAAATAGCTGAAGACGCGCGTACTCTAAAAAGCTCTTTACAGCTAGGATGTGCTATCGGTCTCAGTTTGATTCTGGCTCCTGCCGCAGTTGCCAAACCCGGTTGGGGCGACTGGCAACAAATTACCGGATCTGACGAAGCTATACCGTATGATGCTGGCTTCTCTAATTTAGAACTGGGTGGCTATCTAGAGTATGAGCAAACTTGTGCTGATGCAGCAATGTCTGCTCAAGCACCGTTGACCTACTGGTATCGCCTGAGCGATCTGGTGTGGGAAATCGGCACAGGTGAAGTAGAAAACAAATGCCAAATAGGAAATGAAACAGTTGCAACCTATAGCAGTACAGCCGTGCTTGCAGACATAGATGAGCCGTACTGTTTGCGAGTGAATACAGACGTGGGTAGCGGGTTGCGCGTGAGAAGAGATCCAACGGTTATGTCACCGCAGATTGCCTTTTTGCCCAATGGCAATGAGATCTCTCCAGAAAGCTTCCCTGTGCTAATTGATACAGATGCAACCGGGCGACAGTGGCTGTGGCTGTCGCAAAATGGCTGGGCCTCGATCTCGTCTGGGGCTGGAGAATATATTAATTTTCAGCTTTGTTCTTCTACAGATATGTAGAAGGCAAGGCGGATAGAGAACTTTTACGCAGAGCATATGATGGCTGATTGTTCGACTTAAGTCGTAAATAGAATCAGTTTGGGTTGATATTTTTACCGAGTATCCTGAAGCACGATTTGGGCTTACGTAAGCCTAGAAGAATTGAGAACTAAGAACGTCAGTCTCTTTATCAATTGTGGGCAAGTTATACACAACATTATGATTTTGAGCACTACAGGAACTATCCAATGCTTCAGCGCTCTTACTTCTAACTCGAAATTTTATCTCTACGTACACGCGATGTAGGCAATCTTAGTCATTTTGACTTTTCCTAAATCAAATTTCTATATAATTCTATGACTTCAGAAACCGACTTACAGGCAGCGCTACTTAAGCTACCAGACGATGCTCCTGAAGCAGTCGTAAGTGAAACTTTCTTTGCATCATATGTTTTGGATGCTCTAGGTTTTTCCAAAAGTAATGGAGAAGTTATTCCGCAGTTCGATTCAGGAAGAGGTGCAGCAGACTATGCTGTTCGAAGAAATATAGGAGAAGATATTTTCTTACATACTCGCAATAACCCATACATGATATGCGAGCTCAAGGGAAGAGATATTAACTTGGAAGAAGGTTCAGCACAGTATAAGAGAGCCGTGCAGCAACTCCACAAAAAGTATCTTTTAGCACCTAAATGTAAGTCAGCCCAGTGGGGGCTACTAACCAACTCCTGTCATATTCAATTATTCAGAAAACACAATAAGGTAATTCACCCAGCGACTCCTTGCCTCAAGATATCACCTGAGACGATCGATCGAGCCATTAAGAGCATTAGGCAGAAAATTGAGAATCCTGTGAAAGCCCTGACAATAGCTGTCTACAATAATAAGGGAGGCGTTGGCAAAACTACTACAACTGTTAATCTGGCTAGTATTTTGGCACTAGCAAAGAAAAAAGTGCTGGTAGTAGACTTTGATCCCAATCAGCAAGATTTGACAAGTGCATTAGGAATTCCTTTAAGTGATGGCCAAGTTTACGCAGCGCTAAACGAGCGTAATACCAATATAAAGGATGCAATTCAACGTTATGTACCACCTCTGAAGAAAACTGCTGAGTACGATTTAGGCTTCGATGTGCTCCCGGCCGATAAGGTGATGGTTCACGATATTGACGAGGCAGAGTTACTAAAAGAGTGGAAAAACCATACGTTACATGAAAAGCTAGCTGAACTAAAAGATACTTATGATTACATTCTTATCGACTCTCCACCTAATTGGAGAGTTTTCAGTCAGCAGGCTTTGTATGCTGCGGATGTTGTTCTTATACCAACTAAACATAACAATATCTTCTCGTTAGAAAACGCTGTTACCGTTATTCGAGATTTTGTTCCTCAAGTTCAATCTATAAAAGGTGACGCTAGCCCAATAGCGTTACCAATCTTCTTCAATGCAGGAAGAGTTACCCCATACCAGTTGCAAGAAGCGCAGAAAGCTTTGATTGAGATGATCAAGCAAGCAAAGAGGGCACAGGAAGGCAAACCTAAGTTTGATCTACAACCTTACTTCTTTCCCAGATATACAAACTCAAGGAAGGATTTACATATTTTTCAGTTGCCAAGCTATGCCAACATAGCAAACGCCGCGTTTGCACGTATTCCAGCGGTTTATAGAGACAAGTCTGCACGCGAGTATTACATTAGCTTAGCAAAGGAGTATTTTTTACATGGCTAGTTTGAGTGATATTGGTAATCTTAAGCACCTTTACCTGGATGAGATTGAGCCAGGTGAAGCCACTACAGCGCCAGCTTTTTTAATACAGGCATCGGCGCAGGTCTTGAATGAGAGGTGCGATCGCAACTGGGTTCCTGTCATTGTCAAAGAAACTGGAAAAGATCAATATCAGGTTATCGGCAATTCCTTTGTTTATGCCGTAGCCGAAGAAGCCGGCTTAGAAAGAGTTTGGTGCGTTGTTGCTGACGACAGCAAAGAAGCAGCTGAAGTTGCTCGTGTGCTATCAGGTGAAGAAATCCCCCGTATCAATCTCTCAAAAGCGTCTCGCGACGAAATTACAGCAGCTCTTCGATATCTAATTGAATTACCTGATAGCGCGCTAAAAAGGGTAAAGCTACCGACAGCGACCAATCGTATCGATGAAGCACCTCGTCAGTACTGGAATACGCTAGATCCTATTGCTAATCTCAAATGTGGCATTACGAGAGGTAAAAAATTAAAGGCGCTACAGTCGGTATTTTATCTGACGCCTCAACCGATGCCGGATGTGATTACCGATCCAGCAATCCTCAAAAGCCTTACGGCTACAGAGCTTAAGAAAATGGCAAAGAAGCGTGGTATCACAGGGTATAGCAAAATGAAGAAAGCAGATCTAGTCAATACATTGAGTGAATAGAGTGGAGCTTACTTTCTAATATGTAGATGCAGGGGATGTGTTTTGAGTCGCACCCCTGCATCTGCCCCTACTGGCTTATAGCTTCATACCAGATACCTGTATCGCTTTCATTCAGCTGCGTGTAATTTTGCTGCATCATCTCCAAAATGTCGGTACCCTTCTCCGCTAGCAGCCATTGATAGGTGTGATCTACAAAGATATAAACAGGCTTATACGTAATTAGCTGTTGCTCTAACTCTTTCCACTGAAAAGGCATCAGCCATTCCAGTGACCAGCCATTAATGGGGCCCGCCTGATTTCGGCCCGACAAATAATAAATCAGAGGGTTTCCCATCACAAAGATATCCCCAGTCTGACTATCGGGTTTAGAGATTAAAGCAATCTCATCCAGCGAGATTTTATAGTCATCTTGAATCAGCATCTGATACTGCAGGCGCTGCTCAGGCTGTAGGGCTAGACCGCTTTTTAGCAGCCATAGAGACTTTACTCCCAGTCCCATAGCGGGTACTAGCAGCAACAGACAGCTGCCAATGACTAGGACACTTCTGCGCAAGGCTAGGGGCGTTCCCTCAGGAGTCGTCCATAATGCTGTCAGCGCTGTCCAACGACGATTGAGAAAGAGCGCAGCCAGAGTACCAAACGGAATAAACAGCAGCAGATAGTAATAGGGCCACCAGCCCTGGCTCTGCAGCCAGATAACCAGCAGTCCCCCAACGGCCCAAAGCACAAGATTTAGCGTCAGCAGATCGTCCGCTCGCCTGACGACCCGGTAGCCCTGCAGACTACCTAACAAAACAGCAGATGCAAACGCTGCTAGAAAGTAACCTAGACTTTTGACAAATCGAAACCAGTCTTTATCCGGTCCATCTCCGCTGACCACCATGGGGGGATACACCAGAAATGTCTTATAAACGATCTCTAAGCTTTCTTGGCTATAGAAGTAGCCCAGCATTACCAGCCAAGGGAGCAGCAAACCACACAGCAGTGGTACTGCAACCTGAACCATAGTCAGTCCCAGGGATGGCAGACTTGCAACAGATACTGTTGGATATTTTTGTTGCTGAGGACACGATCTGGCAACTTTGAATAAGCTAACAACAAAAATAGGAAATAGAAAAATTAAAAATATCAGCTTAAAACACAGAACAATAGAGCCTAAAATGCCTGCGATAAATAGCCATAGCCATTTCCGTCGTGCTTCTAACGCTTTTTGAAAACACCAGATCAGGCCAAAAATTGGGACACCCACAATAGCTTCTGCCTGGGTCAAGAGCAGACTGGGGGAGACGCTGTAGTACAGCCCTACAGTTAGTATGGGTAACAGCGCCAGCGGTACGGCATGCTGAAACCGACGTTTGAGGACCGTGACTAGAAAACAGGCAAAGCCCATCATGTAGAGCCATTCAAAGCTACGAATGCCTACCTCGCTATTACCAAATAGCAAACTACCGAGATAGTAAAAGATAAACGTGGCAGGCTGCTTCATGTCCCAAAAGTCGCGGTAAAGGACTTCCCCATTTGCCATTTCTCGAGCAGATAGTGCAAAAAGGGCCTGGTCGCCACTAAAGGGAAAGGGGACATGCACCAGGCCGATCAATGCTACTAGCCCCAGACCGAGCCATGGAAGCACACTCATAGTCTTTGGCTGGGTAGGAGATTGTACTGGGGATGAGACAAATGCCATCAAAAAATATCACTGACTTCTAGGTATTTTTGACGATGGCTCTGCTTGAGAGTTCCTTTTGATCACGCCTCGCTGAACGTTGGCATAGTAGACACCTTTACTAATCCAGGCAATTCGAAAAGAAGCAACAGAGTCGAGCCATAATTCAGATCTGAATATTCTCAGTACAGGAAAAAAGCTTGAAACATAATGAGGAAAGGAGTCTGATGAGTTAACCACAACTCCAAGAAACCCCTATATCAGAGCTTAACGCCTTACGGTCCCTGTTGCAGCCCCATCTGGGTTGGCATGGAGCCCGAGTGTTGTTTATCGCGGCATTCATCATCGCCTTATTTCGGGCTAGAACCGTGAACCTTAGCGAGCTATCGGTCGCCTTTCCCGGTCGGGCAAAACCCGAATCCCAGTACAAACGTCAACAACGGTTCTTCCGTCACTTCACGATAGATTATGCGGTGATAGCCCAATTGGTGGTGACCCTGATGGCCATCCCAGAGCCTTGGGTGGTGGCCATTGACCGGACTCAATGGGATGTCGGGACCACCACCGTGAATATCTTGACGCTAGGGGTGGTGTATGAAGGCATTGCCTTCCCACTGGTGTGGATGCTGTTGGACAAAGCAGGCAATTCCAACACCTCAGAACGGATTGACCTGATGGAGCAGTTCTACGCGCTATTTCCCACCGTTGAAATTCGGTGTATCACCACAGACCGCGAATTTGTCGGGGGGCTGTGGTTCTCCTATTTACTTCTGGCTCCTGGCGATAAACTCAAAACTCCTTTTCGGGCTCGTATTCGAGATTCTGAGCTACTTTATGATGGTC
>JBHJIL010000086.1:0-11036 GCA_050043465.1 Leptolyngbyaceae cyanobacterium
GACGATTCTGAGCCTGACTTGGGGCGTTTCATTTTGCAAGCTTTTGGGGGAGATGGGTCTCTTTCTGGCAATTCTACAGCATCCTTCAGTAGCACAAATCCTTGATAGCTCTACGTTCTCTCAGTATTTCAGGGACGACTATGTAAACCCAACTTGTTGCTTCAGTAACAGCACTCAATTAGCACCCGGTTTTGAACCGGACATGGCTCTGAGCCTTCCCTCCAATCTCACTAAACAGCTTTTCTTGATACAAAACTGCGTCTTGACTCATCTGGCTTGGGCCTGCTAGCCTACAAAACTAATAGCTACGGAACACCTCTGTCAGCTATTTCGCACCCAAAAATTTAGCCGCGCGAGATGGCGGTGTACCACCACCACCACCCCGCTAACCCGGCCAACTGTCTTACCCAGTTGGTGAGCTGTGAGCTATTTTACAGCCACCCTGAGTTTAGTTGCAGGGTGGCTTTATTTTTGGGCGCTTTCCTAACCCATTAACCAAAGGAAGACGCCCCATGACTCCACAGCCAGCCACGCTACCCGCCGATCTATCCCTTACCCTGCCTACGGGCGAAACCATTCGCCACATTCTGCTAGGCAGCCCCGGCGGCATCCGCCAAACCATCCACATGCTCCATAACCTCAAATATGTCGAACCCAGTCAGTGGAGCCCCCTGATCGACATTCCTGACAATCAGCTAATCCTCACCCCCGATCAGGGTGACGTCATCAGCATCCTAATGAAACGTCTGTAGGCGCAGCTGCCTAGATCTGCTTAAAATCAGGGCAGCAGGTATTTAGCCTGCGTCCTGATTGTTCATCTGTTCATTAATATTTGGATGTGCTAGGTTTCGATGAATTCAACCCAATCTACGATTTTTCGGTTGCAACCGGCTCGCCCAAACCTTTCAAAATCTCCAACACATTCCACAGCTCGTTTCCCGGATTCACCAAAGAAAACAACCGTGAATTACCATACTCCTGCTGCATTGCCTTCAGAAACAAAAACTCAGTGCCATTGGTCACCATGCTAAATGTCGGCTGTTCTACTTTTTTGTTAGCCAGCATGTAGCTCAACGCCTGCGGTATTGCCCTCGTCACCGAAAAGTCGCTGCGTTTCGACTCAATGACCAACAGCCATAGCCGCTCTTTCAACACCAGCACATCAATCCGCCCGCGTACAGTTGTCTCTTCATCTTCAGCTTCTATTTCAATGCTTGTCTCCGTCTCAATCCGATAGGGGCGACGGTAAAAACCAGCCAAATCTAGAAATGGGGCCAACACCACCAACTTAACCGCATCCTCTAAAACCGGTGGATCCGCCACCATCTCTGAAAAATTTGCCTTCACACGGTCTAACGTCTGCATATCCAAGGCAGTTAAAGGGACACATAGCTCAGACCATTCTGAAAAAAAGCCTGACGCCTGCGACTCTCGCAAACCAAAAGTTTGTTTTAGTTCACGTAATGTTATGTCCCGAGCGGCAATAGCTTGAGTCATGGAGGAAGTTTGACCACCGTATATACTTTCCTATTATGCCCTACTCTAAAAAAAGTGAGCTTTAGTAGCGGGGGGACTAGCCGATGAGCGAATATCAATACTATGAATTTCAAGCGATTGATCGTCCTCTCACTGCCAAAGAGCAAGCCACTATACAGAAACTATCTAGCCGGGTTCAACTCACTCCTCACCGAGCTATTTTTCTCTACAACTACGGCGATTTTCGAGGCAAGCCAGAAGAGCTTGTCACTCAATACTTTGACGTGATGTTTTACATAGCCAACTGGGGAACCCGTCAGCTCATTTTTCGATTTCCGAAAGCTATTGTTGATCCAAGCTGGTACGAGCCCTATGAGCTGCCCTATGCCATTACCATCAAACAAACCCGTGAATATGTCGTGCTCAATATCAATATCAATGACGAAGATGGCGGTATGGGCGGCTGGGTAGAGGGAGAAGGCTGGCTGCCACAGTTATTGCCATTGCGCGATCAGCTGTTAACGGGAGATGTTCGATTACTATACCTAGCCTGGCTGCGGGCGGTGCCCAACTGCGCAGGCTATGCTGCCCATAACATTGAGGACGATCCAATCGAACCCCCAATTCCACCGAATCTGGGTAAGCTATCGGCTCCACTGGAAACATTCGTTGAACTTGTGGAACTAGATCCAGATTTAGTTGCTGCCGCTGCCAAGGCTAGTAAGAAAGCTACTGCTAAATCTAAAGCACAACCGCCATTAGAAGCTAACTTAGTTAACCTATCAGCATCAGAAAAAGAAGTTTTTTTGTTGAAGCTGGTGCGGCGTGAACCCCATGTTGATTTGCAGCTGATCAATCGGTTACAGGAATTGGCAGGACCAACAGATGCAGCCCCTAGTTCTGTAACAGGCTATCGCAAATTGTCTGAACTGACTGAGATGATGGATGAGATCTTTACCAAACGGGAAAAAAAGGAGCAGGAAAAGGCCCGACGCAAAAGAATTAAAGAATTAGAAGCTTTGGCTCCTAAAGAAGAAAAGCTCTGGCAGCAGGTAGTAGTTTTGATCAAAACCAAACAGGCTAAGCCTTATGATGAAGCGACGGCCCTATTGCAAGATTTACGAGACTTAGCGGAGTACCAGAAAAAGCTGCCTGACTTTATCAAATGCTTTAAAGACTTACAAGATGAGTATCAAAATAGACCTGCTCTGATGAGGCGTTTTAGGAAAATTAAACTGTAATTGTTTTGGAAGCTGGATTTTTTTGGAGGTTGGTAATCTCAGTGGGCCTAAGTCTCCTCCCCGACCCAGTGCCAGATCGGAAAGGAGTTTCTCTCAGACTCACAGAAACAGCCAATAATTAGCCCAGCAAGCTAACAACATCTGCTGCACTGTATAGCGTTCCAGCCACTTCATATTGTTCTACACCACTAACAGTTTGGGTCCAGTCAACACTGTTGCCCTGCTTATCTTGGGTGCCGACAATATAAAGGCCATTATTGCCTAACGCAGTGATAGACATGGTGGCTGCGTCAAAGAAGTCTAGCTTGAGCGTATCCTGGCCGCCACCGCCGGAGATATTGGCGGTACCCACACCGGTATCAAAGATGTCGGCACCGCCGCCACCGTTGATAATTGCATCCTGCAGATCCAGGTTCAGACCGCTAACGGTGACAAGATCGTCACCGGCTCCAGCATTGAGAGTGCTGCTCACTAGACCAATGCTGTTGTTCAGAATCAGTCGCTCGCGGTCGAGGATAAATGGTGTCGGGGTATAGGTGGATTCGATAGTAATCTCATCATTAGCCCGCCCCCCTGAGATAAAGGCATCACTTGCACCAAAGAAATCTTGGTTTGGTACTGCGTCTGTAAACCCTTGCACACTAATTGAAATCTTGTCATTGCCAGTACCGCCTGAAACTGTTGAGCTACTGACTCCTATGGCGTTACCACCACCGCTTTTGATCTCGGCGGTAATGTCGATGGTGTCATCGCCACCGTTGCCTTCTACTAAACCAAGGGCTACGCCTGTTGCTGTCGTTATAGCCCCCAGCGTACCCACCGCGTCCGTACTGGCTGCAATGGTAATCGTATCGGCACCGCCATCGCCCCGAACAACAGAATCTACGCCAACACCAAGGGCTTCGGCAGAGCCGCCCCCCCGTCCATTGCCGACCCGCGCGGAGCTGGTAATGGAAATTGTGTCGTTGTTAGCTCCACCGGACACATTGGAACCTCGGGTAATGCCGGAGGCGCTGGCGGTTCCACCGGTAATAAATGCGCTACTTCTGGCACTGGCGGAGATTTGAATAATATCCTCTCCCTGGTTACCGGCCAGGCTACTGCCATCTAGACCCTTGGCACGGCCAGTGGGGTTGCCTTGGGAGCTAATTTCACTGCTGGCGGTCACTGTAACAGTGTCGTTGCCAGCCCCTGCGTTGAGGATAGAATCTAGCAGGCCCACCCCTCTGGCTAAGAGGGCGCTGATGTCCCTTGCTTCAGCGCGGCCACTGATGACAATGGTGTCATCACCTCCTTTGGTTTCAACGCCGGAGTCCTGCAGGCCAATGCTGAGGGTGGAGCGTCTAGAGGAAGCAAAACTCTTGGCGGTAAAGGTGTCGGCACCGGCACCCGTGTTGATATTGGCGTTGACCATGGCAGTGCCGAAGGCGCTGATGGTGCCACCAAAGGGGCTTTGGTCTAGCCCAAAAGTACTAATGCTGGTGATGGCTTCAATGGTGTCGTCTCCACCCAGGCTATCGATAGCTAAAGCATCAGCGCCGATACCGACAAGGTCCTTAAACCGATCGTTAGGATCGTTATCGATGAGGATGGCATCGGTGGTTAATACCTCACCCAAATAGGTGTCGGACTGGGGAGTTCCCTGGAAGAAACCAGTCAATTGAGTCATGGTATTTAACTTTTTGAATTGAAATTGAAACGGATGAAAAATGTCTCTGGTGAGGTCACAGTCTGCGATGCCATTAAAAGCACATCTAAAAGCTTGGTTTAAGGTGTATTTCTAGTGGCATTGATGCTTATCACTTTAGTTAAGGACTGCGCCTAATTCCCCTCAGAGTGTGGAGACGAGGGGCTATGGGCGGTGGTTCCTGGAGATGGTGAAGCCTGGGATGACATCCAGTCACCTCGGCTACCTGAAGAAATCTTGAGTTCCCGTAACGTTATGCCATAAATGGAAGCCAGATATGACCGTAGTTAACAAAAGAATGCTGGCATTGTCCGAATCCTCATCTATGCGCCAGCAGCGATATGTGAGTATCTATTCATAGTCAAAAACCAACTGATCAATCAGTAAAGTTCTTGTCAAAATAAGCATTCTATACAGCCTGATAAAACTGTAAATTGGTGCAAAAACGCTTATAAATAAGAGCGATCTTATGATTCTTGTTGTGACGTAAGAACTCTCTCATGCGGCTTTCATAGGAGCTTTATACACGGGTGAGATTCTTAAACAAGAGTTAACCCGTTCTTAATTTTTGTCTGATGCTCACTCTATGTGCTGTGCTGCTAACGCTCTCTATCGGTATGTTTGGGCCGCAATGGTCTGTTACCAAAACAGCCCTTAAAGGCTGTCACGATGGTTAAGAAAACCGCCGTTGCTGATTTAGGGGATGGACCGATCTGGTAATGATGCAATTTATTAACACTCTTCAGATGACATCATTCTCGGGGGTCAGCAACGCCAGAAATACTTAAGCAACGTTAAACGTGGTAATTAAATTGCGGCTAAAAATAGCCAGGAGGTCACATGTTTTTAGTAAACCAAAAGAGAAAACCAGCGTCATCGGTATTGTTACAACCAAAACGTCCTCTGTCGTCTCATAGCCGACGTTGGCGCATCGCATTGTACTCCCATGACACCATGGGGCTAGGGCATAAGCGACGTAATCTGCTGATTGCTCAAACGCTGGGGGCTGCAAAGCTAGATGCAGATATTCTGTTAATTAGCGGCATGCGTGACGCTAGTGATTTACCCACACCCTCTGGCGTGGACAGTCTGACCTTGCCAGCCTTGCACAAACGGGCAGATGGCCAATATGAAGCTCGTCGTATGGGCATGGCACTAGAGGATATTATTCGATTGCGATCGCAAATAATTCTCGCCGCTGTCCAAAACTTTCAGCCAGACGTACTTATTGTCGACAACGTCCCCCGAGGTGCTGTGAGAGAACTGGATGCCACCCTAGAGTATGTGCGGCTGTCTAATTTGCAGGAGTCATCTCATACGACTCGCTGTATCCTGGGGCTACGGGATATATTGGATACCCCAGATAAAGTCAAAAAAGACTGGCAGCGTAGCGACAATATTGAAGCAATTCGTCGTTACTACGACACCATTTGGGTTTACGGAGATCCCAACGTCTATGACCTGCGCAGAGAGTATCAGTTCCCTTTTGATATCACCACCAAAATGCGTCCCCTTGGATATCTTGATCAGCGAGCCCGACTCAACTATGTCAACCCTGCCGTGCGTGCCAATTTAGAACGGCTCGCCTTACCCACCGACACCGACATTATTCTCTGTGTAGTCGGCGGCGGCCAGGACGGAACTGCGTTAGCTAAGGCGTTTGCAGCGTCTACTTTACCGGCTAATGCAACGGGTGTTTTGTTGACTGGCCCCTTTATGCCTGCCGATGTGCAACAGTATCTCTATGCCCAGGCTGAGCAAAACCCACAGCTGCGCATTATCGACTACCTAGAAGAACCTACGCTGCTGATAGAACGGGCGAGTCGAGTTATCTCCATGGGAGGCTACAATACTACCTGCGAGATTCTTTCTTTTCAGAAACCGGCTCTGATTGTTCCCCGTGTTACCCCACGGCTAGAACAGTGGATTCGCACTGACCACCTTCAAAAGCAGGGTCTCGTGGATCTCCTTCATCCTGAACATGTGAATGCCGAAGCGATCAGCCACTGGCTACAGCAGCCTGTTACCACCTCTCGGAAAGACATCTCTATTAATCTCAAGGGTTTGGATAACCTGCTCATCGAGCTGCAGAAACAGCTGTTGATTGCCCAGGCACCGCCATTGCCCCACGCTTCCTAGAGCAGATACGTCCCTACATTTTTGCAAACCTATGATTTCTTCTAATTCTATGCGCATTGGCTATGTCGTCAAACGATATCCTCGTTACTCCGAAACATTTATCGTTAACGAAATTTTAGCTCATGAAGCTGCTGGCACCGACATCCACATTTTTGCGCTGCGCCCACCAGAGGACACCCACTTTCAAGATAAAATCTCCCAGGTACGTGCCCCGGTCACCTATTTACGCAAACCTTCCCAGGGCAGGGTAACCTCTGCGCTTGTTACTCTGTCACCGACGCCCGCCAGCTATTTTTGGGCAGAGATTCAAGAGACGGCTAGCGTCCTGCCTGACATTTGGACCAAGCTAGACTATGCAACAGGAGAACGCTCCAGCGTCGTTTATCAGGCCCTGTGGCTGGCCCAAGAGATTCGGCGACGGGGGATTACCCACCTCCATGCCCATTTTGGAACCGTAGCCACCAACGTGGCTAGACTGGCAGCCCACTTTGCTGAGGTTCCCTATACCTTTACCGCCCATGCCAAGGACATTTTTCACGAAAGTGTAAACCCAGAGATACTACGGCGTAAGCTCCGGGATGCGTCTACGGTGGTGACCGTCAGTGACTACAGCGTGGCCTATCTGCAGGAACAGTTTGGCCAAGATGCGAGAAAAGTACAGCGGATTTATAACGGTATGGATCTCAGTGAGCTACAGTTTTGTTTGCCCACCCAGCGAGCTCCCAAAATCTTATCGGTGTGTCGACTGGTGGAGAAAAAAGGACTCTCCTACCTGGTCGAAGCCTGTGCGCTGCTGCGGCAGTGGGGCTGTGAGTTTACCTGCCAGATTGTGGGTACGGGGGATTTAGAGCAAGAGCTGCGATCGCAAATCCAAACCCATAACCTGGACGATTGGATCGAATTCATCGGTCCTCGCCCTCAGCGAGAAGTCTTTGAACTGATGCAGAATGCTGCCGTGTTTGCAGCCCCCTATATCATTGGCAAAGACGGTAACCGAGATGGATTGCCTACTGCATTACTAGAGGCCATGGCCCTGGGTACACCCTGTGTTGCCACCGACGTCACCGGTATTCCCGAGATTATTCAAGACGGTGATACGGGACTCCAGGTGGCCCAGCGAGATGCCACTGCCCTGGCCCAGGCTCTCCAAAAACTACTAATCTCATCTCCGCTACGGGAGCATTTAGCCACCCAAGCCCGAGCATTAGTCGAAACTGAATTCGACATTACCCAGAATGCGGCGGTTCTGCGCACACTTTTCCAATCTCAAAACCAAATGGCCAACGTTCACTAGCCAACCTGAAAACTATTTCCCACTCTCTCATCATATTAGGAGAATTTCCATGCGAATTGCCTACATCTGTGCCGACCCTGGCATTCCTGTCTTTGGTCAAAAAGGGTGTTCGATTCATGTACAAGAGGTGATCCGAGCATTTCGCCGTCAGGGAGTCCAAGTAGATCTGTTTGCTGTCCGCTGTGACAATGCCCCACCACAGGATTTATCCGATCTAAACGTCCATCGGCTACCCCCTATTCCAAAACTGGAACGAACAGTGCGTGAGCAGATTTCGCTTTCTATCAATGACGATTTACAAAAGGCACTAGAGCAAGCGGGTCCATTTGATTTGATTTATGAACGCTACTCCCTTTGGAGCTATAGCGCTATGGAACTAGCTCAAAAGTCTAATATTCCTGGAATATTGGAAGTAAATGCGCCCCTCATTGAAGAACAGGCTAAATATCGCGGTCTCGTCCACCAGGATGCCGCAGAAAAGGTGGCACGCAGAGCTTTTCAGGCGGCTAGTAAACTGATTGCTGTCTCCCAAGACGTCAAGCACTATCTTACCAACTGGGTAGAAGCCGACAAGGTGCAGGTGATTCCTAATGGCGTTAACGACCATCGCTTTAGTCAGGACGTACAGCCCGCTCTCCCTAAAGAGCCTGACACCTTTACTGTCGGATTTGTAGGCTCGCTAAAGCCCTGGCACGGTCTCTCTCATCTAGTCGGTGCGTTTAGCCAGCTGCACCAGCATGTGCCCCAGAGTCGTTTGCTAATTGTGGGTGATGGCCCCCAACGAAAGGATATGGAAGCGGAACTAACCCGCCAAGGGTTACAATCTGTTGTTTTCTTTACAGGGGCCGTCGCTCCTGAAGCGATTCCTGGACTGCTGGTGTCGATGGATGCAGCCGTGGCTCCTTATCCAGAAGCCGACTTTTATTTCTCACCGCTCAAGGTGGTAGAGTATATGGCCGCTGGGTTGCCGGTCGTTGTCAGTCGCATCGGACAGCTCGCCGACCTAGTGGAAAACAACGTTACCGGGCTGTTGTGTCCACCGGGAGATGAGGCGGCACTGGCACATGCCCTAGAAAGACTTTGGCTATCACCCAGTTTGAGAGAATGTCTAGGGCTGATGGCCAAGCGACATATTTTGATGCATCACACTTGGGATGGGATCGCAAAACAAATTATTGCGATCGCACAAAACCAGTCTCAGCTGACAAACTATGTTGTAACCTAGCAAGCTTTTTGAAGGCTCCCAATCTTGGGAGATTTAGGGGCCTGAATTATGTAAAAAATCATATGAAACAATCAACCTCTATTTCCCAGACAGCACCAGGATTATGGCGAGTCGTGCATGCCTTCTGGCCCTATATACAACAACAGTGGTCGCTGCTGTTAGTTACTGGCATTGCCCTGATTGCTGATGTGGGTCTGCGCATATTAGAGCCTTGGCCCCTCAAAATTGTCTTTGACTATGTGCTGATTCCGGTTGCAGGAACAAACAGTCTGCCCGGTCAGACTAACCTTGATCCTGTTATTCTCCTGACCATAGCAGCCCTGAGTATTGTTGGCGTTACAGGTTTACGAGCCATTGCACGCTATTGGAGTACGGTTAGCCTAGCTATTCTGGGCAGTCGCGTCATGGCTCAGGTGCGTAACCAGCTTTACCGACACCTGCAGCGTCTGTCATTGAACTATCACAACAACGCCCGCAGCGGCGATCTGATTGTACGCGTCAGCAGCGATGCCAATCGGCTACAGGAGATTTTACTAACTGCTGCATTGCCCTTGGTGGTCAGCGTTTTAACCCTGGCTAGTATGGTTGGGGTGATGGCATGGTTGGATATCAAACTTACCCTGCTCTCCCTGGTAACATTTCCCCTATTTGGCCTGGCGGCTACCCGTTTGAGTCGTCGGATTCGGAGTGCTTCTTTACAACAGCGGCAGCGGGAAGGGGCCGTTGCCGCGACGGCGGCAGAATCGCTGTCTGCGATCAAATTGGTGCAGGCATTGTCTCTAGAAGATGCCTTTGCTGATGTGTTTGACCAGCAGAATCGCAGTAGTCTAGCGGAGAGTGTGGAGACAAAACGGCTGGC
This sequence comes from Leptolyngbyaceae cyanobacterium, assembly GCA_050043465.1. Classification (GTDB taxonomy): domain Bacteria; phylum Cyanobacteriota; class Cyanobacteriia; order Phormidesmidales; family Phormidesmidaceae; genus Leptothoe. The sequence continues at coordinate 9,922 of JBHJIL010000086.1, forward strand.
CGCTAATCTAGAGCGAACGGTGGATGTGTTGATTGCGCTTGGGACTGCCTTAGTTCTTTGGTATGGAGCCCGGCTAGTGATCCAAGATGCCTTGTCTCCCGGTGATGTGCTGGTGTTTTTGACTTACCTAAAAAATGCCTATAAGCCGGTACAAAACTTTGCTAAATATACGGGACGGCTCTCTAAAGCGGCAGCTTCAGGAGAACGGATTCTGAATGTGTTAGAACAAAAACCAGATGTGTGCGATCGCATCCACGCCACTCCTGCACCTATTTTCCAGGGTGCCGTCCAGCTAAAAGACCTACGTTTTGCCTACACTCCTGACCAAGAAATCCTCAAAGGGATTAATCTCTCGGTACGGCCAGGTCAGCAGATTGCCCTGGTCGGTTCCTCCGGCAGTGGTAAATCTACTCTGATGAGTTTGTTGTTACGGCTGTATGATCCCACCGCTGGTCAAATCAAAATCGACGGGCATGACATTCGTGACTATACCTTAGAGAGTCTGCGCCCCCAAATCAGCGTTGTCTTGCAAGACAGCCTGTTGTTTGCCGCCACCATTCGAGAAAATATCGCCTATGGTATTGCGGGTGCCAGCCACCAGGAGATTGAAGCGGCGGCCCGTCTGGCCAATGCTCACGAGTTTATTATGGCGCTGCCCGACGGCTACAATACGGTAGTGGGCGAACGGGGTAGCACCCTGTCTGGCGGTCAGCGACAGCGAGTTGCGATCGCACGTGCTGCCATCCGTCGTACCCCCATCTTGATCCTAGATGAACCTACCAGCGGTCTCGATAACGCCAGCGAGCAGGCAGTTGCCGAAGCCCTGCGTCGTCTGGCTCAAAACCGTACCACATTTCTAATTACCCACGATCTGCATTTGGCTACCCCCGCCGACCGGGTGCTCTATATGGAACAGGGACAGGTGGTAGAACAGGGCACCCACTCCGAGCTGATGAGAAAGAATGGTCCCTATGCTGCTCTCTTTAGAATGCAGTCTGCTGTTCAACAGGATGCGACCTTGTCAAACTGTTGATTTTTTCATCTATTGGCTGAAGAGACGTTCCATGGAACGTCTCTTCATCGTTAATTTTTGGACTTTATCCTCATCCCTTGCC
>JBHJIL010000087.1:0-18716 GCA_050043465.1 Leptolyngbyaceae cyanobacterium
GATATCGTCTTCACTGAGTTTGAGGGGTCGTTTTGGCTGACTCAAGGAAGGACAGGTTAAAGAGGCTAAGCTAATACATTACCTGCACTATCTCAGTGACCTTGGAAAAACTCTCTATTTTTTAAGCCTAAGTAGTTACTAATTTTGTTTTTTAGAGTTATCTAATTCAATTTTTACTCTCGAACATGAAGCTAACTATCACGCGTTATTCATGGCCGAGGGAGCCAAGGATAGCACCTGAGACTGAGATCTATGGCGAGATAGTCTGGAAAGACAACATTTTTATTGTGCTGACGAGAGCTTAGCCTTAAGAACGCTAATACTGTCTAATCAACTCCCCAGCTTTCTAATAACTCTTCTGCTCGCTCGGCTTCGCTGTCATTATCTTGATCTTCATAGAGTTCTCTAGCCTGCTCGACTGAATCAATGGCAGACTGACGACGTCCCTGGCCCCACAGGGCCAGTCCCAAGTTATATCGGGCTCCGGCATCTTCTGGAAACTGGCGTACGATCTGGCGATATGAAATGACGGCTCGAATATACTGCTCTCGTTCTAGCAGCAGCTTGCCCAGTTCGGCCTGGGCTGGGACAAAATCAGGGTTGGCATCGACCGTTTCTTCAAAATGAATAAAGGCTGCGTCGATATCGCCGCGCTCTTGTAGCATCTGAGCCAGCGCATACTGGCTTTCCCAGTCGCGGGGATTCGCTAAAATTGCCCGTCGTAATGATTCTTCTGCCTGGCGCAGACGACCTTTGTAAAGCCAGATTTTAGCCAGATTTCCGTGGATGCTGCCTCGGGTCGTATCGATTCGGAGTGCCCGCTGTAGCGGTTGCAGGGCGTCGTCATAGCGCTCTTGTTGGATATAGAGCAGACCAACGGCTTCGTATACCTGGGCGTTGTTGGGGGCCAGACGAACGGCTTCTTCGAGAGCGCTGAGGGCACTGTCATAGTCTTCTAGCCGCAGCAGCATGTTGCCTAACCCTAAATAGGCATTGGCTTCACCGGGGGCCATGCGAGTAATGGCTCGATAGGCGTCGGCTGCTTCAGGGTAGCGTTCGGCCTGAAACAGACTGTGGGCCAGCCCGTAGCGAAAAGAAACGTTGCGAGTATCTTGGTCGATGGCCTGCCGGTAGCTTTCGACGGCGAGCTGGAAGTCCCCTTGTAAAATCTGGAGATAGCCGATGCCAGAGTATAGCCGCGCGTTATTGCGGTCGATGGTGAGGGCTTCTTGGTAGGCTGCGATCGCACCTGAATAATTTTCAGTATCCACCTGCTGCTGGGCTCGACGCAGTAGATCGCTAATCCGTTCTTTCTCAGCATCGGATAGTTCGCTAACCTGTACGTCAGCGGTGGTTTCCTCGGTCAGCGTCTGGGCCAAGAGAACTTCGGGACGCTCAACCGCACTGGCGGCTGTCATCGATAACAGCCAGACCATACCAGCTGCTGTGAGTTGGGCCAGGACTTGGCGCACATTAACGATGGACATCAACATAGTCTCCTCACCCACTCAAATAGCTCTACACTCACGGTTTGTGTCGTAATATGACGATGCTGCTAACGTGATAGTCAATGATTTTAGCAACTACCGATACACTTCAAGGACAAAATATTAAACAATATTTGGGTATCGTCACCGCTGAGGTGATCTATGGTAGTAATATGCTCCGCGATTTCTTTGCTAGTATCCGGGACTTTTGGGGCGGACGTACCGGTTCTTATGAGCGAGTTTTCGAAAAAGGTCAGCAGGATGCTCTAAAAGAACTCCAAGAACGCGCCCAGCAGCTGGGCGCCGATGCCGTCATTGGAGTACAGCTAAAAACTGACACGATTAACTTAGATGAAACAGGTGTACTGATGCTGATCACCGCCAGCGGTACAGCCGTTAAGTTATAAACAGCCCGCCCAAATAAATCCCCCAGACTCTAGAAAGAACCCAGGGGACCTCAAACTAGTATCAAGACCGCCGTTTTTAAGACTGATGCAGAAACGGCAGCACAAACCACAGCGGGGCCTTTTCATCTAGGGTGACTCGAGCAGTGGCGTGCATTCCCCCCAAAGGAATCATATTTAAGCTGCTGGCAGACCATTTATAACCGCTGCTGGTATTAGGATCGGGCGTCAGCTCAATCAAGACCTCAATCGAAGTAGGGGCTGTCGGGTCGTCTAGCTGCCGCACCCCGTCTAGGGTCATCACCGTGGGTAGAGACACCTCGCTGACTTTGCCCTCAATGCCGCCTGCCGCCTGCTTATTGCCCTCCACATCAGGAATCAAAAGCACGTCCATCCCCGGTTCAATTTGAGCCAGCTCCCCAGTGGGGAAATGAGCCACCCCCACCAGCTCGCCTGATTCACCCTCGGCATAGGCCAAGATTGCATGACTGCTAGTTGTGACTGGGATGCGTCCTTCGCAGGCCCAAAAAATTGCTGCCCCCAGCAGTCCACCAATGGTAGCGAGCGGCAGCCAGCTGCGGGGAGAGACAATCTGCATAAGCTGATCGAGCTGCTCTGGTGAAGACAGCCGTTCTAAAGCCTCTTGACGAAAGATGCTACTGTCGCCCATCTATAACTACCTCATAAGCCAGACGTTTCACTGCCCATTGTACTCACCAAGTATTCTTTCCGAAGGATGCGCTACAGATTCTGTAAATATCCCTATAAACTGCAGGCAATACTCAGGGAATTCTCAGAATGCAGCCGCCCTGCGTTCGGGATCACCTGCAGGGAGATTTCGATGTATAGCACGTATTCCATGAGATATAAAAGCTACGGCTGTTGGCGGTCTGCAGTTAACAAAACTATCAGCATCTCTAGATACATACACTTTGTTGATGCGTCTACTCAGGAGATTCTCAGAATCGCTACACTTTGCTGCGATCTCACACCGATTGATTCTTATCTCTTAATAAAACCTCAGGAAAATCTTCAAAACCCAACAGATCATTAAAACTTCATGAGAAACTGACAAAACAGCTTCCATTTTTGTTGATGGTCGATATGATGGAGACGTCTTGCATTACATGCTTGGCAAACAAACAAGACTTTCATTGTTTTTACGTTGAGGTAACTTTCATGGAAGAGCAGAACAAGAGCGTAAGTAATGACGAGCAGCTGTCTGATGAGCAGCTAGAAGATGTTGCAGGTGGTAACAAGCTTCATGAGCAGCGTCTTGAGCATCTAGATAATCAAACTAAGAGCGTCAAGGACATTCAGGCAGAGCGTCTAGATCAGCTTGATCAGCGTACTAAGTAGTTTGTTAGTGCTTCGCTAGCATAGTTTTCGAGTCCGAGAACTATACGATAAATGTAATTAGTCCTGGTAGTTTTGCAATACTGCTGGGACTGATTTTTTGTGTTGCGAATTCCTGACAGAGTTTGAAATCTGCCCGAGAAGTCCGTCTTGCAGATAGGTTTATGCAGCAGTATTGTTTCTGTTGTTATTGTGAACGAGCTTTTTTTTCGAAATACTGCTGGTGTTCTTCGCTCGCTCGCCAATAGTCAGATGCTGCCAGGATTTCAGTGACGATTGGCTGGCTATACTGACTGGAGATCTGCTCTTTTGACTGATGGGCCAGTCGCTGTTGCTCCTCGGTGTGATAAAAAATGACGGAGCGGTACTGTTCTCCGCGATCGGCTCCCTGGCGATTGAGACTGGTGGGGTCGTGGATTTGCCAAAATGTTTCTAACAAGGACAAATAGCTCACCCCTGCCGGGTCATATTCTACCTGAGCCACTTCGGCGTGGCCGGTAATGCGAGCCAGGACGTCCAGGTAGCTAGGATTTTCAAAATGTCCTCCCATATAGCCCACGGAGGTACGGGTTACGCCCGCTAGCTGACGGAATGCTCGTTCGGTTCCCCAAAAGCAGCCTGCTCCAAATGTCGCTACGTCAGTCATGGTCATCTCCAATTGCGTGCTCTAGAGCAACAGGGTAGCTTTTATCGCACTGAAAGTGTTTAGATGTGCTAAATTTCAGTCGTTTTATGATTCTAGGCTGACGTTCGGCAATACCCCCCATCGAAGGACTACGGGTCGAGAGATGTCAATCGTTTTTGACCTATTTGATACTGTGCGCCCAGATGCCTCAACCGAGAGCACAGCTAGTCAGCGTATTTTGGTCAGAAACTACTGATACTAAAGAAATAATTAATCTAAGTAGGGAGCTGCACCAATTTAGACAAATTTGGCCGGAGGCCAATCTATTTGTCCAGGTGATTCCCTAAACAGTTCAATGGAACCCTCAAAATTCGTTCTAGTCTGATGTGAATAAATTTGAGGCTAGGATTGCCTAGGTCGCTGAACAGCAGTCTAAGGAAAAAGTTGAGAGCTTAAAACAAGCAGTAGACCTTTATCAGGGGGTGCTGCTACCCACCTGCTATAACGAGTGGATTAAACCAGAACGCCATCGTTTGCATCACTACAGATGCTGGACATATTAGCGATGCTTCAGAGACGCCTACTCCATTAGCTTTGGAAGGAACTGCTGAGACGCTTTTATATCGAGCGTTGGACGCTCTGGAGACGGTCTAGAGACGGTGACTTACCTATAGTGAAACCATTCACACAGGAAAAATAACGATGAGTACTGCACCGACTAACATTTCTCTTCTCGAGAAATTGCCCACCCTAATACCAGATAGACTAGGCGAAATGAAAGAATCCTTTGCCGATGATTTTGTCTGGCACTACATCAATCCTCAGCTGCCACAGATTCACGGTGACTATCAACGCCTGGAAGGATTGCAAGAGTTTTTTAGAAAATTAGGTGGCCTGACCGAAAATACCTTTAGCGTTCAGATTAAGCAAACCTATGCTGTAGGCCATGAATTTGTAGTGGTGCATGCATGCCCAAGCATGACCCTCGACGGTAGCTTCTTTGAAACAGATGCTGTTGTTGTCTGGAGAATAGTTGATCAACATATCAAAGAGGCTTGGGATATACCCGGGTTGCATTCGCTACGGCCTCAATCAACGTCTGACTAGAGGGTATTGCAATCGAGTAGAGAGTCCGGACATTATGTAAATGTACCGGACCTATCTCTGAGACCTGATTGATGGCCGCCCCTTACAGGGATGACCTCCGCCGCAAATTTGGGATGCCGTCGATCATGCCTTTAGAAAATTGTCCTGACGTTCTATTTGACTGCTATGTGGGTTTGCGATCGCAGTTGGTCAAATCGGCATTTTCTAAAGCCAGGTCTGTATGGGGTAATAAAATCCAATGCGGTCATCTGAGATAAAGGCACGCTGTCCAATCCGGCTGAGTCAGCTGTAAAATTCTAACCTGGTGGCTATTCATCGGCTAGAGAATGGTTGTCAAAACAGCAAATAATCGGGCTCTCTCTTTCGAGAGAGCCGTAAAGCATACCTTGGTTAGATATCTGTCACGAGTAAAAAAATTATTATTGAGTTGCGTGTAAAAAGACAGAGTAACAGACGGTGATCTAGGTTCTGGGGGCAGACCGCAGATGCTTTTACGCTGATCTCTAAACAGCCTTGCTCCAGACATTTCTATGCTGGACGTTGGGCAGTGCGCTCCTTACTGTTGTTATTCTTACATAAGAGAAAATGATTTTTTCTAATCTTCAAATTAAATGGAAACCAGCTTTAGTCGCTCCGGCTCTTGCTTTACTAACCTTTGCTACTGGCTGCCAGATTGAACGAGAGCAGGCAGGCGAGATGCCAGATGTGGACGTGGATGTAGACCCTGGTCAACTGCCTGAGTACGATGTAGAAGGGCCTGACGTTGAAGTGGGTACCGAAGAGAAGACGATTACGGTGCCCGACGTTGACGTTGATACCGAGCAGAAGGAAGTCACAGTGCCCGACATCGATGTGGAACTACCTGGTGGGGATGGAGAATAGACAGCAGGCAATTGTATATTCAGAAATGTCGCTGTTAGCATAGCGAATTCCTACCCATAAAATCTTTCTTAGGTGCATGTTTGATTAAGCAACATGCACCTTTTTGAGTACAGGCCAATAACAATATTAAACAACAACATAGATGGAAAAATCCCATTCACGGCACTGGGCCATTGGCGCGCTAATTCTATTGGCGATGATCTGGGGCTATAACTGGGTGTTTATGAAGGTGGCCGTGCGCTATGCTTCACCGTTTGATTTCGCGGCGATGCGAGCTTTCTACGGGTCGCTGTGCTTGTTTTTATTACTCATTGTTCAGGGGCGTTCTATCCATCCAAGGGCCCTTGCCGGCACGTTTTGGTACGGCGTTTTGCAAAGTGGGGCTACTATTGGTCTGGCAACCTGGGCGCTAGTGAGCGGCGGGGCGGGTAAAACAGCCGTTTTGACCTACACCATGTCATTTTGGACGCTGCTATTTGCTTGGGTATTTTTAGGTGAAAATCTGCGGCGGCGGCAGTGGACAAGTCTAAGCATCGCCGCAGCCGGACTGATACTTGTTTTAATTCCGTTTACGCTATCTAGTGCGTTGTTTAGCAAGGGTCTTGCCATTCTAGCCGGGGTTGCTTGGGCCTCGGCATCCATCGTCCTCAAGAAGCTAGACCACACTAAACGCGTTGACCCGGTTGTCTTTACAGCCTGGCAGATGCTGTTTGGCAGTTTGCCTTTAATTGTTGTTAGTCTGCTGGTACCGTCGGCACCGGTACAGTGGACGCCGGAATTTTGGGGAGTACTGATTTATAACGTGATCCCAGGAAGTGCGATCGCGTGGCTGCTGTGGTTTTATGCCCTCAGACATTTGTCCACCGACACCGCCAGTCTAGGAGCGCTGTTAACACCCGTTTTGAGTATTCCCTTTGCGGCCCTACAGCTGAGTGAGATTCCATCGACAACAGAGTTTTTAGGGATTGGACTCATCTTGATCGCGCTAGTGGTTAACGCCTCTAGACCGGCAGGCATCGGCCAGCCCGAGCCTTGAGAGCTGGTACCTAAAGGGCCGCAGAGCAGCGTATCTCTAGCTGGTTAACTTTTGAGTATTGGCTACTAGGCTGGCGGCAAACTGATCAAATCGCGTGGCTAGCTTTTCATCCTTGAGAGTGCCGTCTTTGTCAAAGGCATTCCAAGCTTGGCCAATGGCTATTTGTTCAGGAATAACCCATGCATGCACCCATCGCATGATTAGGCGCAGCTCGTTGAGAGCATTGCTGTTGGGCTGACCGCCTAAAACACTGAGGGTGCCAACAACCTTACCGCTAAATTCGTCAAAGCCCATCAGATCTAAGGCATTTTTGATGACGCCGCTGACGCTGCCGTGGTATTCGGGCGTCGATAAAAGCAGACCGTCGGCCTGTTTAACAGTGTCCTTTAAGGTGGCTACATCGGGATAGTCAGGGTAATCGTCGCCACCGTCACAGAAGGGCAGCTTCATCTCTCGTAAATCTAGGATCTCTACGTCAGCCCCGAGAGCTTTGACCTTTTGAGCGGCCAAATGTAGAGCCTGCATACTGTATGAATCACTTCTGAGGCTGCCGCCAATCCCAACAATCTTGACCATCGTGATTTCTCCCAGGCCGGGCTACAAACTTTGTTTTTCTACTTTACCTCAGCTACGACTCCTGCAGCGTTGCGCTAGTGTGACCGTTGTTCCCATCAGGCTTTAGGGCCGCTGGCACATCTTTAACCAAAAGCGTATAAATTTCTGTTGGCATCTCGATTGCGTCTTCCTGCAGCGCTTCTTTGATCACCTGAGTCACTAGAGACGTTGTTTCTAAAAAACCCAGACGGCGAGAGTCTACCCAAAAGCGAACTTCAAGATTGACGGTGCTGGCCGCTAGCTCCCGCACTAATACCTCTGGGATCGGGTCGGGTTGAACCTCATCAAGGGCGGAAATAGCGTCTACAACGACCTGACGCGCCCGAGCAATGTTGGCATCGTAGTCGATTCCGACTATGACTGAGCTACGCAGATAGCTGGCAGCCGTGTTATTGGTAATACTGGCCTGAAATACTTCCTGGTTAGGAATATAAATCATACGGCCATCGTAGGTTTTTAGAGTGGTTGAGCGCAGCTGCACCTGGGTAATGGTACCTTCATAGCCTTCAATTACAACCTGGTCACCGATGTGAAACGGTCTTGCTGCCAGTAAAATTACCCCGGAAATGTAGTTGCTGAGCACGTCTTTAAGACTAAAACCAATGGCCACACTAGTGAGACCTAGTGCGCCCAGCATGGTGGCAAAGTCAATGCCCCATACCCCTAGAGCCACCACAGCACCGGCAATCCAAACACCGCCATAGCCTAGACGACCGATCAAAACCTCGGTGCTGCGATCGCCCTCGGTCTGTTGAGCCCAGCGAAAGGCGCTGTAGCGTACCCCCTTGGCTAACAGCCAGGTAGCCATAATGACAATCAGCACCCCAATTAGCGCTGGAATGCTATTAACTGCGTCCTTACCCAGCTGACGAACAGTACCGTTGAGTCGCTGCACCACATCAATAGCGACCGGTGGCTTTTCCATGGCCTGCTTTATCCGCTCGGCCCAGTCCTCAGCCAGCGCCTCCAGCGATAGACCGAAGTCCTGAGCGTCCTGTTCTGTCACCGTCATTAGAACGCGGTTGTTGGCCTGAATATTAATCAAGCGCTGGTTGGGTACGGGCTCTGTTGTTACCGCCACGTTCCCATCTGTGCGCTCTAGCAGACTGGCAATGCGACGGCTGACAATAGCCGCTCGCTCGCTGGCAAGAAGATTGTTGAGACTGCCCACTTGAAAGACAGACTGGCCTCGCACCAGAATATCGGCAAAATATAGGCCATCTTCTGGCGCAGAGGTGGCACTAGTAGCAGCGACTTCTTCAACCAGACTGGCCTCTTCAGCTTGAGAGAAAGCGGGCGATATTGGTACAACCCATATAGAAACGGTTGTAATTACAATTCCTAGCCAGCGCTTGTTCATAGCCTATTGAAATAAAGTCCAGGATATTTTGGCCCAAGGCGACAGGATCTTTTAAATACGTTTGCATATTTGCCTGTACACCTAAGACAGCTGCTCTGAGCGACGGCTTTCATATCGCTTGTCCTCAGTGCCTAGCAGTCTATCCCACAGCGTGAAATAAAGCCCATAGTGACGGTTGTACTGGCGATGATGGATCAGATGATGGGTAGAGCCAATAAACCACTGTCCCCACCAGCTGCTAGTGTGCGAGCTGGGGACAACCTGTAGCCCCAGATGATTACCCACAGTCCAGACAGTCATGGTGATCAAAACCGCCACCAGCACACCCAGATGAAGCGGCACCACTAAAACAATGGACAATATAAACACAATCTGCGTTAGCGCCTCGGTAGGCTCCAGGGCAAAGAATGTCCAAGGGGTAGGCGGTCGCGACTGGTGGTGCCCTTGATGGACCCACTTAAACAACAGCGGCAGGTGCAGCAGACGATGGGTAAAGTAAAAGTAAGTATCCTGCAATAACAGAACAGCCCCATAGCTAAAGGCCACATAGCCCACATCTTTTAGCTGAAGGTGAGTATAAACCTTGGTCAGCCCGGCCTGGTAGCAGAGCATAAAACAAGATGCGGCAAATGCAAAAAGAACGACTGACAGAACAGATAGTTTAATGTCGTCTACGATGGTTGCTGTCTGGTTTGGCTGGGTCTTGCCTGAAGCTGCATAGAGCAGCCAGTAGGTTCCGGCTGCCGTAGCGAAGTAACCTATCATGATAATGCCGCAAAACACAAACCAGTAAAACCAGAAACCGTGCTGCGGATTGAGAATAGCCATAGAGCTTTGTTCCAAATGGGTAGGAGGCTAGAGGCTGGCTTTGGTTACCCGGACGTTGCTCTACTAGTCTAATGACCTACCGTATTTACTGACTGCGATCGCAAGCTTTCAAGCGATCAAACTCATAAAAACCGGTGGACGCCCTAACCGGCTGCCAGATAGGCGCGCACATCGTTCCGATGACGACGCATGCGTCTAAGTGCTTCGCGCTCGATTTGACGGACCCGCTCGCGGCTAATGTCCATGAGCTTACCGATTTGAGCCAGGCTCATGCGGCTGCCGCTGTGCAAACCAAAGCGGAGCGTGATCACGCGCTGCTGCTGGGGCGTCAGATCAGAAATCAAACCCCACAGATCTTCTTTGAGCGAGCTTTGAGTGGCGTACTCTTGGGGAGTAGGATTGTCGTCTTCTAAAAGATCTCCCAGATTTGTACTTTCAGAGTCGCCAATACGTAAATCTAGCGACAGCGGCTGACGGTTTTGCTGGAGCAAATCACGAACTTTTTCAGGCTCTAGGGATAGGGCCTCGGCAAGCTCAGACACGGTGGCCGGGCGCTGCGGCTCCTGAGAAAGCTGTCGCTGTTTTTTTCGTAGCTTAGTCAGCTTATCGTTGATGTTGATGGGCAGACGAATGGTGCGGCTTTTTTCTGCGATCGCACGGGTCATTGCCTGCCGAATCCACCAGTAGGCATAGGTAGAGAATCGGTATCCCTTGGCCGGGTCAAATTTTTCCACCCCTCGCTGTAGACCAATAGCGCCCTCTTGAACCAGGTCCATTAGCTCCAACCGCTGTCGCATATATTTCTTAGCAACAGAAACCACCAGACGCAGATTGGCCTTAACCATTTTGGCCTTGGCCCGCTGACCCGCTTTGACGATCCTGTCTAGCTCAGCAGTAGAAAGACCTACCGCTTCGGCCCACTGTGCCGCAGTCGGAGAGTGTCCCAGGGTCTCTTGTAGCTCAAGCCTTGTATCTTCTAACTGCATATGAGTCTGCACGGCCCTACCCAGGGTAACCTCTTCTTCACGAGTTAGCAGAGGCGTACGACCAATCTCTTTTAGATAGGCGTCAATAGAATCTGTAGATAAGGAAGCGTTTGCCATGATTGAAAATCTTAAGCGGATGTAAAAGGGTATAAAAATTAACTAGTCAGACAGCGATAGAGTACGAGAGCTGCGTCTTCGTTTACTGTCGTCGCCTGCCGGTTTGGCAAAACAAACTAGCCTGACGCGGGTAGCTTGTGCTTTTAGTATTGCAGCCTCCTAATGGTTTGAAAATCCATCAAGAGGCATAGGTTTTCTAGGTGGATTTCAAGGTCGGGCAGAGCGGATTGCTTTTTGCAAAAACCAGGTTTTTATAGCTAGAGATAGAAGACCATTAGCCAGACCTTTTCTAGGATGGGAGCGTCAGGGACTGCAGGTAATACCATGATGACAGCGATTAATCCAACTCCGTTAAAAGGGATCGTACTGGCAGGATGTGCCAAGGCGAATGCCAATTCTGGGCTGACGTCTGCCGCCAAAAAGTGCGGCTATGGCAGCGATATTGAACGATTCGTGGAGTCTCTACAGTCGGTCTGTACGGAGATGGATATTAGAAGCACGGAGCTTTCTGAGCTGATGGCTGAAAAATCCCAGATTCGAGAGGTTCAACCAGCTCAGCTAGGGTTAGAAATCCTAGAGCGCTAAATGTAAGAGAAAACGGGAACAGGCGGCCAACTCTTCCTTTAGCAGGACGTCTTTAAATGCGGTCATCTGTAGTGATAGATAGAAGATTCTACAAATAGGCATAATGCAGGCAACCCATCCCGTCTCTAACAAAATTGCGATCGCATTTGATTTCGACGATACCCTGGTTTCAGACAGCTACAATGAGCTGATAAAAGCCATGGGATATGAGCCAAAAACGTTTCGAGACGAGCGATACTATCCCTTACTAGAAAAGGGCTGGGACGGTATTCCTGCCCGTTTTCATACCGTTGTAGAAGAATCCCGACGGCGTCCAGAGTCTGAAAAAATCACCCGGTCTTTCCTAAAGAACTTTGGTCAGAAGCTAACTCCCTTTCCGGGTGTGCCAGAAATGTTTGAGCGCCTGCGTCAGGTAGCTAGCGACATCGATAACAAGATTGAAATCGAGTTTTATCTAATCTCCAGCGGCTTTATTGACATAGCTCGATGTACCAGCATTGCTAAACACTTTCGAGCTATGTGGGGCTGCGAATTTCACTTTAATGAAAACGATGAAGTTGTCTGCCCGCGACGGACGGTCACCCATCCTGAGAAAGTCCGCTATCTATACTATATTTCCAAAGGTATTGACTCCCACAGCGAAGACGATCTCTCGTTTATCTATCAGGATGTCTCGGTAGATGAGCTTTATATGCCAATAAATCAGATGGTCTACGTAGGTGATGGCACCTCAGATTTGCCCTGCTTCGCTACGCTCAACCAGTCTGGCGGCACCGTTATCGGTGTTTATAAAGAAGGCAGCCCATACCAGTGGGCCAAAGAGTATCAAGTCACCCCCAGTCAGCGGGTACATAATCTGGCTCTGGCGGACTATAGCGAAGGATCTCAGATGATGCGATCGCTCGTGCTTACGGTCGAAAGTCTTTGTAAACAGATTCAGCTTAAACAGCTAAGTCTTGAGCAGGCTTAAGACTTAGTTGAACGCGGTCCAAACCGGATTGATTGGGGTCGTTGTTTAACCGCAGATCCCTGTCTTTTATCCATCCTTAGAAAGAGCGGGAAGATGGGCTCATACCGTATGATCTGTTTAGTTTTGTTGATTTTACATTATCTCTATCGTGAGCAGAGATCAAGTTTCGACAATGCTGCCGCTTATTCTAAAAAATTATCTTTTTTCGCTACGTCAATATAGCTGTGAGGGAGGTCTTAACAATGACGAGTTCAGCAGATACTCCACCGGTGCTTGCCTACTGGCACGTTTGGACAGACCAGTACGGTGTGAGCCACCAAACTCGCTGTAAGCTCACTGAATTTGCTCAAGAGAGTATGGGGGGAGATGCCGCTCCCCAATGGAACAATCACATCTTTAGTGAACAAACAAAGGTTATTTTTGCAGAGCTACCGGTGGGCTGGGTTGGTGAATGGCACGAGAATCCTAAACCCCAGTGGATTATTCCCCTATCGGGTACCTGGTTTGTAGAAACGATGGACGGCACCCGCGTAGAAATGGGAACGGGGGAAATCTCTTTTGGAGCCGATCAAAAGACGATTCCAGATACCGAGGGCCGTCAGGGGCATTTATCGGGGACCGTGGGCGACCAAACGGCTAAGCTCATGATTGTTCAGCTCACGGAAGATCGCTGGATAGGACTACAGCCAGGAGATTGGAACTAAATATTATGAAAGCATACTCGCTGAGCACTCTCACGATGACCGTCGCCGATATTGAGCGCTCGACGGCATTTTATACCCAGGCATTTGGCTGTATTGTACTGTTTGACCAAATATTTCCAGCCAATAGCTACAGCCAGCTAGGGTCTGTATCTCCTAGTGCCGTTCGCATGGTAACGCTGCGGCTAGGAGACGAATATATTGAGCTGATTCAGTATTTAGATTTAGAGGCGTTGCCTGTTCCAGCCGATTCTCGCAGTCACGATCTTTGGTTTCAGCATATTGCGATTGTTGTCAGCGATATAGACCTGGCCTACGAACGTCTCCGGTCGTTTGATATTCGGCCCATCTCTTCTGGCCCCCAAACGATTCCGGCGGATAATCCGAACGCCGGGGGAGTGCGGGCCTTTAAGTTTAGAGATTTTGATGGCCACAGCCTAGAACTAATTTGGTTTCCGACAGACAAACGTAGAGACAAGTGGGATAGTCCGGGAGATCGGCTGTTTTTAGGGATCGATCATAGTGCGATCGCAGTTTCCAATACCGCTCAAAGTCTTGCCTTCTATCGAGACCTATTGGGTTTAGAAGAGAGTGGTCAAGGGCACAATACCGGGCCTGTACAGGCGGAGCTAGACGGTGTACCGGGGGCCGACGTAAAACTGACCTCTTTACAGACTAGCCAGCCAAAAATTGGCCTAGAGCTGTTGGACTACCAGCAGCCCGGTCGCCCTCGACCCCAAACCTGGCAGATTAACGACCTGTCTCACCGCCACTTGATTTTAGAGGTTGACGATCTTAATACCAGCTTGGGCATCCTCAAACAGCATGGAATCGAGACAACCGCGCTCCAGATCGTTAATTTACCGGACCCGTATCGCTACACCGCAGGGCTGCTCATCAAAGATCCAGACGGCCATTCCTTGCTGCTGGTCGTGCTCTAATGATTTGCCAAGCCAATGAGGGAGGAAAAGATTCTACTGCCCGAAGTCTGTGCCAATCTGACATTCGGTAGCCCAGACGGCCGATCTTTGTTTATCACCGCTGGCAAATCGTTGTATACCATACGACTTCTTTAGACTATAAACTGTCGTAGTAGCTGATGGCAGTTTTTGCTTGTCTAGTTTGGGGTAAATCTTGCGTTGAGTGTTTTTGCCAATGCTATTTGAGGGCCACCCATTTTAAGTAGCGTATCGGCACAGAAAGCGCATAGATATCAGGCTATAAAACTGATCTAGCTCCTTCAAGAGAGTCTCTTATGTATAGGCCAGCCGCTACGACAGAATGTCAGAGTCTCCTCATTCTTTTGGTATAGTGAGACACATAACGATCGATAGATTAGATCGTTTCTGTTTTTTCCTACATTAGAAATGTAAACGTTATAAAGGTTTTAACGCATAAAAACTCAGAATTTTATTATTAAAAGCACTAATCTTGCTGCTGCTTTGGTTGGCGGCTTATTCCTAGCTACATCTCCCGTATCCGCAGAAATGAAAGAAGGCGGTGACTTTGGTGCCACCGATCCTGAAGGCGTATCTATCGAGAACTACGGTGAGAATGAAAGCGAAATTTCTCTACCTGAAGAGAACGAAACCCCTGCGTTTGAAGCTGATGACAGCGGTGACTTTGGTGCCGCCGAGCCCGATGGTCTATCAATTGAAGCCTACGGTGACAACGCTGGCGAGGTAATTATTCCCGACCGTGAAGGCACTCGTGATGCTGACGAGACTGATAACGAGCCGACTACTAGCCCTGATTTTGGTGCCAGCGAACCTGATGGTGTCGATATTGACAACTACGGCGAGAACAACGCTACATTCTAGAACCTGCTGGTCTTGAAGTAGGCAAAAGGGCTCTGACGGGCCCTTTTGCTTTTTTGCGGTTTTAAAGGAAAGCTATGTGAGGTTTTTCATTACGGTAGCTGCGATCGCAGGAATAAACCTCATCCTTACTCTGCCAAGTCCGGCATTGGAAATCGACTTGGGCGGTAGCGCGGTAGACTTGGACAACAACAATTCTGACCGGCGTACACGAGTATCGATAGACGGTCATCAGGTGGACGTTGAGGTCTATAAAGAGCCAGAGCTAGAAACGCGCAAAACATTGGCGACGACGGTGGAACAGGAGCCAGAGCGCGAGCTTATCGAGCTTTCAGTGCCGGTTGAATAAAGTGCGCCAGGACTAAATTCTTAAGACGCAAACCTACATTTGAACAGTTTTAACGCTGCCGCTGGTCTCTCCAACGGCAGCTTCTCTTTTAACCCGCCCCTAAACCTCTATGACTAAAGATATCGGGCCAGGTGTTAAACTATAGAGCAAAAACCTCTTCTCCTACCGAAGGATGAATGCCAATGGTACTATCGAGTTCGTCTTTAGTTAATCCCTTCTCCAGAGCCGGCACCAGCGATTGCACAATATCAACCGCCCGAGGAGCAATCAGATGAATACCAATGATTTTCTGACTCTTTTGCTGGAGGATTAGTTTGATAAATGCATCCGGAGACTCTGATGTCATCGCATACTTAAGCGGTGTAAACTCGCTGCAGTGAGTCTCTATGGAGTCATGCTGCTGACGGGCATCGTCTTCATTTAGCCCAACCGTGGCTACTTCTGGATGCATAAACACAGCAGAAGGAATCCAAAAGTAATCTACCTGAGGCTTCTTATCGCTAAACATTGCTTTGACCGCAACGGCAGCTTCGGCTTTGGCTACAGGCGTTAGCAGCATGCGGTCCGTACAGTCACCCACGGCAAAAATGTTAGACTCTTGGGTTTGGCCCTGAGCGTCAACAACAATTTTATTCTCTTTACGAGTAACTCCAACAGCATCTAGGTTTAGCGTATCGATATTGGCTTTACGACCCAGGGCACAAAATATTTTTTGGGCTTTTAGACTCCAACCATTGTCTAGGGTTGCTATTAGTGTGCCTGTGCCTTCTTCGATTTCTTTTAGACGCGCTCCATCTACAACGCGCACGCGATCATTCACTAAAATTTGTTTGACTCGTTCTTGAATATCTTTGTCAAATGTATTCAGAACATTGGGATTTGAGTCTACCAGCGTGACACGACAGCCAAAGCTGCTAAGTACCTGACTAAACTCCACACCAATATAGCCGCCTCCTACAATTAAAAAAGACTCTGGCAGCGTCTCTAGTTGAAATATGTCGCGTGACGTTAGAGCATGCTCAATACCAGGAATGTCAGGCATGAGCGGTCGAGAGCCAACGGCGATAAGAACAAACTCGGTAGTGATCGTTTTCTTATCTATTTTGAGAGTATGGGCATCAACAAATGTGGCCTCACCTCGCAGAATCTCAATACCTTCTAAATTCTCGGTCTGTGTCTGTCTGAGGGATCCAATATAGTCGTCCATAGACTGCTTAAAGTCTGGCCAGTCAAACAAGCCTTCTGGATTGACCCAGCCATAGCTGCCCGCAATCTTTTGCTGCTTAGAAAACTCAGCTGCGTAAATCATCAGCTTGGTGGGTATACAGCCACGGTTGACACAGGTGCCGCCAATATCGGCTTTTTCTGCGATCGCAACCCGTTTGCCTAGTTTCGCAGCCTGCCGTGCTGCTGCCAGACCGCCAGAGCCTGCTCCAATCACTACTAGATCGTAGTCGTATGTCGCTGTCATTATTCTCGAATAGTGGGTTTACCTCTCAGGGTATGAACTTTCTCTGCCCAGTTCCTCTACCAGCGGATATACCTTTTTTTGTCTATAGTCGCTGTAACCTTGATCCAGCCTAAATCCCTGTCTTTGGTTTGATAACAAAATCAGGCTCAGCCTGTAGGCTGCAGTTAAACACCGGGAATAGGGACCAGCCATGAGATTTGGCAAGCTAATTGGACTGATTGCGCTGCTAATTGCGCTTTATTTACTCTGGAAAATACGAGTGGTGGTGCTGTTGGCATTTTCTGCAGTTGCGATCGCAACCCTCCTCAACCGCATCGTTCGCAAGCTAGTGCGCTGGCAGCTGCAGCGGGGTGTAGCCATTGCCCTAACGCTGGTTACCATTTCCACGGCTGTCGCAATCATTCTTAGAATTACGGTTCCACCGTTTGTAGACCAGGTCACCCAGTGGCTTGATCGAGTCCCGCTAGAAGTCGCTCAAATCAGCGGTTGGCTACAAACAGTAGATGACCAGATCCCCATAGAGCTTACAGAACTAACCCAGCAGCTAGACACCTTTGTTCGCGATATTCCTCGCGTCCTTAGAAGTGTGTTCAGCAACTTTTTTCTTCTCTTTAGAGGCACATTTGCTCTAGTTGTTAACAGTTTACTAGTCCTGATCGTCACGATTATGCTGCTGGCAAACCCGCAAGCCTATCGACAGACGTTTACCGCTGTATTCCCAAAATTTTATCGCCATCGAATCAAAGATATCCTCGATAAATGCGAACAGTCTCTGGTTGCTTGGGGTATCGGTATTCTCTTCAATATGATGGTCATCACCGTTCTAAGCTTTATAGGTCTTCGTCTGATTGATGTACCTTTACCAATTGGCAATGCATTCGCAGCGGGTCTTCTAACCTTTATTCCCAATGTTGGCCCTGTTCTAAGTGTAGTACCCCCAGCTATTTTAGGTTTGCTTGAGGCCCCGTGGAAAGCTGTCGCTGTCCTCATTCTGTATGTCGTCATTCAACAGATAGAAAGTAATCTGCTAACGCCCCTAGTTATGAAGCGTCAGGTTTCGCTACTGCCAGCAATCACCCTCATTTCACAACTGATATGCGGAATATTGTTTGGCTTTTTGGGTCTGTTCTTAGCTCTGCCTATCGTAGTGATTGGTCAGGTCTGGATTCAGGAGCTGCTAATTGAGGATATTATGAACGGGTGGGAGCAGAAAAAAGAACAGAAACCCTATCTAGCCTTCAAGCGTCGAGATCGCTACAGAGATCAGTCTTTAGACCAGTAGCGGCTCTCGCTTTTGAGCAGTGGTGTTGCTCTAACTGTCAGCTACAGGCGGCTCACCCTGCCTGTGGATTTCTATCTCTTCTCGGCGTAGATTTTCACGAGCAACAACAACATCAGTCTCAGTTTCTTTCCGAATAGTAATCTCTTGATGGACCACAGGCTCTTTACGGATATCCGCCTGCTCTTCATAGATATCCAAGCGATTTTCCGTACCCTCCTGGAAACTACCGTCAGGCATATTCACACGAGTACTCCCCTTGACCGATTCAATTTCAATAATAATTTTCTCCTTTTCAATAGGCACCTCAGCTGTTTCCACATCAGTTTCGATTCGCTTGCTGACGGTGACGCTGCCGGTTTTTTGACGTATTTTATCAGCTACAAGGCGTTCCTCATATAGACGTAGTCGCTTATGACTATCGTCGTTCATATCGTATAGTCCTGGCTCTCTAGCATAATCGTAGGGGTGCTCAACAATCGCGTATTTGCCCGCTTGCTCTACCGGTACTGACATTTCCACAGGAGCCGTTGCTTCAACACTGGCAGGTCGATATACAGAACGAACCTGCTCTTCATAGCGATAGTCCACAACTTTATCCGTAACTACTTAGGCTTAAAAAATAGAGAGTTTTTCCAAGGTCACTGAGATAGTGCAGGTAATGTATTAGCTTAGCCTCTTTAACCTGTCCTTCCTTGAGTCAGCCAAAACGACCCCTCAAACTCAGTGAAGACGATATCC
>JBHJIL010000088.1:0-82957 GCA_050043465.1 Leptolyngbyaceae cyanobacterium
ATCAGTCGCGAAGAGGCCATGCAGCATAACGAAATTAATGAATATACATACACACTAGAAACAATTATTCAAGCCTGTCAGCGCTGCATGGCGGTCACGACCGTACCAGTCCGTACCAATGGCTATCTGCGACCGTCGCGACTGGTGAAAAGCATCGCGTCCTACGTACAGCGATCGCTGTTTACCATTCTGCGTATTTTTATCACCTATCGCCCCCTGTCATTCTTTACGATTTTGGGGGCTATTCCCTTTGGTCTGGGGTTTTTACTAAGCGTTCGCTGGGTCTGGCTGTTTGTGACCACCTTTGAGCAAACCGGTCGCAGCCATGTGCCCAGTCTGATCTTTTCGGCCATTTTGATTTTGATCGGGGTGCAGTGTTGGATTTTTGGTCTGATTGCCGATCTGATGTCGGCCAATCGAAAGCTATTAGAAGATATTCAACTGAGGCTGCGACGCTCAGAGATTGAAGAGCATATGCAAAAGCATCGGACGCAGGAGACGATCAAGTAACAATGAAAGACCTATTTGCCCGGGCCGCCCTTGACCAGATTCCTAAAATTCTGACACTGCAGGATCGCAATCCCCACAGCCCTAACTACGGCTGTTTTGACCGCAACTTTTGGCAGTACAAGATTATCGATTTTCCCAGTGGCATGTCCCAGGAGTTTGTCTGGCCCTTAGCGCTGGTGTACGACATGCCGCTACCAGATAACCCTTTTTATCAGCAGCCCAATATCAAAGCCTGGGTAGAAGCGGGAATTGTCTTTGCGGCCAAGAGCGCCCATCCCGACGGATCCTGTGACGATTATTTTCCCTTTGAGCGAGCCGGGGGAGCAGCGGCCTTTTCGCTTCTGGCCTGTTTGGAAAGCTATCGCCTGCTTAAGCTCAACAACCAGCAGGCGCTTACATTTTTTGACACCCGAGCGGACTGGCTAGCCCACCACCAAGAAAGTGGTCGTCTTACCAATCATCAGGCGCTGATTGTGCTGTGTTTGGAAATCGCATCGCGGGTGCTAAACACTCAAAAGTGGCAGGGGGCTATCCAGCAGCGGTTAGAGCAGGTACTGTCTTGGCAGGATACAGAGGGCTGGTTTCAAGAATATGAGGGCTGCGACCCGGGGTACCACACGCTGACGATTGCTTGTTTGGCACGAGTTTATGACCTGGGGAATAGGAAAGATGAAAAGCTGAGGGATGCGATCGCAAACGGCGTCCGTCTAGCCAGCCATTTTGTCCATCCCGACGGTTCCTACGGCGGCGAATACACCAGCCGCAATACCTACAACTACTTTCCCCACGGCTTTGAATTAGTTGGACGCTGGCTACCCGAAGCCCTCAGCATCAACGACCGATTTCTCAAAGGGTTGCAAAACGGTCACGGCTCTTGCTATGCCGATGACCACATTGTGGGGCACCACACCTGGAACTACCTGCTCACCTGGAAAGACTTTGTCGACGTCCGTCCCCCTACTCAGCCAGCTCATATAGGACGTGTCTGGTACCCCAATGCTCGCATCTTGATCGATCAGCGAGACCAGACAAAGCTGTATCTCGCCCTCAATAAAGGAGGAGCTTTTAAGTTCTTTCGCAACAACAAGCTAGTGCTGTCTGACACTCAGTTTTCACTACAGGTCAGAGAAGGTAGCAAGCTCAAAAACGCCGTTGGTCACCTGGTTGGTGATTATCAGTACGACATCCAAGACGATCAAATTACTATCGCAGGACCGCTAGGCTGGGCCAAACAAAAGCAGATGACCCCCTTGAATCTCATGATTCTACGAGTCGTTATGCTCACAGTCGGGCGCTTCTTCCCCAACCTCATCCGTAAGCTCCTACAAAAAATGCTGATCACCGGCAAAAACGATGCTCCGTTCCGGTTTCAGCGAACATTTCAATGGCAAGATGGCCACTGGACAATCAAAGATACGCTGACGGCCAGTAGCGGCTGGAAAAATGTTCTCACCGCCGGTATCGGCGGTGACCAAACCTCCATCTATGTTGTGATGAGTCGAACCTTTCAGTCAGGGCAACTGCAGCCCTGGAAAGATTTAACCAGCGAGGTTCATTCCCTTGCTGACGATCGGCCTCTCCAAATAGAACGACAGCTGTAACGACTGTTTTTCCTAGCCTTTTTTACCTGGGTTCTAAATTAGATTTTATCTATGAAACGCTTTATATCTATTTTTATTAGCACGCTGATCCTGGCTGTCTTATATACCAAAATTGACTTTCCAGAACTGCTCAAGGTTTTTCGAGACTGTCATCCGTTTTGGATGGTCGTCAGTCTAGGAATGGTTGTTCCCATTACGTTCTTTACCGGCTGGCGGCTTAAACAGCTGGTTCCGGCCCAGGCCAAGCTGAGCATCTGGGAAGCCAACAAACTTATTTTGGCCGCCAGTGTCCTTAATATGGTGCTGCCTTCAAAAATGGGAGATATTGCTAAGACCTATTTTATGAAAGAGAGAGGTCATCTCAGTGGTACCCTGTCTCTTTCGATAGTCATCTTTGAAAAAGCCTGCGATATGCTGTCGCTGCTGCTGTGGTGCGCGTTTGGTCTGCTGCTCTACCCCCAAAAAGACGCTTTCTTTTGGACCATGACTGTCGGCATTCTTGGCGGCCTGATATTTGGTCTTTTAATGCTCGGTTCCAAAGGATTCGCCCGTCTAGGATTTACGGCCATGCGCCGGATTGCCCCTAGCAAGATCGCTCAAAAGCTTGCCTCGTTTCAAGATTCTTGGGATGAAATGCACGACTACTTTTGGGGTAATCCCACACAGTTAACGCGAATTGCGAGCATGTCAATTTTTGTCTGGTTTCTACACCTGCTACAAATTTGGTTGTTTATCTTAGCCCTCAATGCCTGGGCCCCCCCGGTCGTTAGCTTTGCCCTGGCTCCTCTGGCAATTTTGGCCGGACTGCTCCCCCTGACCTTTGCCGGCGTTGGTACCCGCGATGCGGCCCTCGTTGCTCTGTATGCTCCTTACTTTAGTGCGGCCACCGGAGCCGCGTTGGGCTTACTTTGTACCTCTCGCTATTTCCTCCCCGCTATCGGCGGACTGCCTTTTCTTAATCAATACTTGAACACTGTCAAACGATTCAAAAAGGCTTAATTCTCCTACACAAGTGTCTTGAGGAAATCTCTCAGTGTCTACGCTCTAGATAATTTCAGGGATAGCAGGAATAAATTCTATACAAACCTGAATATTACCTGTTTTCCAACGATGATCTGGTGATAGCAATGGGCAGTAGGCAATGGCGCTGATCCATTTTTCTTGTAATTCAAAGTCTGTTCCCGCTGGAGCATTTAGCGCTTCAGGATACTCTTCTCTGGTAGATATTTCGTCAGCCACAAACAATGTTGGACTGTCGTCAAAAGAGATAAGTTCATCAAGAATAATTGGCTGATCCATAAAATACTCGTACAACACTCACGGGCTATAAAGCACAGCGCAACAGACAGTTGGCATCCCTGCCAACTGGGATGAGTAACTGATTTTTTGCCGTTGCTGATTTAGAGGCTAAACCGATCTGTCAGAAGTGCCGTATGCCAACATCTTTCAGAGAAAATCATACCGAGGCTCAGCAACGCCAGTTTTTTAATCAAACGTCTATGGATTTATCCTGCAGACTGATATCCGAAATAAAAATACTGATAGAGCACACAAACACATAAAGCAGTTAGGCCAAGTTAGACTGCCCACTATTCCAGTGCTTCACACAGATGTCCCGGACGTAAAGGCATCTTTAGCAAGTATTTGGGTAATGTTCGCTAGCAACGCTGTTCGATCTAATACCGTGACTATTTCAGCTAGGGTAGTAAGCCTCAATCCGTAGAAGTAACAGCTGTTGTGACTACGGTCACGGTCAGACTATCAAGCGCCTACCTTCCACCAATCAGGACGTTTAGAGTCGCTACTACATAGTCAACAAACTCTTCTGGTAGCCGGTCGCCAGTCGATTTCCACCAGCGTTTACTTAAATCTAATGTCCGTACCTGCTCTGCAATGATAGAGCCCTGAATCCTGAATCCATCAGGGATAGAAATCATTGTTTTAATATCCGGTCTGACAGTGCTAGTGATAGGGGAAACAATTACAATGCCTTTCCGTGACTGATTAAACTGAGTACGGCTAAGAACCAGGCATGGACGCGCATTCCCTGTTTGCTCTCGGCCACTAGTTGGATTTAGATTGATACGAAGAATATCACCCCGCTGAATATCCATGTTTAGATAAGTTCCTGGCCCGTAGGCTCACCAGCTACAAAATCAGCAACATCGTCAGGATAAGCAAAGTCATCTGGAATGCTGGCAAGCAGAACATCCAAATTGGGTGGATTAATTTTTTTCTTAATTACTAAAGTATTATCCAGCTCAAGGATTTCAAGGGTAGAGTTTTCATCTAGACCAAGACGCATGGCTAGCTGATGTGGAATGCGCAACCCTAAGCTATTACCCCATTTTTTTAGCTGAATATCCATAGCATATGTAGGCTTTCAATTATACTTTGTATAATACTTGATTGTAATAGGGTTAGCCCATAGCTGTAACGCTAAGATACTTAGGTTGTCCGCGCCAGTCACTATGGCTACTGCCTCTAAATTGTCGGGAAAAAAATATCAGGGTCAATCTTCCTTGCTATCCAAGCAGCTGCTGGCCTTTTATCGGCGGGTGAGTCAGTCTACCCTGACAGTCGTGGATGTTGAGACCACTGGCTCCGTTGCCTATAAGTCGAATGTTATCGAGGTTTCTGTCATTAAGGCCAACTTGACTGACGGTATCCTACAGCAGGAAACGTCTTTGATTAACCCGACGGGTAAGGTGCCACCCTTTATTACTAAAATCACGGGGATCACTACTGCCATGGTTAGTAAAGCCCCTTATCCGGAGGAGGTGTGGGCTGACTATGAGGCTTTATTGCGTCAGGATGTGCTGACGGCCCACAATCTGGACTTTGACTATGGATTCCTGCAATCGGAGTACAAACGGCTAGATGTTCAGTACTATCGTCCCCCCAGCCATCGGTTTTGTACAGTGCTGCTATCGCGGCTGATGCTGGCGGATCTGCCGTCTCGCAGTTTGCCAAATCTAGTAAAACACTTCAATTTTGATGTAGGGGTTTCCCATCGAGCTGGGGCTGACACTAAGGCATGTTGGCTGCTAGCAGAGATTTTGCTCACCCGCATTCAGCAAGAGCCCGAAGAGAAGATTTTGAATCTCTTTCGGCAGCAGTGGATTCGCTTACAGGATGCCGCGGCAATGTTTGGCCAGCGTAAAAAGGACATTCTCGACTTGTTGATCAAAGCTGGGTTAGAACATCGGCTATCAAAGCGACAGCAGCAGCCTTTATTTCGTCGAGGCGATGTGGAGGATGTGTTTTATACACAGCAAGGAGAACAGCTGTCGGTATTAAGTGAGTAAGCGCCTGCTGGCTGAGGGTATGAGGCAAGACGAGCAGCAATGCCGACAATCTATCAAGGATTATGCCGGTACGCTCGGATCTCAAATCGATCCAGCTTCATAGTACCGGGGAGAAACGCTTGATCGGTGAGCAAATAGTCGGGCTCTAAGGCCATTTGGGTCTCTCGATAAAACTTTTGGGCATCTTCTTCAGTTTTTGGGGTGGACCATACGGGATAGCGGGTGTTGGCTAGCAGCACACGGTCATAGCTGTCGTTATTGACAGCGGACTCTAGGGCATTGGCTAGCTCTGACGGTTTTAGCATTAGCATGTCCACCGGCTGCTGGGTTCCGTCCACATGAAAGGCAAGACGGCTGACGTTACCCCAGGCGTTAGAGTTAACTGCGATTAGCGTGGATTGATCGGGTTCAAGCATCGTATTCAGGGTGCGAAAAATATTGCGATCGCGACCCACAAAGCTCCCCACCCCCACAACAAAATACAGCGACAGCAGTCCGGCCAGCACAGGCCGCTGCCAGCGCTGCAGCGTCATCAGCCAGCTGGATATCAGCAACAAACATCCTGGCAGCGCCACAATAGTTGACCGCCCCCAGCCAAACCCTACCGTAAACTTATTAGTAACAATATCTAGCCCTAACGCTACTGCCAGGGGTGCCAGCCCCAATACTACACCTGTCGCTAAAATTCGTTTCTCTGTGCGCAGCTGCCAGACCACAAATATCAGAAAAGCAATGATTCCAATGCCTACGACAACCGCAGACGGTTTAATACTTTCGCTGTAGGGCTTAAACCCCGTTGTCCAGTGGCCCAGCAGCAGCTGATTAGCCAGCGTATGGGCAATGTCTTGAAAATGGCGCAGCGCGATTTCGACCGGACTACCCTCAACCGAGATCTGATTTAACACATCTGAGCGATTGTTGGCCTGCTGACGTGTACCCCAGAGCACCCAGGGCAGCGCCAGCAATACCCCTGCTGCTAGAGCACTACCACAGCGTAGCCAGTAACGTCGTCCCAACACCAGTATTGCCACCGCTAGACCAATTAAACAGTAGACGTAAAGATACTGGGTAAGCAGCCCGCCCGTCACAGCGACGGCTAAACCAAGCCAAAGAGAGCGTACCGGCAGTGTTGTTGGACCGCCATACTCCAACAACAATAGCAGCAGCCACTGACTGAGCACCGCCCAAAAAGTGAGCAAGGCATACATTCGCAGATTAAGCGAGTGCGCTAGGAAAAAGGGATTTGTAGCGAGTAGCGCCGCTAAAATTAGTCCACCGCGATTGCCCAATACCTGCTTTCCTAGACCGTAGCCACCGATAATAGCGCCAACACTAGTCAGAACAACCAGGCTGCGCTGGGCGATAATGCTCGCTCCAAACAGCCGCATCCACAGGTGCTGACCTAGATAAAACAGCGGTGGGTGGGCATCCCCCAAGATACCTTTAAGAATATTTTTGATCGTTTCGACGGTGTCTCCCAACCCCTGTTCTGCCGGAACACGCAGCAGCTGGCTGTAGTCTCTGAGGGCGACAGGAACCGCGTCTGGTGCTTGGTACGATAGTTTTTGTCCCGATGCTAGTAAAACACTCAGGGCTTCGTCATACCAGAGTTCATGACGAGCCAAGAGCAGAAAGCGAAGCGCGATCGCAACAACAATCACACCGATCAAAACGGCCTCTAATGATAATGATGGCTCAGAACGTTTCGGGCTGGTCATCGTGGGTCTTTTTGTGGTTTTTGAGACTCTTTGATCAGAGCCTTGGGGAGCACGCGACGGCGGCGATACCAGGTGGCACCGCCCACTAACATGCCAATCAGAGTCAATGCTACAACCAGAGGCACCAGATCACCCGTTTGGGATAGGGTGAGTCCAGAACTGCCGAGTAGTACAAACGGTAGCACTCCCGGTAAGGTTCCTAGAGCAGTGCCAATCACATAATCTTTCCAGCTGATAGATGTGAGTCCTGCTGCAAAATTGACTAGCCCATAGTGAATGACTGGCAGCAGCCGAATCGAGAACATATAGACCATGCCACCCTTACGAATTTCAGCATCAATCGCCTGCCAGTATCCCGCTAACCGTTTTTCTACCAGCTCTCGACCGACGGTGCGGGTAAATCCAAACGCAACTACGGCTGCCACCAGCGCTCCAACTGTGGTCCACAGAGAGCCTAGCCAGGGGCCAAACAAGGCTCCTCCCGCTAGATTTAGCACCGTAGAGGGCAGCACCAGCACCGTGGCTACTGTGTAGATAACAATATAAATAATCGGTCCCCAGATCCCGGCTCGATCCAGCGTTGCCTGTAGCCATTCGGGGTCAATGCCCCCAAGGGAGAACATTGCGGCTCCGGTGGCCACAATACACAATAGGGCAATGATCAAAATAAGCCGCTTGATATTAGCCATAGACAGGGCTGTGGGGGGTTGGGCTATGGGCGGCTCGTTTCATTCTGTCTTTTCTCCATAAAACTCTCTGACTAGGTACAACGGTCGCTGTTTGACCTCTTCGTAGACTCGACCCAGATATTCGCCGATAATCCCCAAGCTCACTAACTGCACCCCTCCTAAAAACAAAATAGCCACCATCAAAGAGGCATAGCCTGGCACATCAATACCCAACACCAGCGTCCGGATGACTAAAAACGACGCATAGATAAAGGAGATCACAGAAATCATCACGCCTAAATAAGCCCATACCCTGAGGGGAGTAGAGCTAAAGGAGATAATGCCATCCAGGGCAAAGTTCCACAGTTTCCAATAGTTCCACTTGGTATTACCGCTATGGCGCGGGTCGCGGTCGTAGGTGATAAAGGTCTGCTTGTAGCCCACCCAGGCAAAGAGTCCCTTCATAAAGCGGGTCCGTTCTGGCAGCCGTTTGAGGGCATCTACCACCCGTCGGTCCATCAGTCGAAAGTCGCCTGTGTCTTGGGGGATGGGGACCTGACTCATGCTGGCGATCACACGATAAAATCCGTTAGCAGAAAGTTTCTTTAGCCAGGTTTCGCCAGCGCGGGTGTTGCGTTTGGCATAGACGACATCGTAGCCCTCTTGCCATATTTCCATCAGCGCCTGGATACATTCCGGTGGATCTTGTAAATCAGCATCGATGGGGACCACGGCTTGCCCCTGGCTGTGGTCAATACCGGCGGTCAGGGCCAGCTCTTTGCCAAAGTTACGGGCCAGGGCCACCACTTTGATGGCTGGGTTACGTCGGTGATGATCGATCAGCCGTAGTAGCGTATTGTCTTTGCTACCGTCGTCTACACAGACGATTTCGTAGGTTACTCGCAAACTGTGGACGACTGTTTCTAACCGCTCAAATAGGTGGTCGACGTTGGACTCTTCGCAGTAGAGCGGCACAATAATAGATAGTTCGGGAGGCGGTTCGGGCATAGGCTCAGAAAACAGGTCCGATCCGTGGGAGCTGACCGACCTAGATGCACTCTGAATAGGTGTCATTAAAATAGCAGCGGCATAAAGGACTAGGGTCCTTGACTCACGTCATGCTATCAGCGTGCCCAGGTATCAAAGAAAATTCATCTGTGCGTCGGCGATGCGTAGCGCTGCTTGATGCTAGCTAGAGCAGCATACAGTCCCTGGGTGTCAGGCCAGCCCACAAAGCCGGCAAAGCGGCAGTGATTTTGAGGATCGGCTAAAAAGACATGGTGAATACCCAGGGAATTGCGCCAGATACGTAGGGTAAAACCATCCCTCAGGGTGGCCCAAACGGTAGCTTTGTCGAACCCGCGTCTGTGGGCGTCGGTCATCCCTGCCGTCTGCTGTAGATCTTTGACGATGGCATCCTCCAACGGTCCTAGCAGCGGTTCCGGGACGAGATCTGGGGCGGTATCTGCCAGAGCGGTCCAAAACTGCTGAATGGCGCTAGCCACCTGTGGGTGGTCTTTGGTGTTGTCGTGGCGAATGCCGCTGAGCTGGGTATAGAAAGCGTGGCGAAACTGAGAGCATTGAACAGGGACGGTGCCATCGCTGCCGCCGTCATAGTCGCTGGCAATGGTCTGTATAGGAATATGCTGAGCCAGACGCTCTGCGATCGCACGTCGATCGGTCCCCAAATCCCGAGCGATGCCGATACCCCAGCCAAAGGGGTCAAAAATTCTCCCCAGGTCCGCGCCACCCACCGGAGAGCTAACTAAGCTGAGAGAGGTAACGTGGGGCCACCACTCTGGATGCCGCTGGAGCAGCTCTAGCCAGATCAGGCCACCCATAGAGTGGCCAACGATGCGCCAGGGCCGATCCGGGTGACGCTGGTGAGCTGAGATCGCAATTGCTTCTAACGCGTTGATCAAAGGCTCGATCCGCCACCAGGTTTTGACCAGCCCTAAATTAGGGGCAATCACATCAGCATGACGCTCGGCTAGAGTCTGCCCCAGCCCATACATCCGCCGATGGGTATCATGCCAGCCGTGCTGTAAAAAAAGAATGTAGGACGATGATTCAGGATTTGTCATAGTTCACAAAATAAAGCTTTTTGTTACAGACTCACGACCGCCAAACACAATCATGAGCGACGGCCGCTAGCCTGACTCGCATCCGCCAATTGACATAAATTAGCCCGTCTGCGATTAAGGTCACACTCAGGTTGAAGTCTTAAGCCTGCGGTATGCTAGGTGCGGAATGTTTTGTTACATTCTGCGATGGCATTTGACTATCCAAGGATGCCGTGCTGCTGATTTTACTCAAGGGCACTGTCATGCTTATGACTGGCTATGCCACTTGCCATCTATTCAAGCCGAACTCCTTCCCCATCGCCGCTTTGGATGTTGAACCAGCTACAGGCCGTCTAGCTCTTCAGCCCACACAACTATCAGCAACGCTCTGTTACCTTTGAGGACGTCTACGTGTTACGAACTTTTAAAGCCGACTTTAGAGTAGTTTTTGAACGCGATCCAGCTGCTCGCAACGCCCTGGAAGTTTTAGTCTGCTACCCAGGTCTCCATGCCCTATCGATGTATCGCATAGCCCATGCGCTATGGCGTCTGGAGCTGCCCTTCCTACCTAGATTTATTTCCCACATCGCGCGGCTGATTACCGGCATCGAAATTCATCCAGGAGCCACCGTTGGTCAAGGGGTATTTATTGACCACGGCATGGGAGTCGTCATTGGTGAAACCGCTATTGTTGGAGACTATTCCTTGATCTACCAGGGCGTAACCCTGGGCGGGACAGGCAAAGAAACTGGCAAACGTCATCCTACTGTCGGAACTCAAGTTGTGATTGGCGCGGGGGCCAAGGTTCTAGGCAATATTCAGCTGGGCAACAATGTACGCGTGGGAGCTGGGTCAGTCGTGTTGAGAGACGTTCCCTCTGACTGCACCGTCGTAGGGGTTCCTGGACGGATTGTGCATCGTCCCAGTCATTCTGGCCCCCTAGAACACGGCCAGCTGCCTGACTCTGAAGCGGCCGTTATCCGTACCCTAGTCGATCGAATTGAGTCTCTAGAACAGCAAGTTGAACAGCTAAAGCAGCAGCCAACCGCGCCCACGGTATCGTTTCCTACCAAGGCGATTTCAGCAAACGACGATGACGGGGACTGCTGTCGGCTCAAAGACCGAGCAATTGAAGAATTTCTAGACGGCTGTCCTCAGCGATAGGAAAACACCTGCCTCTTTGGGACTTGCCCTAAGGATTAACCTCCTGCATCTTCCAACCATCGTCATCTCGCTGATAGATATACCGATTTTGAGGATCCCCCCGCAGGTTTAAGTGATCCACGCGCTCAGGATACAGCAACAGCACATTAAAGCTATCTGGCGGACTATCTGTTACAGCATCGTCTGACTCAAAGAGAGCGTCGCTGGCTCTAGCCTGTCCTGGATGGGGCCAATAAAACTGTTGGCGAGCCTTGTTCGACTGCGACTGCCAGGCGGTTTGACGGATATCACCAGTATGGTGAGTATCAATCACCGTAAGTTCTCCGGTGATACGAAACTGTTCGCGGGTAACGGTGAAGTACCAGCAAATCTCAGCCCATGGACAGATTTTAATGTGCTGAAGCTTTTCACTGCGACTATCAGTCACCATCTGGAGAGCGTCGTTTACAAACCCCCGAAAAACTAAAGTACGATTGGAAGGCCTGCCTTGGGGGGTTAGAGTCGCCAGCTGTAGATATCGGCAGTAGGCTCGGGCTCGGTTGCGATGCAGGGCCCGAGCTAAGACGGGTCGCCAGGGAGCTAATGTCATCTGTTAGTAAAACAATTAAGTCGATTGGCAAGTTCCATTACTTCACAATCAGCGTCAGAATGGTAATCATTAAAGGGAGTTGCTACAGGCAGTTTAGTTGATTTGATCAAAACCGCAGACCAGACTCAGTAAAGTCGGTGAATGCTCGGTAAACTCAAATCGACAGTTTAATTGCTCGCTGTTTCAATCAAAACTAAACATCAAACCTATGCAAGGAGATAGCCTGTAGGCCATGACTGCCACTGTGTTACTCATACTGGGGATAGTTTTCCTGGTGGTTGGAGCCGATTTTTTAGTGCGGGGTGCCTCCAACTTGGCAGCCATGGTGGGCATCTCTCCGTTGGTGATCGGCCTGACGGTGGTTGCATTTGGTACGAGTGCACCAGAACTTGCCGTTAGCTTACATGCAGCGTTTAACAATCAGGCTCAGCTGGCTGTCGGCAATGTTGTCGGCAGCAACATTTGTAATGTGTTGCTGATTTTAGGGCTATCTGCTTTAGTCGCCCCGCTGGTAGTGGCTCAACAGCTGATCCGGCTGGATGTGCCCATTATGATTGGGGTATCTGGACTTGTCTTTCTCTTTGGCTTTGACGGCATTATTGGTAAGTCAGACGGCGTTGTTTTATTTATCGGTGGGCTAAGCTACACCTTATTTTTGCTCTACCAGAGCCGTCGGGAGAGCAATCCGGATGTCCAGAATGAATATGCTCAAGAGTATGGTCCTCAGGAGTTCGCTTGGTCTAAGGTCAGTATCGAAGTGCTAGCGTTTCTGGGAGGAATGGCGTTTTTAGTCATTGGCTCTCAGCTGCTGGTGCACAGCGCTGTGACCATTGCTGAGGCGCTTGAGATTAATCCATTGATTATTGGATTAACGATTGTGGCGCTGGGCACCTCTTTACCTGAATTAGCAACATCAATGGTGGCCAGTTTTCGCGGCGAGCGCGATATTGCCGTTGGGAATGTGGTGGGTAGCAACATTTTTAACATTTTGGTGGTTTTGGGGGCCACTAGCGCCCTGTCTCCCGGCGGTATTGCCATTGAACCGTCGGTGCTCGCGTTTGATATTCCAGTCATGATTGGTGTAGCTGTGATGTGCTTCCCTATCTGTTTGAATGACAATTTGGTGAGTCGTTGGGAAGGGCTGCTGCTGCTGGTGTACTATCTGGCCTATACCCTCTATTTGGTGATGAAGACCACCGAACATGACAGCACAGTCATGTTTGGCTCAGCCTTAAAGTTTGTGATTGTACCGCTGACAATTTTGGGGCTGATGCTAATTACGCTGCGATCGCGCAGCAGTTCCCCCAGGTCCAGAAAAATGTAACCCCAACCCCCCCCAAAAAACATGGCAAGCGCTGCACAGCTGCCGGCTTACGCTATCTCCCTCAGATATTGGGCCAAAGCCGGATTTAATCCTCGAGCGAGTTCCAGCGGGTCCACGCCAAGCACAGTACGCCGCTGCTGAACGTAAAGTCCAGCCTGAGCGTGCCACCAAACAGCGCTCAAGGCAGCGTTGCTTTGGGCGGCAGGCCGCTGCGCCATCAGACCTCCCATCAACCCAGTTAAAACATCACCGCTGCCGCCGCGAGCCAGCGCGGGAGTGCTATCTGGATTAATCCACAGTCGCTCATCGGCGGCAACGGCCACCTTTGAGCCCTTGAATACCACAGTCGCTCCCGTTAGCTGGGCCGCTTTAAGGGCACCCTCATGCCCCACGGTCAAATCTGGAAACAGTCGCCGAAACTCTCCGGGATGGGGTGTGATCACTGTGGTTTCTTGCCGAGCGGCAAGCTGCTCTGCGGTGATGCCATTCAGGGCATCTGCATCTAACAGCAACGGAACGTCGCTAGCCAATATCTTGGGGAGCCAGGCTACCTGGGCTAAACCAGGACCACAGGCAATAGCGTCATAGCGAGCCATCGAGAGATCGGGCAGCGCTGCGATCGCACCTGTCGCTGTTTCTTCGGTCCCCAGCACCAGAGCCCCAGGTAGCTGAGCCAATATCAGCAGACGGATACTTTCTGGCACAACCATAGTAACCATCCCTACGCCACTGGCCATAGCCCCATAGCCCGTTAACAAAGCAGCACCGCTATACTGTCGAGAACCGGCAATAATCAGCAGCTGTCCCGTCGTATATTTGTGTGCCACTGGCGAGCGGTCAAGGGGAAGCGTTTGCAATGCCTTAGCAGCCGTGAGCCGCTGTACCCGAGGCGACCGCCCCAGCACCGTTTGAATATCCTCCAACGGAATATCAAAGTCGATCAGGTGAAGCTTTCCTAAATAGGGCTGAGCCGCTTCCTGCAGGCAGGCCCGTTTCCACAATCCCAAACACAGTGTGGTTGCTGCCTTGATAGCTGTCCCTAGCACCTTTCCACTATCGGTATGAATCCCTGACGGTAGATCGATACTTATTACAGGCATACCACTTTGATTAATACGCTCAACCGCGATGGCGACATCGCCTGTCAACGGACGGCTAAGACCAAAGCCAAATAGACCGTCTAAAATGCAACCCTCCTGACTTAAGGTAGGTTCTAGCTCATTCCACATCTGGTACCAAGGAATTCCCAAACTGCGACAGTATTGACCATGGGCAGCTGTCAAAGGTTTACAACGCTCAAAAGGACCATAGACAGCGACGTCATACCCCATCAAATAAAGTTCGCGGGCAACCACCAGGGCATCTCCGCCGTTGTGCCCCGGACCGACTAGTATTCCAATTTTTTGAGCTTGAGCATTTAGCGGCCAGCGCTGTTGCCAATAGTCCACAATCCGTCCGGCAACTTTCTCCATCAAAGCCGCCGTTGGCATGCCAGCCGCAAAGAGCCGACCTTCAATTGCCTGCATCTGCGCGGCAGTGACGCAGGTGGATTGAATGATGGGTCTAATCCCTCGCCCTGTCATGGATCTCAAATTGATAGGGTGTACTTGTCATAATTAGTTGCATTTCATAAGGATTTACAGGATGAGCGACTGTATTCCTTGAAGTGCCGTTTAAGCTATCTGCCATCTTAGGCACATATTCCAACCTAATCCGTCTCCAGAAGTAATCAGGATCGGCTACGGATTTGTAAATGGAATGTTAGCCTAAGGGGTGGTATTTGATACGTTTGGTCATCTATGGGTAAGGTCGTTGTAGGTCTCTCCGGGGGCGTAGATAGTTCGGTTGCTGCGGCGACTCTACACAAACAGGGACATGATGTGATTGGTCTTACCCTGTGGCTGATGAAGGGCAAAGGGCAGTGCTGTTCTGAGGGTATGGTAGATGCGGCCCAGCTGTGTGAAGAGTTAGATATTCCGTATCACGTTGTCGATACTCGTGAACTATTTGAAGAAAAGATCGTCAACTATCTAGTGGCAGGCTACGAGCAAGGTATCACACCGCTGCCCTGCTCCCAGTGCAACCGCAGTGTGAAATTTGGCCCGATGCTGGAGTACGCCCGCAAGGAGTTTGGAGTGCAAACGATTGCTACAGGGCACTACGCTCGCATTACCCACAACCCCACAACCGGGCGCTATGAACTGCGCCGTGCGGTGGACCGCAACAAGGATCAGTCCTATTTTCTCTACGACCTGACCCAGGAGCAGCTGGGAGCTACCCAATTTCCTTTAGGCGAGCAAACTAAAGCTCAGACCCGAGCAATGGCTGCTCAGCTGGGTCTCCATACGGCTGAAAAACCCGAGAGCCAGGACCTTTGTCTCATTGAACAGCATGGCTCCATGCAGGCGTTTTTAGATAAATATTTAGCCCCCAAACCTGGTGACATTGTCAGTGCCGACGGTCAGGTTTTGGGGCAGCATACGGGTATTCATCATTACACCATTGGCCAACGCAAAGGGTTAGGAATCTCTGCACCTGTTCCTTTATATGTTGTTGCCTTAGACGTTGCCCGCAATCAGGTGGTTGTGGGTGAACGAGATAGTGTTCATCAGCCGCATTGCATTGTGGATCGGGTTAACTGGGTGTCCATTGCGACTCCAGACACACCGATCTCAGTAGCAGTGCAGATTCGTTATCGCTCTCCTGCGAAAGCTGCGACTGTGGTTCCCCTAACCGACGGTTCCGTAAAGCTCGTCTTTACAGAACCTCAGTTTAGTGTTTCCCCAGGTCAGGCTGCCGTATGGTACGACGATGACGGTCGGGTGCTCGGCGGCGGTCTAATTCGACCGTTCGCTAACTGATGAACTTTTACGTAGTTTCTATAGAAGAAAAGAGGACATTTTGACATTAACTATTGATGGTATCGCCGCTCACGGCGGCACGCTTATCAACCGTTTAGCAACCGGTGAGCAAAAAGCAGAATTTTTAAGTAAAGCTGATTTTTTACCTCAGGTCACCTTAGACGACCGTGCCTTGTCAGATTTGGTGATGATCGCCATTGGTGGCTTTAGTCCTCTCACTGGCTTTATGGGTAAGGCCGACTACGAGCCTGTTGTCACTGATATGCGTCTGGCTAGTGGGTTACCCTGGTCGGTGCCAGTGACTCTATCTGTGTCTGAAGAAATTGCGGCTCCTCTTAATGAGGGTATGTTTATTCGCCTAAATGACAGCACAGGTCGCTATGTCGGTGTACTTGAACTGACTGAGAAGTATACCTATGACAAGCAAAAAGAAGCGGTCAATGTCTATCGCACGGATGAAGAAAAGCATCCGGGCGTAAAGGTTATTTATGAACAGGGACCCATCAATCTAGCTGGTCCCGTATGGCTGCTAGAGCGTGACGATCACCCCCTATTTCCTAAATATCAAATTGATCCCGCCGCTTCTCGCGCCATGTTCCGTGAGCGCGGTTGGAAAACTGTCGTTGGTTTTCAAACTCGTAACCTCATTCACCGGGCCCATGAGTACATCCAAAAGTGTGCTTTAGAAACCGTAGACGGTCTATTTTTGCACCCGCTGGTGGGCGCAACTAAAAAAGATGACATCCCTGCAGATGTGCGGATGCGGTGCTACGAGATTATGATGGACCGATATTTTCCGCAGGATCGGGTAATTTTAGCAATTAATCCTTCGGCTATGCGCTACGCTGGTCCTCGCGAGGCAATTTTCCATGCCTTAATTCGTAAGAACTATGGCTGTACTCACTTTATTGTGGGTCGTGACCATGCTGGGGTAGGCGACTACTACGGTACTTACGATGCCCAGCATATCTTTGACCAGTTTGAACCTGGTGAGCTGGGAATCACACCGATGAAGTTTGAGCACGCTTTCTACTGAACTCGCACAGGGACTAAGGCGACTAGTAAGACTAGCCCCAGCAGTAAAGAAGAGCGGATTCATTTGTCGGGAACTAAGGTACGTGAGATGCTGCGTCGTGGTGAGCTTCCCCCCCCGGAATTCTCTCGCCCCGAAGTGGCTGCCGAGCTGTCTCGTGCCATGCAAGCCCAGAGCTAATGGAGTAGTCAAATAGTGAAGCGACGGGAGTTTTTGTCAGCAACAGGAGTCATTTTAGGGGGCTTGGGTCTAAGTCAGTCCCAGCTTCTCGGTTGGCATCAAGCGCTGGCAGATTCATCCCGTCGCAGGTTAGCGCTGCTGATTGGCATCAACCAGTATTCAAGCAGTGTGCTGGGAAAAGAATTAAAGCCTCTAAAGGGCTGTGAGACTGATGTGGAGCTTCAGCATCAGCTTTTGGTATATCGTTTTGGGTTTGACCCGCGTAATATTGTCACACTGGTAAATGATAAAGCTACGCAGGCCAACATTTTAGGCGCACTCTATAACCTGGTACAAACATCAAACGCCAATGATTTTATTGTCATTCACTTTAGCGGCTGTGGTAGCCAAGTAGCGTTAGGGGACAAGCGTTTTAAAACCTGGGTGCCGGTAGATGGCTATTTGCCAGCTGGTACGGAGACTATGTCTAGAGACATACCGGTGTCCTGGGTAAAACAAATTCTAGCTAAGCTGAAAACTAAGCAGGTATTTACCATCGTAGACGCTGGCTACAGTCAGCTAGATATTCCACTGTCTGGTGGCTATCGTTCACGCGTGCGTCGGGACATACCCACCATTACCGGGGTCACTGTTCCCAACTTGTCTGCAGCCGATGTGACCGCCGATTTGCAAAAATTACAGACAGCGACGGAACCGGCCTTTTTTCCGGGGGATTTATTGATGGCGGCCCGAGACGGTCAGCCCGTCGTAGAACGTCAGTGGCCCAATTTTAGTGCCGGTCTGTTTACTTATGGGTTAACTCGATACCTTTGGGCCGCCCAAACTCCGGCCAAGCTGGCGGCTACGATGCGAGGCGCCCAGGAGTCAATCTTGCCGTTGGTACCCAATCAAACCCCGAATTGGACTACTCAAACGGCTGACGGTCACGTTGTTTATGGAGAGACCGACCGGCCCTCTTTAGATGCAGTGGTCACATCAATTGAAGGCCGCATGGCGACTGTTTGGCTAGGCGGTCTCCCGGCTGATGTGGTGCAGTATAGCGAGCAGCTCGGATTTACCTCTCAGATTGAGACCGATCGACCGGAAGCGACTGTGCGATCGCAAACAGGACTTTCAGGTCACCTCAAGCTGGCCGAGGATACTCTCTGGTCTGAAGGACAGCCGCTTTACGAAGTCGTACGAGTTCTATCACAAGACGTCACGTTAGTGGTCTCTTTGGATGCGAGGTTGGAACGCATTGAGCGTGTGGACGCTACTAGCGCTCTGGCTGCATTATCGTTTGTAGACTCCACGGATGATACCCATCCAGCCGACTGTCTGTTGGGTAAATCTCAGTCA
This sequence comes from Leptolyngbyaceae cyanobacterium, assembly GCA_050043465.1. Lineage (GTDB taxonomy): Bacteria > Cyanobacteriota > Cyanobacteriia > Phormidesmidales > Phormidesmidaceae > Leptothoe. Next base: position 18,358 of record JBHJIL010000088.1, read on the forward strand.
GCTCCACAGGATGAAATAGAGGGAGAGGCAAAAGCCACTGTGGGGGTACGCCAGGGCTATGGCTTATTTACCCCTAGCCGAAACCTGATTGCTGGCACACTTGCGAAGCAAGATGAAGCCGTCAAAATGGCGGTTAGTCGTCTGTCGCCCAAGCTTGAAACAATATTAGCGATGAAGCTGCTGCGCTTGAGTGAAAACCAAACATCTTCTCAGCTGGCAATTCGGCTTAATTTGCTATCCATGGGCGAGGCTGAAAAATTGGTGCTGCAGCAGGAAACGCGACAGGCATCGGGTAAGGCATCGAAAAGCCGTCTGGCCGACGGTAGCCAGAATCGCCCCGTTGAGTTTTCAAAAGGGGCCGGCGTTCGATATCAGGCGCTAAATTTTGGCATGGAGCCGGTCTATATCATGCTGCTGGGATTTGATGCGCGCGATCGCATGCTGGCCTTTTTTCCCCCTAGCGACGGTCAGCCCTATTCTCTTGAGTCACTGCAAACAGCTCTAACGCTGGCTCCTGGCAAATCAACAAATTTACCCACCGGCCAAAATACCTGGATAGTCGATGACCCAGAAGGTCGAGTGGAAACCTACCTGGTATGCAGCACTCGACCGCTAACCAGCTGCTGGCAGGAACTCCTGACTATTTCTAATGCGGCCAGCAATCAGCGAGTTACTCTGGGCGACTCCGCTTTACCAATCGTTCAAGCATTACTGAGCGACCTTAGCAGCGGTGAAAACCCAGACGAGTCTGATAGCTATACCCTCAACACCTCTCACTGGGCCACCGTGGGCTGCCACTACAGCATTATTTAGGTCCGGGAGATGTCCGAGAGACAGGCTATCCTGCAACTTCAGCCTCTTCCTGGCTGGCAATTTCCTGGTTGGAAAAGCTAAAGGCGCGAAAATGCTTGGCTTGCTCTTCGATGCGACTGGCGATGCGATCGCACACAAGACTACACAGCTGAAAACTTAGGTCGTCAGACACACGATAAAACGAAGATGTGCCCTCGGTGCGGCGAGTCAGTATCCCCGCCTGCAGCATCACCTTCAGATGCTTAGAGACATTCGCTTGACTGGTCTCGGTAACCTCAACCAGCTCTTGCACACACCGCTCACCATTCCCTAGCAGATTCAAGATCTTGAGCCGCATGGGTTCGCTTAGAACACTGAAATAATCGGCCACCTGCTGAATAACTTCAGCGGAGATAGGTTCCATTGCGGGACCTCCAAGACCCTAAGGAAGCAAATATGTCTGCTATAACCTGAAAGGTATTTTAACAATATATTCATCAATAGCAATAGAGTGATTTAATTTTTTCGTAATTTTTTCGAAATATCTAATGGGGTGTAAATTCGCACCCGCTAAATTCAACTTTGCTTTCTAAGCGATATCTTCTGAGTGATATCGCTTAAATCAGTTCATAGCCTCAGGAAATTGTGAAAGAAGTATAGGGATTTTAACCGTAATCCAAAGTGCCAGCGTTAGGATGAGAACAGCTTCAAATGAAGATTTAGAAAATAAAACTTTCGAAAAAATACTTAGTTTTTTGATGTGTTAGTTAACCAAATATTAATTGAAAATATTACGGTTACATCCCAGGTAATTTGGCCAGTTGTCTATTCTGAGACAACTCTTTTTGATTTTCTAAAATGATTTTCAAGATGAAGCTGACGACCGTTAGCAGGCTTCTCGATCTGAGATTAATGCTGGTTTTATCATTAAGGAATCAAGTCACTTAGAAAGCCGATGCTAGGCTGCCTAAGCTGGTTGAAAAAGAGCGTTACGTTGATTAAGCCTATCTAAACAAGGAGCCAGGCAAGATTTATTTCCTGATTTGATATCGGTTTGATGACAAGATTTGAGCAACAGTTTGACGAGTTAGATCAAGAGACATCTAGCTAAAGGAGGTCTATCTACGCCTAGAGTGTCATCTAGAAATTAGCTCAGGAGGCAAACCCAATTAAGTTCCAACTTTTGGATGTGCAGATGGTCATAAGACATCTCTTTAATATCCACTATCGGACTGTATTCATGACGTGCTCCTGAGATTATCCCAACATCATAACAACAGCATTTAGTACGGACTCTTTCATTAATAAAAGGACATTCGCGGGTCGCTCTGCTGTTTCTGTTTTTAATTCGATTGTTTCTATTTTTTGCCCTACGAGCTGTTCAGCTGCTATGTCTAGCTTCGCCTCGACCTTAACGTATCGGCATGTGCCACATCATGTTTTTGAGCAGATGCGTAGAAGCTTGACGTCTCTACAGTCGGCAGAGAGAGCTTATTTGTCTGAGCTGGATCTTAAAGACGGGCAGCCTCCTGTAAACTCTGAGATTGCCAAGTTTGCGCTGTTATCAGTAGGACCAGATAGCCTTTTGCTGTTGGCTCAGTCTGAAGGAGAGGATAGTTATTTAATCCGTCTATGCACTGAGATAACCGCCATCCAACACTTTTTGTCATTGTCCTGGCTAGCAGACGGTTTGAAGCATGACAGTCGAGACCGGCTGTTGCAGTTTCAAGACGCCGTTGATGTCGTGTCATCTCCTGAGCGTTCCTTAGGACTGTCGCTGAGGAGTCAAGAGCTGATGGCGGTGGTTCATCGACTGATGTTAGAGATGGGCTCAGAGCCGCCTGCCTCACTACAGGCTCTATCCGCAGCGGCTATTTTGCAGCGTATAGTCTCTCGGCTACAGCAGTCGCAGCCGCTATTCTCTCTAATTACAGAGACATTAGAGGATGTTTGTAACTGGCTGCATTTTGACCGGTTATTGATCTATCAGATCGTCGATCCTCCAACCCACGAGACAGAACTACAGCCGGATAAGAGCATTGGACCACATGTCACCTATGAAGCTCGTGGTCACCCATCTGTAGCGTCTGTCTTGAGCTACTCTGATGCCCACTGTGTCAATCAAAACGGCTGGGGACGATATGAGTCTCAAAGTTCTCAGCAACCCAGCTACTGCGCTATTGAAGATATTACTAGTCACTACCAGCAGCATCCCTGTTTGGTCTCACAGCTACAGCAGGCTCAGGTGGGCTCTCAATTAGTTGCACCTGTATGGTTAGACGGCAAACTGTGGGGATTGCTGATTGGACATCACTGTTTGCTGGACCCGGCGTCGGCAAATAGACCACAGCCGCTCCGTCATTGGCAGCCTTGGGAAGGCGATTTTCTGGTTCAAGTAGCAGAGCATCTTGCGATCGCAATCCGACAAGACAAACTACAGCAGCAGTTGCAGCATCAAAAGCTAATTCTCAAAGCACAGGTCGAAGACCGGACGCAGAATCTCAAAGACGCCCTAATGGCGGCAGAAGCGGCTAACACCACCAAAAGCGAGTTTCTGGCAACCATGAGCCACGAGCTACGCACACCGCTCACTTACATTATTGGCATGTCTGCCACGCTGCTGCGCTGGTCTTTTGGCGATCTAAGCCCTCGTCAGCGCGATTATCTCAATACTATCCATAGCAGTGGCGAACAGCTTTTAGACATTATTAACGATATTTTAGAGGTTGCCAAGATTGAAGCCGGACGCACGGTTCTAGAGATCAACGACTTCTCATTATCTAATCTGACCCGTAGCAGCCTTGAAAGCTTTCGAGAAGAAGCCCAGGAGAAAGAGGTTGATTTACGAATAAATTTACGGCTATCAGAAGCTGAAGATATCTTTAGAGCCGATCCCCGTCGTATTCGTCAAATTTTAGCTAACTTGCTTAGCAACGCGGTCAAATTTACCGATAGGGGCGGACGCATCAGTCTTCGGGTCTGGCGCGATCCGCAGAATGTGATCTTTCAGGTGGAGGATACCGGTATTGGTATTCCTGAGACTCAGCAGGCTGCTTTGTTTGAGACCTTTAAGCAATTGGAAACGACGCGTCAACGGCAGTATTCAGGGACTGGTTTGGGGCTAGCCCTGACGAAGCAGCTGGTGGAACTCCACAACGGCTCGATTCAAGTAGTATCGACACCGGGCAAAGGGTCTATGTTTACTGTCCGTATTCCCATTCAGCATCCAGACAGCCCATCCAGCACGTTTCAAAGTGATGAACCGATTACCGGTCGAATCATTTTATTGGAAGATGATGAGAGTAGCGCCAGTCTAGTCTGCGATCTCTTAACAGCTGCCAACTATCAGGTAATTTGGGTGATTGAAGGGTCGCGTATCGTACACCAGGTAGAGATATTACAGCCTGTGGCAATTATTCTTAACTACCATTTAGTCAGCGGCAACAGTCAGTATATTGTGGACGATCTAAAGCGCTATGTAGCCACGTCTAATATTAAGGTGATTTCGTTAATGGAGGTTGAAGATACGGGGCATGAGCTTCCGTTAGAAGGATTTGATGACTACCTAATCAAGCCGATCGAACCGACTACGCTACTCAGCAAAATTCAAATGTTAACGGCATCTTGAGCGGGGGGCCAGGTAAACCAATAGGCCAGGTAAACTGGATATGGCGCTTTACGCACATTATGAGCTGTTTAGAGGCGGCTAGGGCCGATGCTAGGTCAGGTTCTTAAAGAACGTTACCAATTAATTCGATCGCTGGGGTCAGGGGGCTTCGGTCAAACCTATGTGGCCAGAGATTTATTTCAGGCTACATCAGCTGAGTGCGTGGTCAAACAGCTACAACCAGCTAGCACTGATGCTAAATTTCTCAAAATTGCCCGGCGTTTGTTTGAGACAGAGGTAAGTACCCTTGAGCGCCTAGGTACCCACAGCTGTATTCCTAAATTACTAGATTCATTTGAAGAGCAGCAGGAATTTTATCTGGTCCAGGAGCTAATCGATGGTGAATCTCTAGGCAATGAGATTCGTCGCACGGGGCATTTGAGTGAAGACCAGGTGATCACGCTGCTGCAGGAAACCCTGCATATTCTTAAGTTCGTTCATGATAATCGAGTGATTCATCGTGACTTAAAACCGGACAACTTAATTCGGCGTCAGTCAGACGGTCGTCTCTGTTTGATTGACTTTGGAGCTGTTAAAGAAATTCGCACCCAGATAGCAACGAGTGAACTCTCAAATCTGACGGTGGGGGTGGGCACCCAGGGCTATACACCCAGTGAGCAGTTAGCGGGTAAGCCGCGCTTGAGCAGCGATATCTTTGCGTTGGGGATGACGGCGATCCACTGTTTGACGGGTCGCAGTCCCAACGACTTGCCAGAAGATATGTCTTCACTAGAGGTGTGTTGGGAGGACTATGTCAACATCAGTCCTGGGCTGCGGTATTTGCTGAAAAAGATGGTGCGCCATTATTTCTACCAGCGCTATCAAACGGTGCCTGAGGTGCTTGACGATTTAGCTCATCTGGATGAGCTGGCTAAAAAAACTGACCAGCTGACGCTGGCAGAAACGTTCTTACCTCAGAAAACGGTGTGGCAGCCAACGCGGAAAGAACGAATTGGTGCCGTTGCGATCGCAACGGCACTAGCCAGCACCCTAACCTTGGGGCTGCGACACATTGGAGCATGGATGCCGTTCGAGCTGAGTATCTATGACGCTCTAGTTGCCTATCAGCGAGACCTAGGTCCCGATCCTCGCATCCTATTAGTGGGCATCAATGAACAAGACCTCAACAATCAGCAGAGTGAAAGCCCGTCTGACCAGTCGATTGCCAACGCGATTGACATTATTCAAAGCTACAACCCGGCGACCATCGGTCTGGATTTACATCGCAATATTCCCCAGGGAGAAGGCCGAGAGCTGCTGGCCCGTAGTTTGGCAGCCGACAATATTATTGGTATCACCAAGCTCGGCGATTTAGAAGGAGAGAGTATTCCTCCCCCGGCTGAACTCAACCCCGACCAGGTGGGCTTTTAAGATATTCCCCTTGACCCAGCCGACAAGATTCGACGGAATCTCTTTTTTGACAGTTTGGGTAACGATGCTGACGCTGAGGTTTATACCTCATTTGGGCTGATGGTGGCCCTACACTATCTTTACCAGCAGCATGGTCTGGAGCTAACGGCTAGCGACGAAGCCGATATTGCCATTGGGGATGTGGACTTTACACTCATGAATCCCAACTTTGGCGGCTATCGATCGGTGGATACAGCCGGGTATCAGATTCCGATTACCTTTCGCTCACCCAATCAAATAGCCCAGCAGGTATCGCTAACGGATATTCTGACGGACTCAATTGATTCCGATTTGATCACCGACAAAATTGTCTTACTGGGCACAACGGCCTATACCAGCACTGATAAGTTTTTTACCCCCTACACGCTGCGCGGCGATAGCTACCAAATGTCCGGTGTAGAAGTCCATTTACATATGGTAAGTCAGTTTCTTAGCGCCGTTTTAGATGACTATCCGCTGCCGTGGGCCTGGTCTGAAACAGGGGAAACTATCTGGATTCTCCTGTGGGCTAGTGCTGGCAGCCTGTTGACCTGGCAGCTGCGACGACGACGCTACTGGCTGATGGCCTATGGTGGTGGGATAGTTGCGATCGCAGGAACAACGATCATCTTCTTTTGGACCAATGCCTGGGTTCCTACCGTTGCGCCTCTAGTCGCCTTTACCCTTGCCAGCAGCAGTCTCCTCGTGTACCAGCGCTATCGCCGTCGCTCCTAACATCAGACTGATTGCGTTAGGATCATGACGCTATACTCATTTTCTAAGCAAAATCATGGTGGAGAAAATCCAAAAAACAGACGCAGAATGGCAGGAGCAGCTTACTCCTGAGCAATATAAGGTGACCCGTAAGCACGGTACTGAACGGGCATTTACCGGTAAGTACCATGACAACAAGGCAGCCGGTATCTACAACTGCATCTGCTGCGGTTCCGAACTATTTTCCTCCGAAACTAAGTACGATTCCGGCACTGGCTGGCCTAGCTTTTGGGCTCCTAGCAAACCTGAGAATGTCGCCACCAAGCGCGACTTTAGTTTGTTTATGGTGCGAACTGAGGTGCTATGTGCCGTGTGTGACGCCCACCTGGGCCATGTCTTTCCCGATGGCCCTCAGCCAACGGGCGAACGCTACTGTATGAATTCAGCCGCCCTGGATTTTGTCCCCAAAGCAGACGTGTAGTCTTTAATCGCCCTATGGAGCTAGCGATTGAGCGGCATGGTCAGGGAATGCCGATCCTGTGTCTGCACGGACATCCAGGCACAGGTCGGTGTATGAGCGTATTTACTCAAGATTTGTCTGCTGACTTTGAAACCATCGCCCCAGACCTACGCGGCTACGGTCAAAGCCGTACCAAAAGTCCATTTACCATGGAGCATCATTTAGACGATCTCTCAGAGCTAATCCATCGGCTAGACCGACCCTGTCTAATTCTGGGCTGGTCTCTAGGAGGTATTCTGGCTATGGAACTGGCTCTCAAATACCCACAGCAAATTGCAGGGTTAATTTTAGTCAGCACGGCAGCAAGACCGGTCGGCCGGCATCCAGCCATTACCTGGCAGGATAATCTGCTCACAGGGATCGCAGGTATTATCAACTGGGTCTTTCCAGGGAAATTGTGGCATATTTCCACCTTTGGCCAGCGCTCGTTGTTTCGCTATCTAATTTCTCGTCACACTCAACAGGCCTATCGCCACATTGCCCAAGAAGGCACTCCAGCGTTTCTACAGACATCCACCCTGGCTAATCAGGCTCTAAACACAGCCCTACGCCAGGGCTACAATCGTCTAGACGCGCTGCAGCATATCCAGCAACCCTGTCTGATGATGGCGGCTGCCAACGACGTTCATATTACGCCAGAGTCGAGTCAGCAAACAGCTCACGCGCTACCCCAGTGCGAATGGCGTTTGTATGACAATGTCGCTCATCTCATGCCGTGGGAGATTGAAGACAGACTGTGTCAAGATATTCGGCTCTGGCTTCAGGCTCACAGTTTTTTAGAAGCGTCTACCCAATGTTAGAAGTCTCTGAATATTGTTGATATACCAAAAAGTAGGCTAAGATATTCCCGGTATCGAGACAAGCTACTGCAAACTGTTACTAACGCTACATAAAGACAAAAGAAGATGCTCGACCCCTGGACCAAGCACCTTGATATCTATAAAGAGCGAGGTCTGGCTACAGACTAGACCAGCCCGTTGGAACTAGTTGTTATAAACAGGAGTTCTTTGACTACTGGGCTCCGTATATTCCACCGTCAGGTGAGCGGGTTCTGAACAGCACTTGATGGTGACATTGATCTGTTGAGCCCCTTCTTGCTCTAGGTCCTCAATGTAGCCCCCCTTATGTAAAGCTGCTTCGCTTTCAGTATCGAAGGGACCAAAGTAATAGAGGCAGCGGGGTTCAGTAGTAGAAATTTCTACCCACCAAGGTTTGGAAAATGAGCTAAAAAGATTACTCAAAAAGTTTTTCATAAATGTATGCCTGTCGTTGTTATAAGATTTTGACCTTTGAGCAGCCTAAAATAGCGCTTATAACATTTATACAGCCTGATTTTGATCCCCGCCAAGCATAATTGGAGGTAATTTTTCTAACCAACGCTGTCGGTAAATCTCATAAAGCACCATACCGGTTGCAACAGATGCATTAAGACTAGGAGTTTTACCAGCTAGCGGAATAGATACTAAGACATCACAAAGATTTTGAATCGACAGACTGAGACCGGAGCCTTCAGCCCCAACGACAAGGACAATAGGACGATCAAACTGGGTCTTATGGACTGGATTAGCGGCTTCAGACGCTGTGCCATATATCCAAAATCCCTCTTCTTTAAGTTGTTCTAAAGCCTGGCTTAAGTTGATAACTCTGGCCACGGACAAAGTCTCTAAGGCTCCGGCGGCAACCTTGGCAACCGTTGGTGTGATCCCGACGGCACGGCGCTGTGGGATCACGACGCCTTGGGCTCCTAGAGCCTCAGCGGTACGAATGATAGCTCCCAAGTTATGGGGATCGGTAATACTATCAGCGGCAATAATGACCGGCTGCCGACAGGCGACTTTAGCCGCTGATATGAGATCGGTAAGTTCGATGTAGTCATGGGATGCGATTTGAGCCACAATGCCCTGATGGTTGGCTCCCTGGGTCAGCTGATTGAGCCGCTGGGTATTAACCTCGTCGATGACGGCTCCGTTAGCCTTAGCATCTAAGATCAGCGGCCGAAATCGACCATCAAATGTCAGTCTGGAATTAACCCAGAGACGATTGATGGGCCGTTGATTTGCGATCGCAGCTTCTACCGAATGGCGACCATAGACTAAATCTGGCCGCTCTTCCTGGAGCGCACTCTCTCGATTCTGGACTGGAGGAACCGAGCGGCTATCCTCTCTACGAGGCCGCTGCTTTTTGAACGGTTTTTTGGATGTCTGTTTAGGGACAGGTTTAGCATGGCTCTTACGTTTAGGCCGGGATTTTCCCTTAGCCAGACGGGGCCGATCAGAAGAGGGTTTAACCATGGTGAGGATTAGAGCGGAGTCACATCATACCGCTTAATCCAAACGGCGTGACTGTAGGCGACTATTGAGGAGAAGATGAAATACTGAGTCTCTCTAACAGAGCAAACAGCCGACTCTGGTCAGTGATGTAGAGATAGCCAACCAGGGATTCAAAGGCCGTTGCTTGTCTGTATACTTTGGCAGACAGACGTCTAGGGGATTTGGATGTGGCATTGCGTCCCCGACGAACGATATCAGCCTCTGTCTCATCTAAGAGAGGCATGATCTGGGCAAGATAATCGGCCTGCTGCTCTGCCTTGACGTGGCCAACAACCTGTTGGTGAAATGCTTGGATACGCTGGGGCGGCCACAGAAACCGCATACGAACATATAGTTCAAATACTGCGTCTCCAATGTAGGCCAAAGCAACCGGTGAAACAGACTGTATCTGCTGAATCTGACCGGTAGGGAACAAGGTCTCAGATAGACGAGCCAGTGCCAAGGATGGATCACCGCTATCCATAGAAATTCTCCGGGATCGCACAGGCCAATAGACGGCAACCGTACGCCTGCTTTATCCCTAAACCGATGACCTGACAGAGCCAGTCCACGATACTCAAGAATCCTTTAGATTCTCAAGGGCCGCGTCAACGTTAGGCTGTAGCGAAAGAAATTTCTCTAGACGAACGAGTTTAACGGTTTGGGTAACCCGAGCATTGGTAACCACCTGGACACTCCCACTTTCGCCCTTGGCCTTTTTGACTAGTTGAACTAAGGCACCTAGTCCTGAGCTATCGACAAAGTCAATGGCAGACAGGTCAAGAATTATATGGGTGGGTCCTTCTTCGATATATCGGTTTAGAACCTTACGAAACGTGGGCTCTGAAAATGCATCCAGCAGACCGGTGAGGCGAAATATTTGACATTTCCCCCTAACATCCCGGGTGCCTCTTAAACTTACGGTTAGGGTCAGCGACTCAGCGATAATAACCTCCTAAAGGCAATAGATACGGCAAAATCAGACGTTTAATTTTAGGTCAGGATTCTTCGGACTGCAAGAGAAATGAGCGAAACGTAAATGCATTCATCTAGAGCTAATCAGGACCAATCTGACCTAATTTGAAATTTTTTAAGCAGAGCAACCATCGAATAGAGACCATAGACTACCCGATTTCGGGACGTTGACGATCACGCATCAGGGTGATGAACTTTCTGAATAGATAGTCGGCATCATGGGGACCAGGACTTGCTTCGGGGTGATACTGCACAGAGAATACCGGCAGAGTTTTATGCTGTAGTCCAGCCACGGTTCGATCGTTAAGATTCAAGTGGGTTACCTCAATATCTGCTTTGGGAATGGTGTCAGCATCAATGGCAAAACCGTGATTCTGGCTAGTAATTTCTACCTGTCGGGTCAGACCGCAGGGTTGATTGAGACCCCGATGTCCAAACTTGAGCTTAAATGTCTTAGCTCCTAAGGACAGCCCTAGGATTTGATGCCCCATACAGATACCAAAGGTGGGTAGCTGACTTTCTAATAGAGCCTTAACCAGAGCTGGAGCGGATTCCACTGCGGCCGGGTCACCGGGACCATTAGATAGAAAAATACCGTCAGGCTCGTGGCTGAGGATCTCACTGGGTGACGTATCAACTGGGACCACTATCACACGGCAGCCATAGCTAGCCAAACGGCGCAGGATATTACGTTTAATGCCAAAGTCAATGGCAACTACGGTGAAAGGAGCGTCTTCAGCAGGGAGACCGTGGGGATCTGCAGCGAATTCCCAGTTTGTATCGGTGGGCTCTGTCCATTCGTAGGGCGCAGGGGTCGTCACCTCTTTGACCAAATTTAAGCCTTCCATATTAGGAATTAGGTCCAGCTGCTGGTGCAGCTGTTCTGGGTCTAAAATTTCACTGGAGATGGCTCCATTCATCGCGCCTGCGGTGCGAAGCTTGCGGGTTAGTTCACGGGTATCAATGCCGTAAATTCCTGGAATATTGTGCTGTTTAAGGTAATCGGGCAGGGAGGTGGTAGAGCGCCAGTTACTGGGATGCTGGCAAATATTCTTTGCGATCGCGCCATTAACCTGAGGTGCAGCCGATTCTTCGTCTTCACTGTTGATGCCGGTATTCCCTAGCTCAGGATAGGTAAATGTAACAATCTGCCCTCGATAGCTAGGATCAGTTAGCACTTCCTGATAGCCCGTCATCCCGGTGTTAAACACGATTTCTCCCACGACAGTACCGGTCGCACCAAAGGACCAGCCCCGAAAAACTGAACCATCAGCCAATACCAATAATGCTGGCTGGGAATTAGTGGAAAAAATAGACATGGGTTATAAGGAAACATAGACGTGGCGCATCCCTATTAATTTTTCACAACAGGGATCGGTACCATCCTAGAGGCCATGGGTCACATTTGAACAATGCTTGCAAAAAAACAAATTAGATTTATTCAGATTCTCAGTTTGGGAATCCTGATGGCCTGTCAAACGGACCCAATACAAACAGAGCGTTTAGAAACTATTCAGACCGCTCCGGTGGAAGAGGCGGCTACAGCCAATACGCCTGAGAGTCCTCAGCATGATCTCAATGCCTCGGCCTATCAAGACGCTATTAATCTAGCTTCTAGCGCCTTTACTCTAGGTCAGCAGGCCCAGTCTCCAGACGATTGGGATCTGATTGTAGGCCGCTGGGAGCAGGCGATTGAAAAGCTCAAAGCGATACCAGCAGGCGATCAGAACTACGCCGTTGCGCAGACCAAGCTTCAGGACTATCAGCGTAATCTCTCCCAGGCAAAACAGCGTTTAACCCAAGCCAGCCAGCCCGTGGCTGAACTTGCTTTACCCAGATCGACCGCTCCCATTGCCAGCGGATCACCTGTCGCGGCGGCTCCAGCTACTAGCCTCACGGTTCCTATCATTGAAAGGCGGGGCGGCACCCCGGTGATCGAAGTCAGCTTTAACGGCAAACGCTATCCCATGATTTTAGATACGGGAGCCAGCCACACTCACATCACCCGAGCCATGGCCAATGAACTAGATATCGAGATCGTGGGTCAAACCTCAGTGGCGACCGCCAGCAGTCGCCAGGCCGTAGTGGATGTGGGCTATGTAAAATCAGTGCAGGTGGGTAATGTCAGCCAGACAAACTTGCCAGTCAGCATCGGCGATGCGGTACCCATTGGTCTACTGGGGAACGATGTTTACAAGGATTTTGATGTGACGTTACAGGTAAATTCTGTGGAGTTTCGACCGCGCTAGACACCTATACTTTGGCCCCAGGCCAGCCTGATCGATTTTTTTAGAGGTTATGATTTTGGCTCTATGATGTAAGGCATTCGAAAGAAGTCCGACGTCTATCCTGAAAATTTATTGCGGTCGGCCTATCGAGATCCGGGTCCGAAGCTGCCGCTACTGATGTAGATCCTCGACAGTAATCTGTTTTTACGCGCTGCTATGTCTGAGCTTCGCATCGTTTCTTTAATTCCTAGCGCTACAGAAATCGTTTTTCAGCTTGGGTTTGGCGACTCATTGGTAGGACGCTCCCACTCGTGTGATTTTCCCCCTGAGGTGAAATCTCTGCCAGTATGTACCGCTCCCGGCTTTGATCCTGAGGGTAAAAGTCGAGAAATTCACGACCGCGTCAGCGAGCTACTGCGGCGTGGCTTAAGCGTGTACGACGTCAATATAGAGCAGCTGCAGGCACTCCGCCCCACCCATATTTTGACTCAGGATCAGTGTGAGGTATGCGCCGCTAGTCTGGCCGATGTGCAAAAGGCAGTGGCACAGCTGGTTCAGCCTCAGCCTCAGGTGATTTCGCTTAAACCTCAGGTACTGGCCGACCTATGGGATGACCTGATGCGGGTATCAGTCGCATTGGACTCCGTTAATGGAAGCGCGATCGCAGAGCTGACCATTGCGCAGCTCCAGGGTCGTCTACAGGATTGCTTACAAAAAGTACCGGCCAAGCTACCTCAGCCAACGGTAGCCTGCTTAGAATGGACCGACCCGCTGATGGGAGCCGGTAACTGGGTGCCGGAGCTCGTCTCCATGGCTGGAGGGCATCCCTTATTTGGTCACGTGGGTCGTCATTCTCCCTGGCTTGGGTGGGACGACATCACAGCAGCGGACCCGGATCTGTTGATTGTTATGCCCTGTGGCTACAACCTGCAGGAGGGACGGCAGTCCATCGACCAGCTGGCTCAGCTGCCGCCGTGGCAAAATCTAACGGCGGGCAAGGACTGTCGCATTTTTGTTGTTGATGGCGATCACTATTTCAACCGTCCGGGACCTCGGCTGGTGGATTCTCTAGAAATTTTGGCAGAGATTTTACATCCGGATGACTGTGAGTTTGGCTATGCCATGAAAGCCTGGAAAATTTATTAGCTCAGCGCCTGCGATCGCTAGCCAAAGTGCTGATAGCCTTGAGCTTGGCTTAGAGGTATATCAGACCCCTGCTCTAGATCGTCAATCAGACATACCTCAGGGCCGGGAGTTGTTTGACCAATAATTTGGCTGCTGGGCAGTGCCTGTATAAATCTCTGGGCGATGTCCCCAGGCAAACTCAGAACAAGTTCAAAATCCTCGCCACCGTAGAGGGTCCAATTTTCAGCCGTGGGCAGACCAACAGCATCTATTAGTCCCGCTGGGATCGGTAGCTGAGACCGCAGCAACGCCGCCCCAACCTGACTTTGACGACATATTTGAATGACCGCATCCGCCAGTCCGTCGCTGCTGTCCATGACAGCGACCTTTGCGGTGTGCGGCATCAGCGTCTGTAGTACCGAAATCGCATCGAACCGGGGCACTGGTCTCTGATGGGCCTGTATCCAGACCGCCCCCTCTGACACCTCGTCTAGCTCCCCCAGCAGCAGTGCCAGTCCAGCCCGTGAAGCACCGTGAACGCCGGTCGCTATCAAGGTTTGCCTAGCTTGGGCCTGTCTGCGATAGAGCGCCCGAGCTGGCGCAACGGACCCCAGCGCTGTAATCGCCAAACTGCGATAGTCACTCCGACAAAGATCGCCACCGACAATCGTGCCGCCATAGTGGTGCAAACAGTCGGTAATCCCCTGGTAAAGAGCCTCTAGCCAGGACCAGGTGGTATTTGCCGGTAGCGTCAGACCGACCGTTAGCCCCAGGGGATGGGCCCCCATTGCCGCTAGGTCTGATAAATTAACGGCAGCGGCGCGCCAGCCCAGACTACGAGGCGGCAGGGTGCGATCGCAAAAATGCACTCCGTCCACCAGTACATCCGTAGTTACTACCAGCTGCTCCCCTTCAGGCAGCGGCAAAACAGCGGCATCATCGCCGACAACAGCCGCACAAAAGGGACGCAGCCGCCGCAGAACCTCATGCTCACCTAGATCGGCAATCGTCGGTGTGTTCACACTGGCTATGCCGTGGGTGCAACCAAATTATCTAAACCGTCGACGACCTTAGCCGATAGAATTTTGCCCCCCTGACGCCCCATCTTATCGAGGGCGTCTTGCCCTTCAATGGTGTAGCCAAAGACAGCATAGCGACCGTCCAGTAGATTTAAGCCAGCAGGCGTTAGCTCAGGTTCAAACAAGAAGAAAAAGAACTGAGAAGAGCCGCCGTCCGGCTCCGACTCAGGTCGAGCCATTGCCAGAGCACCAAAGGAATTAAACGGTAGAACAGGTTTTTCTAAATATCGTCCCAGTTCTTCTAACGTGGCCCCATAGGTGGGTGTTTCGTCACCCTCTACTAGAATCTCCAAAGGAATCGCCCGATATTCCTTGGTCTTTGGATCGATAAACCCAGCTGCAGGCCCCTCTGGATCGCCAGTCTGCAGCACATAATTTTCCTCAGCCCGGTCAAAGGTCATACCGTCATAAAAACCACGCTCTACCAAGTCAACAAAGTTACCCGCCGTGACCGGAGCGCTGTAGCCATCAACCACAACCGTAACCGGTCCCTCGTTGGTCTCAAATCCGATCGTGGCCCGACCTTTTAGCTGGGGCAAATTGGCATAGTCTGCAGGCACCTCGTAGGGAAAGCCTTCCACCATTAAATATTCCAGCTCACCGATGGTTAGCAGCGTTGAGCGCCGTCCTGACCAAAGAGATTCCAGGTCCTTTTCCTGAGCCGCTGTCTGCATGGCTTCTAGCTGGACGTCAATCTTTTCAAATAGCGGGTCGGCCTCAGCCCGACGCGCTTCTGGGATAGCCTCTACAATGGCCGCTCGTTTGCGCCTAAGTAACTTGCCAGACTTGTTAATTTCCCGCTTTGCCCGTCCCCACTGCTTGGTGCGCAGAGAGTAGTTTAATCCTTCCAAAATGTCCTGAACGTTGCGAATTTCTGGACTATCAATTGGGAGAGAGTAGCGTAAAAGTGCCCTGGGGTCAGTAATTGCATCCCCCGGAGGCAAATAGGCCACCGTTAGCGTCGGCAGCAAAGCAGCCTGTGCTGGAGAAACCATTGCCCCAACGCTGAGGATAAAACTAAAACTAACGACTAAAAGACCCGCAAGCGCGACCTGAAGACTGTGTTTAAAACGAGCCATAGCTTAGAAATTAACGACAACGGCGTGACAAACTCTTACGATCTTGCCACAGTGTGGGGCGTCTCAAGCGACATCATGCTGTTTTAGACACAGTTATTGGACAGCTTGTATTACGGACCACATGGATAGCCGCGTGGGGCAGCCATAGTCAGCACCCCTTTGACATCCTTGGTTTAATTGATAACCCTAAGGTGAAATGGCCGCTGAGCTGTACAATAAGGGCCGACCGCCGACTATCAATCTACTGTCTGCCAGCACCATGATTTCTAGTAACGATTTTCGCACCGGCACTAGCATTGAACTTGATGGCTCCGTATGGCGAGTAGTGGAGTTTCTCCATGTCAAACCTGGAAAAGGCGCAGCGTTTGTACGGACTAAGCTAAAAAATGTACAGTCAGGCAGCGTTGTTGAGCGTACGTTCCGTGCGGGAGAAACCGTTCCCCAAGCGATTTTGGAAAAGAGCGTCATGCAATACACCTATCGCGACGGTGAGCAATTTGTATTTATGGATATGGAGACCTACGAGGAAACTCAGCTCTCGACTAAGCAAATCGGGGATCAGGTGAAATATCTCAAAGAAGAGATGGAGGTTACCGTCCTTCAGTGGAATGACCAGGTGTTAGAGGTTGACCTACCCAACTCGGTTGTTTTGGAGGTTACAGAGACAGACCCTGGCGTTAAGGGCGATACCGCTACCGGTGGCACCAAGCCTGCCACGGTAGAAACCGGAGCCCAGGTGATGGTGCCTTTATTTATCTCGATTGGGGAGCGCATCAAAATTGATACCCGCAATGATTCCTATCTCGGTCGAGAGTAGTTACAAGCGTTTAGACGCGACAGGTTAGGTGTTTCTAATCGTTAATTTGGAGTGGTAGACAGTGGATTTGGATTTTGGTGAGCTTCGTCAGCTAGTTGCAGCGCTTGATCAAACCGATATTGCCGAGCTGACGCTTAAAAATCCTCAGTTTGAACTTACACTGCGCAAAGCAACGGCTCCTAGTCAGGCGGTAGTGGTCTCTTCTGCTGATGCGGTCGCGACGCCCGCGATCGCAGCTGCGCCACCGGCTGCTGCGACATCATCAGCGGCGGCAGCAGAACCTGCAGCGCCTCCTGCCACTAGTGCCTCCGATCTCTATGAGATTACCTCGCCGATGGTAGGCACGTTCTATCGCTCACCCGCCCCTGACGAATCTCCCTTTGTCGATACAGGGGATCGCATTAAGACCGGCCAAACCGTCTGCATCATTGAAGCAATGAAACTTATGAATGAGCTAGAGGCGGAAGTCTCCGGTGAAATTGTAGAGATTTTAGTGCAGAACGCTGAACCCGTGGAGTTTGGTCAGCCGCTGATGCGGGTAAAGCAAAGCTAACCTCAGCACATTTGCCTTCAGGTCTATGACTCTGAAAATATGAGCAATTTTTTGGAAAGAAATCAGCCGGTTAGCTCTACTAAGTTTTCGTATCTACTCGTCTAGATTGGATTAGTGTAGACTACCTAGAAAGGTTGGGCTTTGTATGAGATTGGGTATTCTTGGGAGGATATTGTGAGAATACTGGTCGCTGCAGGGTTTGTTTTGAGTTCTGACGCTACTAGCCCTGGTCTGAACAAGTCTGTGAGTTTTAACAGCGCAACAGATCGGTTCTTACCATATGTTGGTAACGGCAAATTCTTGGCTAAACCGCTAGACTGGCTCTAATTAGTTCAAATTTGTTCAGCGTTGTAAGGAGGTGTCTTCGGTAGAGATATGCCAGATGTCCAGCTCTAAGACTGCTTGCTGAAGCAGGTTTGACAACGGTTTAGACAGCAATAGATTGTAGGTTCGTGAATAGCCTGTAAGCCGCTGATCCATAGCGAGTAACCGGTCGTCATCCCCTAGCAATAGCAATGTGCAAGCAGCACGTGTAAGGCATTGTATATTGACCCAAAGGAGAGAAGCATGCAAAATACCCCTCGACAGCTCATCCAGCATGGACCAGAGTCCGCCGCCTGCAAAGCTCCAAGACAAACACGACTCTATAAGCGTCTAGAAGAAGCTCTTCACACTGGTAGTGAGGTCTGGTTTCGGATGCCTGGGACAAGACTCGTGGGCATTCCCATATATTTGGACGGGGACTATGTAGAGGTCGTAGACGTGGATGTGGCTGAAGGTTATGAAGATGACGAACTTCCAGACGATCCTTATCAGCGCACAGTGTGGCTAATTCGATTGGCTGAAATCAGTGCTATTTCCTATGCAACGGATCGGTGGTCAAAGGATCGGTTTGAGCGGCTGCTGGAGCAAAATGATTCTGACAGTAGTTCTAGAAATTAGCAGCGCAGTCAATAACAAGGTCTGATTAAGGGAGTGAGTTTTGAGTTTGTTTTTCAGACTCTAGAACCCACTCCTGTTCTATATGTGCAGATAGACCATAGTCTGTTGTCGGCAATAGTCTTCAATATAAGAATGGGGCTAGGCCGACACAGATGATTTGGGTTCTGACTTATGGCTGGCCTGACTTAAGCTACTAAAGTAGCGGCGACCGATGACTAGCCAGAATAAGACATATGCCAGCAGCTGAACAACATAGATGCGATCGCGATATCCCAGCAACACCTTAAACACGACTCCCGGAAACTGTTTGTCCGGCAGCACCTGACTGGTATCCCACACCAAAGGGCCCAACACGCAAGACTCCCCCAACCCAAGACAGAGGTCTAGCGCATTTGATTGGCTCAAGGTAGTAAACGTGATGTCAACGTTGCGACATACCGAAACCACCAAACCAGCAATAATCAGCAGCAACAGTACCCCCATCACTTGAAAAAATAGCTTTAAGTTAATCCGGATACCCCATCGGAATAACCCAAACCCAATCAGAACCGCGCCCAGCAGTCCGGCAGCGACGCCCATCAGGCTAACCGTCAGCGTTTGGGACTGAGTAAACAAAAATAGAACCGCTTCAAATCCTTCTCTCAGTACCGCAATACACACCAGGCTAAAAATACTCACACCGGCCGCCTCACTGGTAACCGCCGTATCGACCGTTTGACCGATCTCTGTCTTGAGTGAACGAGCCTGACGCGTCATCCAGAGCAGCATCCAACTCAGCATAACGATGGCAATGCTGCCAAACAAAATGCCCAGTATTGGTTTAAGCAACCCCTGGGTATTGGGCATCACATACTGTAGCTGCTGCAGCCCCAACCCTAAAAACGAACCGATTAGGATACTGCCCAATAGACCTGCTGCTACACCGCCAAACACCCAGCGGTTTAGGTCAGTTTTTTCCGCTTTGTTTAAGCAAGCCAATACAATCCCGACGACCAATGCTGCTTCAACGCCCTCTCGCAGGGTAACAATAGCGGTGGGTAGGGCGGACGCAATATTCATTGGCAACGTGTCTTAGATAGCTCCATTATGACCTGTTAGGGGAACTACCTTGCTAGGCTAGACCGATTTCCTGAAGCCGCTGCTGCAAATATTGCTGAGCCGTCTGAGCCGGAAACTTAGCGGGTTCGCCGGTACGCTCTACACAACCAGGTAGCGGAGTCAGATCAAACTCTGGTCGAGGATGCATAAAAAACGGCAGAGAAAATCTGCGCGTGGTGCCAATATCAGCATTGACCACGCGATGGGTCGTACTCTTAAACACACCATTGGTCAGAGCCTGCAGCATATCTCCCGTATCAACAATGATCTGTCCTGGTAAAGGCTCAATGGCCAGCCAGCTACCGTCTGATTGCAGCAGCTCCAGACCGGGGTCTGTGGCCTCACACAAAAGGGTTATCAAATTAATATCCTCATGGGGGGCGGCTCGGAGCCCTTTAGCTGAAGTCGGCTGTGGCGGATAGTGCAGCACTCTGAGAATACTTTTGCCCTGGGCAGCTTCTTGCTCAAAAAACTCCTCAGGTAGATCTAGATAACAGGCACAGGCATTTAGTAAATAGGCTGCGCATTTTTCTAATTGGCTATACAGCTGAGACATTGTCTGCTGGAACTGGGGCACTTCCTGAGGCCAGGGGTTCGCCAGCTCTTCTCGACCAAGATGCCAAAACTCTTTGAGATCGGGCTGAGCGCTATCCTTGGCATGCTCCTGGCCAAAGCTGGTAAACCCGCGCTGTCGATAAATCTCTGGACGTTCGTAGTTCTGTTTAACAGCGGTCGGCAACGCAAAAAAGTCAGCGGCAGCGCCATAGGCAGCCTGGATCAGCTCAGCGTCAACAGTATGATTTTCTAGAGCAAAGAACCCAACTGTTTCTAGAGCCTGACCCAGGGTTTGAACAAAGTCCTGCTGCTGGGTAGGCGAGCCATGGAGAAATGTCTGAAGATCTACGGTAGGAAGAGAAGCCATGGGAAAGAATTTTAGTTAAGAGTTGGGCACATAATAGGGAAAATAAGTTCCCAAGATGAAGTGAGATAGTAGAAAAGCTATCTACAGCTAGGTTGTGTGCCGGGAATGGGAATGAAGCAGTTATTACACCGATTGGGTTTGGCCAGTGCAGGGGTGTTGGGATTTTATCTATCAGCGCCATCGGTCAATGCTCAAACAGCACTCCAGATAAACTACGATACGTCATCCTTTGAAAATGTAGAACTAACAACGGGAGACGTAGGCGTCCGGGTAAGCTACACCCAAGATCGTGAGCTCAGAGATGAGGAAAACAATCTTAGCTATCAGCTGATATACCAGGGCGAAGAACAGAATACAGTAGAGACATTTGCCTGGGCTTTTGCTGAGTTTACGCTGCAGGATCTAGACAGTGACGGCAGTGACGAGATCATTGTCCGCAACTATTCTGGCGGTGCCCACTGTTGTACGAATACGACCATTCATCGCTGGGACGGAGCTAGCTTTTCAGCAACAGAGACCGGTTTTTTAGACGGGCTAGGCGGAGAATTAACCGATCTGAACGGGGACGGATATACAGAAATAGCGATCCCCCATCAGGCTTTTTTATATCAGTTTGGCAGCTACGCCGAATCTTTTCCCCCTATTACTTTCTTCACCTATCGTGATGGAGAGCTAAAGGAGACAACCCGCGATTTTCCACAACAGATTCGAGAGCAAGCAAATACTATCAAAGAGACGTTCTGGGAAGTTGAAGCAGACTATGGCATCAGGTCCAACTCGCTATTGGCCAGCTATGTTGCTCAGCAGGCCATTCTAAACGAGCACATTGAGGCTGCCTGGCAGTTTATGCTCGATAACCATACTCGCGAGGCGCCCTGGGGCTTAACGATCTACGAAGCAGGGGAGCCGGTGGGTTCACATCCTGATTTTCCAACGGCGCTGCGGGCGTTTTTGATCGAGGCTGGGTATTTGGATGAAAACGGACTGCCATTAGCGAGCTGACGATTGATGATTGTTGAGATTCGTGCTCTTGGGAAAACCCGCCTACCCGTAACCTCAGACTGCATCGCCGTGGGTGCAATAGCCAGCGCTTTGTGGTAAATCCAAGGAACAAGGATATTATAAGTTCTAAAAATTGTTGCTTTAGAAACGCTCCATGGAACGTCTCTAAAGCAACAGTATGCTCAGCCGCTTGTTGTTCTAACGACTGATTGATTGGAAGATAAGATATCTATGATGACTTCTAAGTTAGTAGGATTATCGTCTACAGCTAGAACTTTCATATTGTCTCCCATGGCTAGGTTCTTAGCTTGATATATTTTTGCAAATACTCCTCAATGTCTTCTAAACCAAACTGCTTAGACAGGCGTACCAGAGGCTCTAAAAAAGGCAGGTATCGCTTATCCTGTTCAGCAAGCTGGTCTAACTGCTCTCGAAATAATTTGATATAAGCACCTTGAGCTAAATCTAAAAGTTTTTCTAGGGTCGCCAGCGGTGGGATATAGATTTCAGCAGCATTCTTCTTCAGGGTGATTTTTTCGCTCGTCTTTGCAGGATACCCATAAATCCACTCTAGCTGAAAGTAGTCAGATAGCGTCTTAAATAAGGACTGAGCATTAATTGGTTTAGCTAGGAAATAATTGCCCCCTTTCTCTATGGCTAGTTTTTGAGTATTTTGAGAAACAGCTGCAGACGATACAATTACCGTGTTATGTCTTAAATCGTTATGGCTACGGATGTACTTTAGAAAAGTAAATCCGTCCATGATAGGCATTCTGATGTCGGTAATCACCAGATCTGGCTGAACTTTTTGCAGCTGCTCTAGTCCTTCTTGACCATTTTCGGCTTCAAAGACCTTGAAGCCTACAGGTTCTAGTAGCTGATGTAAAACAACTCTGTTTTCCCAATGATCATCAATCACAAGAATTGAGCGACGTTGTCCCTTGTAGCCGATAATACGATTTTCTTCTATGGGCGCTGGTTGTACAGAACTTTGAGCTACAGGAAAGTTAGCCGTAAAGAAAAACTCACTTCCCTGACCAACCTGACTATTGACTTGAATTCGGCCGCCCATCATCTGTACGATACGTTGGCTAATCGTCAACCCCAGTCCGGTACCCTCCGCTTGTTTTTGCCTGTCTCCTATCTGTTCAAAGGCTTGGAAAAGGTTAGTTAAGTTTGCTTCGGTAATACCAACGCCTGTATCAATTACTTGAAAGAGAAGTTTTACATGGGTTGCAGTTTGCTCAACTACACTAACTCCAAACATCACTGAGCCTTGGTCTGTAAACTTGACTGCGTTTCCTAACAAATTTATAAGTACTTGGCGTAGGCGTTTTTCATCAACTTCTAGAGTGTCAGGTAAACCGGAACTAGCGTGATATACAAACTCTAATCCCTTTTGTTCAGCTCTGATGCGACATATCTCAATAACGCCTTCCAGGACTGAGGGCAGGTATACTGGCTCTGGCGTAAGCTCTAACTTACGGGCTTCAATTTTGGCAAGATCCAAAATATCATTAATCAATATTAATAAATGAGACCCACATCGATGGATGATATGGATGCCGTCTTTTTCCTTGCGAGTTAAAGCAGGAGAGCGGCTCAGTATCTGGGCATAGCCAAGGATGCCATTGAGTGGAGTTCTCAGTTCATGGCTCATGTTTGCTAAGAACTCACTTTTAGCTTGGTTGGCAATTTCAGCTTTCTCTTTAGCAATCGTCAATTCTTCATAGGACTGGGTCAGGGCATAGGTCCGTTCCTCTACTCTTTTTTCCAAGGTTTCGTTGCTCTCAGCCAGGGATTGAAACGACTGTTTTAGCTGCTTGGCCATTTCTTGAAAGGCTTGTGCTAAGCTGCTGAGCTCTTGATTAAAATTCTCTGTACTAATTTGAATATCAAAATTACCTGAACGGATCTTTTTGGAGGCATCTGCCAGCTGCTGTAGTGGATAGATAACTACCTGGGAAAGCAAGAACCACAGCCCTAAGGATATGCTCGCGATAAAGAGAGAGAACGATAAAAACGATTTTTGAGTGCTAAGCAAAATTTGCCTAGAGATAATGTTCAAATTGTATTTGAGCACGAGTACTCCAACATCTTCAGAAAGAGTCAATCCTCCTTGATTGCTCAATCCGACAGGATATAGAACCCACATTTTTTGTCGATCTGGGGTGATTAACGTTTGAGCTTTTTGCTTAGTTTGAACGACTTGAATGAGGCTTAGCAGCTCGAAATCTACAATGTCAGTAATCTGTTGGCGTTTTAGATGAAACTGAGTACTCTCGAGAATCTGGTCTTCTGGATCAATTAAAAAACTGAATGCTAAATTGGGTGAGGTGGCTAGCTGCTGCAGAATCAGTTTAGATGCCTCTTTGTCTCCTTTGCGATACTGATATTCTAGAAGTCCGGCTGCTTGGCCAGCCGTAAACGTAGCTTGCTGCTGAATAGAGGCTTCACTTCGAGTGCGAGAGAGACCGAATTCGTGACGAAACACAACTCCACCTAGCAAGGTGCCGAATCCTAATATCAAAATAGGGAGAGAAAACCTCAGCGACCACTTTGAAGGAGAGAAAACCATCTTAGCTCATGGATTTAAGGGGGCGGGAGTCTAGCAAACTCAAAGGATTTATGGTGGTGGTCAGGATTTGCTGTTGTTCTAAAAAAGCAGCTAAGCGTTTCATTCCCTCCACGAAGCTTATATCTGATTGCTCAAAAATAGCGGTGTTCTCAGTAACGCTGGGAAAAAACAGCTGTGACAAGCCGCGGGCAACCTGTTCACCGGTCATTCCTTCTCGCTCTGCAATTCGAGCTATGGCATCTTCAGGATTGGTTTTCATATACTGCAATGCTTTAAACCAGCCCTCTAGGAGCACCTTTAACTGCTGGGCATGGGTGGTAGCCACATCTGCTCGACCTACTAGAAGATCAATGATCTCCCCAGGCATTTGAGCACTGTCAAACAGTGGCTTCGCTCCCTGCATCTGGAGATTTGTCAACATTGGGTCAAATGTGACTAATGCATCTACTTCATTAGTTTGAAATGCTTTTTCCTGAAGAGGCAGAGCGAGTGTGACGATGTTCACGTCATCTAGCGTTAAGTTGGCAGTTTCCAGAGCTCTAGCGAGAACCAACTTACCAAGGGTAGCTGGCATTAGGCCAATCCGTTTCCCCTTTAAATCACTGATTTTTTCAATGTCGGGCCGGACAATTAGAGCGTCTGCTCCATCGGAGATGTCCAGGACCATAAATGCTTTGATATCGTTTTGAACAGCGGCATTTTCAAGGGCGATATCAAGGGTCATAGTGGATAACTCTACATCGCCGTTGATAAATTTCTTGATGCCTGGTGCATGCCCAGCGGCCTCAATGATTTGAATGGGGGTATCGGCAAAGTAACCTAGATCACGAGCTAGGAATAAGGGTTCATAGCCTAGCCAAACGGTGCTGACGATGCGTAGCGGAGTGATGGGGGCAGTAGTACAGCTAATGGCGAGGATGCAGCCTGCGATCGCAATAACCATCAGCTGCCAAATTTTTACTTTTTTACTGACTAGGTACTGATTTTTTTTATACATTTACCAATCATATTTGAAATACCTCAGTGATAGTTCTCCCTTATCTCAAGATTTAGTCTCCAAAAATTTTACATCATCCCCCCTCTTTTCCTAGCATTTAACAGCCGAAAAGAGGAGAAAATCCGGTTATCTTTTAGGAACCTATTTAAAGGTAAACGAGTATATAAATTGATGCCTAATAGGTATCAATTAACATCTATGCATCCTTCAATTTTTGGAAATTCTATATCATTATTTCCGTTCTGATTAACAATGAAGAGAGTCCATCAGCCGTGCTATTAAATCATTTCTCAACGGTGCGATGCTGATTGTCTTGTACTAGTTCTTGAATCATTTGATTTAGCTCCTTAAGGTTCACCGGCTTTGTCAAATAAAAATTTGCTCCAGCTTTTATACAGCACTCTTTATCCCTGGGCATAGCCATGGCCGTTAAAGCAATAATGGGAACCGAACCGAGATTAGGTATCCTACGAATGTGTTGAATTGCTTCAAGCCCATCCATTGTTGGCATTTGGATATCCATCAAAATAATGTCGGGGTGATGCTTAAGGGTTAGCTGGATTGCTTCTCCACCATTATGAGCGACAATAACGCGATGCTGATAATGGGTCAGATAGTTGACGACGGTTTCAACATTGTCTTCATTATCTTCAGCTAACAAAATGAGCGATCTTTGAGGAAGTCTGTCTTTAGTAGAAATAGTTGAGCCTGTCGAGATAGCGGTAGACTTAACTATTCCTTGGCCTAATGGAGCGCTCGTCACATGCCGGGGTTGTTGTTGAATTTGTGAAGGTATAGAAACAGGCTGATACGGCAGTCTAATGTGGAAACAGCTGCCCTGATTTGGCTGACTTTCTACTTCAATAGAACCCTGCTGTGCGTCAACTAAACGCTTAACTAAGGTTAAGCCCAAGCCTGTTCCCGTATGCTGACGGTTGAGATTACTATCTAATTGAACAAACGCTTCAAAGATGTTGGATAGATCGCTTGAAGCAATACCAATTCCCGTATCCTTGATGTGGAATTCAAGGGTAGATTGTTTTTGATTGACCTCAGCTTTGAGACTGACCTGTCCTCCTGGTGGAGTAAATTTAATACCATTGTTTAGAAGATTGATGAGTATCTGACGAACACGCAGAGGATCTATGCTAATGAGGGATCTATAGGGAATAATCTCTGATGTCAGCTGAATATTTTTGCTCTGAGCCAGGGGGTAAAGAAATTGGACACAGGCGGTGCATACCTCAGTAAACGAAGTGGGAGCCTGATTGATTTCCACCCGACCAGAGTCAATTTTAGCTAGGTCGAGAATATCATCAATCAGGGATAGCAGATGATTACCACTGCGTTCAATCGTGGCCACTGCGTCTAATTGTTGATTTGTCAGATTGCCAAGTATTCCTTCTTGCAGACCTTCAGCAAAACCCAAAATAGAATTTAGAGGAGTTCGAAGCTCGTGACTCATTGCCGCTAAGAACTCGCTTTTGGCCCGATTCGCCGCATCAGCTTCTTGTTTTGCAGCTTCGACTATCTGTTTGGCAATTTCTGTCTGGTGAATCCGGTGCTTCAAAGATTGAGCCAGGTTCTGAATCTTGATATGGGTTTGTACGCGTGCAAGCAGTTCGGCTTCTTGAAAGGGTTTACTAATATAATCTACGGCCCCTAGGGAAAACCCTTTAACAATACTTTCAGTATCTGAAAATGAGGTGAGAAATATAACTGGAATGGTTGCAGTTGCCGCATTAGCCTTAATTCTTTCGCAGGTGGTAAATCCATCCATGTCTGGCATTTGGATATCCAAAAGAATCAGGTCTGGAATGTAATCTTTTATTTGTTTGAGGGCGCGTTTACCATTAGTGACGGCTGAGACGGTATAGCCTGCCGATGATAGTGCCTCAACAATCACTTCTAAGTTAGCAGGGGCATCATCAACTACTAAAATTTTGGCACTATCTAGCATGGGCTTAATCACTAGATGAAAGTAGTATGTCAGGTTTGTATGCTTTGACCTTATCCTTACTATCATGTTTCGTAAACTGTGTCCGAGATAGTAAAAGAAGTAAAACTTACAGAATGGAAATGGGCTTAAAACCTAGAAGCCAAGACACCCTTGGGAAACAAAATCAATTAGACTCCAGCATTGGACGTACAGACGTTGCAGACAACGTCTCTTCAGCATTAATTTCTGGCTCTTATATAAAATCCTTGTCCCTTCCTATTTCTTAGGATCTACTTGAAGAAGACTATTACAGCACAGGCTGCTCGATTTGCGATCGCTACAATTCCGTCATTTTTGGAGTAGCCTGTAGTACTCCGAAGGCCTTTGCCCAACTCGTCGGCACTAACAACAACGTTGGGTAACTTTGGCGTTGTCGATGCAACTATAGTGTTGTTCACATGGATATCGCTTGCTTAAACTAGGAAAAATACCGGAGTCAACCCATGATGCAGCTCAAACGATGGCAGTGGCTTGTACTGGCACTACCGCTGGTGACAGTGGTGTTTTTTATCGTGATTGCTGCCGGTTTTCAGCTACGCTCCTGGGGCATTACCTGGATTTGGGCGGTAATTTTGCTAGTGTTTGTGGGCTGGCGCTGGCTGTTGGTGCACTGGACCAAACCACGCGAGATTGAGCAGATCATCACTGCCGTCAAGGCCGAACTCACCTCTGTGACAGTGGCTGACGTTGACAGTCAAACTTTAGAGGCATCACTCCAGCCTATTGTGACAGCGGCCCGCGAAGATCCGCCCGTATGGGACGATTGGGCGGCCTTTTGGCATCGGTGTCAGCGTGTTGTGGCGACAGTGGCCCACCACTATCATCCCGATGTTAAATATCCGCTGCTCAATATCTATGTCACCCAGGCCTATGGACTGATCCGGGGCACGGTGGACGATATGGACCGGGCCATGACCCAGCTGGCTCCGGTGCTCAATCAGGTAACGGTGGGACAGGCCTATGAAGCCTACGAGATTTATCAAAAACTAGAGCCCTCTATGGGCAAACTGTGGCGAGCATGGAACTGGGCTCAATGGTTGATCAATCCAGCGGCGGCAGCCGCCAAGGTGGCAAGTCAGAAAAGCAGCACTCAGGCTAACCAGCAGCTGTTGGTAAATCTAAGTCAGCTGCTACGGGAAACGGCGCTACGTAATCTGGCTCAGCAAACAGCTGCTCTGTATGGCGGCAGCACCCTGCCAGCGATTTTTGCGACGGACTCATCCGACACTCCGGCGACCAAGACCACAACCCTCAGATCGATTTTAGAAACAGCGACTCCGGCTAAAACGATTCAAAAGAAACCGGTTTCTTTAATGCTGGTGGGACGTACAGGGGCCGGTAAAAGCAGTCTAATTAATACATTGTTTAAAACTGACCTGGCAGACGTAGACGTTTTACCCAGTACGGATCAGATCCGTCAATATAGCTGGCAGCTGGATACGGGTGAAGTGTTAAATCTGATTGATTCGCCTGGATATGAGCAAATTGCTCGTGATGACTTTCGTGATTTGGTGCTAGCCCAGGCAGCGACTGCGGATCTTTTAGTGCTAACAACACCGGCACTAGACCCGGCGCTGCAGAGTGATAAAACCTTTTAGCAGGATTTAGCTGAGCACAGTCCCCCAACGGTAGTGGCCCTTACCCAGGTGGATCGGCTACGTCCAGTGCGAGAATGGCAGCCTCCCTACGACTGGCAAATGGGCAGTCGACCCAAAGAGATTTCTATTCGCGAGGCTGTTGGCTATCGAGTGGAGGTGTTAGCCCAAGAGACAATAGTGCCCATAGTTACCTACGACAGCGATAGAGCTGCCTGGAATGATGAAACATTAGCGTTAAAGCTAGTAGAAACATTGGGAAATGCTAAACAATATCGCCTAGCTCAATTTTTAACGAATCAAACGGCTCTGGCTAAAGCAGCTGCCAAACTGATTGACCAGTATACCTTTCAAATGACGACGACTCAGGGAGTCGCTGAACTACTCAAAAGTCCAATCCTGCGTTATCTCTCTCGAATGATGACCGGTTCAGATCTGTTGGCTACCGCTCTGATGGAAAAAATTCCAGTGGAGCAGGCTCCAGTCGTGATAGGCAAGCTACAGCTTGCCTATGAGCTGTTTAATCTTTTATCACCAGATGAGCGCACCTTTGATTTGGTAGCAATATGGCCAACGCTATTAGACAACAGTGCTCCACCAGTGCAAAATGCTTGGGCATTTGGCCATGCGCTAACGGCCTACTGGCTAGGAGAGACCGACCAGCTTGCGCGCGCGTTTGATCACTATTTAGAAGACTACGGCCAGACGAGCGATCGCCTGGCCTAATATCTCGACAGACTGCCGATATTTTATAAAAAGCGGTCTTTAAATTCGCTGGCTATACACCAAACTCTTCCATCTGCTGCTTTAGGTAGTTTTCTGCCTGAGCTGGGTCAAAATCGCCAAACTGCAGCTCTTCAACTCGTGATAGTGCTTCTGGGGCATCAACACCCAGCTCGAGCGCTAGTTCTCTTGCTAGATCGGTCAAGAAGAAATTTTCTCCTCTATTGGGAGCTTTATCTGCCGTGGTGTAATCCCAACGGATGAGTTGTGTGGTAATCCAGCTGGCAAAACTCTTCCAGGGGTAGGGGTCAAAGAAAATACGATCTGGAATATCAAAGGAATTACCTTGACCGTCTTCAAACTTACCCGTCATGACGGCCTCTAGAACCTGGACCGGCTGATTGAGGTATTCTTGGGGCGCGATCGCAGTTGCAATTTCTTTGCGGTTAGCCGGGTCGTTGGCGTAGGAGGCTCCGTCAATAATCGCTTTGTTCAAAGCGCGGAACGTTTGAGGATTTTCGTTGATCCAGTTTTGGGTAGCTACAAAGGCACAGCAGGGGTGACCGGGCCATAGATCCTTGGTTAACAGATGGATAAAGCCAATGTCGTCCTGGACGATGCGCTGAGTAAAGTTGTCGGGCAAAATAAAGGCATCGAGCTGACCTGAGGCCAGCTTTGAAATGGCATCTGGGGGTGGCAAGATCAACAGGTTGACGTCTGTGTCTGGGTTCAGACCGCCGCTGGCTAGATAGTAGCGGATCAGGAGGTTGTGGTTGGAGTAGTCGTAGGGGATGCCGATACTCATGCCTCTAAAGTCGGCTGGACCGTTGACCCTACCCAGGTGTTTCTTAGCGACGGCAATACCCTGACCGTTGTTGTTTTCGATACTGGCCAATCGCATGGGGAAGGGGGTGGACCCTAGCCCCAAGGACATGGCAATGGGCGTGGGAGCCAGCATATGGTAAGCGTCTAATTCACCTGCGATCGCAGCGTCTCGAACCACCGACCAGCTGAAGTATTTAACCAGCTCTACATTCAGACCTTGTTTTTTATAAAAGCCCAATGGCTCCGACATAATAATGGGAGCAGAACACGTAATTGGCAAAAACGCGACCTTTAGATCAGTCTTCTCCAGGTTGCTAACGTCTGGAGCATCTGCTGCCTCTTCGGCCACCTCTGTGGCAGAACCGCAGTTGGCAAGCGTGACCAGGGCTGCCCCCACCGCAATATTTTGTAGAAACTTACGTCGAGTGAACTGACTCAGGCGTTTAGCATCTGTAAAAAACTCCCCCGCTTTAGGTCCAAACGCCGCACTAAATGCCTGATCGAGACCGCCCGCTAGTTGGATCAAATCTCTCACGACCTTTTCGCGTCTTGGCTTGCCCTGCCCCACCATGCTAATAAACAAGGCCGTCCGCAGCTCTGCCTGGGTAATCGAATCAGCGGTCTCAAGGGTGGAGGGCTGGTAGTGTCGCATCTTTACCAGGTCATCGCTCAAGTCAGTTGGATTCTGAGGCATCCCTATGTCTGCCATCAAATTCCAGTGGTCTTGAGTGGAATGAAACCCTCCACAAATAACACAGGGGGTAACAATAGAACTGCTTGCTCCTCGTTGACAGGAGAGATTATTCCAAGACTGATTAGCGGTTGGCATCATAATAAGTTTCTATAGGTGGGGGTTGGCACCTTTTTCCTATGAATGTTATTCCGGTCCGTTTCTAAGTATCAGGACCCGTTGCAGAAAATTTATTTTGGTTTTTTGCTGGCTATACACCAAAATCTTCCATCTGCTGTTTTAAATAGTGTTCTACAGGCATGAATGCAGTGCGCTGCCGGGGAGAGAGCGTCTAACGTAGGGAGCTAACTAGAGATTGATACCATAGCAAGTCTATATACGGGGCTAATACCGGTTATATAGAAGGCTATTTGGTTTCTTTAGTAGACCTCAGGAGTGTTCAAGGGATTTTAACGTTTGTTGTTGCCTTTTTGAGGTTTTCAAATTACGGGTGCTTTGTATAACCAGTATTCACATAAAGTTAACTTTGGCATCCGTACTCTTGGCTTCAAAAATATACAAAATATAATTTCAGCTCTCTACAATTAAGGTGAGATACTTTGTTCCCTGTAGACATACGATCGTCCCTAGCTCCGGATAATTGAGGCTGTTTATCTAAAAATGAATCATTAGATAAGCGCTGTCTCAAAACGGATAGGCTTCGAAAAACAACAGACATGAGTGTGATTTTTTATACCTTTAAATTCAAATAGCTAATTTTTTTAAGATAAGGCTTTTTTATAAAGATAAAAATAAGTAACTGATTTCAATAATCTGAAAGCCAGCCTTTCAAAAACAATCGTTTTTAGAGTTTTACGCCAGAATTCTGGTGTAAAACAATATTTTTAACTGACAAACTTGCAGGCTTTTAAGAAATTATTTTTAGGTATCTTATGTAGATAATGAATGATTTCTAATATCTGAAATTTACTGTACTGATCCCAAGTATCTGGGTCTGTATGGGTTGAGGGGTGTCAGACAGAATAGGCATTCTTTTTTAGAAAAGAACTAACGGATTATTGATCTGGCTAACTACATATAATATTGAGATTTTTTAGCTTGTGCCCAAGCGATCAGAGGACTAGATTGAATATCCGACTTTTAGATGGCCATGCACGATAACTTTGAGATCATACCTTTTCTAAATAGGACTCTTGAGTCTCGTCGCAGTGGGCGAGCACATATTGTCAGCGACGGTGTTGAATGGTGTCTTGATATAGATGAGGGTAAGCTGCTATTTGCCGCTCATTCACTCCAGTATTTGAATACGCTAGAAACAACGCTGCCGAGTTTGGGATATGAGGCGGTATTGCCTGTTTACTGGCGGCTGACCCAGCTAGATATCTACAAACGCCAGATTGACCATATTGGTCTGGAGTCCCTCAATTGGACTAGCAAAATTGTCGGCGCGCTGATTCAATACAATGTGCTCAAGATAGAGCAGGCCGAAAAGATTCTGGCCAAGCTAGCCGAAGATGCGGCTGAATCTCTTTTGGGTTTAGAGCATGCGACCGTCACCTGGCACCCGCTGCCAAAAGAGCTGTGGCACGCGACGACCCGTGGAGACGAGCTGACGTCACTCATCAATCATCTCTCCAGAATTCGTCAGCTGTGGCAGCCTTTGTGCGATCGCATCTGTTCTCCGCACCAGCGTCCCTACTGCGAAAGCCTTGAGGTTCTCTATCAACCCATACCGCAGGGGGTGCTATCACAGCAGATGCTAGCCTCCTTGGCACGGCTGATGCAGGGGGGCAGTATCCGTCAGCTAGCCCATGCTCTCAAACAAGACGAGATTAAGTTAGCCCAGCTGCTGTACCCATACATCAAGCATCGAGCCATTAAACTGTGGCCACCTCTACAGCCGCTGGATCGTCTGCCCTGGCTGCCTGCTAAACAACAACAGCCTCCATCCGCTGACGATGCCGCTGGTAAAAAATCAGACGATACCACCAGCGATGTGGCGGCCCCGGCTCCTAGTGACAACACCACTGCGCATACCCAACCCGCCCATGACTTAAATTCAAGCAGAGTAACTCAGACTGACATACAAACCAAGGTATCAACCAAGCCTACGCCCAGCAGCCTAAGCATTCCCAGACCCAGACATTTGATTGTCTGCATCGACGACAGCCAGGCCATGCTAGAAAAAATTGAGAGCTATCTTGATCCGACCTATTTTGAGCTTGATACCATTATCGATCCGGTAAAATCGGTCTCTAAAATATGTACGAGAAAACCTAGTCTGGTGCTCATGGATATCTCTATGCCCAGCATTAACGGCAATTCTCTATGTTCAATTTTGAAGCGTAGCTATATGTTTAAAGATGTGCCAATCATTATGATTAGCGGCAACGTCAGTGCCTTGGACAAGGCAAAATCTCAGGTTTCAGGTGCAGCTGGCTATTTAGAAAAGCCGTTCTCCAAAGAGCAGCTTCTAGGACTTATAGAGAGCTATTTGAAATTGAATGTAGATGAGCTAAGGCAGTATAGCTCATAAGCAAACAACAATACTTCTAGGCAAATAGCAAGAAAATTCCATGAAGCTGTTCGTGAACTAAACAACATAGTGGCAGCGCCAGATAAGAATCATAGTAGGAAGGAATAAGGTCCCCAAAACATGGCAAAGAAAATTCTAGTTGTTGACGATGTAAAATCCGAGCTTAACTTGATCAGTCATTATCTTGAACAGGCTGGCTATCGAGTCATTACAGCTGAAAATGGCATGGAGGCCCTTGAAAAGATAGAATTTGATCCGCCGGATGCAATCGTTACCGATTTGGTTATGCCTGAAGTGACGGGCTTAGAGCTTTGTCGCAAACTCAAAAAAGATCCGGCTACAGCTAATATTCCCATTATTGCCTGCACAACAAAGGGACGAAAAATGGACCAAAGTTGGGCCAAAAAACAAGGCGTTGTCGGCTACGTTGTTAAGCCTTGTACCGCTCAGCAGCTCGTGGATGCTGTACGATTCGCAATTTTGTAGTTGAGGTTAAGATAACAGGTTACTCCCCATGCAAGCTTCTTCTTCGCTCCCGGTTACTCAGTCCTTAAAGACTGCTGATCGTCTTCAGCAGCTTTTGCCTGAGGTGTTTGATCCCAAACCTGTTTTGGGAGAACAATTTCTGCGGCTACAGCTGACTCCGGACCTGACAATTGCTCTAGCGCTTAACTGGGTTGAAGAGAGCCTCTTGCTGCCTACTCAGTTGATTACTCCTATTCCCAACATGCCTACATCGGTATTGGGGCTAATGAGTTCAAAAGGACAGGTTTTTTGGGCGATTAACCTGGCTCAGCTGCTGGAGATACCAATTGTCCTAGAACCTTCTCAGTACTATGAGGTCGTGGTTATTCGGGCTTTGCCAATGAATTCGGGTCAGGTCTCTAACACGCCCACGGCCGACTCGGACGCCAACGAAGCTCTGTACTTAGGATTGGTTGTCCCTAAAATTAGAAGCTCTGTTCGACTGTCACAAGAAGAGATTATCTCTCCTATCAATGAGGTCGACGCTAGTCTACATCCCTATTTAAGTGGTCAAGTCACCGTTGACGGCGATGTAATTTTGATTTTGAGTGCTGAGGCGATTGGATCGGCTCGATCGCTGCTATCGCTTTGAACTTAGGGTGTTGCTGAGCCTTGGGGGTGGTTTTAGCTGAGCGGGACCGTCAAATAAAAACGGCTACAGATCGGCTCCATCTCCTAAATCAGCAATCGCGAACATATTTTTCTTTTTTTCTTTGGTTATCCTAGAGGATAGAACACTGTCATGACTGCGCAGGAATACTCATTACAAGATCAGCTGCCGCTGCAAGAGCCTAAGCCTGAAGAGGCCACCCTCGTTCAGCCCAAAAGCAGGCAGACCTCCCGCATCGGAAAAGTTAAAGGTCGCCCTCTGAGTAGACAGCTGCTGCAAACGCTGTTGCCGGTAACCCTACTGCCGCTGGCCATCGCTAGTAGCTTAGGCGTTGTCATTACTAGACGAGCGGAACGTACTAATGCCGTACAGGCTTTGCAGAACCAGTCTTTTTTGACCAGTGAAGCGGCCAGTTTATTTGTAGAGGATAACTTTAAGACGGTAGATTCTATCGCTTTCAGTCCAGCGATTCAGCAGAAGCTCGTTCAAGGAGGGCAAAAAGCTGAAGAAGACGAACTCAACGAGCAGACAGTTGAGCAGCTGGAGCAGGCATTTGAGCAAACCAAGCTGCTGGAGCCAAATACCTCGCTTAACCAATATCTAGCCAGGATTGTCGAGATTGAAAATCTAGGAGAAATATTTTTTACAGAGCGCAACGGGTTTAATGTGATTGCTAGTGATGCAACCACCGACTTTGTTCAAAGTGATGAAGACTGGTGGCTACAGTCTCAGCAGTTTGGTCGATACATTGAGCCTGTTCGGTTGGATGAATCTGCTAACGTAACTAGTGTATCGCTCTCGCAGGCAGTCACTGCTGTTGGCACAGACGCCTTTCTCGGTGTAGTCAGATCCGTCTTGCCGCAGCAAACGTTTATTAATCAGGTTTCTAACTATGTCGGCAACGCGATCGACGGCACCCAGCGGGTACAGATTGTTGACGTGCGGAATGGTCTATCTTTTATTACTGTAACAACAGGCGAGGTCATTGCCAGCGATACAACCGTGACCGGGGGAGAAACGATTGCTCAGCTTTCCCAGGCGCTGTCCTCAAAACTTGGACGAGACTCAGACACCCCTCAAACCTTCATGCAGGAGCTGCAGCAGGAGGCAGGGGCTGACATCATTTCGGTAAATCGGTTGAACACAGTCAATGATGAAGAGATATTAGAGGCGGTTGTACAGCACGATGGTAGAGTATTCAGCCTATCTACGGTGCCGGATCTGCCCTGGGTTGCGATCTCATCTCAAGAAGCTGCCGAATTTGCCCAAGCGGGGCGTTCTCTACTGATCGTCTTCCTAGTAACAGCAATCATTCTAGGAACAGCGTCCGCAGCCTTGTTGCTCCTCACCTCTCGCAACCTGTCTCAGCCTCTACAGACGCTGACCGAAACGGCCCAAAAAGCTGCTACTGGCGACCTAGAGGCTCGGGCTAGTATCCAGGGAACCATTGAGACTCAGATTCTAGGTCAAGGTTTTAACACGCTTTTAGAACGGCTGCAGTCATTGCTGGGTCAGCAGAAAGATCTGGCCGAAGAACAGAAAAGAGAGCGTGAAAAGCTGGAAAACGATATTACCCAGCTGATGGAAGAAGTGGGAGACGCCGCCGATGGTGACCTGTCAGTGCGAGCCAAGCTGTCAGCAGGAGACGTGGGCATCGTCGCCGACCTATTTAACGCTGTTATTGAGAACCTGCGAGACATTGCGGTTAATGTAAAACAATCCACCGGTCAGGTAAGTGGGTCGCTACTGACCAACGAGCAACAGATTCTAAAGCTGGTGGATCAGGCCGTTGAAGAGGCCCATTCCATGCAGTCCACCATGGTGGCGGTTGAAGAAATGGGTGAGTCCATTCAGACCGTTGCCCAAAACGCGAGTCAGGCGTCTGTATTAACCAAT
Source organism: Leptolyngbyaceae cyanobacterium (assembly GCA_050043465.1). Lineage (GTDB taxonomy): Bacteria > Cyanobacteriota > Cyanobacteriia > Phormidesmidales > Phormidesmidaceae > Leptothoe. Next base: position 54,544 of record JBHJIL010000088.1, read on the forward strand.
GATACCTACGTGACCGTACAGGCTGGCTCTGAGTCCATGGAAAAAACAGCCAACAGTATCCTGGAACTACGTTCAACCGTTGGTGAAACAGCCAAGAAAATCAAGCGGTTAGGAGAATCAGCACAAAAGATTGCCCAGTCGGTCAGCCTGATTGATGAAATTGCCCTTAAGACCAACCTCCTGGCAGTTAACGCCAGTGTGGAAGCCTCGCGCGCTGGAGAGCTGGGTCAAGGCTTTACCGCCGTTGCGGAGCAGGTAGGTTCTCTTGCAGAACAATCGGCCAGTGCGACTAAGACCATTGCTCAAATTGTGGCTGACATTCAAATTGAGACCCAGGAGGTGGTTACCGCCATCGAAACTGGAACCGCTCAGGTGGTCGATAGTAGCAGTTTGGTTAAAATGACCCAGCAGCAGCTAGAAAAAGTACTGGAAAAGTCTGAGCAAATCAACCGACTCATGCAGAATATTTCAGACTCTACGGTTAATCAGACTCAATCATCGGTGGCTGTGACCGAGCTGATTCAAAAATCTGCTCAATCATCAGAGCAGCGATCGCAAGAATCAGCTCAGATGGCTCAGGCGATTCAAAGCACGGCTAAAGTAGCCCAGTCACTACAAGCGTCTGTCGAACAGTTTAAGGTTGACGAGTAGATACCCCATGGAACTAGATAAAGAGCAGCAGGCTCGACTTACCTTCCTAGCAGAGGCTGAAATCTATTTCGAAGAGATTGAAACCGTCCTGCTAGGACTCAAAACGGCAGACGATCGCCTGAGCCAAATCAATATTGCTATGCGGGCGGCCCATTCCGTCAAGGGTACCGCTGGCATGATGGGATTTACCGTACTTAGCCAGGTTGCCCACCAGCTAGAAGATTCGTTTAAAATTCTGCGAGCCCGACGGCTATCGGTAGATACGTCCTTAGAGACTTTGCTACTACAGGCTGTGGACTGTTTACGAGCAGTGCGTCATTATTATCACGATGACCTGCCGATAGAGCCGCAGTGGCTAACCACCGATGTAGACCCTGTATTTGCAGAACTCAATCAGCGGCTAGGAGATCTTACACCGGAGGACGAAGCACGACTCTTATCGGAAGAAAACGATATCAACCTGGATATTGTTATTTTTACAACCAGTGTTGAAGACTGTATAGAAGAGTTTCAGCAAGAGCTGACTCAGTTAGATACTGAGGGTCTTAGACAGGCAACGATAGCGATGGCTCAGCGCATGTCTGAGTTTGGTCTGATGGCTCAACTCGATCCATTTATCTCACTGTGTGACTCTGTACAGCAGCAGTGTAGAGAGGCTCAGCCCGAAGCTATCGAAGAGATTGCCCAGCAGACGGTTAAAGCATGGCAGCGCAGCCATGCGCTGGTGCTATTAGGACGTACGGAACGTATGCCCCATCAGCTAAAGCTCTCTGAAGAGTCTGCAGACGCACAGACGGACAGCTTCGCTGACGTCCCGCCGACCGATCAGGCAGAACCAGCGGTGACACTGCCCGATATGGAGGCCAATGCGCTGGGTTATTTACACGATCAGCTGACTGCGTTAGAGACCCTAGACCTACCCGCAGATATGCTGGGGGACGAACTGGCTGCCGAAAGCTCCTCTGACCCAGCTGTTGACCTGGCCGCGCTACAGGCTCAGTTTGCCGCGCTGGCACCAGACTCGACCGCGGCCTCAGAACAGTCAGAGCCACCCGTTGAGAACCTATCGCCGTTAGAAGATGGTTCAACGGTCGTAGCGCCTATTCCCTTAGTCAAACTGAGTGCTCCACCAGTGGCGGCTAAAGCACCCAAAACATCAACTGTACGGATATCGGTTGAACAGCTTAGACAAATTAACAGTACGTTTGAAGCCCTGATTCTTGACCGGAACGCCGTCAACCTCAAGCTCAACCAGCTCCACTCCTTTAGCGAGCTGATGCAGGAGCGTATGATCGCGCTGGCCTCTTTTAACAAAGAACTGCGACAGTGGTATGACCAGGCGTCCACAGAAGGGGCGATACCGGAACGGCCAGCGGCTGGCGAGGTGCCTGGCAACGGTGGGACTACCAACGGGAATTCTCAGAATCAGGCTGATAGGTTTACAGCGATCTCTGCGTCCGAAGAACTTGACGTGCTTGAATTTGATCGCTATTCCAAGCTGCACCTTTTGGCCCAGGAGCACATGGAAACCATCGTTAAACTTGAAGAGGTCAGCCGTGACGTTGAGCTAGGACTCAGCGAAATCGGGCAAGCGATGGGTACGCTTAACTACACCAGCCGTACACTTAAAAATCGCATTACCCAAACCCAGATGCGACCGTTTGAAGAGATTGTCGGTCGGTTTCCTCGGGTGGTGCGAGACTGGTCGGTACAGTATGACAAGCCGGTGCAGCTGAAGCTAGAGGGCGGCTCCACCCTGATTGAACAATTTGCCCTAGACCAGCTTAGCGATCCGCTGACGCACCTGATGCGCAATGCCTTTGACCATGGCATCGAACCCCCAAACGTACGCCAGGCCCAAGGAAAAGCGGAGGTGGGGACCATTGGCCTACGGGCGATCAATCGCGGTAACCGAGTTGTTATCACCTTAAGCGATGACGGTGGCGGGATTGATTTAGATCGGGTGCGCGATCGCATCCGCAAATACAATCTGCCTGCTGAGCAAATAGCCACCATGGACCACCAGGAGCTGCTGTCGTTTATTTTTGAACCCGGCTTTAGCACCAGCAGCCAGGTAACAGAGCTATCAGGTCGCGGCTTTGGTATGGATGTGGTCCGTACCAATCTCAAAGAGCTACAGGGCGATATCCAAGTGGCAACCGCAGCTGGTAAAGGCACCACATTTACCATCAGCATTCCCCTCTCGCTGTCCATCTTTCGAGTCATGCTGCTTGAGCGCAGTGGTTCGGTCTTTGCCCTGCCCGTTGACATGGTTCAAGAAGTCATTCGAACTCCAGACAAAGAACTCACAGGGACGTCCATGGCCTGGAGAGACGAGCATATTCCTTTGATTCGTCTAGACGACCATTGGGCCATGCGATCAGCTCCACTAGAAATGAGCGGACAGCCCTTGATCAACTGCCCCATGGTGGTGGTCGTCGATCAAGGGCAAGGGTCCTATGGTCTGGCCATCGATCGCTTTTGGCAAGAGCAAGAAGTCGCCGTTCGTTCTGTGGCCAGCCCGATGCCGCTGCCGCCAGGATTTGGTGGCGTGACCGTCCTGGGAGATGGCCGAGTAATCCCTCTTCTAGAACCCGTTCGGCTAATGGAATGGATCAAGTCTGGGCCTCAGCTACCCAAGCAGCCCAGTGCTCCAGTAGCGCCAATATCGGTTCAGAGCCGCCGGATTCTGGTGGTGGACGATTCTATTCACGCTCGCCGCTATCTCGCCACCACGTTAGAGCGTTCAGGCTACCTGGTAGAGCAAGCAAAAGACGGCCAAGAAGCGGTAGACAAATTACTGGGTGGGCTAGCTGTCGCCGCGGTCATCTGTGATATTGAAATGCCGCGTCTAGATGGTTATGGCGTTCTAGAAGAACTCAGAGATAACCCAGACCATGAGACATTGCCTATCTTGATGCTCACATCTCGGAGCAGCGACAAACACCGCAAGCTAGCTATGAATTTAGGAGCCACGGCCTATTTCTCAAAACCCTACAACGAACAGGAACTCCTACAAGAGTTAAGACAGCTAACCCGTACACCAGAACCCGTGTCAGTGAGATAAACAACACAGCAGAGACTCTCTTAGTTACAAATTTTGTGCAACTAAGAGAGTCGTAAATCGATACAGTTTGGTAGAGTCAGGAGATATAGGATACCGAGCTACTCTTGTTTATCGGATGTTTCTCTGCGACAATCATTTTCTCTGGCGCGGCGCTGTCAGTTTGATCAACATATCCATCATCGGCTGGATGAACAAATCGATCGGCCACCCGTAGGGCATCCGCTATGGCTGTGAGTGTGGGGTTGGCATAACCAACGGTATTAGGAAATATAGACGTGCCAATCAGTGTCAGATTTTCCACACCATGCACCCGATTGTCCGCATTGACGACACCGCTGGCCGGATCGTCACTTTGTCGAGTTCCACCCATGTGATGAAAACCGCTGCCCGCTCGCGGAATTTTTCCTTGACCCAGCTCACGCATGGTGACAAACGTGCCAATCCCCGTTTTATTAAATGCGTCGGCAATTAGGTCCGCAGACCGGTTGATAGAGTCAATTTCCTGAGCGCTCCAGGACCACTGTAATACAGGCAGGTGGCGACCGAGGCGATCGGTTTTCTGACCTAATCGAATACGATTATCCGGTGACGGACGCTGTTCAAACATAGCTTCTACGGATACCGATTCTAGGCCGTGATAACGGGCGGACGGATCGCTCCAGCCTCCGTTGGCGGTATTATGTACGGGATGATTTAAGGCTGCATAGGCCAGCTTAAACGCCCGTACAGGATCTGTTGCTAGCCTGGGTAGAGCTGCTATCACACTGCCGATGTCTCTTTGATTTGAAGCATCCCAGGCTTTGGCCATAGAAAATCCAGTCTTTGAACAGTCACCGCTGGGACGTCCCACTAAATCAATAGAGAATCTCAGCAGTCCCAGCTGTCGTGCTAGCGTCGGCGACAGTTCGTGACCGCGCATCACGGGCGTTCCCTGAATCTTCTGAAAGTCATACCAGGCGGTTGCGTCTGCTAAAGCGCCGTGGTCTTTGCTAGTCATGTACCCTAAACGAGTGTGGGGATGGTCGCAAAACCAGCGGCCAAATACATCGTGGGGGTCTAAAAGAGCACCGTCGTTTTTAGCTAGCAGAAGCTGGCGAGAATTTTCAATGCCGCCCAGGGCGAGAACATTGTGTTCGGCCTCAGCTCGAAACTCTGTACCCGCTTGACTGGCCATAACCAACCCAGTGACTTTGGTTTGATGGTGGGTATCGATACGGACAAGATGCAAATCAGAGCGTACATCTATACCGGGATGGGCCAAGACCTCCTCCATTCGGTCATGACGAACAGCATTGGAGCGGGCAAAATGAAAGAGCTTGGCCGCCAGATCAGGTAGCGCAACCGGCTGAAGAGAATCCTGATAGGCCGCCAGATCAAAACTGTGGTCAGCCAGACCAAAAAAATCAAGGGCATCACCGTAGCGATCGCAAACGTCGGCCCCCGAAGCAGACCAGGCTGGAATATCAAACTCAGGTCGAGCCTCAAAGTCAGCAAGAGAACCAGCAACAAGACGGATACGAGCCTCAGCTGCGGGTCGCCAGCGAATGCCCCAGCGAAAAGCATTTCCTCCTGACCCCAGATAGCGAGAAGAGAGCAGATAGTTTCGCTTTGAATAGAGCGTGCCTTGTTTAATCAAAGTCCGATCGGTGCGATCTTTGGCCGCCGCAGCACTGGCAATGGTGCCACAGAAAAAAGCGCGTCCCTGGTCCTGGGATGAGAAGTTACCGCTGTCTATTAGGGTTACAGATTTTCCAGCATTGGCTAGACGTAGGGCAAAGGCCAGGCCGACGGGACCGGTACCTACGACGCAGATTGATTTTGGGTCAATGGGGCTGTGATTATCGGTTAAATTACTCGATTTAAAATCCTTTTTTACTGGTGTGTTCATTTTGCAGAAAGTGTTGAACGTTAGGTAGAAGATATTGATTTAGTAGGGCTTGATGGCTGTGGTTTTAATGGTTTAGAAAGTAACGAGCCGCTGGCCTCTCGGAATAACAGCAGTAAGACTGCTTATTTCTGATAGGTACAGCGTGAGCGAATGATAGAAGAGTATTGTGTGAAACCTTGGCTTGAGGGAAAAGCGCTGCTCAGTAATTAGCTAACGTTAGCAAAAGGCGCTGTGTCATAGGTGTTTTTACAAAACCTTGACTGTAAATTTATCGGCCCTTAAACGTAAAAGTACACAGAAGCCAAGTTTTAATAACTTTGTTAAAGGATGGGCACCTTTGATGTCCGTGATATAGGCCAAAAGAGTCTCTCGTGGGTCTGTCTTGTTCTCAGCGATCCGATCGGCTCTATGGGGTAACGTATATCTGAAGTGACTGGTGTTAAGCCGAGCTGAGAACACTATGGCATCGATATTAGGTCAGTGGCGTCATCAAATCCGTGAGTATAAAAATGACTGGGTGCAGCGCTACTTTAGCTACCGTATTGACAGGGCAAATCAGCCATATCAGGTCGCTTTTCGCACTGAACCCTATCGGTTTTTACTGTTGCTGAGTCATATGCGCTCTGGGTCGTCTCTTTTAACCCACGTACTGACGACTAATCCTGAGGTCATTGGCTATGGGGAAACTCACATTGACTACAGCAATGCTCGCGACGTTAAGAGACTCCTGCAAAAGGTTTACTGGCAGGCCCAGGACTTTCGGACCCTAGGGGATGTGCAGAATCTACGGATGAACCATCGATATGTGATGGACAAGGTGCTACATAATAAGAAAATTCTCAACCCTGATTTGCTGCGCTCCGAGCAGGTCTATGCCATTTTTCTACTGCGAGAACCCAGACGCAGTTTGGCCAGTATTGCAGACCTCAAACCCCACTGGAACGAGCAAGATACTATTGAGTACTATACCGAGCGCATGGCGATGCTGGTGGAGTATGCAAAGCTAATGGATGCTCCGCAGCGGACGCTGGTGATAACTTATGAGCAGCTGATAGACGACACTCCTAAGCTATTGAGAACGCTGCAGACGTTTTTGCAGACCCAGACGCCGTTTACGGAGGAATATAAGGTCCTGAAGACGACGGGTATGAAGGGGATAGGCGATCCAAAAGGCAATATTAAAGCGGGTAAAATCGTGCGATCGCAACGTCAGCTACCCCAGTCATTTTCCCCTGAGATTGTTGCCCAGGCCCAGCAGGTCTATGAGGACTGCCAGACGCGGCTGGTCAGCCTATGTCAGTCGCTGGTTCGCTAATGTAAGCAGGAGCCTGTCTCCAAATCGCAGGGCGGGCCGCTCAATGTTCTGGCTTTGTAAACTTTAGGGAACCATAAAGCAAGCTTGATTAGTCAGGGCCCTATATTCCTAACTTCTATATACTTATTACCCCCCAATCGTCGTGCCTGCGGTGTTATGAACTATAAAAAATATTTTTTCCTAGGCTTGCTAGCGGCCCTCCTGTGGGGACTGTGGGGTTTCAATACCCAGGCGCACGACCCCCATGATGTGGTTCAGCAGGTGGAGCTGTCCCCCGCCTACAGTCAAGATCGGTCGCTCTATTTGCTGGTGCGGGGTAATTTCCTCACCTCTACGGACGGCGGTAGTACCTGGCAGCGGCGGGTCCAGGGGCTCAATCATCAAACACCGCTAACCGCGTTTGCTGTGGCCCCCAGTGACCCTAACTATCTGTATCTCACCACCGAAGGAGACGGAATATATCAGTCTGTCAACGGTGGTAGGGCGTGGCAGCCGCTCAATCAGGGGCTACCGGAGCTAAATTTGGGCAAAGTAGCTGTTGCCTCTACCGATGCTGAGCGTGTCTTTGTGGCCGGTCACGATGGCGGTCTGTATCGTCGCGACGGCGATACCTGGGCCCTGACTCTGTCAACTGAAGTGCCGGTAAGTGCGATCTCAGCCGCATCTGAGCGCATACTTGTCGGTGACCAGCAGGGTCAGCTCTACCGCTCCACCGACACCGGACAAACTTGGACACCCCTGGGCCGGACCGACAGCGCCATCACCAGCATCAGCGCGGCTGACACCGATAGCTTCTGGATCGGCACTGACGGTGCCGGAGTCTTTCGCACCCAGAACGGTGGGCAAACCCTAACGGCGGTGGCAGAACTGCCAGAACCATCGGTTCAGGATATCGTTAGCCCCGATGGGACACAGCTCTTTGTTTCGACCTCTAGCCAGGGTGTCTTTTACTCAGACAATGGCGGTGATTCCTGGCAGCCAGCGGACAGCGGTTTAACCAAAACCGACCAGGCCGACAAAATGGGCTTTCCCCACTTTACCGACTTGGCCCTATCGCCGGACCAGGATGGTACCCTCTTTGCCAGCGGCTTCAACGGACTATTTAAAACAACAAATCAGGGAGAAAGCTGGCAGCAGCTAGACACCCTACCGGGGGGTCTGGTGATGGCGTTGGGGGTATCGCCCGACTACGGTAACGACAGCACGGTGGTAGCCCTGACCTACGTGGGTGAAGCCTATATGAGCCCAGACGGTGGCGATAGCTGGACACCTATGGCCAAGGGGCTAGAGCTGCCGTTATTTACAGATAGCTTGGACCCCATAGACCTCAATGACGACCCGCGTCGGTTTCAGTCTCTGGCCTTTTCCCCCAGCTATGCTGAGGATAAAATAGTATTTGCCACCATCTTAAACAACGGCGTCCTGCGCTATTCGCCTAACAGCGGCTGGGAGCTGCAGGCGTTTAAAGACTGGGAGCGAGCCATTGCGATCGCGCCCTCTCCCAATTTTGCTCAAGATCAAATTATCTTTGTTGGTACCCAAAAGGGGCGCATCTATCGCTCTGACGACGGCGGTAAATCCTTTAACAAAGTGAGCGAAATTGCCCCTCAGTTTGGTAACGAGTCGCCCTTTATGGTGGTGTCTCCCAACTATGCCGAAGACAAAACTGTATTTATCACTGGGGCCGCCGGGGTCTATAAAAGCACTGATGTAGGCTGGTCCTGGCAGACCGTCACCACCCCAGACCAGATCGAGAATCGGCTCAAGCTCAAACTAGCCATTTCGCCTAACTATGGAGAAGACCAAACCCTGTGGCTGGGAACCACCAGCGGCCTGTTGCAAACCCAGGACGGCGGTGACACCTGGACAGAGGTAACCACCTATGGCGACAGTCCCTACATTGAAGCAGTGGCGGTGTCTCCTAACTATCGTGAAGACCAAACACTGCTGGTCAGCGTCCGAGGGCAGGGGCTGTTTAAGAGTACCGACGGCGGTCGGACTGCTACAGCAGTCGGCGATCCGACAATTCCTCTCGCCATTGTTAACAACTTTGAGTATGGGGCAATGCCGCTGGTATTTTCTCCTAACTATGCTGAGGATAAAACTGTTTTTGGCTTTGGCTCGGTAACCGGAGAGATTTTTAAGTCCGTTGACGGTGCTCAGACCTGGCAAACTCTTCCTCTACCCGATGCAGAGATTTTTGCCGCCTACAGCAGCTATGAGTATTCTCCCTGGCAAAAGGTGCAGTTCTTTTTCCACATCTATCAGAAACGTCTGCTCAAGCTGGCATTGGCGGGCATCGCTGGACTAGTGGTCTACGCGGCACTCTCGGTACTCTCTCGGTTTGTTAAAGTCGGCTGGCTGGGTTGGCCAGTGCGGTTGGGGGCTGCCGTAGGCGTGATGGGTATGGCGATCGCGCTGCTCCTTTTTTGATGTTTTGATATTATTCTGCTAGCTGCGAGAGTTAAAGACGGCGTAGGGAGACAAGGGAGGGACATCCCACTGGCTATACCATCGGCTCAGGTGAGGAATCAGTTCAGCCGCTAGGGCCCGATACTGTTCTCGGTTAGGAGCCTGCTCCAGCTGTTCAGCAACGGTCTGACCGACGGCCTTAAGGTCAAAGCCTGTGGGCATACCGGCTTTTAGAACAACTTTGCCATTGACCAGTACGGTATCGACATCGGCTGCTTTGGCTCGCATGAGCACCACGCTGAGGGGATTAGCCTCGGGAGAGATCCAGGGCCAGGTGATGCGATCGCAATCCACCAGTGCCACATCGGCCCGGTAGCCCGGTGCGAGTTTGCCAAGCTGTTGTTGTTTACCCATCAGCTTAGCGCTGCCGGCTGTCGCGACGCGAAAAATCTCTTCATAGCTAGGAGCCGGGCGACCAATTTGGGGCGACCGCTGCAGCCGCGCCGCCAGTCTCATTTCAGCAAACATATCTTCGTCGTCCCCCAGGGTGGTGCCATCCATCCCGAGACCAACGGTAGCACCGCCTGCCAACATGGCCGTCAGGGGAGCCATACCCGCCCGCAGTCGCAGGTTGGAGCTGGGGTTGTGGCTGACCGCTGCGCCCGTTGCCGCCAGGATTTCAATATCGGCTTCGGTGAGCCAGACACCGTGGGCAATGGAAAACCGGGGGCTGAGTACCCCCAAGTCTTTGAGATGGGCAATGACAGATTTGCCTCCGTATAGGCGAGGCCCCATCAGCTTCTCGTAAAAAGACTCCAGGGCATGGGTTTGCACATGGGTATCCAATCGTTCTGCTGCGTCTGCCATCTGCACCAACAGCTCATCTCCCACCCACTGAGGCCCCGGTGGACCAAACCAAACGTCAATATGGCCGTGGGAGCGATACTGTTTAACCAGCTCAGAGAGCAGCTCCACATGGTCAGCTCTAGACAGGGGCTGCTCCATAGGAACCAGAGTCTGTAGCTGCTGTCTGAGTCGCTCGGGCAGACTGGCGACAAACGCCTCATCTTCCCCATGAACCAGAACGCTTTCATACCGGATGCCAGGGGTGAGGGCAACGCGCATACCCGACTGGTCATAGGCGCTTAATCGCCCGTTGAGATTATCTAGACAGTCGCTGGCGCTGCCCCCCAGGCTAACCACATCAACAACGCTGGTGACACCGCTCTGAAGTAGCTGAGCGATACTGAGCAGCGTTTTGAGCTTTGAGTCTTGGGAGCGCAGCCCAATATTGGCAAACAGCCACAGCTCTAGAAAGTCGTCGTCAATACCCTGAAGAGAATTAGGGACGCCATTGCTGTGGTGATGGGCATTGATTAGCCCCGGCATAACGGCCATGGAATCCGAACCCAGCACCTGCGCCTGGGGGTAGGCCACTCGCAGTGACTCCCAAGCACCGACGTCTATAATGGTGTCGTCTTGGATTGCGATCGCACCTTGGTCTAGCGTTGTTTCCCCTGTAAAAACCCAGCGCCCTCGGAGCAGAAGAGTGTCTGCCATGGTTGTCCTGATGATACGTTTAGCACCAAACTATCCTTACAGAATTAGCGGCACTACCAGTGCTTATACCATTAGAGAAAATTCTCCTACGCCAAAAAAAGCTAAAAACAACCTATCCTGTAGTTTTTCTTAAGATTCTGATGCCATTTAGGGCCTCTAGCTTAAGATTCTGTAAATAAACGAGAGTACTTGTTCTAACAAGTGATAAAAGATAGTTAATGCTGGAAATTACTGTCTTATTATGTCCACCCAGTTTGATCCAGATATTCACACCAAGCCGCGAGACTCAGAAGTCGGTGCGATGAGATCTATCTTGCAGCGTCTGGGACAGACCATGCAGCGCGATCTCCTGGTGCAAACAACTACGGATGATATTCGTAATACTCTCCAGGTAGATCGAGTGGTGATCTACTATTTTTATAACCAGTGGGAAGGTCAGGTTACTTTCGAATCATTGAGCGATCGCAGGTTTTCTATTTACGGATCTACCGGACCCGATCAGTGCTTTAACGATGAGTATGCGGAAATGTATCTGACCGGTCGGGTAAGGGCCATTTCAGATATTGAAGTAGAACCGATTGAGAGCTGTCACCGAGACTTTCTACGGCATTTAGAGGTGAGAGCCAATTTGGTGGTACCTATTTTGACAGCTCGAGGACTGTGGGGACTGCTGGCCGCCCATCACTGCCGTGGCCCGAAAGCCTGGTCCCCAGAAAATGTTGAGCGGATGCAGACAGGTGCTGCAGTGCTGTCGTCTGCGCCTTCAATTAAACAAGGCTAGAAAAGATTTTTGAACTGATATTTGGATGGTAGAGATGTTCCATGAAACGTCTCTACCGGGGAACGTCTCTACCGGTCCCGCTGCCAAATTTTGATGGCGGGACCGGTGCGGCTGGCGGTAATAATTTGTTCAGACGATGAAACGACAACATGGTCGATTAGCATACCAAATCCGGTCAAAACCTGTTCGGCGGCTCCCGTTTCTACATTCCAAACTCGAACTGTTTTGTCGGCACTGCCGGTGCTCAAGATGCGACCATCGCGGCTAAAAATCATGTCGTTGACAAAGCTGGTGTGGCCAGACAGGGTATGGAGGGGTTCGCCCGTTTTGATCTGCCACTGACGGATAGTCCCGTCGGCGCTGGCGCTAAACAAAAAACGACCGTCGGGGCTAATAGCTAAGGCGTTGACAAAACTTTCGTGACCCTCCAGGGTATTTTCCAACTGACCGGTAGCAATATGCCAGACTTTGATGGTGCGATCGCTACCGCCGCTGATAATGTACTGACCGTCAGAGGTGACCACCAAACTATTGATGGCTCCCTGCTCGGTGGCGAGCGATCGCACGGCATCACCCGTACTGGCTTCCCAAATGTGAATCGCCCCGTCGGCACCGCCGCTCACAAGCCGTTGGCCGTCGGGGGTGCGTCCAACCGTATTGATGGGGCCGTTGTGGGCGGACGGCTGCTGCCAGAGTAGGTCACCGCTGGCCATGGTCCATCCCTGTAGGTTGCCGTCGGCATTCCCGCTATACAGGCGAGTATCGTCGGGGCTTAGCAGCACCGTATTGACATAGCTGGTTTGGTTATTCCAGGTTTGGAGCAGCTGCCCTGAGGTGAGATCCCAAATTCGGATGGTTTTATCGGCTCCGGCGCTGACCAGCCGCAGACCGTTGGCGAATAACAGCAGATCGTTAATGGAGCCGCTGTGGTCTGGCAGCGTACGCTGGAGCTGGACTTTAAGCTGAGGAGCAGCCGAGACTTGCACAGCGGGGGGCGGACTTTTCAGCTGCTGATAAAGTGCGATCGCGCCACCACCGATGACCACAATCCCTGCTAGGGTCGCTAGCCGCCACCACCGTCGTCGTGGCTTAAACGTCGTCTGGGGCAGCGTTTGCCACGAGGGGGTGGTAATACCTCCCTGCAAAGAAGTCGCCTGACTCGGGGGCGAAACGCTTTTAGGCAGAGTAGTTTCAGGGATAGCGGGTCGCGGCACCGAAGCCATTATTTGATTATTAGCCAGCTGATCTAACCGAGCGAGAATATCATCAGCATTAACGGGGCGATCCACCACTCGCTGGGCAATCATACTATCAAGCAAATCGGCTAGTTCCGCTGATACCTGGGAGGCATGGGGTCGCCAATCAAATCGATTGTGCATGGCATCATAGAGTGCCGTATCGGTAGGGGGCTTGGCCGTTAGTAAATAGATCAGCGTGCGCCCCAACGCATAGAAGTCAGACTGGGGTACGGCCTGTCCCTGTTCTTGCTCCGGTGGAGTATAGCCAGCCGAACTGATGGCCGTCCTCACACCGCCGCGACTCACTTCGCTGAGATACGTTTGAGTCACCGCACGAGCCGCCCCAAAGTCCACCAGGGCTAGCTGGCCGCTGGTACGGAGCATGACATTTTCAGGTTTAATGTCTCGATGAAAGTAGTTGTTTTGATGGATCTGCTGCAGGATCTCCACCAGCTGAGTCAGCCACGTCAGCGCCAGCTGTTCATGAATGGGGTGATGCCCTTGCTGCTTCATCCACTGGGCTAGATTTAGCCCATCAATTTTTTCCATAACGATACAGTGCAGCGACCCAGCCGGCGTTGTCACTGTAAAGTAACCATCCTCAGTCATGTAGGGCAGCCCAGGATGATTTAGGCGGCTCAGGGCTTCGGCTTCGTGCTGAAACATTGCCAGCACCTTGGGGTTATGGCTGTGCTCCTGACGCAGCACCTTTAAAATTTTAGGCAGATTACGTTCGTAGGCTTCATACACCATGCCAAAGCCAGTTTGGTTGCTGAGCAGCCGCATCACACGGTAGCGCCCTTCCAATATCAGGGTGGTTCCACAGGTATGACAGCTACTCGCCTCGCTATTACCCGGATGATCAGGCCGGGAACAGTCTGGATTAATACATAAACTCATCAGACACCCTGAAAAACGACCTTGGTATCTCTGATCACATCAGAATCACAAGGAACGTAAACGCGCTTAGCCCGCAGATGCAGGCAAAACAGCATTTTTAGATAGACGCTCAACTCTGATAATGTACCATCCGTTACTTAGAAACCTGAAAGAACCCTTGAATTTGAAGAGTTTATTCACGATGGCAAAGCTCGCGATGGAGGTGCTATATAGTGACGGCTGTGGTCGTTAAAAACCTATGCTACAAAAACTAGGGTTGGTCGGTCTGGCAATAGTATCGCTGCTGGTGGTCCTGCTACTGTCAGGGTCGGCTTCTCAACAAAACGATGTGATTCTCCATGCGTTTGACTGGAGCTATGCCACCGTAACAGAACGAGCACCGGCCATTGCTAAAGCTGGATATGGGGCCGTACTGGTAACCCCGCCGCTCAAGTCTCCGATCACGGCTCAATGTCGCTGGTATCAGCGCTATCAGCCGCAAGATTTTCGGGTTATTAGCAACTGCGACGGCGATAAGGAGAGTTTTGTGACAATGGTAGAGGCTCTCAATCAGGTGGGCGTGCTCACCTATGCCGATGTGGTCGTCAATCATATGGCCAACGAGCGCAACGGGGCCACCACATTTCCTGGAGATGAGACGCTGGCTGACTATGCTAGCGAGTCTGACTATTGGCAGCAGCAGCAGCTGTATGGTGATTTAGACCATGACTTGTTTAGTGCCGAAGATTTTCACGCTCCCAGCTGCATTCAAGACTATACCAACCGTCAAGAAGTGATTAGGGGCCGCATCTGTGGAGCAGGAGACGATCCGGGGCTGCCCGATCTTAGAGACACGGTATCTGGAGAGAACTGGGTATTAGACCAGCGACAACAGTATGTACAGTCGCTGTATGATCTAGGGGTACGCGGGTTTCGCATCGACGCGGCGAAGCATATGCCCAACGGTGCGATTCGCTATTTTATTCCTGAAAAGATTGCGAAAAATGCCGTCGTTTTTGCCGAGATTATTACCCATGGTGGTGTGGGAGATCGTGAATACAGCTTGTTTCTAGAGCCATATTTAAGGGAGCTGTCAACTGAATTTGCGGCCTATGATTTTCCATTGTTAAATGCCATTCAGCAGGCGTTTAGCTGGGGAAAACCTCTCTCGGATATTGCCCAGCCCTACGAAACAGGTAATGCCTTAGAAAGTCGGCGGGCGATAACGGTGGTGACAACCCATGATATTCCCTACAATGAGGGGTTTCGCCATTTGATTATGGACCCCACAGACGAGGATCTGGCCTATGCCTATATTATGGGTCGCGAGGGTGGCACTCCTATGGTCTTTGACGATGGGACAACGGCACGTCCGCCCTTCGGACAGACGGATAACGGTCGCTGGCAGTCGGTTTGGAATCGCGATCGCATCACCCGTATGATCGCCTTCCACAACCAAATGCATAACACTTCAATGGAAGTACTACACACCGATCGATGCAGCCTGCTGTGGCGACGTAAGAAAAAGGGAATTGTCGCTATCAACAAATGTGGTGAACCACAAGAGATAACAATCAGCACGTTTAAATTTAGATGGCACCACCCCTATCAAGATATTCTCTCAGAGGCGGCCCCCATTGAAATTAACGGTCCTGAATTTACGTTTCAGCTACCTGAGCGGAGTGCCCAGATGTGGGCTGCAGGGCTATGACATTTCAACAGAAAGCGAGGGTAGCCCCATATGTCTAAGAATACCCTCGCTTTAGCGGACACTAGATCTCTGCCAAATCCACAGTATAGTGACCCACTAGCGTGATTCGCTCATAGGACATAGGATACACATGCAGCAAATTCGGATTGGCCTCATCTCGATGCAGGACAACCCCATTAAGACCAATATCACCTCGATAGTTGACGATACGATCTTCATTGTCGAGCACGATACTCATAAAGGGATTCTCAGTGGGATTAGTGGCTTTTAGATCCTCATAATCTTGAGTAAAGGGAGTACCAAATCCCAGAGGCATATAGATACCGTCACCGTAATCTTCAGTGGCAAGCTGAGGAATGGCTTCCATATCTAGACCTGTGAGAATCAGCCTGCGAGTACCTTTGCTGCCGTCAAATACAAGCTCGACTTCCTTTAGTTCCCTAGAGGTCAAAGGCGACTCAACTTCTCGCCCAATGACGCTATCGAGAGTTTCAATTTGGCTGTAGTCAGAGCCCCATAGTCTATTTTCATCATAGATACCAGGTGGTACAAAACTGTGATATTGAAGATCTGAAGCGCGCAGATCGGCCCAGGTGGTGCCAGCTATTTCCCCGACAATGTACTTAGACTTACTATCCTGCTCTCCGAGGGCCATAATTTCTGCATCTGCATGATCGGTAGCTGCCACCTCAGTTTCGCTAACCACATCTCGAAAGGCACCCAGGTTAAAGGGCATCGACTTGAGGAAACCAAACCCAGGCCACGCTTCCATATTTCGCGCCTGAGGCCAGTACTGTGTCCCATTTAGCTTAGAGACCATGTTTGCATAGGTTCCCCGAGAGAAATTAAAGTATCCCTGGTAAACTGTCTCCTTACCCGTAGGTGTATCAGCATAAACCGCCAGCTCCCAATACCCGGCTCCCAGACAGTTGTTAGTAAGCCCGATCGATAGTTGGTCAGCGCTGTAGCCACCAAAGTTATCTGGAATATCAATATGCTCAGAATCAGCAGAAAAGACAACCCTCTGACGATTGAACTCACGCTCAGTTAAAAACCATCGTGTCAGAGCGGGATCGCCTGCAGCAATTTCTTCGGGCACCTGAGGAATAAACAGTTTGAGGTTAATTCCTCGTAATCCTAAGGTGGTCTCTCCATCAGCACCCGCTATGTTAAACACAACGTCAGCCTGACCGTTAGCCTCAAAGCTCTCATCAAGCTGAAAGCTAATATCTTCACCCACAAAAGTAGATTCTTCATCTGGTGTTTGCAGGGGAATTTGTTCAATACCGTTGTCTTGATAACGGTAATTGAACCAGACACCTGTTCCCACAGCAAACACTGGAATCAACAGCAACCATAAAAAAACACGTTTATTCTGTACTAGTAAGCTCCAAAGAGCTGATGGCTTATTCGGCAAACCTTTTTTGCCTTCAGCGCCATCCGATAGGGAGATAGTCATACGGCAACCGGAAATGAAATGTGTATACTCTCGGTATACCACAGGAATTTGTTTAGATTTTGTAATCAATACTGCTTTTTATAATCTTTTCTCAAGCAACATTTCAAAATCTAAGAAACCTTTTCTAGGAGAAAAATTGGCGCAGAATCTCTGAAAGAGTTAGTGCATGGTTGTTCCACGATAAAGCTGCTACTGAGGCTGTCAAAATCAGCTGAGTTTTATAAGAAAAGATAGTGCCTTAAAGTTTCTTAAAATCTTTAAGGCCAAAAAGGCTCTAACACAGGTAGCGTAATGTAACTAGCGTAGCTGTCGGTATAAAAACACATACGTATTACATGATGGATAAGACTATTTTTCTATTATGTGTTTGTTCTCATAATTAAAGAATTTACATTTAAAGAATCTCATTTACAACTAGCTCACGGCTACCCAGAAGTGCCGGTATATCCAGAATTTGCATAATCTGATCGCCATAGGGTACGGTCCCTTGAGCATAACTGTGGTCCGTAGAGGAACTGTTAGTTAACTCTTCTATATCGTTTAGATCCGCAGAAAACAGCGCATCACGAATATCTTCTACAATAATCGCGACCAGAGTGTCTTCAAGCTCAACAATGATCGCCTTAGGTGCCCTTGGAAGTGCCTTTAGCGAGAGTCCTAAGGATTTAGCAATATCAACAACGACTAGAATCTCACCCCGTAGGTTAATGGCACCAATAATATGTTTTGGACAGCAGGGAATAGGTGTTGCCTGATTAATCGTAATAAATTCTCGAACAAGATTAGAGTCAATGCCAAAAAGATTACCGTCTAAAGAAATTGTAATCAGTGCTCTAGACTCTCTAACCGGTTGCTCAGCATTGTGTGACTGTCTTAAATTTTCTGCCCGTTGGCGAAAGACTATTTTCTCCTCCAACGTTGCCATGGGGGCAAATAACAGGAAGTGTTGCTCAAATGCCTGTTGTCCAGAGGAAAGAGAAGCTGTTTGTGAGTCATAAAATTCATCAACTAGAAAGCGGGTCACAGACATAACCTGCTGAATCTCACCTGTCTTAAACCAGTTGTGAGGAGTATTTAAGATGAAAATATCTGTTTGCTCTGAAATCACTCCAGCAAAAAAACGCTTTAAATGGAGCTGGGATGACGCTTGATGCGCTTCTAGATCAACAGTCAGATCTTGCCCCGAAAGCTCTCTGATTCCCTTAACGGCATTGACTATTATACCTATGCGTAAGTCTGTTTGCTGCAAAATGATTACACTATCGGTTAGGCGATAATGTGGTGCCTGAGTCTCATCGGCAAGCCGAAGATCAACAATGGGAACAGTATCCCCTCGCAAATCGATAACGCCTAGAATGCCGAGCGGAGCGTTGGGGATGAGCACAATCTCAGGCAAAGAAAGAACTTCTTCAACATAAGTTGCTTGTACCGCACCGTATTGTTCATTGATTTCAAAAAGGCAGTAGGATGTTTCCATGATTTTCTCTAGTCAATTTTCTTTTGAGCTTGTTCAAACTGTAGAATCAGTTCAGATGCTGTGAGATTTCCAAGCCTGGCTATTTTAGTATCAGCAGGCAGCTGTCGGAGAAGGTTAAGAGCTGCTTTCTGCATTTTTATATCGATTTCTGTCATTGAATCATCTAGATTCCGGAAAACATTTTCAGTTACAGGCTGTGATGGGGAAACTCTCGCAGGTGATGAAAGACGAGTTTTTGTTGCAGAAGCCGCGCTTTCTGGACGTTGATAGGCAAAGGAGTCTTCAAATGCTTTGATCCAAAATTTGTTTGAGGTTTGACCGTATAGCTCGGCATGGCCTGCTAAAAGATAGCCCAATGGGGAAAGGGCATTATAAAATCTATCTAGGACTGTTTCGATGGCTGAATGACTAAAATAGATAAAAACGTTGCGACATAGTATCAGATCCATGCCTCTGATACTTGAAAATGGCTGCAGCAGCGAACTCTCTAGTAAATTGCCCGTTTGAAAACTGACCATTTTTTTGATGTCATCGCTAATGTGATAGCACTCGTCTATTTCTTTAAAAAAACGGCTTCGAATATCGTGCTCCATACCTCTAAACGACCAGGGACGATAGATTCCTTGCTTAGCGCTTTCAACAGCTACTGAACTGATGTCTATTCCTAAAATTTTTATATTCCATTCCTCAATATTTGGAATGAGGTCAACCAGCAGCATAGCCATTGAATAAGGTTCTTCGCCCGTTGAGCAGCCAGCGCTGCAGATAAAGATTGTTTTATGGTCAGAATTTCGTTTAATTAGCTCTGGAAAAATATAGGTTTTAAGCAGTTTAAACTGTCCCTTATCTCGAAAAAAGAAGCTCTCGTTATTAGTGATTTCTGTAGTTAATTTTTCCCATTCCTGATGACTCTGATATGTTTTGCCGACCAATATTCGATAGTATTGCTTTGGAGAGTTCAACTCGGTCGCTTGAGTTCTCTCTATAATATTTTGTTCAAAAGCTTTCCGATCGTTTTCTCTGATCTTGAGACCGGTACGCTCCACAACTAATTGAACAAAAGCTTGAACTAACTCTGGATTTAACGACTCTGCTGATGGCATGGCTGAATTGGCTCTGTTTTCAAGAAGATTGTTTGCCGTTGCTGACTAATCAGTTAGTGTGAAGCGAAAGCTGTTGCACGGCCCTTAGGATCATGGGTCCAATCGATTGAATCGGTAACACTTTTTGGGCAGCCCCTAGTTCAATCGCTTCCTTGGGCATCCCAAATACTACAGACGTGGCCTCATCTTGAGCAATTGTTAAACCGCCGACATCGGCAATTGCTTTCATCCCGTCAGCACCATCGCGGCCCATGCCTGTCAGCAAGACGCCAATAGTTCTGCGTCCATAAAGTTGAGCCACAGATTCGAATAAGGTGGTAACAGACGGACAATGTCCGTCTACAGGGGGTAGCTGTGAATGGACAAATCGTCCCTGATGGCTGATTTCTAGATGCTGACGTTCTGGCGGAAAGTATATTTTGCCAGGTTCAGGTCTTTCCCCCGCTGTCGCAATTTGTATGGGGAGATGACAATAGTCGTTCAGCCAGTCAATCAGTCCCTGTAAAAATCCTAGACTGATGTGCTGGACACAGATAATTGGCAGTGGAAAATCTTTTGGGAATGCTGTCAGCAGACTTTGCAGCGCTAAGGGCCCACCGGTTGAAGATCCTACGACCAGCATTTTAGGCCTGCTACTCAGCTGGATCGCTGAGACTGCTCGGCCAGATGAATTTGACTGATGATGAGCGGACTTTAATGGCTTTTTCTTAAAAACTTTGACTCCAGATAGCACCTTAATTTTATTAATCAGAGAGCGCTTAAGTCGCATGTTTTCAGCATCTAATCCAGCTTTTGGCTTGGGTAAAATATCCACGGCCCCAGCTTCTAGCAGTTGAAAAATACGATGAGTATCTTCTTCTTCTTGGACTGATGCACTCACGACTAATATCGGTATGGCGTAGTCGAGCATCACCTGGGATGTAAATTCTAACCCGTTCATATGGGGCATAAAAAAGTCGGTACAGATCACATCTGGCTGTACGTCGGGAATCAGCGCCAGCCCTTCTAGCCCAGTTTTCGCTGTGCCGACAATTTCAATCTCGGGTGATGAGTTTAGAATTTTTTTAAGGATAGCTAAAGCAACAGGAGAATCTTCAACAACCAAAACACGAATAGACATCAGGTATAAAATTAATAATTAGACAGGTCTTTATATGAGTCTTTGTAGGGTTTCTAAAAGTGCTTCCTGATTAAATCGACCTTTAAGGATATAGGCGTTGGCCCCGGCATCGGCCCCTCGTTGACGATCGGCGTCGGAGTCTAGTGTGGTCACGAGAACAATGGGTAAATCATCATACTCTTCATGCTGACGGATCTTAGCAACTAGGGAAAATCCGTCTAGATAGGGCATTTCAACATCAGAGACAACAGCATCAAATAGACCGTTTTGAAGAGTGTTATAGCCCTCTAGCCCATTAGTAGCTGTGACAACATCATAACCAGCTGCTTCAAACAGCCGTTTTTCTTGAATACGAACAGGTGGAGAATCTTCTACTAGGAGAATAACCGGTTTGTCCTGATTCGCCAGTTCGGCTGTTGTTGTTGAGATTTCAGAACTTAGCTGCTGCACCGACTTGAGCATGTCTGGGGGATTGAGAATCATGCAGATTTCACCTGAACCCAAGACGGTCGTTCCCGAAACGTTGCGCACCCGCTTTAGTAAGCTACCCATGGGTTTGCTAACGATCTCCTGTTGACTAATGAGTCGATCGATAAAGAATCCGGCCTGCTCATTGCCCACGTTGAGGACGACGCAAGGGCGATTACCTTCTGGGGACAGACTTGTTTGAGCAACCCAATCGTAAATTGGAGATTTGGATAATTCTAGAACATCGCTAAGATTTGCGACAGGAATAGTCTGGTCTTCTAGCAAAATCGTATCTTGCCCGTCGACAGTTTCAATTTGCTTAGAAGAGACTATCAGCGTCGTCTTTAGAAACTCAATCGGTAGAGCAAAGGTGATTCCCTGGGTTTCTACAAGAACGACATTTGCTGTGCTTAGGGCGGTGCTAAGCTGGAGCTGAAAAGTAGAGCCTGTGCCTGGGGTAGACTCAATTTGAATACTGCCTTTGAGCTTTTCTACCTGGTCGCGAACGACATCTAGGCCCACACCTCTGCCAGAAATTTCAGTGATAAAGCTGCGGGTTGAAAAACCAGGCGCCAAAATGAGTCTGTGAATTTGGTCAACAGACATCGCCTCTAGCTCTTCTCGACTATGAAGCCTGCGTTTAATCGCTGTTTGTTTTATTTTTTCAACATCAAGACCTCTGCCATCGTCTTTAATTTCAATCATGAGGCTGATGGCGGTCTGGTAGGCTTTAATCTGCAGAGTAGCCATCGCCGATTTGCCGACGGCCTCTCGCTCGATGGAAGGCTCAATACCGTGGTCAACAGCGTTACGGACAATATGCATCAAGGAATCTTTAATTCCTTCTAGGATATGCTTATCGGCACTGGCGTTTTCACCTTCTAGGATCAGATTGATTTCTTTGGACTGCTGTTTTGCTAAATCTCGTACTACGCGTCGTAATGGTTGAAATAGGCTAGACAACGGAAGCAGCTGCAGCCTACGAACCCGATTTCTCAGGTCTTCAGAAACAATCTCCAGCTTGCTACTGTTGGCTTGAATAGTAGATCTTAGCGTTGAGATCAGCTGCTCAAAACGTTCTTCATAGGCCTGGCCTGCTGCCGGTTTCTGTTTGCCTTTGTTGGCTTGCCATTCCTCCCATAGCGTCATGAGCTGCTCGGTTTGCGTAGCCGTCTGAGAAATTTGAATACGGGTAACGGCTAGCTCTTCTGCCTGGGTTGTTAGTACATCAAGATCGCGAACCTGGACGCGAATAGTGTCGGCTTGAGTCACCGCTGGAGCATCGGCAGCCGGGGGCGACGAAATCGGTGATGGCTCCGGTTCTGAGACAAGAACAGGTACCTCAGGTACGATCTCTGTAAGCTTGCTGACAAGCTCACTCGTATCGACGTTGGCGAGTTCACCGGTCACTGATTCATAGACCAGGTTGCTGATGGCGTCTAGACCTTCATACAGCTGGTCGATCACCATTGCGTCCGGACTTAGTGTCTGTTTTTGAATACTGCCCAGGACATCCTCAAAGGCATGGGTAAGGGCTTCTACCGACTCAACACCCGCACTTCTGGAGTCGCCCTTAAGGCTGTGGGACTCTCGTAATAATGTGGATAATGCTGCTTTATCGTTGGGGTTTTTCTCTAAGTAGAGAAGATTTGACTCTAATGTTTGGAGTCGTTCTTCAGTAGTAGATTGATAGATTTGACGTAGCTCAGCATCATCAATCAGGCTGGAGCTTGGTACGGCTATTGTTTCAGTAGTGGCTACTGGAGACGATGCTGCGACAGGTGTGATTTCGGCTAATTGCTCTAATACGTGATCGAGTACGACATTACTGGGGTCACCTGTGGTGGCCTCGCCAACAAGCTTGCTGATAGCCGTCAGTCCATCTTGTAGATGTTGGCCTGTTTGAGCAGTAAAGGGAACGGCCTGGTCTTGAATATGGTGGATAAGATCTTCAATAGACTGAACTAGATCTGCGATCGCATCCAGTTCAACCGCCCTAGAATCCCCTTTAAGACTGTGGGTCTCGCGTCTTAGAATCTCTACGACCGCTGCATCATTGGGGCTCAGCTCGAGCTGTTTAAGATTGGTCTCTAAAGTTTGTAACCGACTTTGGCTGGTAATCCGGTAAATTTCTCGCAGCTCGTCATCTTCTATATAAAACGTTTGCGGTTTATCTGCTGAGTAAGTTTCGGCTGCCACGACTGGAGACACGGCAGCCGTAGCAACAACCGCCTTTAGAAACTCTAAGATTTGGACATAGTCGACGCCGCTAGGCTCATCTGTAACGGCTTCTTCCACCAGCTGCCCCATGGCATAGATACCCTGATAAAAGCAGTCATTAATATCTGTGGTGAACTTAGCCTCCTCTTGCTGCAGGATTTTGACGACTTCCTCTAGCTCCTGAGCCAGGGCCGCAACCGTCTCTAAACCCATGACTCTGGAGTCGCCCTTAAGACTGTGAAACTCCCGCCGTAGGTCTTCAAGCGCGATGGGATTATCAGGCTCTTGCTCTAACTGCAGCAGACCTGTTTGCAAATTGTTAAGTCGCTGTTCGCTGGTATCTTGATAGAGGCTTCGAAGCTCTTCATCTTGAATCATCATGCGTTTGAGTCATCAGGCTAGGGACTGGGGAGATATCGGACTACAGGTTCGGGGGTGCTTAGAATGTGCGATCGCTCTTTCTTAAGCAATACCAAAATCATCAAAGGGCAAAAATCGAGACTGCTTTTACCCTTTGATGACGGTAAACCTACACCATTGTTTCTAGATCGATGGCAGCTTCATTTAGCTGCTCTGTACCAACCTTGGTTTGGTTCAAGCCACCGGCTGTTTCTTGAGCTCCTCGATTGATCACCTCCATCGCATCGACGACCTGCTGGATAGCATCCACCTGCTGCTTTAAGTTAAGCGACACTTGTTGATTGTTAAGCACAACCTGATTAACGGATTCTTGAATGTCGCTAAATGTGGCTTCTGTACGCTTAACGATTTCCACACCCGTTTTTACGGTCTTTGTTCCTTCTTCTGTGACCATTACGGTTTCGTTGATCGACTTTTGAATGTCAGAAACGAGATTGTTGATTTTATCTGCCGACTGTTGGCTTTGGTCAGCCAGTTTGCGGATCTCATTGGCGACGACCGCAAAACCTTTACCGTGCTCACCGGCTCGGACAGCTTCAACCGATGAGTTGAGGGCCAGCATGTTAGTTTGGTTGGCAAAGTCAATCACCAGCTGCGAAATGTTACTAATCTGGCTGGCCTGACTACTGAGATTGACGATTTGCTGTGCGATCGCATCTACCTTATCCTCTAGGACAAACATCCCTTCTAGTCCTTCTCCTAGCGATTTAGCTCCTTCTTCCGAAGCAGCATAGGCCCGTTTGGCCGCCTCAACAGCCGCGTTTGCCTGCTCAGAAGCATGGCGAGAAGATGCCTCTAGTTCATCCATAGTGGTGGTGGTTTCATTAACTGACACCGCCTGCTGGCTAGCAATTCGTTCTTGTTCAGCTACGGTAGACGCCATCTCTTGGGTGGATGTCGCAATATTGGAGGACACTTTCTCCAGTATCGACACCAGTCTACGACCCCGAAAGATGGCAAACGGAACGACTAGGCCTAAAGAGAATAAAACCGTCAAACCAGCAAACAGTTTAAATGAGTTTACGGATGCAAACACCTCGCTTCTAGGTAGCTTTGCAATTGAAATCAGCTCATATGGCTCATCGGCACTGGGCTTAAACTTATCATAGGCAAGAATAGAGTTACCAAAATCAATGGTCCCCTGGTCTGTCGTCAGAATCTGTTCAGAAATCTCCGGCGAATAGTCATTTGCCAGGGTCTCTTCTTTGCCTAAATCAAAGCCCCAAAGTTTGGATGGATCTGGGTTAGCCAGGTAGTAGCCCTCCTGGTTGACTAGAAACATTTCCTCATTGTTTAGATCGTCCGACTGAGCCACCAAACCCAGAAACTGATTGGCAAATACGTTGGCAATCACGATACCCCGCTTTGTTCCTGCTGCATCGACAATGGGGGTGGCATAGCGAATAACCGGCTTAAAGGGTTCTTCTATTTGCCCCTGTTCCTGGTTAAGGTTGACCGGCGAAATATAAACGCTGTCAACATCTAGAGCCATCGTTTCAGTAAAATAGCCTCTGTCGCCTTTGTTCTGTAGCTGATCCTCGGCAATAGGTGTGACCGTGCTGCCGTCAGAATCAACCCGCACCAACTCATTACCTGACTCGTCAAGATATCGCAGCTGCATGTAGTAGGTTTTCTCTTCCATCATGCTGGTAAAAAGTTCCTGGAGACGACCGACCCATTCTTCATAGGAAGAGTTGTCTTGGGGATCGGTACCGCCGTTGGCGCTAGCGCGAAGCATTCCCTGGATAGGAGGCATCTTACTCATAAACAGAACGTCTTCATTGATACCGGTCAAAAAGGCATCAATCTCAGCAACGTTTTCCTCTGCTTCTCCTTGAAGTAATACCGTGGCATTTTTCGCCAGGGAATTACTGGCAGAAACCGCACCCAGCAGCCCAACAGCGGCCGCAGGAACTGTAGCACTTAGCAAAACAAGTAGTAAAAGCTGCTGCTGAATTTTAAGCTTTTGAAAGCCGCCGAAGATATTTGAAATCATAGTGATGTTGATAACAGTAAAGACTAAAAAATAGACAAAAGCGGTATAGGGCTCAACAAACCATCAAAAGCTACAATCCAAGCCCTTTGACAGTTACCACTGGCTTAAAGAGCAATGTTGCCGATCGACCCTTTACACAAAACCGTAAAATTTATTCAGGCGCATAAAAGACTAACCCTTCTATCACCAAAAATCAGGATAAAAATTAGAGAAAAAAATAAAATACTCGATAGTTCAATCATCGAAATACAGAAAAAAGCTAGAAAAGAGAGTATTCACCATACATTCTGCAATAGAGGATAATTCTGGCTACTGAATTCTCAAGAATGAACTAAACTCAGCTAATTCAAAAGATTGTTTTATTGCTTTGATTGCAATTAATAAAATATCGTTTCTCAAAAATCAAAGATGTATACCAAAGTCTAATAAAACAAAGAAAAACTGTCCTTAGACACACTAAAAATGAGTATCAAAAGCTACAAGAAATAACTCAAATACCTAGAACACCCTTCTTCTTTTGAATAGAAATAAGCCACAGCTCAAAAATCAATCGCTGATCTTCTCAGACCGTTGGTAGATATCCCCTATAGTCTCACCGCGTAATGGCAAATCCCATAACTAATATGAGGCTATTTCACTACATCTTTAAAGAAATTATTGATAGGATTAAGTTTAAGGGAATTCGTCTACTTTCCCTGAGTAAGTACTTAACACCTTGAAAGAATTGCTGATTATAAACATAATTGGAAAAAGCTTAAATGTACTTTGTAAAAAAGGCTATAGTTATACAATTGTGAACTCTTTAGGCTTAGATAGGATTTTTATCGAGGGACTAAATGTTTCACAGTTATAACGAGTCTATCCGCATGAGATTCTTCTTATAAAGAGTGATAGTTAGTCTGCCTATATGAGATTCTTCTTAGTTACTATTAAATAGTCACGGTTAGTCTACTTACATGAGATTCTTCTTAATTAAGCATGACTAATAATCTTACTCTTAGATTTTTCTACTCCATAAGTTGCAAGTCCGACGCTGCTCTTAGAGCGATCGGCAATTGCGAATAATCATAAGTTTCCTTTAAGCCATCTCACTTTTACTACTGCAGCCGATGGAAATTACAGAGCTGACTAGATTACTAGAGCTTCCAAATAATAATCTTGACGGATATTTAGTTTTTACTAGCCAACGTCTGACTTGGAGGCTTACCGTTGTCCAAGGTAGGCTACTTTATGCCGTCGATAATCTACATACTGTTCGACGCTGGAATAGAAATTTAGAACAGTATTCTCCTAAATCTAGTTGGGACAGTAAGGCTATTCAACCCTCAGCTCATCGGCCCTGGCAGCTGGAGTGGATTGATCAAGGTGTCAATCAACAGCATTTGAGTTTGATCCGCACTAAGCTGATGATTCGCATGGTCATTCAAGAATGCTTATTTGAGATGAGTCTATGCGATCGTCTACAGCATGAGTGGCAGCCGAGCACATTATCCGTCTCTCAAATTTGTCGCAGTCTGTCGCTTTCTACACGAGAAGCGAATAGAGCGTATAGCTATGTCAAAGATATGCGACAGCAGTGGCAGGATGCAGGCTTAATCGGTCTTACACCCACCCTCTCACCTGTCCTAAGTGGGGCCGCAGATCCTCAGCGGTTACCGATTCCTCAAGAGTATGTTACTGGTAAATACACTCTTTGGGATATCTCTACAGCGCTTGATCGGCCAATTGTAGAACTAGCCAAGCTACTTCTGCCGCTCGTAGAAGATAACGCATTGGAACTAAAATCAATATCTGATTTGCCCCTGTCGGATGTCAGACTTTCAGCCAGGGGACTATCATCTGTTCCGGCAGCTAAAACAGCAGCACCGTCAAAGCTCGGCTCGTTTTCATCATCGGTGATTTCTGCAAAACCAGCCAAACCAGTCTCGTCATTGATTCAGACCGGACGACCTGCCAACGACAAGAGTGGGCAGCCTCTGATTGCTTGCATCGACGACAGCCCTGTCCTGGCCCATAGTCTCAAAAAAATCTTAGCCACAGGAGGATATCGTACGCTAATAATCAAAGAACCCATGCAAGGCTTTTCTCAACTGATTGAGCATGTGCCTAGCCTAATTTTATTGGACGTCATGCTCCCCAACGCTGACGGCTATAGCATCTGTAGATTTCTCAGAGATACTCCCGTCTTTAAACATACGCCAATCATTATTCTGACCGGACGGAGTAAGCCAGTCGACCGAGCCCGTGCCAGTATGGCCGGTGCAACTGAGTTTTTGGTCAAGCCTCCGGAAGCTAGAGAACTACTACAGATGATTGAAAAACATTTGGGTACTAGTGAGAAGTTATCTAGCTAGCCATTCAGTGGCTGCGCTTAATCCTGATTCCACCTCAGTATGTGTGTGAGGATTTAATCAATGGTCTCCGTCCATTGAGAGAAGAGGCTTTTAACAAATTACGCATCCAGTCGTGATGATATCGGAAGCCATTGAGTTTCTCAAATGGACACAAACAGCCTCCATTTTGCTGCTGAGTTTTACGACAGAATGGATGAAAATTCCACAGCATCGCCATGGAACGAACGGATAACTCAGCAGCCTCCCAAGCCCCATGAAAATCTTGCATGGCATAGAGTGCTCGGTCGAGATAGTT
>JBHJIL010000089.1:0-34727 GCA_050043465.1 Leptolyngbyaceae cyanobacterium
TCCCCTTCGTAAGGGGAGGTGCCGTAGGCGGAGAGGTCTTGACCGATAGCGCTAACTGTCGATAACCCCCTGTAAGTCCCCCTTCGCAATGGGGACAGCACATCTCAAACATGTCTCAAAGAGGTAGATTATTTTCATGCAGACGCCTAAGCTGGCTATCACCTTTTTATGCGATTGGCGCAACTTTTTTAGCGACTGGTTTTATTGCCCTTACAATTCCCTGACCAGCTTTAATTGTCTGACTACTAGCTTCGAGAATTTCTTGAAACAGTTCGTGATTTTGAGGCTGATTGCTTACTTCATGAGGCTGAGTGCTCACGGCATGGCAGATATTTGAGTTCATTTTTCACCTTCTATGGATAATGATTGAACAGGTTAGGTAAGCCGAGATTTTGCTCTCAAACCTTGCTAACTTAGCTTGGCAGCTTAGAGCCACCAGTACTAAACGCAACTTACAAAGCACTTCAACTTCATATAAGCGAAAGAGACAATGCTTGCCCTACGGGTTGGGGACGTGGCTTTAAATCATCACTCGGATCAAAAAGAATATCATGATCGTCATCGCTACGATTTTGCCCTCCTTTGAGTTGCTCAGATTGGCTCTCCAACAGCTTATTCAGGTTAATGTGTTCAAGAGTTTGGGCTGTTTTAACTGAGTGCTTTTTCATGGAACATCTCTATCTCAAAGTCTGTTATGCAACGGTTATCGGCACGAATGAAGGGCGATCGCGCTCTAATAAAATAGGCAGCGCGATCGCATAAATAGCAAAGCTCAGAAAAACACTACCTGAGCTGGCTAGTCAACTTCGCTGATTGCGCAAATGATATAAGTTCAATCCACTCCTTGTGGTCATTATCTCCTCCAGAGATTCTCTCGATAGAGAGATCTGTTAGAGATGTGAAGAGATCACTGTTATTCTTTTGCTGTTTTTTAGTTGCGGTATGCTGATCTTTTTTCATGAATCTTCTCCAGTGAGGATGTTTTTTGGATGTACTCGATACTGAGACTCAACTAAATCCCATGCTCGATAGTGACTGGGACGTCAAGAATATCACTAGATTCGCCCTCGATAGCTTTAAGCTCTAGGTATGCTGCACCTCCACTTAGCTTCTCTAGATCGGTATTATCTAGAGTCTTGAGGATAGTCTCGCTGTTGTTCTGAAGTTGACTAACTACTGGCACAAGTTGATTAGTCTTCATGGCATTTTTCTCCTTGGAATAGGTTCTGTTCTAAATCATTGATTGTGGACAAGAATGAAGAGCGATTGCGTACGACTATCTGGAAGATTAAAGCAGCCTCAAACCCACAATCGCTCCTGAGCAGTAAGGGGCTAGAATTCAATCCTTGCAAAGTTGAGCGAAACGCTTTCCGTTGGATATTCCTGAGGTACAGATTCACCCTCAATAGCTTTAAGTTTCAAGTAGGCTGTACCTCCACCCAGCTTTTCTAGATCAGCATTGTCTAGAGTCCTGAGGATAGTTTCGTCGTTGCGCTGAAGTTGATTAATTGCTGGTACAATTTGGTTAGTCTTCATGGCGTTTTTCTCCTTGGAATAGGTTCTGTTCTACATCGTTGATTACGGACTTTAGCGATCGCGCTTTGAGAGAATAGAAAATGCGATCGCAGAGTTAGCAAAAATCAAACTGAATCAATTGAGATAAACTCAACTAAATCCCGTGCTTGATAGTGACCGGAACTCTGATAGTGTCACCACCTTTCAGCTTCTCTAAGCTTGCATTATCTAAAGCTTGAAAGAGCTGTTGGTTATTGGACTGATGAATTGTCATCTGCTGTTCATTACTTTTCATGATGATTCCTCCACTAAAGGATGTTGTTTGTCGGTACAAGATTGATGTAATCAAGCCTTGAGGAAGGGCGATCGTACTTTGAAAGACTAGAAAGCGCGATCTTAGAATCTATGACACTGGAGATATTTATCAGCCATGTCGATTTTCAAAAACACTACTCATTATTGGATTACTGCTATTCACTATTGCTGGAAGAGTAGGTAAAAGGATAACCTGTTGGCGTACCGCCGCCGCCTGAAATAGCATGAGTCTCCTCAGAGTTCAACTCGCTAAATAGTTTAGTGTGCTCCGACTTTGAGGAGAAGATTAAATCTCCAAGTCCTGCTAAATCGCTTGGATTCCGTACCAAACTAAAATTTGTTTCTGCTTTCATCTTTTCAGAATTCATGGAATTTTCCTTAACTTATGGGCTGATAGCTTAAGGCGAAAAGTTATAAACAAAGTAAGATCTGGGAACTAGATTCTCACCAAATCTTAGATTTTTGCTGCTATTTTCTTCTTTTTTGAAGTTTCTCGACTTAAGCTTTTAGTCATTCAGGAGAAGTCTTTAAGTACTAAACCTCATTCCCTTTCGACTTGTCTTAAGTATAGCTCTGAATTGAGAAGAAGAAAGAAATAGAAACATATTTAATATATAGAGAACAAAGCCTGAAAGCATCTCAAAAAATCATCTTTTTATGCATGAAAAGATGTTCAAAATTCCAAGAGAAATCTGGATTCTACCCCTTTCTGAAATTTATAGAAGGCATGGTAAAAGGTAGAAGAAAAAAGGGCAGTAAGAGATTACGGTGATGAGACTTGTTCGGATGCTCGTCATAAATCGGTCAAAAGTTTGGCCTTTTGCAGTAAAAATGTGAGCACAGTTTCTTCCTCTGTTGTGATGTTGGCACGGCCCGTCATGCCGGGGCGTAGGGAGCACTGATGACTTCCTGGTCCAAAGGCGATCGCCCCTGGTTTAACAGTGATCTCGAAGTATCCCCCCGAAACCTCCGAATTCCAAGCTGCCGTCACCGTGACTTGAGTATTTACGACATCAGGAGAGATCGTTTGTACGGTGCCGGGTAGCGTACCGTAATCGGGATAAGGGCAGGCTGATATCCGGACCTGGGCGAGTTGCCCCACGGCAATTTGGTGGATTGCGGTCGTTGAAACCAGAGCCTTAATCGTTAAGTCCGATTCATTAGGCGCAATGCTAGCGATGGCATCTCCTACTACAACCGTTTGGCCAGAGTTGCGGAGGTCGAGCTGAAACAGCGTCCCCGTGACCGGCGCACGAATAATTGTTTGCTGCAAATCCTGATTCACTTGCTTCAGCGCGTGCTGGTCTTGAACTTGCTGCTGTTGCACTTGGAGAAACTGTTGCATTAGAGCTTCCTGTTCTTGGGTGAGGGCCGCCAGAGTAGACTTGCTGCTGGCCTGTTCCTGAGCAATCTGCGCTTGGGCGATCGCCACCTCCGCATTACTCGGGTTCAACCCCGCCTCGGCCTGCCTTAGCTGGGCCTGCATCGCTGTGATCGCTTCTTCCTGCTGCTGCACCGCCAGACGAGCCGCATCCAATTGCTCTTGCGAAATCGCTCCTGTTGCCGCCAGGGGTTTATACCGCTGTACTTGGAGCTTAGCCGCGGCTAAGCTCGCTGCTTCGGAACGCAATTGGGCCTCCATGGCCTCAACCTCAGTGATGGCGACAATTTGCTGATCCTCGTAGCGGCGACGGGTTTGACGGAGTTCGGCAGTGGCGGCACTGATCAACCGCTGCGCGCGATCGCCCTCGGCCTGTATCCGGCGGTCTAAAGTCTGCCGTTGGGCTTCAATTTGCTGGAGTTGTCGTTGAGCTTGCTCAATATTGGTCTGAAGTTGGTTTTTGTGGGTTTGCAGCGGCGTATCGTCGATGCGGGCAATGACTTCTCCCGCTTGTACCACCTGATTTTCGCTAGCCGAGATCGCAACCACCGTCCCCGCTGTAGTCGCTTCAATTTGTTTGAGCTCTCCCACCGGGCGAACTGTCGCCTCTGCCGGAATCGTCACCCGATAAGGCGTAAAAGCTGCCAGGACTGTAGCGATGCCCACAGAGGCTGCAATCGCCAGCCCGCCCCACTGGGTCCAGCGGCGAATGGGGGGAAGGGCATCGAGATTTAAGAAATCCTCAGGCGAGGAAGTAGGAGAGAATTCAGGTTCAAGAAGAGAGGAAGGATGAGCGACTGCAGGCTGACGAGTCGCCCGGTTATGCGCTCGATAGTCTAGATTCTCAACACGTTCAGCAGGCATCGCTTTTCTCCTCAACTCTATCCTTTGACTTTTCACCCTTTTCAAGACACGAGCTTCAACAATGCTCGTAAAGCCTATACGGCCTAGCCTATTGACGCTCCCACCCCTATCCCTGATACCCCCTACGCCGTACCCCATCACCCTCTACGCCACCAAAAATGGCAAGTGCTCACCGCTCTGGTGACGGAGTGCTTCGGGGGTGCCCTGCTGCTGGAGTTGGCCATGGTTAAGCAAGACAATCCAATCAGCCCGCTGAATCACTCGGGGACGGTGACTAATCAGCAGCGTGGTTTTGCCACGGCGATAATGCAGCAGGGTATCGAGTATTTCGGTCTCGCTGACTGGGTCGAGGGCGGCGGTCGATTCATCCAAAATGAGAACGGGCGGATCGTTGACCAGGGCGCGGGCGATCGCTAGCCGTTGTCGCTGTCCTCCCGAAAGGTTGGAGCCAAATTCTCCCAGTACGGTGCGATATTTGTCGGGCAGTTGGCTAATGAACTCATCAGCACCCGCTATCTGACAGGCCTGTACAATCTGCTCAAACTCGATGTGCGGATTGCCCAGACGAAAGTTTTCGACAATTGACCGACTCCAGAAATGTGGCTCCTGCGGCACCAGCACCACCTGCTGTCGCAGACAGTCCAGAGCGATATCTTGTTGGTTGTACGCCCCAAAGCGGATGTTGCCTGATATGGGTGTGTATAATCCAGCGATGAGTTTGACCAGGGTGCTTTTGCCACAGCCGGATTTGCCGATCAGAGCTGTTGTCTGGCCCCCCGGCAAGGTCAGTGAGAAGGTTTGCAGCAAATCCACTCGCCCCGCATGGTGGAAGCTGAGCTGATGGCACTGAATGTCTTCATCCGCCGGGAGATTAACCCAAACAGTAGCCTGATCTTTGGCCGTTTCGGGAGCGGCATCAATCACCTCGGCCATTCGCTGGGTAGCTGTCCGAGCCCGTGCAAACTCATCGACAAAGTCGATCGCGGTGCTGATGAAGGTGGTGAAATGGCGATTCATCGTAATAAAGGCTAGCAGCATCCCAATCGTCAGCTCCTGCTGAATCACCAGACCACTGCCCATCCACAACAGCCCCACATTTCCCAAGCTGGCTACCAGGTTGGAAAACGTGCCGTTGACAATGCTGATCTGGATGGTGCTGAGGCGCAGCCGCGCCAGACGGCTAAACCGCGTGTGTAGTTCATCGGCAAATTGGGGGGCAGCGGCGGTGGTTTTCAGGGTGAGGGCACCTTTGAAGGTTTCTACCAGCACCCCTTGATTTTCGGATGAGAGCACCAGCAGAGCCCGCACCTGCTGCTGAAACTTGGGCAAAAACACCACGGTGGACACGGTCATGACCACCGCGATCGCTAGGGCCACACCTGTTAGCATCGCGTTGTAAAACAGCATGAACCCCAGCGACACCAGGGCAATAAATAGCTGGCTAGGCAACTGCACCACCGCCTGCGACACCAGCTGGTTAATCACTTGGATATCTTCCAAACGGCTGGTGACTTCACCACTGCGGCGGGCCTCATAGTAGGTGAGGGGCAGGCGCAAAATTTGTCGGCCAAACTCCAGCACCAGTCCTAGCTGCAGCCGCTGCGAAAAATGGGCAATCAGGTTCGCCTGAATCAGCCGTAAGCTGCTGCTAATTAGCTGCATGATGCAAACCGCAAGCACCACCCGCGTCAGCAATTGCGTATCGCCGCGCACTAGCACATCATCCGTGAGAATCTGCACCAAAAAAGGAGAGGTCAGGGCCAGCAGTCCCAAAATGGCATTGAATAGCAGCGCTTGCGACAGGATGCCTCTGTAGGACAGTACCCGTTTTAGGAATCGGGAGAAGCCGCTGATGCGATCGCGATCGTCAGCCTGAGCATAGAACTGCGCTGGGTCTGGTTCCAGCAGCAGCATCACCCAGTTACGCCACCCCTCTCGCAGGGTTGGCCGATCGATAAACCGCAGCCCGGCTCCTGGATCGGCGACCACATAACGGTTGCCTTTTTGCCCGTAGAGCACCACCCAGTGGACCCCTTTCCAATGGATGATGGCGGGTAGCGACACATCCTCTAGGCGATCCAAAATGGCGGGATGAGCGGTGACGGCGCGTGCCTGCAGGCCTAAGGCTTCAGCGCCTCGCTTTAAGCCCAACAGAGTAGTGCCCTGCTGGCCAGTGCCGACGAGTTCGCGTAGGCGGCTGAGAGTGTACTGTTGCCCGTGGTAGCGAGCAATTGTCCCCAGGCAGGCAGCACCGCAGTCTTCTTGGCTATGTTGACGAACGCATGGATACTTCATGGCTACTCTGCAATGCCTAGCCTCAATTCATCATGAGACATTGAATTTCTTGCCGCTTCACGAGCTGCTTGGACAGCGGGTAACAGTAGACCAACGAGAATCCCGCCTCTGAGTATTTCACTGTCAGTCTCTGTTAGATCTTGCCAAAGCTCATTATTTATCTCGTTGTTTATTTTGTTCATCGCGTGGTCTCCTTGAATTCTTCAAATTGAAGAAAACTGTGGGTGCCGATGTTTTGGAAGGCAGCTTGTAAGGGGATCTTACAAAGCTGCCAGCTTTATCTTCATCCCAAAATTTGACGGCTAACCTGCCGAATCCACCATTGTTTCATTGTGGTTATTGAGCCATACACAGCCGCCGATGCAAGGGCTTTCTTTGGTATCACTTTCTCCACTCCCGCCAGCGTTCGGCCTGGGTATAGTCGCCTTGCACACGGGCTAATGTCCCTTGATTGACGAGCCAATCTAGCTCTAGGGGCAGCGAAATCTGAGGGGGGTAGATGGCTTTAACGTCACCCAATATGGTTTATGCAAACTGGAGTTGAATTTGCGCCTCAGGGTAACGCGCTTGGGCTTCTAAGCTAGCAAATAAATAGCCACGAAGCCTGAGCTACACGATTAGATCAGCTGGCTCAGAAGAGCATTTTTCCAGCAGTTGATGGCAACGCATCTCAACATCAGCATAGTGCTGTTGGGCGTGTAATCTTTCGATTTCAGCAAGCCGAAGCTGATAGTTCATAACGTAACTCATCGTTCGCAGACCTAATTTAGATGAGGCGCGATCGCACGTTTAGCCAGTAGCCAGTGCGATCGCTCTTCAATAGCACTGAATGGTAAGCATTACTTAGACAAAGTATTTCGGTTTCGTCTAAGTGAAGTTGATTTCCTTGCAGGCTATAAGCTTCTTATTTCACCTTAAAGCGAATGTTAACGACACCATATCCAGAAGGAGTATCAGCCTCATCATCATCTGTAATGAATAAGTCATCAACTGTGCATGCAGAGCAGGTTCCATCTGATCCCCCAGAGAGGTTTTCGGAAGCAGTATCAGAAAGCTGTTGAAAGAAAGAATTTGGATTAGATTGCTCAGTTGAGTTGAGAGAGATTTGATGTTTCATGGAAATTCTCCATAGTGTGTATTGCAAGTTAGCTAAAACGAGATCGCAGTCCGAATTATTGAAGAGAGATCGCAGTCCTAGCAGAATTAACTCATTGCAAAGGCAAGTTGTTTGAAAGTTAGGCAGACTAGTCGATTCGCCACGAGATAGTCCGCAGTTTGTTTTCCGAATCCCGCACGGCGGTCAACAAAAACTCGCGCCCGTTACGACTCAGCCGAGATGAGGCCAGCCGACTAGCCTGACCCGCAATGTCCGTGCCGACCCGCTCGATCTGGCCATTACTCTGCACTTTGTAAGCAATCATGCGCAGAATGCCGTCACTATCTTTGACTGAAGCAACGACCCGTCCTGCTGAGACCGCAGTGAGATCGATGATGCTGGCAAAGCCTGCAGTGGTCGAATCTTTGCGCTTGATCTGACCATTGGCTTCAACCTGCCAGGTAATCAATTTAAGATTCGCATCTTCGTTGCTAAACGCTGTGACGACAATGTCTGCCCCCGAAATCGAAGCCCGAACAATGTTCAACTCACCCTTGATTACACCGGCCTCAGCATCGCCCCGGCGCGAGAAGGTTTTAGCAGTCGAGTCAAATGACCAAGCGATCAGCTTTAGCGTGCGATCGCTGCTAGTCGTAGCACTCACAACTCCATTGAAGTCAGTACGGGTGGTGGTGACGGCCATATCCCGAATGGCCCCCGCCTCAATATCGCCACGACGAACAATATTCAGGGAGGGAGTGACTTCCCACGCAACTAACTTCAAGTCATTTTGGAGCCCTCGGGTTAACGTAATGACGCCTTTACCGTTGGGAAAAGGCGTTACAGTGACCTCCTTCACGGGACCGGCTACCGCATCGCCGCGACGTGTTACCTGACCCTTG
This sequence comes from Leptolyngbyaceae cyanobacterium, assembly GCA_050043465.1. Lineage (GTDB taxonomy): Bacteria > Cyanobacteriota > Cyanobacteriia > Phormidesmidales > Phormidesmidaceae > Leptothoe. The sequence goes on from JBHJIL010000089.1 coordinate 8,369, forward strand.
CTGGATATGTCCCACGCGATCGTTTTCAGGTTGCCATCGGCATCGCGAAAAGCGGTGACTGCATCGGCACTGCTACGGTCTGGGTGAATCAGGTTAACCTGACTTGCAGCTCCCGCTGTGACCACTTCGCCACGAGTTAGCGTGCCATGCTTATTCACCAAGTAGGGGATAATCTGCAGGTTGCCTTCAGCATTGACAAGAGCCGCGATCGAGCCATCTAAGCTGATCTCTTTGAAGTCACCGCCCATATCCGTATCCTGGCGTAGGAACTGGGTAATCGCGTAGTTTGCCGAAACATTTGCCGCAGGCACCGCAAGCGCAATTTGAGTCGCTAGCGACTCAAGCAAAGCCGTCTGATTTTCTGTCTTGTCCATATTGAGGTTAGTGGCTACAGCAATATGGATGCGACTGAGATCGGCACCATTCGAGGCAGTATATCCGTCTGGGAACATCGCAACATAGGCGGTTCCGGCATTGTGGATCCGGCCATTGTGTTCCAACTTGCCACGGGGCTCCCTTTCCCAAGCAATCTTATTCAGCTCTGAGTCGCTATAGGTGTCTGCGAGGTAAGCCGTGATGTAGGTCAGATCCTGAGCTGATGCCCGGAATCCACCTGCTGCTAAACCCGTACCTGAATTCTGAGGCTGAATGAAGACAGGCTGCTCTTGAGCGTTATAAACGTGGCTCCAGGCCTGACGGTTACCGAGTTCTGTGCTTTCCGGTAGCACCGCCGTGTGGAGACCGAGCGATCGCAAGTAAGTGTTTATTGCATAGTCGCGATAGGTCTTGCCAGACAGGGCTTCGATAATCAAGGTCCATAGGCCAAAGCCATGATTGGAATATTTGATACGGGTCCCCGGTTTGAAGAGCAATTTCTTCGTTCTGAGAAAGTGTTTGTGGATTTGTTCGTAGGTCAGAGCCGCTGCATTGTTATTAGTAAACATGGCTGCAGCGCCCTTCGTATCAGGCTCACGGACAAACCCTGCGGTATGATCTAGGAGGTGTTGCAGCGTAATTTGGTCGTACCAATGCTTGTTTGGATCGTTGCTGAGGGCAATATCTTCTGCAAAGCGGTTTTTGAATAGACCACTCGGCCCATACAGCTTTTGCTGCTGAGGATTAATTCCCTTGTCCCGCATCAGTTGCCAGCCAGCCGGTCCCGTGACGACAGCTTTGGTCACACTACCAATGCGACTGCTCATAAAAGGTTCCATGGCCTGCTTGGTTTGAACATTGGCCCAGCCGTAGCCTTTGGAGAAAATTAAACGCCCCTGTTGAGTCACTGACACGGTCATACCGGGCAGATCTTGTTGTTGCATCAGGTCTTGAACGAGGGTATCTATTTGGGGTTCGAGCGTGCGCCAAGCGAGCCCGGAAGATCGAATGTTCATGAGATTCTCCTTAATTTCAATTGTTTTGGATGGTCGCAAAGATGAGTTAGGCAAAGCTTTTTAAGCACCGCCTAGCATGAAGTAGATGATTTATGCGGGTGCTAATGCACCGTGGAAACTTTTAGGCGATCTGTCTATCAAATTGGAACTATTTTGATAAGGTCAGATTTCAGCCAGTTCAATTTGGCGATGTTCAGTCCAGAATTTTCACTCTACCAGCCTTGAACAAAGTCACTATCTTTTTTATTTCTGGAGAAGGTGACCAGCCCATTTCCATAGGTCTGTACGATCCTTTGAAGAAATCCTCGTTGTATCGCTCTGGATATTCTACGTACCACTTGAACAACGTTTCGACACCCAGCTTTTTATAGATGAATTCGAACTGTTTTTGTTGCTCTTCCATCATTTTTCCTATAGCAACATCAGGCTCTATTTCACGTTGCTGTTTGTAGGCATCTATTTCAGATTGAGAAGTCGGTGCGTGATGGATATAACGACCAAAATGGCTATAGCAATATTCCGTATATTCGGCAGTAAAGAGAATGAAATTGTGCCACATTTCATCGAGAATGAGTAGAGGCTTAGAGATCCCTAAGCCTTGGTCTTTAGGTTGACTACACAGCCAGAGCCACTTTTTGACCTCTAAAAACAAATCTTCAGCTTCTTCAAAGCTAACATCCCAAACCTTTGTAAATCGATGCAAAATATCATCATTTTGGTAGGCTATCGCTTCTTCAACAGAGCAGAGTCTCAGAATTCTAGGACTTGCACAATAAAGCATGCTATCTGGGGAAGCATCACTTTTTTGTTTCATAACTAGCTGGCTTTCCATTTCATTTCCTCAGCTAAAGAATTTCGACCTTCTATATATCAGCTTGTGTTCACAGAAAAGAGAGAGAAGAGATCGCCCTTACGATCTCTTTAAAGAGCGATCTCAAATTTAGCGAAACTCAAGCACGTTAGAACCGATGCCAAATTTCACTTTCTGCTGCAATCTAATTATCTAGGGAGGAGAAGCAGCAGTATTTGACTAGCCGTCCATCTTAAATGAGAGTAAGCCGTCTCTAGTAGCCCCACTACCACCACCAATGTTCTCGACGCAATTGTCGACACAGTCAAATCCACACTCATTAACACATCGTCCTTTATCTGCTGTCTCAGTACCGTGTCCTCCTACAACTTTTGAAATTTCATCGATCGTCAGCTCCAGAACCAAGTTATCTTTCTCTGCCTGGTTTACCTTATTAGAAATCTGAGCTTGAATTTGACGGATCATTTCGGATGACATAATAGTTGACCTCTTAGGTTGGTTGAACGTTGGATTGATGCGGAACTGGCTTGAAGCAGTTTCCACTATTTAGTTTTCAGAGGATTAACACTGTGAATTCCACTTGGAAAAATACTAAAACAAGCTTCTTTAGCAATGTATAGACCACAGAATTAATCCAGAGAGAAGGCCCTGTGTTTTGAACTTATTCTCTTTCTTAGCTTCGCTTAAATGGTAGGTTGGAATCGAGAATAAGTCGGGAATAAGACAAGACCAAGTAAGTGAATTCGAAGGCATTAAGTAGGTTGACCCAATTAGCTATCAGATGTCGAGGCCCCCTCCCGTCCCCCAATTCTGGGGGAGACTAGACTCAAAGCCCCCAGAATTGGGGGTTTGGGGGCTAAAATCTGCGAAGTCAAACTGCTTGTTCATATCTTATAAAAGATTGCGTTCACCCACTTAGTAGGACGAATATGCCAATATCAAGTGGGTAATACCAACATGATATTTCAGAGTGACATCCATCTTACAGAACGACTACTTACACAGGAGTTTGATATTTTCAGGATTATGCGATCGCTTCATTCACAAGCAATGTTTCATTGTGGTTATTAATCCAGATGCCAGGGACTTTTTTTCTCGTGTTGCTTTCTCCAGTTCCATCATTGACCTTAGCTTGTTCTGTCTCAGGAACAGATTTCAGCAGTCGAATTGTTTTCTTGGCTGTTTTCTTTTGTTCTTTCATGATTTCAAGGCAATAAGTGATTGCAAACTCTCTCTCACTGATAACTGAGCACCAGTAGTCGAATTGATGGTTTGCGTTTTGGACAGAATACAATCGCACTGTTTTTAATTAGTTGGTGCGATCGCAGCGCTGGCAGATATAAGTCCGAGCCAAGGCAGAAAGTTCTGATTGGCTACAGCGTCAGAGTCCAGGAATGGACTTTAGCTGGCATGGCAAGGACAAACATGCTGCGGCAGTTCCGATAGATACGGTTTACATTCATCAAAGCAGTTTGATTACCGAGATCACGACTGAGTTCGTATGACTTATGACTGAAATGCCCAATTAGCAGAACTGCAAGTTCTGGAAGGACGTTTTGCCCTACTGAATAGAAATTGATGCTGCAAGCGTTAGGCGCGGTTGAGGCGTCGATCCTTGGTTTTAGCCTCCACTAGACCAGTTCATCGCTTCAATCAGCAACGGCTTGCCATGCATCGTATCGATAGTATGCATCAATACGATGCCATCTGTTGATAGACCGTAATCAGTAAAATGCCTCAAGCTTTGGGTTGATATAGTCATAGTTATCTGGTCCTCTACTGATTATGTCTCGCTCCCTAAAGGTCAATAGCCCATCCATTGAGCTGGTAAAAGCTGCCCTCAAGCGGTGTGGCTTACGCAGCCAACGCGCCTTGGCTGAAGACCTGAATATGGCTCTATCGACCGTGAGTCGATTTCTCAATGGCAAACCCGTTGACTTCGCGACGTTTGTAGAAATCTGCGATCGCTTAAGTCTAGATTGGCAAGCCATCACCGATCTCATAGTGGGTGCCCCAGCAGACTCAGGACTCACGTCGCCCCTAACCCCGCAACCCGCACTGGTTTCAACTGATAGCGCTCTAACCTGCACACTTGAACCAAAGTCTGAGCCTAAGACAGATAAACCGCAGCAGGATTGGGAAGAAGCGATCGACACTACTTTCTTTTATGGGCGCAGGGATGAACTCGCTAAATTGCAGACTGCTGTTCTCACAGACAAATGTCGCCTGGTGGCCATTTTGGGCATTGGGGGCATTGGTAAAACCAGCCTGGCCGCAAAACTAGGGCATACTATTTGTTCAGATTTTGACGCTGTTATCTGGCGCTCTGTCCGTAACGCTCCTCCCCTTACGCACCTCCTGAAGGAGATGGTGCCCTTCGTATCACAGCAACAGGATGTAGAACCCTCCCTAGAGCGACTCTGTCATTGGTTACGAAAACGGCGTTGCTTGATCATCTTGGACAATATCGAAACCTTACTGGAAAGTGGTCAAGCCGGTCACTATCGGACTGGGTATGAAGACTACGGCACGTTACTCCGTCACTGTGGCGAAACCACCCACCGTAGCTGTTTGATCATCACTAGCCGCGAGAAGCCCGGTGAAATTGGCCTTTTAGAGAGCGAGCAGCACTTCACCCGATCGTTACAGCTCGGCGGATCAGCAGAAGCAGCCCAAGCCATTGTTCAAGCCAAAGGACTGCAGGGACAACCGGAAACGATCAAACAGTTTTGCCAGCGCTATGGGGACAATCCTCTCGCCATCAAAATCGTCGGCACATCAATCCAGGCAATTTTTGATGGAGATATTACGCTCTTCTTAAAGGAAGACGCCCCTATCTTTAACGACTTTCGCAGACTGCTCGACCAACAATTTGAACGGCTTTCTCCCCTTGAGCAAAGTATCTTGTACTGGCTGGCCATTAATCGTGAATGGACACCAACCTCTGAACTATTAGATGACATCTGGCCTGTGAAGTCACGAGCTGATGTGTTTGAAGCTTTAGAATCCTTGAGCTGGCGATCGCTGATTGAGACAAAAGCAGGCAACTATACTCAGCAGCCCGTAATCATGGAGTATGTCACCGAACGGCTGATTCAAACAGTTTATAAAGAGCTCGAAGCCCTGAATCAACAGAAAACTCCTAGCTCGCCATCGCCCACAACATCACCTCTTCTATTTCATACCCATGCGTTACTCAAAACCACGAATCGGGATTACGTTCGCGATAGTCAGCGACGGATGATTCTTTCTCCTCTGGTCAAACAACTGCAGACAAGACTGATTCAGCCCCATCTGGTGAGTCAGTATATGCAGTCTGTCCTAACCACGCTGAGGCAGCTTGTGACAGGGTATGGCGTGGGTAATTTTATTAACCTGTGCCGACAGTTAGAACTCGATTTGACTGGCTATGATTTCTCCAATTTAGCGATCTGGCAAGCTGATTTGTTAACAGCAAATTTACAAGCAACCAACTTCGCTCAGTCAAATTTTCAGAACTGTCAGTTTAAGAACCACTTTGGGGCGATTACAGCACTGGCCTTAAACCCCGATAACACCTTGTTAGCAGCCGGTGATTTTCGAGGAAATATCCACATCTGGCAGATGGATACCTATCAACCTTTAGGGACCCTCAGCGAACATACAAGTGGGGTCTTTGCGATCGCATTCTCCCCCGATGGCCAATATCTACTGAGTGGTAGCGGTGACCATACCCTCAAACTTTGGCAGCTCAGTGACTATCAATGTGTGAGCACCTTGCAAGGCCATCATCAAATGGTTTGGTCGGTAGCCTTTGCACCAGATGGTAACCAAATTGCGAGCGCTAGTCGTGATCACAGTATCAGAGTGTGGGATGTTGCTAGCGGTGAATGTCTAAAGATATTGGAGGAGCATACCGGTGCCGTTAAGGCCCTAACCTTTGCTCAAACAGAAAATAGGCTAGCCAGTGCTAGTTTTGATCGCACCATTAAGCTTTGGGACTGGCAACAAGGACGATGTATCAAGACTCTAGAAGGACATACCCAAGGTGTCTGGAGCGTTGACTTTGGTCCGAATGATCGGTTTTTAGTCAGTGGCAGTGACGATCAAACGGTACGGGTATGGGATCCGACCACCGGGCGTTGTCTACAGGTCCTATCAGGCCACCAACATACGGTTTGCTCGGTGCAAGTTAGCTTCAATGGTAAAACGCTTGCGAGTGGTGATTACAGTGGCTTAATTAAGCTTTGGAATCTCGAATCCAACCTGTGCGAGCGGTCTTTGAATGGCCATAGCAGCTGGCTTTGGTCACTAGTCTTTTCCAACGATGACGAATTCCTCTACAGCGGCGGGCAAGATCGCGTTATTCGCGCCTGGGAGTACCAATATGGATGTTGTCTAAAAACCCTCTCGGGGTACACCAACACAGTATGGGCACTCGATTTCTCACCCGACGGTAAGACATTAGCTAGCGGCAGTCATGATGGCCAGATTCGGCTTTGGGACATACCCCATCGCCTGTGTCGTTCAACCCTCTCCCATAACGATCCAGTTTGTGACATTAGTTTTAGCCCCGATGGGGACTATCTTGCGAGCGGTGGAAGTGGCGATCAAGCCGTTGTTAAAATCTGGTGCTTAGACAAAGTAGCTTTGGATGCCACCTTAACAGGTCACGCTAGCACCATACGTTCAGTGAGATTCCATCCGAGTCACAGACTTTTGGCGAGTGGTAGCACTGATAAAACGAGCAAACTTTGGGACATTGCTAGCGCCAACCATACAAAGACGCTAACAGGGCATGACAATGCTGTCTGGTCAGTTGCATTTTCCAACGATGCGACGTACCTAGCAACCGGTAGTACGGACTGTTCTGTAAAACTGTGGGATGTTGAAACAGGTGATTGTCTACAGACATTAGCAGGGCATTCCGACCATGTTACGTCGATTAGCTTTAGCCCTGATAATAGGTTGCTAGTTAGTACCAGTGCGGATGGGACTGTAAAAATTTGGAACGTTCGCACCAGTCAATGCCTCAAAACCTTGATAGGGCATTCCAATGCTGTTTTAACTGGTCTCTTTTCACCGGACGGATCCAAGTTTTTGAGTGGCGGAATTACAGGTACTCTCAAAGTTTGGGATATTGAAAAGGGTCTTTGTTGCTATACATTACAGGCTCATAACCATGGTCTTTGGTCCCTAGCTTTGAGCCCCGATGGAAAGATCCTCGCCAGTGGTGGTGAAGAAGATATGATTAAGCTCTGGGACACCCAATCATGGCAATGTGTTGATACCTTGAGGTTACCTGGTCCCTATGAAGGGATGAACCTTACTGGTGCTACGGGGTTATCAGAAGCGCAAAAAAACGCGCTATGTGCCTTAGGTGCCGTTCCAGCCTAAAATCATGGCTCAGTCTCTGCTGCACCCCTATTTAGATTGGCACGGAGCCCGTGTGCTCCTTATCGCTGTCAGGAGATAAATTGAGACTCTTTTCGGCATCTATAAAAACCACGGCTTTTGTCTTAAAGAGACTGGAATAAGAGATTTAGAGCGATTGACACCTAGGACCGCCCTAATAACGAATTTCGAGGGTCACTTGAACATCCACAGTTTGTTCACCCAATGCTAATACGGGCAGATTATTACTCCATGAGGAAGAGTAGCTATCATCCTGAGGGGCAGGATTGTTTTTTGCGGCCTGTATCTGGGCATCGTTTATACGAACATCAACAATTTCTTGCACGCTAAAGCCCAGTTTGTCTAGCGCGACTTCGGCCTGGGCTTGGGCATCGGCGATGGCCTTTTCTAAGGCGATTTTGCGAGCGGCAGTCATGGCAGTCTCAGGCGCCACATATTGAATGCTATTGATCCGGTCTATATTGGCTGCGATCGCATCATCCAACACCCCAATCCCACTAGTGGATACCCGAAAAGCAATGGTTTGATAGCCGTCGTAGTCGTCCTTTTGCGGCTTACCATCCCGGCTAGACCCGATATTCAAACTGATGTTGGATGTTTTGAGACTCTCAACGTTGGCCGATTGCAACCGCTTCACCACCGCTGACGACCGTTTTTCTAGCTGGTCATAGGTGTCTTGAGCGCTATTGCCTTTGTCCGAGATAGTCAAACTAATTTGAGCTAGCGTTGTGGCGGCTTCTGCTTGACCGTGCCCAACAACGCTTAGCATCCGAGGGGAGCCCTCTTGAGCGCCAGCGGGCATTCCAGTCCCCATCAGCAAAAAGGATATTAGAAGCACCCACGGTAGGAATCGTGGCACGACATTAGCAGGTCTTGGCATAGGACGATTAGAAACGATCTAACCAGTGATCCCCATGCACACGTCAACTTTCCGCAAGCCTACTGGCTTTATCGCAGGCGAGTTCCACCGCTCAGTCGTCGCTGAGGAATACCCGGCGGTGGCGGCTGAAAGGGCGACTCTGACGATGTTTTTTCAGAGATAAACAGGGGGTCCACGGCCAGCGCGGCTGCGTCAGCTGCTGTCAGCGCACAGCCCACCAGTAATGTTTGAGTGACTAGACTCCGAAGCAGACTATCCATCGCTAAAGCTTTAGATGCACGGGGTTGCTAGCCCTATGGACCTATCGGCAGGCGTGCTCCGTCTACGGCAGAGTCGTTACAAAACTCAAACTCTAGTAATCGCCACCATGGCTCGGGTAATACAGCTCAGTTCGTCTGGCTCAATGATGTAGGGGGGCATGGTGTACAGCAGTTTGCCAAAGGGGCGTAGCCAGACCCCATGGTCCACCAGCTGCGGTTGGATAATCGCCATATTGACGGGTTCATGAAGCTCCACCACCCCAATGGCTCCCAGCACTCGCACGTCTTTTACTTTGGACGACTGGCGACAGGGGGCAAGTTCTCGTTTTAGCTGGGCCTCGATCGTTTGAATTTTGGTTTGCCAGTCGTAGCTTTCTAAAATAGCAATACTTTCTAGGGCCACCGCACAGGCTAACGGATTCGCCATAAATGTGGGGCCATGCATAAATACACCCGCCTCCCCCTGGGCAAAGGTTTGGCTAATGTCGGGGGTGGCCAGGGTGGCGGCAAGCGACATAAAGCCACCGGACATGGCTTTACCAATACATAAAATATCCGGTGCGATCGCAGCATGTTCACAGGCAAACAGCTGACCGGTGCGGCCAAACCCCGTGGCGATTTCGTCTAAAATCAGCAGCACATCGTACTGCTCACACAGCTCCTTGGCCCGACGTACATAGTCAGGACTGTAAAATCGCATGCCCCCGGCTCCCTGCACTACCGGTTCAAAGATGGCTGCCGCGATCTGATGGTGGTTTTGCGCCAAGAGCCGTTCAAAACTGGCGATATCGGTATCGTTCCAAATGCCCCAAAACGGAACCTGAGGCACATCCGCAAAGTATTGCTGCCGCAGCACTTGATTAAACAGGTGATGCATTCCATTAACGGGGTCACATACCGACATGGCATCAAAAGTGTCGCCGTGATAGCCACCGCGCACAGTCAGAAACCGGTGTTTCTCAGGCTGGCCCCGGTTGTACCAGTATTGAATGGCCATTTCCATCGCGACTTCAACTGAAACCGACCCCGAGTCGCAGAAAAACACCTGCTGCAGCGGCTCTGGCGTTAGCTCCACTAGCTTTTGCGCTAGCTGCACGGCAGGTTGATGGGTAAGCCCCCCAAACATGACATGGGACATCCGGTCAATCTGGTCTTTAGCGGCCTGATTAAGTCGCGGATGACTATAGCCATGAATGGCGGTCCACCAGGAAGACATGCCGTCTACTAGCGTACGACCGTCTTCTAGCTCGATGTGAACTCCCTGGGCCGACTTCACAGGAAAGATCGGCAGCGAATTAGGCATGGCCGCATAGGGGTGCCACACATGCTGGCGATCGATGGCAAGAAGGTGTTCGGTGGGTAAGGGATGCATTGTTGTGAGCAGCGGACTGATGGCAATTGACCCGCCTTCGCTATTTATTGAACCATCACTGTAATCTTTTCGGAGATAACAGGATTCTCGTGGGGAATATGGCTATAGTTGCCTAGCACCAGCTGGAGTGAATGGTTGCCTGGTGTCAAACTGAGTTCGGCCTCAGTTTGGCCAGCGCCGTAGTGGAGCACCTGCTCAGAGCCCTGGAGCGGTTCAGTAAGGGAGGGCAGCTCATCGACATCAATCAGCAGATGATGATGTCCCGTATTGGGTCGGTCTACACCGGCTGGAGCAATTCCCATACCCGATAGGCCAAACTGGACAATAAAGGGAGATCTGACTGTTTCACCATTGCTGGGCGAAATGATATAAGCGGTTGCAGACTCGGGGGCCGGGGAGAGATCTGCGGCATGGGCTGGGGAAACTATCAGCCCCATCAGACAGACACAGCAAAGCGCTACCGCTGTAAAACCGCGCTTCAAATAAGACGCCATAGAACACACTCGAAGAGAACATTCTCTATGGTAAACCGTTGCGTAGCCACCACGGTCATATCCCTAATTGGCACAGCCTGCCTAAACGATTTTTCAATGGTTTTGGCATCAATTTTGTAGTCCAGATCGAAAAAGTGTCCTATAGTTTCGCGCGCTGACAGACAGGCAGCGATACAACATAACCATGCAAGCGGGACATCTCTGGTTCTCATCACCGGTTAATCAAGCCCCGTCTGCTACCCCCCGACCGTCTCTACTGCCGGGTGTGGGAAAAACAAAACGTTTCGAGGAATTTAACCATGTTTAACCGTATTCTTTGCACCCTGGGTCTAACAACTGCTGTTCTGGCTGCAGCTCCCTTGACGGCTCTGGCTCAAGAAGCCCCTGACTATAACTACTTTGGTATTGGCGGCAGTGATGAGGGTTTTGTTGTTAATGGTAAAGTCTCTCTATCTGACAATCTCTCTGTTCGCCCTGCTGTGGCTACTGACTTTGACTTCGACGATGGTGAAGATGTGGTCTACGTCTTGCCTGTCACTTACGACTTTAACGCGGTTGATCCTGACGGTCGCCTCAATCCGTTCGTAGGGGCTGGCATCAGTGGTGAACTCGGTGACGACAGCAGCATTGAAGCCGCTGTTACTGGCGGAGCCGACTATCGCTTTAATGATAAGTGGCTGGTCAATGGTTCTGTTGTTTGGTCTCCGTTCCAGGATGGTAGCGATGATGTAGACTTCATTGCTGGCGTTGGCTATAGCTTCTAACAGCTGTGACAAATAGCTCTCCTACTGGCTCCGCTTCTAGCGGAGCTTTTTTTATCAGACACCGAACATGTAGGGCCTTCTATACAGACGTTCCATGGAACGTCTCTCCATTATTTTTTGGACCTGATACCCCTATTCCTTAGCTGTCGCCTTGATGATTACTGTAGATTAGAACTCGGCTATTTCAGTCCCATTTACAGATTCAGGCAGCTCTGTTGTCGTCAGAAATTCAACAAATGCCTCATTTAAGGTGGCATATCCCTGATTGTTGAGATGTAGCTCGTCTTTACGATAGTCAACGGGCATACGCCCTTGTTCGTCAGCAATGGCTGAGAAGCTATCAAAGATGATCACCTGATCATCGGCAGCGAGGGAGTCGATATAGCCATTGACTTCGTAAATCGCCTGGGCAATGTCGTCTGACCAGATGGGCTTGCGGACAAGGGGAACTTCACCGACAGGCAGAATCGTGCTGATGATAACCGTTGCCCCTAGGGCTTTGGAGTCTTCGACAATCTGGCGGATATTGGCTCGGCAAAGGTCAATAATCACGTTGCGATCGCTCGGCATCAGGGGAATCGCTTTGAGGTCGTTAATACCCACTTGTACAACAACGATATCTGGCTCTAAATTGGCCATATGGTGATGAAAGCGCTGACTGGTTTGAGCGGATGTTTGACCACCCACACCACGGTTGATAAACTCATAGGCTTCCACCGTTGGAGCTGTCCAGTCAGCCGCTCTAGAATCCCCAAAAAAGACGACTCGTTTGACGTCTTCTTTCTCTTCTAGCTTTGGTTTTTGATTGTAGTAACTTAGCCCTAGCGGATCCAAACGGACCTGGTTAAGTTCCACATAATACTTACTGAGCTGTGTGTAGAGAAAATAATTCAGTGCGGCTGAAGCCCCAAAAAGAGGAATCCCCAACCACAGCAGGAGTGAACTAACCTTGACCATTTTCATAGGGCCGTTGAGAGATGATTTTTTAGTGTAAAAAGCTGATCTATAACGAAACTTAAAGACTTCAATTTAAGTCTGTATTGTTCCAGTCCTGGGTTTGTACGGACTATATCTGATGTCTAATGTTCTTTGTTGTCGGGTATTTCCGGACCGCTTTAAAGGTTTTGGAAACTTATGTAAGGCTCAGATATATCAACCCAATTGGTTATGACGTCCTAACGTCTTGACACCCTATTTCCTACTTCCTGCTTTGTCGCCCTGACCCGGAGCTTTGCTGGCGGTTGTCATTTCGCCCTCATACGCGGCATAACCGTATAGTGCGTTTGGACAAATCGTTCTATCCACTGATTATTGGCGCTATGGCTTCTGAAACTCCGCTATTTTTTCCGCCCAAACAGCAGCCACTGCTAATTCGGCTGGTGCAAAGTGTGTCCTATGGGATGCTGCAGGCGCTGTATCGCTGCGGTCTGGTTGTCTCAGATACTGATATTGCTAAGCTGCGCGCTATTGACCAGGCTCGGGTGGTCTATGTGTGCAACCATCCGACGATGGAGGATGGCGTGGCGCTGTTTAGTTTGGCAGCCAGGGTAGGGCAGCTGTGGCATTACATTGTGGCACGCGAATCGTTTCGGGGGCTACAGGGCCGATTTTTGCAGTGGATGGGCTGCTACTCGATTCGGCGCGGTCTAGGCGATCGCGCCAGTATTGCCCAAACCTTGAGCCTGCTCAAAGAGCCTCAGGCCAGGGTCGTGATTTTTCCAGAAGGAGGCTGCTCCTATCAAAACGATACGGTGATGCCGTTTCGCTCCGGGGCAATTCAAATGCCGCTGCAGGTGATGGCCCAGCTGGCTAAGCGAGACCCAAACATCGATTTGTACGTGGTGCCCATATCGCTCAAGTATCGCTACACCGAGCCAATGACGGCGGTGATTGAGCAGACGCTGCAGGGGCTAGAGCAAACGCTGGGAATAACCGTGGCGGATACAGCAGACTTTTATGCTCGACTGCTTGAGATCGCATCCCTAGTTTTAACCCGCATCGAAACAGAGTTTGGGCTAGCCAACGAAGAGCAAACCTGGAATCAGCGGATCGACCGGCTACGCAACCATGGCATCAGCCAGTGTGAGCAGCAGCTGGACCTACCGTCCAACGGTGCCCCCATTCGAGAGCGGGTGTACCGGATTCAGGCACTTTTAGAAGTCGAAGACTCCCAGACCATTGCTAAAGGCGATGCGCTCTACTGGATGACGGTTCGGCTGCTTAATTTTGATGCGATTTATGACGGCTATGTGGCGGCTAACCCTACTCCCGAGAGATTTTTAGATACCCTGATGCGACTGGAGAGAGAAGTGTATCAAATAGAACATATTCGCCCTAAAGCTCACCGCCAGGCCATTTTTCGCATTGGCGAACCGATTAACCTCAGGCATTATGTGGCAGATTTACGAAAAGATAAAGCTGGAACCGTCGATCGGCTGACCGAGCAGCTGCGTCAGACGGTTCAGGATAATTTAGCAAATTAGGTCAGAATGTAAAACAATGAATATATCAACGATTGCTGATTTGAGACCAAGAGCGCCCCGTCAACTGGGAGTTCTTTAACGGACTCTCCCTGAGACCGCTATCTCCAGAATTAGCAACATATCTCTTTTCATACGGGGTTCAGACTGCTTTAAGTCAGTTTGTTTACAGTAGTGAATATAGGAGTGGTGAATCTAAAACATGTCGTCACTATCAGATTCATGAATGAAGCCGTGAGTGAAGGCTGCGATGAGGCAGCTGTCCAATTGACACAGAGTCTGGTAGCTCTTTGGCAGAAAAGCCCGAGAGCGATGTGCCGTCTGCGACAGCAGCCAGATGGATTTGTCATTACGGACGCCAATTTGGCTATGGCGCAGCTCCTGTCACGATCGGTTGAACAGCTAAGACACTGCGCTATTCAAGACGTGCTAGCAACTGAAGACAGCGACGAGACTCCCTACCAACAGGCGATAAAAACCGACCAGGCCATCACGTTCGAAGATGTCATCACCGTTGCAGAACAGCGCTACTGGTTCTCTATTGAAGCGGTTCCACTACCTCCAACCGAGAGCGGCGAGGCACAGCTGATGGTGACCTTTACCGATATTAGTTCTTATAAGCAGACAGAACAACAGCTAACCCAATCAGCCCAAATCTTACAGCAGGTCATCGATAACGTTCCCTTTATTATCCTGTGGAAAGACCGTAACAGCGTATTTCAAGGATACAATCGTCGCTTTCCGCCGATTACCGGCTGCGATAGTTCGGAGAGCTTGATCGGTAAGACCGACTACGAAATGCCCTGGCTCCAGCAGGAGACCGAACAGTATCTAGCCTGCGATCGCCAGGTCATGGCAACGGATACGCCACAGCTCAATATCATCGAGCCCCAGCTACAGGCCAACGGTCGAGAAGCCTGGCTCAGCACCAGCAAAATTCCGCTCCATGATGACGATGGTGAGGTCAACGGTATTTTGCTCGTAATTGAGGATATTACCGAACGCAAGACGACAGAAGCGGCCCTCCGCCAGAGTGAAGAGCGCTTTCGCTCTTTGTTTGAAGGCACCCCCATGATCGGTATGCAGATCTATGACCATCAGCGGCGGGTAATTGGCTGGAACCAGGCCAGTGAAGAGCTATATGGCTACACGCGCACAGAAGCCATGGGACGGCAGCTGGAGGATTTGATTATTCCTGACGCGCTACGCGAGCCCGTTATCCAAGCGGTAGAAGACTGGGTACATCAGGGTCCTCCTATCCCGGCCGGTGAGCTGACGCTGCGCGATAAAGAGGGTCATCCGGTGGAGGTGTTTTCCAGCCACATCATGCTCAAAAATCTTCAAGGAGATCCTGAGCTGTACTGTTTGGATTTAGATATTCGCGATCGCAAAAAAGCAGAAACTACGCTGCGACAGGCCCAGCTCCAAATGATCCATGGCGAGAAGATGT
This sequence comes from Leptolyngbyaceae cyanobacterium, assembly GCA_050043465.1. Lineage (GTDB taxonomy): Bacteria > Cyanobacteriota > Cyanobacteriia > Phormidesmidales > Phormidesmidaceae > Leptothoe. The sequence goes on from JBHJIL010000089.1 coordinate 23,665, forward strand.
CCAGTCTTGGCAAGATGGTGGCCGGGGTAGCCCACGAAATCAACAATCCCATCAGCTTTATTGATGGCAATTTACTCCATGCCAAGGAGTATATCCAAGATTTGCTTCACCTGGTGATGCTATACCAAAACGCCTATCCCAATCCTGGAAAAGAGATTCAAAACGCTCTGCAGACGTTAGACTTAGACTTTATTCGAAAAGACTTTTTTCGGCTGGCGGCTTCAATGCAGTCGGGAACAGATCGCATTCGACACATTGTTGACTCTTTGCGAAATTTCTCACGGCTAGACGAGACTGGAGCCAAGGCCGTCGATATTCATGAAGGTTTAAACAGCACGCTGACTATTTTGCGGCATCGGTTACAAACAACAGAGCTGCCCATTCAAGTGGTCAAAAACTACAGCAGTCTCTCACCTGTGGTGTGCTATCCGGGACCGCTGAATCAGGTATTTATGAACATTTTGACCAATGCTATCGATGCACTGGTGGCAGCCCACGACGACAAAAGTCTTACAGATGTTCCTAAAATTGAGATCACAACGTGCCAGAATAGACAACAAACGGTTATTACTATTTGTGATAACGGTCCAGGAATTTCCAATGCCCTAAAAGAGAAAATTTTTGACCCATTTTTTACCACTAAAGCCGTCGGTCATGGCACCGGTATGGGTCTGGCCATCAGCTATCAAATTGTGACCCATCAGCACCACGGTCAGCTCACCGTTGATTCTGTTTTGGGTCAGGGAGCCTGCTTTAAAATTTGTCTGCCCATGGACATTTAATTTTCTCCCGGACGCTGGTCACAAATATCACCTAGGCTATCGGGACAGGTGCCATAGTCAATGGCAATACCGCTGAGGTCTAATAGCTGCCAGTCTTGCTCTACAGCCGGGGTCAGAATCTCGCCGATGGGGCTGACATCGGTAAACGGGTTGTAGGACACATTTAGCGATCGCAGCGTCGATATCTGAGCCACAGGCTCAATGCTGCTGAGCTGGTTGTAGCTGATATCTAGGGTAGTGAGGTGGGGCAGCGTCGTGAGCGCGGTGATATCCTGCAGCTGAGTATTGGCAATCCGCAGGGTGCGCAGCTGGCTGATTTGGGCAACGGGGCTGAGGTCGGAAATAACGTGGCCGCTGAGGTTAAGGTCGATCAGATTGGGCGTTGAGATCGCAATCATCTGCAGGTCCACCCCCACCGGAAAATCCACCATCAGCCCGTTTTTAGGCAAATAGGTGCGTTCTAACTGCGGGCCCCACAGCGTGGTTACGCGAGTCAGCCGACGCTCAGCGACCCCACAGTCACTCACGGTCAGGGCCGACATCAGCGCATCGATTGTTTGCCAGGCATAGGGACGACTGTACAGGATGCTGCCCTCGTCGCTGTAGGTGCCTTGAAAGGCTTCGCACAGATCGACAAATGTGGGCTCTAGTGCGATCGCAGCAGGCGGAGCCCAGCCCATAGCGGCCGCGCTAGCAAGGGCGCTAACGACCCAAACCTTAAATCGACATCGGTGGTTGAGCTGAGGCATTGTCATCTTCCATGCGCGGGGTTCACCAGCACATTGGACCACCAAATCATCCCAGGGTGCAAAACTCTTTAAAAACTGTTTATACAGCGATCGCAAAAATCACAGCCAAACGTCTGCGATTTTCTCACCGAGTGATTTAAGAAAAATCGTTTCTTTAGCATCAACGTTCGGACCCGATCCAATTCTTATCTCCGTGTGGGGCCTATACAGGCACACAACAGTATCAAAAATCACGTAGATAAGAGACTACTATCAGCATTACATGACCAAACTCTTACCAGCCGTATCATAGAAGAATACAGGGTCCGTTATTTAGGATCCGGTCCCAAGATTGTCCTATCGTAAGCTGTAAATACAGGTTATATTGCTATGAGAATAAGGGGGCTTGCGATCTATCAAGTAATTGCGGATTTTATTGCGAAGATATAAAAAAAACAAGTAAAATCTTTCGGAAATTCCGTATTCATTGCTTCATGATGTACGGATTACCCTATTTGCCTGGGGTAATCTTAATATCAGGTAGTCTTGTCAGTCAGGTTTTCTATGGAAGGAGCGCAGCCATCGCTTCAAAACCAGCAGCGCGTACTCGCCGCCATCGTGGTGACTGACGCAGTGGGGTTTAGTGCCCAGATGTCCGCCAATGAAGAGCGGGCTCTGACCAACATCAATCGAGATCTTAAGCAGATTTCAGGTCTCTGTAATGTGTTCAAAGGTCAGGTACTCAAGTCCACGGGTGACGGCTTATTGATGTGCTTTTTTAGCGCCGCTCAAGCTGTTGCCTGTGCGCTTAATATTCAAAAAAAGCTCCGCTGCGATCGCAAGCGAGATTGCTTTGACCATCGTATCGGTATTCACCTGGGCGATGTCTATATCAATGATTCAGACGTCATGGGTAATGGCGTTAATATCGCCGCTCGCCTAGAAAGCTTTGCCGCTCCCGGAGAAATATGTGTTTCCCAGGTGGTGTATGACGTCGTCAAGAGCCGATTAGACTTAGATGCTACATTTTTAGGTCCCTTAAACCTCAAAAATATACAAGAACAAGTTCCCGCCTATCAGCTGCGTCCGGTCATTGAACCCGATATCAATGATGTAGAGCTGACCCGACCTTTTTTTGCCGAAGGTGCTGAAGGCTACGTATTTGATAGTCCTCTAGAGCAGGCGCTACAAACTCTCAGCGATCATGCGGATCACCTGCGTATAAAAAAGCTTATTTTTGGCACCTGTCAAAATCTTTGGGAAAACGACACCACCGTTCTAGACCAGTTTTCCGTAGACCATTTGATTGATTCTCTCATGCGGCGAAATCCGTCCGTAGATCAGTGTCGTGCCAGTCTCTATCGGATTGTTGCTACCCTAAATCACAAAGAGATTTACTCAGGCATTGCCGAGGTGATTTTACAGGCGCTGACGCCACTTTACATTGAGCGGGCGGCGAATATGCTGCCCGAATCTCACCCCTCCTCTCAACCAGGTCCAACTGAGGAAGTCGCGGGAGAGGTGGCTGGCGAATCTAGAGACCGCTATCAGCATGTGGCCGATGACCTAGAGCGCGATCCCCAGATTGTACGCGTCAAAAAAGTTCTCTACTGTCTCTGCCATAAAGTCTGGGAAGTCGATATTCAAAAAATCGAGCAGGCCGATACGGCAATCTTAGTCAAACAGCTTTATCAGCTCACACCGACGCCCAACGACCTCAAATTTCGGCTGCGTCATCTGCTACACCATCTAAACCACAAAGCCAAATACACTAAAATCGTCAATACAATTTTTAAGGCGTTTCATCCCCTCTACAGTGTTCAGACAGAACTCATATCAATGTCGACGCCGGGACTACCCAACGTCAACGACACCGATAGTCCAGAAACCTGCTTCAGAGACTTGCCCGTTGGTATCCATCCCGACAGTACCGTTGCCTTTTCTGCCAAAACCCTAGAAGGGCCTCCCCTAGGCAGCCTGGCTCAAGTCAAAGACCGAGCCGATCTATTTGAACTAAGACTCGACATCATCAAATATTGCAATCCGCTGCGGGCTAAAATTCTCCTGCACTCCACCCTGTATAGCCCCTTTACCGGTAGCTCCCAAGAGTGGTCCTTGCTGCGTAGCAAAACCCTCGAAGACTTTTTGCGCGAAGTCTTTAACTACTGCCCATCGTTCCAAGACCTTGAAAGCAAGCTGTCCATCATTGTTCATTGTCTAGAAGATACCGACGACAATGAGCCGGTGGTTACAGCCATCTTAAATGCGATTAAACCGTACTACACAAAGGACTCTGACCCAGCATCCAACCCAGCTGAAGTGGGTCAAACAGTTATACCTAATACTGTTCCATCGATGAGACCCGCCTCCTATGGATAATACTGAACTACTAGAGTGCTATAGCAGCGGACAAAAAGACTTTAGCGGTCTACGGTTGACGGGGCTACAGCTGCCCAGAGCCGATCTGATTGGTGCTAACTTTTCCAAGGCCGATTTAGAACGCACGGACCTGATGTTTTCCTACCTGAGCCGTGTGAACCTGCAGCAGGCCAATCTCAGCCATGCCAACCTCAGCGGTGTTAACCTGAATCAGGCTAATTTAATTTATTCCAACCTGAGCGATGCCAATCTACATGGAGCCAGTTTGCAAGGAGCCGATCTGCGCGGTGCAGACCTGACCCTGGCGGATTTGTTTGATGTCAATTTAGCTGACGCCGACCTGCGTAACGCCGATCTAAGCGGCGCTAACCTAACGGGAGCCTGTCTGCGGGGCGCAAATCTCCGGCAAGAGCTGCGCAGTGAGCAAACGATTTTACGAGGAGCCCATTTGCGCCAGGTTGACTTGCGGGGTGCCAATCTCAAAGGGGCGGACCTGGCCAATGTCGACCTCAGCGGTGCGAATCTAAGCGAGGCATTTCTCAAAGACGCCGATTTGCGCAATGCCAACCTCAGTGGTGCCAACCTCAAAGGCGCGTCCCTAGCAGACGCCCAGCTCGAAGGGGCCAATCTGCGCTATGCCAATCTGACTCGCACTCGGGCTCAGCGCGCCAACTTAGCTGGCTGTGACTTTACTGGGGCCACCCTCAAAGGGGTGAACTTTACCGATACCCGACTCTGCGGCACTCAGCTTTTCCAAATCGTCATGGTCGATGCTCGACTGCTGCGGGCCGACCTGAGCCGAGCTAACCTCAGCGGCGCAAACCTGACCCAGGCGGATTTAACCAGTGCCTATCTGGGCCGCACCAACCTGGGAGAGGCAAATCTCAGCGGCGCGATTTTGTTTAAGGCCGAACTCACCAGTGCTAATTTGGCCGATGCTACATTAACGGGTACTACCATGCCTGATGGTAAGGTTCACGACTAGCGCAGCTTGTTTTTTAATCGCGACGCACGCTTCGTCATCCACACGCCAGTACCAGCAAGCCCCATAGCCAGCCATGCTGCTAGAGAGCCAGGTTCCGGAACGCTGGCTGTCGGAGATTCATCATGATCAAGGGCGGCCAGGGCAAAGTCGCTGACCACGCTATACGCCGCTGTAGTGGGATGAGTATCGTCCCAAAAGAAAAACTCTTCCGGGTTATCGCATACCCCATCAAACAAAAAGCCAGGACGGGCATTTAGTAAACAAGATTCAGTGACATTGGCAAAACCAAACGCAGCTGGATTTGTCAGGATGTCATCAAACAATGTGGCGATATCGAAAACAGTAATGTCAGCCTCGGGCCGAGCTTGACCAAAGCCATCGAGCTTGGCTGACAGTAGCGCATTATGGGCAGAGGTGAGCTGATTTAGTATGGCTGGAATATCCAGCGGGCTCTGAGCATCTAAAAAGTCAGCAAAGGGAGCTTCTCCGGTAGCAGGCAGATTAACAACCAAAAACTCTTTCGCCCCCAGATCGCTAAGCTGAGTCAGGCCGTCAATAATATTATCGGTAACAGCATCAGGCAGCTGATCGAGGGGGAGCCCGCCTAAAGAAGCCAAGTTAATGAGAGCTTCGTTATAGTCATTAGCGCCAATCCAAACAACATTAAGCCCGGTTGGATCTACAGGAAACGCAGCAGAAAGCGCAGTAAACGCATCGATTTGGTCCTGGAACCCTGGAAAGAGATCGGCAACAAATGGAAAGTCGTCATCCAGGATATGCAGATCTGAAGAGAGAGCCCCGGCAAAGGCAAAGTTAATTCCTTCGGTGGGCGGTGCGACGGTTGGGTTAACAACAAACTCGGTAGACAGCGTAGGCGTTAGCCCCAAAGCCTGACCAACATTGTCGATCCAAATCGGCCCATTAGAGTTTCTCTGAGCGTAGGGCGGCGGCGGCAGAGCCGGCACACCAAAAGGAGAGAGAATCGCGTCGGTGAGATTAAAGAGATTTCCTGAATCGGCCAGACTATCACCAAAAACATTTAAACTGGTGAACGAAGCGGCCCTGGCCTCAAATGAGATCAAACAAGATGAGAGGGCGATACCTGTGGCGAACAGTTGCTTCTTCATACCGATTGCCTGTGCTCAACAAAGGCTTAGGGGAAAGGACTATCTCTATCTCCAGTTATAGATGGGCTATGTTTTTAACTCAATACGGTTCAGGAGCTCTTGTATGAAGAATTTGTAAATATCATGGGTTCGGTTATAAAGCTGGAATGTAGAAACCTGGGTCATACGATCAGGTAGGGGATGTCATAGAGCGTTTGACCTTACTAATCCATCCTTTGCTGAGATCAAGCACCTCGGTATAAGAGAGATCTGAATCCAATACCAGGTCAAATACAAATGGCTTAAACCATTGCGGGAACCACTGGTTTAGTTTTCGCCCCAGGGTCAGACGTAAGAAAAATTCGGCGATCAGCGGTGTAGAGCTCGGAAACGAAAAGTCAGAAAAATCTCTGAGCGCAAGAGCTTCAGGGACTCGCTGTTGGGAGAACTGGGGAAGCACCTGAGACCAGTCGTCCTGGTACTGGTCCAGCAGCCGATCGATAATCTGGATATCTTCAAGCGATGAATTGCAGCCCTGACCAATGGAGGGAGATACCGCATGGGCCGCGTCTCCGACCAGGAGAATATGCTCGCCTTGATGGAAGCGATCGCACGTTACACTCATCAATCGTGCCACCGGACGCTGCAGCAGTTCTGCCGCCTCAGTATCGCTCATCAGCTGCCGAAAGACCGGCAGATTTTCGGCAAAGTAGTTCAGAATTTCTTCCTGGGTGGTAAATTCAGCTAGAGGATTGTTCTCGGCATTAAAGATAAACGCGCCATGGAGCTGATTATTAGGCTGCGGGGCCAACACCAGCCGATTGTTGCGACCCACATTCGACGTATGGATGCGGTCGGGGGCTAGCTCTATATCCTTTTCTGGATTTGTTCTAGCTAAGAATATGGACTTATAGGCATCAGGGACATAGGTTTGTTTGCAGGGTAGGTCGTAGCGGGCAGCCAGTTCGGTTCTGACCTGAGAGCGAGCCCCATCGGCACCGATCAGGCGGTCGTAGCTAATAGAAAAGGGACGCCCCGTAGCATTGAGAAAACTAACGGTTTGCTGGTCAGCATCAAGCCGCTGACAAACACAGTTAAAAAACAGTCTGAGGGAGCTATTGGAGTAGGTACCGGTCAATTGTTCAAGTAGGGCCGCAACCAGGCGACTACGGTCAATGGTAAGCAGTTCATTTTTACGGCGAATGTCGCGGGCCTGCTTGGGGCTGTGAATAACGGTGCCCTGACAGACCATGGCATCCTGGGCAACGGCGGCTTCTAAGCCTGGAATGCCCTGTAGTGCTTTGCGACCACGCTTTTGTAACGAAATGGGGAATGAGCGGCGCTCATTTGGATCGACCTGGCGCGGATCGGGGCGACGATCGTAAATTTCGATGTAGTATTGCTGGCGATGGAGAAGATAGTGGGCAAGCAGAAGACCCGCTGGCCCTGCGCCAATGATTACGATTTTTTGTAAAGGAGTATGCATAAGAGATTTATCAATACGTAAGTACTCTTGGTGAGTTCTCAAGTGTTGGCGGCCCTCTCTCGTCTCTCAGGTTTGAGGAAGACTAGACTAAAGCCTTCAGACTTGAGAGTTAGGGCAAAGTCGGAGTGTTAAACGGTTCGTTTGTATCTTATACAGGACTTGAGTATCAATTCTACGATTATGGCGAAATCTAAAGGACGCGCTGGGCGCAACATTCGTATATTAGCTCTTTCAAGACGGTTCAGAGCGGTCCAGGCGTTTGTCCTTGCAGGAGTGGTTGCCTGTCTGCCCTTTGTGCTATCTGCTTTAGCCGAAAGATTGCGGCAGCCGCTGCTGGAGATCAGTCCTGAGCTACAAGACTCCCCGGCTATTCCACCTATTTTCTATGGGATGGGTTTTGTTTTTGCGCTGGTCTTGGTGGCAAGCGGTATCTCTTTGTGGAAGCGAGCTAATCGGGCGGATCAGGGGGCTAAGGGGGAAGAAGATACGGCTAATGAGCTACGTAGTTTAGCAGCTGATGGCTGGCAGATTGAGTATGGCAAGCGCTTAGGCAAAGGCGTCGGTGATATTGATATTATCTGTGTGTCACCCGGTGGTCGAACGTTTGTTGTGGATGTAAAGTCTCATCGTGGAGTGGTGACAACAGACGGCAAACAGCTAAAGCGGAGAATGGGAAAGAAACAGTATCCGTTTGAGAAGGATTTTCTGATTCAGGTGACAAAACAGGCTCTGCAGGTTAAGAAGAAAACAGGTGTAGATTTTGTGACGTCAGTTGTAGCGTTTTCGAATGCTAGGGTTGCGATCTCAAATAATAAAGTCAAACATGTCTACGTTATTGACAAGGCTGGACTGGTAGGGCTTTTGCGATCGCTAGCATAATTTCCAAAAGTAGGGTGTACATCGCACACCGCTCAATCGTTTCACCTATTCTCCGATGTCCAAGCCACAGCAATCATGCATCGATAAAACCTTTAAGAGCAGCAACGACAGGCTTAACCACCGGATGATCGATAGCCTCTTCAAGGGCAGTGCTGCCGCCTTCTTTAAGGGCATTGACGACACGGGCTTTGAGTGTGGGATTGTTATCGACGGATTCGACCACTTTGGCAGTCATCATCGCCTTATCGACAGGTTTTGTAGGATCGTAGTCGGTTTCGAGCTGAGTAAGTAGAGTTTTAATATCTTTAGCAGCTTGAGTAAGGTCTTGGCTATTGTTGATTTGGGTATTGATTTTGTCACCCATGACTTTGTCACCTGCGATGTTGTCGCCAGAGCCGTATTGGTGGATAGTGTTACCCATAGTTGGTTCTCCTGGTGTGTAGATTAGCTTTAGAACCTGGCTCGTATGAAGCGGCAGCATGGCATAAGTTTGGCCATCGTCATCACTGAACTCAACTTCATAGACGTCGGGAGCTAATTCCTCGACTAGAGTGCCAACTTGACCCGCAGTGAGGTGGTGTTCTGGTAAATCAGATTTTAATGCGACGACATCGAGTAGCTGTAGACGGACTGGTGAGTTCATTAGAAGTGGGAAATGGATCTCAAGGTAGCTCTGAATTTTATTTTTATGTGCCTGTTTTGTTACCTTCTACTAAGTCCCCAGCGACGTTGTCGCCATCGCCTTGCTGGATAATTTTGGTAGGGTTATTAGTGATAGAAAAATTGATTCCATCACCAGAACCTTCTATACCTATACCTTTTTGTTTGAGTCTACGGGTTTCGATGGGCTCGTAGCCATCTAGGAGTTGGCGTAGGTTGAGCTTGAGTTTAAGTTTGCCAATAACTACGTTTTGTTCACCCATGTCTTCTAGACCTAGCAGCTCTTGATAGTCAAGCGGCGGATGGTCGGGATGGTCAGGTACCGGCACCCACTCGGTAGGTTTAGTTAGGTTGATATTCACTTTGTTATTAAACACATCGCGGATCATACCAAGGAAGGTACGGCGAGTAGAGTCTTTGCCACTGACAGCGATAAAGATTTTGTTGTCTGCGGGGTCGGCTTTGACACGAGCTATATTGTAGATTTCATCACCTTCGACATGGGTAAGCATGACCCCACTACGCCAATAGGTTTGGTTGTGGATTTTTTCATGCATATATACGATGAAGCGAGAGATAACACTGTCTGGCAATATGCTGTAGTGGTACTGGAAGTTTAGTGTGTCACCTTCTAATTTAGTCTCTTCTGGTTCTTCTTTAGGCAGAATACCGGGAATGAGATAGCGAGCAGGATTACAGTCTGGGAGTTCAAAGCACAGCTTAAACTCTTTCATTAGCTCAAGAAGATAAGTGTGGCGTTGCTTCGGATAGCGTTGAGAATCTAGCACTCGGCTAAGGTCATCAACGTTAAGCTGCCCCTTAGATTGTGTTTTTAAGTTGTCGTCACTGAGTAGGGCATAGATTCCCTTTGTAACCCAGTCTGGATTGAGGACATTAGTATATTTCAGCAGAGGATGTTCAGTATAGTTGAGTACCAGACCCAGATTGTGAAGTAGCCCAATCAACTGAGTCTGATCTTTTTCTTCTTCAATACCTTTTTGATCACAAATACTTTCATATTTAGAGTATTTAATAAAGTCTCTATCTAAATTTTCAAGTTCTTCTTTGACTTCAAACCATGATAGCGGCAGCAGGTCATAAACTTCTCTAAGCTGTGCAACTTCTTTAGTAATTACCTGATTGAGCGCTTTGATACCATCGCCATCCTGACAAGACGTTTGAAGGATAGCTTTGATATTGGGGTACTTTTCCTGTAGGGCTTTACGATTGATATCAAGAGGTTGTTCATCGCACTTGTTGCCGACAATGATCACCGGAGACGCATCACCGAAACTTTGAATGAGCTTAAGCCAGTAGTCGAGGCGGTTTTCTTCTTCGCTAGTGCGACAGTTGCAGACGAGTAAGTAGAGACTACGCTTGGTAAGAAAGAACTGATGGGTAGCGTGATAGATTTCCTGACCACCAAAGTCCCAGACATTAAGTCGTACGTCTTTGGAGTTGGCTCTAATATTCCAATCCGAGACATTAAGCCCATCGGTCTGAGCTTCGTTAGGGTTAAAACTGTCTTTGAGTAAGCGATTAATTAGGGAGGTTTTACCAACGCTGCCTTGGCCGACAAGGATAAGTTTGGCTTCGTTGAGCGGCTGTACTTCACCACTGCGCAGCTGACGACAGTAGTTAAAAATCTCGGAGACAGAACCTGGTTCCTCATAATCTTCTAGAGGTCCAAGAATTTCTGGAGCAATAGGAAGCGGATTCTTTCGTAAATCCAAAGCCTCTAAATTGCCTAGAGTTTCGAGATTTACTGGTATCTCGGTGATTTGGTTATAGCTGAGGGAGAGGGTTTGTAGCTAAGACAGCTGAGCAATATGCTCTGGTATCTCGGTGATTTGGTTATAGCTGAGGGAGAGGGTTTGTAGCGAAAACAGCTGAGCAATATGCTCTGGTATCTCGGTGATTTGGTTAGAGCTGAGGGAGAGGGTTTGTAGCGAAGCCAGCTGAGCAATATGCTCTGGTATCTCGGTGATTTGGATAAAGAAGAGGAAAAGGGTTGGGAGCGCAGCAGGCAGCGAGTAAAGATCTGGTCTCGAGGGGAGT
>JBHJIL010000090.1:0-42269 GCA_050043465.1 Leptolyngbyaceae cyanobacterium
TGTGAGCGGGGCGCGTATGTTCTGCCGGATTCGGGGATACTTATCCACCCTACGCAAACAAGACCGGACTATTTTGGATGCGTTGATTGGACTATTCTCTGGTCAGCCTGTTGCTCTCGTTCCTCAGCCTAAGTAGTTACTAACTATAAAGAAAATGATAGTCTGACCTAGAATAGTTGAGATATCTTTTTGAAGCGATATAAGATAGGTGACGATGCATATGTGTAGCTAATGATACATATATGCCTATGTAGCTTACTCCGATATCTGCCAATGTTAGCTCCCTTACCTAACTGTCCTGGGTGCGGTTCTACCTGTGTTGTCAAAAATGGCAAAAGCCACAGCGGCAAACAGAATCACAAGTGTCGTAACTGTGGGCGACAGTTTGTTTCTGCACCGACAAATTTACTGGTTTCCAGTGAGACAAAAGCACTGGTTGACAAACTTTTATCTGAAGCCATCCCTGTAGCAAGTATTGCTCGGATTACCGGATTATCAGAGACTTGGCTGTATAACTATCTCAAATCCAAGCTCAAGTTCCACGATCGCCAGATAGAAGATAAGCAAAAAGGACAGGTGTCTTAACTGTTAGTATCTTTGAGTCTCTGTCTTAAATAACAGACGCAGCTGTACTAAACAGATACTACTCGATATTCTTTTAATGCTTGAACATGTGTAATTTGTATTTTTTGATAGCTGTATTTTAAGCTTGAACAGCGTTAGAGCTTAGGAAATATCCTTACTTGTTTAGAAAATATCCTGAGATGAATTTCTTTTTAGGTTGCGATCGCATCTCCCCAAACATGCAACCATCAACCTATAGGCAGCTGTAGCCGATTCCCATATCCTTACTTGTTTTTTAAAAGTAAGGATGACCTTAAAACTAGCTAGTCTAACGTGTTTTTCTTAACAGTGATCTATTTTGTAAAGGATCTATAAAATAGCTTTGCAATGCGTATTGTTCGTCGTATAACTGAAGATGTTCGGAAGTAACGTCAGATAGTTAGATCACATAAAACTCTCTAAATATCTGTTTGCTTAGACCCGCTGCTTTGCCGACTTTAATCAAGAAGAGCGTTAGACCGCGTTTATCCTTAATAAAATAAATTCTCTTCAAAAATAGAAGAGAGAGTTAATAAGCCCTTTTTTTAAACCCTGAAAAATGCTTTCGCTATCTAGGATCATCACTCTCCAGAACAGCTATCGAAACACCAGAGCTGTTTTCTCAAGGTGCAGAGCAGCATTGCCAATTGTGGCTTATGCCAGCTAGAAGCACGACATCAGATTTTTTAGCCAAAGATATCAGACAAACCTGGAGGCCAGAACGGAAACGCCGTTAGGTTTTCTGTCCTTCCGCGTCTCTATACATATCATTCGACTGTCGGATAGAGAAAACCGCTGACGGACTGTTTAGCAGCCAATCGTCTCTTTTCTGACGAACTAGAGATCGGCTATTTGAGATTTAAAGATTGCTGATAAGAGAAAGTTTTTGCTGCTCAGGCTAAATCACTTGTCTTCATCTTCAAAAGTCAGTATTGCCCGCTTACAAGACTTGGACTATGAATGAAGGACTTAAGGTAATCAATAATACATACTTAAATGAATTAGATGTCCTCAAAGCGGAGATCGCTAACCTACTGTGGCATCGCCTCTCCAAAAGATTAGACCCGGTCATTTTATCTACTCTTGTTGCCAAGGCTACTTTTAGACGATATCAATTAGGGGCTGAAATTATTAGTACGCTACCGGTTTCAGCGTCTGATGATGAGTATTGCCGCCCTGGCCAACCGGGGGACATTTCCAGCTTATATTTTATTTGCCATGGACGGGTCAGACTGCTCTGTTTGCCGGATAGACAGTCCTGTCCGGTGACAGCCCAGGTAGCCTCTGAGGGAGAAACGTTTGGTGCCGACAGCTATTTTGTTGACCAGGCGTTGGCCTATCGCGCCGTGGCGGCCAGTGATGTCCATGTTGCCCAGATTCCTCTAACCGATCTCGACGAGCTGTTACAGACCTGTGCTCTTCTTAGACAGCAGTGGACTCAAGAGAGCCAGCAGCGAGAGCAGCTGCTCTTTTTTAAGACAGTGACGTCTTTAGGAACCATCCCTGCCCATCGGCTGCGTGCCTGGGTCCCTTATCTAGAAGAACAGCGGATTGAGGCGGGAACCCATCTTTATCTTTTACAGAAAACTGCTGCCGATACGGGGCGATTTTGGCTAAAGCTGGGTGAACTGGAATCTCATCTGGGAACCCGGCAAAGTCTAGGCAGAGGGACTAGCTGGGGCTATCCGCAGGATCCGCCCACTGATTGGGTTGCTCGCTCCCAGCTCCAGGTTTACCATCTCCCCAGAGGGGCCTGGGATCTCTCTAAAACGTTGCTACCAGAGCTAGAGACTATCTGTAAGACTTTAGAGCCAGCCACCAACGGCCATAGACCAACCGGGCCACTTTCCGTAACGTCTCTGACTCAAGTAGCCGACTCAGAGCAGCCATCGTCGGCGATCGTTTTACCTAAGCCGGCCAAACGTCGTTTATTGGACTGGGTACACCAGTATCCCTGGATAGAACAGCAAAGCTCTTCTGACTGCGGGGCGGCTTGTTTGGCGATGGTTGCTCGCTATTGGGGAAAGCGATTTCCAGTGAATGCTCTGCGGGAGCGGGCTCATGTGGGTATTTCAGGCGCCTCACTCAAAGGACTGGCCAATGCGGCTGAAAGCTTAGGATTTCATGCTCGACCGGTCAGAGCAAGCTTAAATCGCATGGCTGACCAGAAAAATCCCTGGATTGCTCACTGGCAAGGTAATCACTTTGTCGTTGTTTACTCTATTCAAGCAAATAATGCTACCATCGCCGACCCGGCTATGGGCGTCAAAACAATTGCTTGCCAGGAGTTTTCGCACCAGTGGACGGGCTATGGTTTGCTGCTAGATCCCACTGAACGCCTGCAGGAGACGACGATCCAGCAAAAGACCTCGCTGTGGCGCTATCTTCATGCGCTTAGTCCCTACCGGTCACTGATTTCTCAGATTGTTATTGCATCTTTTTTGATTCAGGTATTTGGGCTGTTTTCTCCCCTGTTTACCCAAATAATTATGGATCAGGTGGTTGTGCAAAAAAGTACCACTACGTTGAATGCGATCGCAGCGGGAATGCTGCTATTTGGGTTATGGAAAATCTGCATGTCCTCAGCCCAGTCATACCTGCTGGGGTATTTCTCAAACCGACTCAATCTAACGCTGATTACCGGATTTATCAGCCATACCGTCAGTCTACCCCTGAGCTTTTTCGAATCCAGACGGGTGGGCGACATTCTAACCCGGGTTCAAGAAAATTCTAAAATTGCCCGATTTCTCATCGGTCAAATCGTCCTGGCCTGGCTAAATTTGCTTACCGGGGTGGTTTATCTGGGGCTGATGCTCTACTACAACTGGCAGCTAACGCTGCTGGTACTAGGTCTGATTCCTCCCATTGTTATTATTACCTTAGGTTCCACTCCCTTTCTGCGCAGAATTTCTCGCGAAGTCTTTAAAGAATCGGCCGATCAAAACTCTTCTCTAGTAGAAATGATCAACGGGATCGCGACCATTAAGTCTACGGCTACCGAGCGAGAGATTCGCTGGCTATGGGAAGAACGCGCGACTCGGCAAACAAATGTCTCTTTTAAGGGTCAAAAGTTTTCCATTGGGCTAGGTGCCCTCAACGGAGTAATCAACTCAGTGGGCGGTGTGGTTCTTTTATGGGCTGGAGCCTACATGGTAATCCAGGATCAGCTTACCATTGGTCAGCTAGTTGCCTTTAACATGATGATTGGCTACGTCATCAGCCCTGTACTGGCCATGGCTAATCTATGGGACGAGCTGCAGGAGGTGTTGATTTCGGTAGAGCGACTTAACGATGTCTTTGAAACCGACCCTGAAGAATCGTCTCAGCATCCTCTTTTAGTGCTGCCCACCATTCATGGAACAGTCACTTTTGAGAATGTGACCTTTAGCTACGGGACTGATGACGACAAAAATACTCTGCAAAATCTAGACTTCCAGATTGAAGCGGGACAAACCGTTGCCATTGTGGGTCGCAGTGGCTCCGGTAAGACTACCCTAGTCAAGCTATTGGAAGGGTTGTACCATCCTAACCGTGGCCGGGTACTAGTCGACAGCCACGATCTCAGCCATGTTTCTCCCCAATCGTTGCGGACTCAGCTAGGAGTGGTCCCCCAGGAGTGTTTCTTATTTTCAGGCACGATCCTAGAAAATATTACGCTATTTCGTAACGAGTTTACTTTAGAGCAGGCGGTGAGCGCGGCTAAACTGGCCGAGGCCCATGCCTTTATCCAATCCCTGGCGCTGGGTTATTACACCAAAGTAGGCGAGCAAGGGTCCACCCTATCCGGCGGACAGCGTCAGAGAATTGCCATTGCTAGAGCCCTCATGGGTGAACCGCGTATTTTGATTTTAGATGAGGCCACTAGCTCATTAGATACCGAGTCCGAGCGCCGGTTTCAACAGAATCTAACCCAAATCAGTCGAGATCGCACCACCTTTATCATTGCCCATCGGCTGTCTACTGTGCGTAATGCTGATCGCATTCTCGTATTAGACCAGGGGGTGCTAGTAGAGCAGGGTACTCACTCTGAACTCATGGCCACCCAAGGGCTATATCATCACCTTGCCCAGCAACAGCTTGACCTGTGAATTTTAATTCTGTGCATCTTACCCTGTAGAGAGAGAGTAGTGACAACATGTTAAAACAGTTGGACAATCCCCCCGCTCGGCTACCCATCGAGTCACATCAGACCTCACCCCCCAAAAAAACAATTCAAAAAAACACACCCGTATCCCACTGGAGCGACTCGCTCCAAACCACTCTGGATCATCCTCCAGCGGCGCTGCCAAAATACATGGTGGCTGTAGGGTTTCTGTTTGCCTGTATGTTTGGCACGTGGGCCTGGTTTGGTACCATGCAAGACGTCGGCAATGCCCAAGGGCAGCTGGTTCCAGAAGGAGACACGTTTAAGGTCCAACCCGTAGCAGCAGGAGAAATATCGACTATTTTAGTGCAGCCAGGAGACACCATTGAGGCCGGTCAGGTTGTGCTCGAACTTGATAGCGAACTGCTTAACTCAGAAGTAGAGCGGCTGTCTCAAAATCTTAGTGCCCTCAACAGCCAGCTGCAGCAGACCCAAGTGCTAATCGACCAGACCCAGCATGAGTCGGCGGCTCAGCGGACCATCGCCGCTGCCGAAATCCAGACCCAAATCGCCGCAATTTTTGAATCCCAAGCCAATATTGACACCAGCCAGGCACTGGTGCATCAGCTCAATGTTGACCTCAAAGAAAACAAGTCTCGGCTGCAGCGGCTGCAGTCGCTGGTAGATGAAGGAGCCATTTCCACAGAGTATTTATTTGATGTTGAACAAACTCTGCGAGACCGTCAGCGAGTCATGGTTGAGCATCAAGGACAGATGCAGCAGGCTCTGGCTCAAACGGAGCAGCTCAATGCTCAGCTGGAACTGAGACAGGCCCAGGCCATCAGAAGTGAGCTGGCAGACAACGAGAAACTCAAACGACTGCAGCTAGAGGCCGATGATTTAACGGCAAAAGTTACTGAGACCGCTACGCTGCTAAAAGCAGCCCAGACCAATCTAGAGCAGATGTATCTCTCTGCGCCTGTCAGTGGAACTGTCTCGTCGATCAATATTAGCAATATTGGTGAAGTGGCCCAGCCGGGTCAAACTCTGCTCGAAATTGCCCCAGCAGAAACTCCCCTAGTGCTGTCGGCGATGCTTCCCAGTAAAGAAGCAGGACTCGTAAAAAAAGAGATGACTGCTCAGATAAAATTCGACGCGTTTCCCTATCAGCAGTATGGAATTGTATCCGGTAAAGTGACCTCTATTTCACCAGACGCTAAAACAGATGAGCTGATGGGAGCCGTCTACGAGGTTGAAATAGCGTTAGATCGTACCTATATGATGCATGAAGGCAAATCGGTTGCTCTTAAAGCGGGGCAAACCGCTAATGCTGAGATTGTTATTCAAAAACGGCGCATTGTTGATTTTCTGCTCGATCCTATTCGCAAGCTTAGAAAAAGTTCTCTCAACGTTTAACACCTGGTGCTTAAAAAGAGTTTTCAGACACTGGCCATTCCAATTCAAATTTAGCATTCTAGTATTTAAGAGGACAGTCACATCATGGTATTCAACACAGAAAAAATGAAAGCCTCCATGAGTGAGGAAGACTTTGCACTGATTATTGATGCAATCTTAAATGGTAAATATTCCTGGGCCTGTGTGCTAGTTCTCAAAAACGCTGGCTATGAACCCGGGCACTATATTCCCTATCGCACGCTGAATAGATTAATCAAGGAAAATGGATTTCCGAGTTGTTCATCAGCCCAAACTAGCGCCGCTAAATCGCGAGGTCGCTCTTCAACTAAACGGATTAGAGATCTCAGCTATTTAGATTTTTCTAGCGGCAAATCTAACACCGTCAAGGGAGGGACATTTGCTGGCTGGCCCTATTCGATGTTGGTGTGACCGCCAGCTTAGAGAATTTCTGGGGCATGGCTGCGAGCCTACCAGTGAGCAAGCGCTAACCAGCGGCAGCTGTAGGGCCTGCTTACACCCTTGAGCTGAGCCTGCTGATCACAGTCTCCGGCAGAGATTAAGAATTGCTGATGTTTTAATGCTTTTTACTTCCGGGAGGCGGCATTTTGAGTATGGTGAGGTACTATCAACGTCTTATCAGCCCAACAAACCGACCATGGCCTATGTCTGCGAGATTCATCCTGGTCACCACGTCTATTTAGATAACCAGGCGGGGCAAACCAATGTTACTACGGTGCTCAGCATGCCGGGACAACAGCAGCAGGCCAGCAGCAGCATGACTACCGGTCCCTGGACAGCGCCACCGGCAGCCTATCAGACTCCAGGTGGGACCGTATTTAAGCTATTTACGGCCCAGAATGAGATCTGCATTTACATCCAGGCCAACAGCGTCAAGATGACCAACAGTGCTCCGTCGGTGGCAGGGGCGCAGTCACTACCTGTAAAGCAAGCCGCTGCGATGCCGTCGATGGCAGCGTCGCTGGAGCCGATGCCGCCGATGACCATGGGCAATATGCAAATGACTATGAATCCCATGGAAATGCGTATGGGCAATATGGAGCTAAAGATGGAGGTGCCGCAACAACAGACATCTTCTGTCTCACAATCTTCACCAGCCGTACGACAGTTTTGCAGTCAGTGTGGGAATAAAGTGGCTCCCGACGATCGATTTTGTTCTAGCTGCGGTCATGCCCTACAGTCGTAGCGATCGCAATAGCCCCCATTAACTACGTGTTAAATTTTGTCAGATGTATGGACCTTTACAATTCACGGTCCCGATAACGGTTATGTGTTCTAGTGTAATAGAACACATTTTGGACGGTAGCTTGTGTTTGACACCTACGACCCCTGCGACTTTTATGATGAGCTGTTTGTCAGCCGTGGCGTGCCTCGCCCTGAAGCAGAGCTATTGGTACAGCGGATTAGCAACATTTCCATTGATGATCTGATGTTAAAACAACAGATGGCTCAGAATATGTTGTTTAAGCTGGGGGTGACGTTTAACGTTTACAGCGACAATCAGGGAACCGAGCGAATCTTTCCGTTTGATGTAGTGCCGCGGGTGGTGCCCAGCAACGAATGGCGGTGGCTAGAACGGGGATTAAAACAGCGAATTAAAGCGCTCAACTGTTTTTTGGATGATATCTACAACGACCAAAAAATTATTCAAGACGGCATTATTCCCCGAGAGGTGATTGAGTCGGCAACAGGCTTTTTAGAACCTTGTTTGGGTCTAAAGCCTCCTAAGGGAATCTGGTGTCACATTACCGGTACAGATTTGGTGCGCGATCGCAGCGGCAATTGGTACGTGCTTGAAGACAATCTTCGCTGTCCTTCAGGGGTTTCTTATGTTCTTGAAAACAGACGAATAATGAAGGGGGCCTTTCCGGCTCTGTTTGACGCTTTAGATATTAATCCGGTGGATGCCTACCCCAGTCAGCTGCTGGCCTCTTTGCTGCATTTAGCTCCAGACGGAGTGCCTGACCCGCAGGTGGTGCTGCTGTCTCCAGGTATTTACAATTCAGCCTATTTTGAGCATTCGTTTTTGGCCCAGCAGATGGGGATCGAGCTAGTAGAGGGCCGTGACCTGGTGGTGACAGACGGCTATTTGCAAATGAAGACCACCAAAGGTCTTAAGCGAGTCGATGTGATCTATCGTCGCATTGACGACGACTTTCTTGACCCGCTGACGTTTCGAGCTGATTCTTTTCTAGGCGTGTCCGGACTGATGGAGGTGTATCGCCAGGGGCGAGTTGCGATCGCAAATGCGCCCGGTACCGGTGTAGCCGACGACAAAATGATCTACAGCTATGTCCCCAAGATGGTGCGCTACTACCTAGACGAAGAACAGATTATTCCCAACGTTCCCACCTATCTGTGTGAGGATACCGAGCAGCAGGACTATGTGCTGGATCATTTAGATGAGCTTGTGGTCAAAGCGACCAATGCCTCTGGCGGCTACGGTATGCTGGTAGGCCCCCATGCTACCGAACCAGAGCGCGACGCCTTTGCCAATCAAATTAAGGCCAATCCCAGAGGATATATTGCCCAGCCGACGCTGTGTCTCTCGCGGGTGCCTGCTTTAATCGATAGTGAATTTCAAGGCTGTCATGTGGACCTGCGTCCCTTTATTTTGAATGGTGAAGACATTTATGTGAACCCAGGAGGGCTGACCCGAGTAGCGCTCAAAAAAGGTTCTCTGGTGGTGAATTCATCCCAAGGAGGCGGTAGTAAGGACACCTGGGTCGTAGCCGCCGCCAACTAAACGATTAAGAAGAGAAGAGAATACGTTTTTCCTATCCTGCCGCTGACATTGTTTCTCCTGCGTCTGGATCCATACACCCTTCGAGAGTCTGTCCCATGCTAAGCCGCGTTGCCGATTCAATTTACTGGATTAACCGCTATGTCGAACGGGCAGAGAATGTTTCTCGCTTTGTCGAAGTCAATCTGCATCTGTTGTTAGATGCTCCCATGGGAACAGCACAGCAGTGGGAACCTCTGGTGATTACCATGGGCGATCAGGACATCTTTAAAGAGCGCTACGGTGAGGCCACGGCTGAAAATGTGCTGAGATTTCTCACCTTTGACTCTGAATATCCCAACTCAATTCGCTCCTGTGTAAAGTCAGCCAGGGAAAATGCCCGGTCGGTACGAGAGATTATCTCCTCAGAAATGTGGGAGCAGCTAAATGAGTTCTATCTTCAAGTAGAAGACGTGGCTAGATCCGAAGATCTGAGCGAATTCTATGCCTTTTATCCTGAAGTTAAAAAGGCGAGTCACATGTTTGCTGGGATCATGGAGGCCACCATGTCCCACAATGAGGGCTGGCACTTTGGTCGTCTGGGTCGCTTTTTAGAACGCGCCGATAAAACAGCGCGTATTCTCGATGTTAAGTACTTTATTTTACTGCCGTCCATAGCTGCAGTGGGTAGTCCGCTAGACACGCTACAGTGGATTGCGCTACTGCGCTCCGCCAGCGCCTATGAGATGTACCAGAAGTGTCAGCATCTGCTCAACCCCAGCGGTGTGGTTGACTTTTTAGTGCTTCATCCAGAGTTTCCTCGCTCCATCCGCCGCTGTATTTTGCTAGCAGAGCAGTCGCTGCATAAGATCTCTGGAACGCCGGGGGGAAGCTGGCGTCTGAGTAGCGAACGACAGCTGGGGAAGGTGCGATCGCACCTCGAATACATTACCCTAGAAGAGATTTTTGAAACCGGTCTCCATGAATTCCTAGACAATCTCCAAAACGATCTGAACCATGTGGGTAGCGCCATCACCGACAACTTTTTTGGGCTGTCCGTGACAGTCTAAAGCACCACCGTTTTCTTACCCATTGCCCCTATTTTGCCGTGCGCTATCGCATTGTTCACAACACCCAGTACCAATACGCTGAACCGGTTCAGCTAGGGACCCATATCCTCCGGCTGCAGCCTCGGATGGACGGCAGCCAGCGGCTGCACTACTTTAGCTGTGACATCTTGCCCACCCCTCGTAAATCCATCGACTGGCTGGACCTAGAAGGCAATATCTGTCGTCAGGTCTGGTTTCCAGATACCGACATCACCACCCTGACCATTGCTACCCAGTGCGATGTGGAAACTCTTCGCACCAATCCCTTTGACTACCTGGCTCCTGAGTGGGGCATTACGGTTCCCCTGGACTATCCTCAGTCAGTGCAGCGACTGGTTGAGCCCTATCTGTCAGTACCTCACCCAGATAGTCCCACCGTTGTTGACTGGGCCCAGCAACAGCTACATCAAGCCGACGGCAACGTAGGGCTGTTCTTAACCGGGCTGACCCAGGCCATTTACCAAACCTGCACTTACGAGACCCGGCATCACGGACCTCCCTGGCCCGCTGGCATAGTGTTAGCCGAACGCAGAGGCACCTGTCGAGACTTTTCTGTGCTGTTTATGGCTGCCTGTCGAGCGGTGGGACTGGCTGCCCGATTTGTTAGCGGCTATCAGCGAGGAGACACCGATCAGGCCAGACATGATCTCCATGCGTGGCCCGAGGTCTACGTCCCTGGTGGCGGCTGGCGCGGGTTTGACCCCACCCTGGGTCTAGCCGTCGCCGATGAGCATATCACCCTAGCTGCAGCCATGAATCCTGCCCAGGCAGCACCCGTCACCGGCAAGCTCCACAAAGGTCAGGCCAGTAAGAGCACCCTGGAGGCCACTATTCGACTAACCGCTATCGACGAGTGACAACTGTTTTTCGTTCAGCCACGCTATTCGGGTCCCAATATTTAAATGTCCTACAGCGCCAACAGTTTTAATGATTCAAAGCGATGTTGTTTGCTTATGGCTATTCGCGTATTCCTTGAATAGTAACACTGCTACTCACTGGTGCCAAAGTCAATGGCTTCAATGATATCTGGCGATGGCTGCCAGCGATATTTACTAAGGCTAATTTTACCGCCCTCAAACTCAATGCCTTCGTCTTCTAAGAGGACTCGCTGCAGGTCGTCTGACCCGTCGCGAAAGGCGGAGGTGGAGATTTCTCCTTTGGCATTAATGACTCGCTGCCAGGGGATATCATCATCTGGTGCTACTTTGTAAAGGGCATAGCCGACGACGCGAGGTTTGCCGATCAGACCGGCTAATTCAGCTACTTGACCATAGGTCGCAACTTTACCGGCAGGAATTTGTCGAACAACGGTATAAATCCGATCGTAGCTGTTGGCCATGGCTAATTAAAAAGAGTATGAAAATGATGCTGCTTTTGGTCTGAGCACCGCTTAGGTGGCAGGGTCGGAGGGAGGGTCAAAGCAGCGAGGACAGGCCAGCAAAACAAGGGAGCGAGCTGTGACAGGAACTTTTTGGTCATGCTCATAAATGGGGCCGTCATCGATAAAACCCTGAGGCTGCTTGGTATCCAAAATGACGCGCCATTCTTTACGCTCTATGGAGGGAGATAACGAAAATTCTCGCAGTTCGGGATAGCTATTAAAAAAGACAAGAAAACTATCATCGGTAACCCGCTGACCTCTTTCGTCGGTGGTGAGAATCTCTTCTCCGTTTAGAAAAATACCAATAGCTTTTGAGCTACCGTCTTGCCACTCTTCATCGTTGATGATCGAACCATCGGGGTTAAGCCAGCTGATGTCAACAACGCCAGAACCGTAAATTTCACGACCTAAAAACCATTGCTGGCGACAGAATGTCGGATGCTGTTGACGAAATTTGATCAGCTGCTGGGTAAAGGTAAGCAGTTCTTGATTATGAGAGCGCAGACTCCAATCAAACCAGGAAAGATCGTTATCTTGACAGTAGGTGTTGTTGTTACCATGCTGGGTGCGGCCCATTTCATCACCACCCAGCATCATGGGCACACCCTGGGAGAGAAATAAGGTGGTTAGCAGATTGCGCTGCTGTTGCGATCGCAGCTTTAAGATTTCTTCGCTAGTAGTCTCCCCTTCTGCGCCACAGTTCCAGGAGCGGTTATAACTTTCCCCATCTCGATTACCTTCGCCGTTGGCTTCATTATGCTTTTCGTTGTAGCTCACCAAATCCCGTAGGGTAAAGCCATCATGGGCTGTAATAAAATTAATACTGGCATGGGGTAGCTTACCATTGGCCTGATACAGGTCAGAGCTACCGGTAAATCGAAACGCAAACTCGCCCAGGCGACAGTGCTGATCGCGCCAAAAATCTCGCATCGTATCGCGATACTTGCCATTCCACTCGGACCACAGCAGTGGAAAGTTGCCCACCTGATATCCGCCTTCTCCTAAATCCCAAGGTTCTGCAATCAGCTTGTTGGTCGAAAGTTTAGGATCTTGATGATTGTTTTGGAAACAGGCCGCCAGGTTATCAACATCATACAGTTCGCGAGCCAGCGCAGAGGCGAGGTCAAAGCGGAACCCGTCTACATGCATCTCCTGGACCCAGTAGCGCAGGCTGTCCATAATCAGCTTGAGCACCTGGGGATGACGCACGTTAAGAGAGTTGCCACAGCCGGTAAAGTCCATATAGTAGCGAGGCGTGCGCTCCACCAGACGATAGTAGGCCTCGTTATCCATGCCTCGCAGCGATAGGGTCGGTCCAAAGTGATTTCCTTCCCCTGTGTGGTTGTACACCACATCTAGAATGACCTCGATCCCTTCCTGGTGTAAGGCTTTGACCATGGTCTTAAACTCTTGCACCTGATTGCCCGCGTCGCCAGCGGCGCTGTAGCCCGCGTAGGGAGCAAAGTAGTTGATCGAGTCATAGCCCCAGTAGTTGTGCAGACCGACGGCCACTAGATGGCCAGGGTAGGCATTGTAGTGATGAACTGGGAGCAGCTCAACGGCCGTAATTCCCAGGGATTTGAGATGTTCGATCGCTGCCGGATGCCCTAATCCGGCATAGGTGCCCTGCAGCTCTGGAGGAATATTGGGATGCTTGCGGGTAAATCCTTTGACATGGACCTCGTAGATGATGGTTTCATGCCAGGGCGTTTCAGGATGCTGGTCATCGTCCCAGTCAAAACTACGGTCTACGACGATGCCTTTAGGGACATCGTTCATATCGTCTAGATCCGATCGTTGTAAGTCGCGATCGCTATCGGCAAAGCGATCCATGGGATGGCCAAAAATGGCAGGCCCAAATTTCATATCGCCACTGATGGCCAGGGCATAGGGATCTAGCAGCAGCTTATTCGGGTTAAAGCGCTTCCCTTCTTTGGGCATGTAAGGGCCATAGGCACGATATCCGTAGCGCTGTCCTGGTCCCACATCAGGAACATAGCCATGCCATACGTGGTTGGTAATCTCAGGCAAAGCGATCCGATGCTCGTGCCCTTGTGGATCAAACAGGCACAGCTCCATGGCTGTGGCATTTTCTGAGAAAACAGCAAAATTTGTCCCCTGACCGTCCCAGGTGGCTCCCAATGGATGAGAACGTCCGGGCCATATGACTGCCGACATGGTGGATTTCGTCAAAACTGTCTTACATAGTACGCCTATAGTACGTCTTTGAATCAATAACTGTGGCGGTGTTATTTAAGAGCACCATGACGCTTTAAGGGGTTTTAGGGAAATCAGTCCAGCTGGGGTGAAGGATATTCTGTGATGGCTAATTTAAGGGATAGGCGATCGGTATTTCTAGGTGATATATCCTCTATGCCTTTGGGGGTAACCTATCGCCAATCACCGATCGGAATAACAAGGGGGCTCTTTTTACTTGTTATCTCAATTGTCAGGTTAAAAGGAATCGGCCAGGCTCATGCTTCTTAGCACGTCAGACACAGGGTAGGGAATTTACCAAGGGTTTTCCGTCTTTTTGTGACAAAAATCACATAGTACTTAAAGATTGATCACTTAAATTGTGCAGGAAACTGAGCCAAAATAGATGGATTAATTATTATTGCTGATTGAGAGGTGGAACCGATTTACCGGGCTTATCTGATGTCATCGGTAGTCTTTAAGATTCGCTTTTTTAAAGGATCAGCAGCACTCACTAATTTATACAAGATTCGTGAAAATCGCTAAGTCAATGCCAAAAACTTGTACTAAACCGTTGAAGCAGCAGCCGTTTAATACGTATCGAGACCCCAAAACTGGACGCTGGTACGTGGTGAGAAAACCCACCGCTGCTAAGTAGTACTGCAAGAGCTCTAGAGGATCTAGAATTTGGTGCGACAATAGCGGAGCACTTGTTGTCAGCTCTCTATGCGTCAACCCTATCCACCGATTGAGCCTTATCACCAGGGCCGTCTAGCTGTCTGCGCTCTTCATACTCTTCATTTTGAAGAGGTGGGCAATCCACAGGGGAAGCCTGTGGTTTTTTTGCACGGCGGTCCCGGCGGCGGCACTGTTCCTTTCTATAGACAGTTTTTTGACCCTAACTGCTGGCGAGTTGTTCTTTTTGATCAACGGGGCTGTGGTCAAAGTACCCCCCATGCTGAGCTAGCTCAAAATACGACTTGGGACCTGGTGGATGATATTGAGCGGCTGCGATCGCATCTTAATATTGACCGATGGACTGTATTTGGAGGTAGCTGGGGCAGCACCCTGGCACTGGCCTATGCCCAGCGATATCCCCAGCGATGTGCCGGGCTGATCTTACGGGGTATTTTTATGCTGCGTCCCAAAGAGATTCGCTGGTTTTACCAAGAAGGTGCCAGCTATATCTTTCCCGATGCCTGGGAGCAGTATCTAGCCCCGATTCCCCCAGACGAACGTCATGATTTGGTCAGGGCTTACTACCAGCGATTGACCAGTCCTGATGCATCAATACGGCAGCAGGCGGCTCGTGCCTGGGCTGTTTGGGAAGCGAGTACCAGCTATCTGATTCAAAATTCTCAGACCATTGATCGCTTTAGCAACGATACGTTTGCCGATGCCTTTGCCCGCATCGAATGCCACTATTTTCTCCACGGGGGCTTTTTCAACCCGCCGGACCAGCTGCTGCAAAATATTGAGACGATTCGCCATATTCCAACGGTGATTGTCCAGGGACGTTATGACGTCGTATGTCCTATGACATCTGCTTGGGAGTTGCATCGTGCCTGGCCTGAAGCTGAGCTGATCGTTGTGCCCGATGCAGGACATTCGGCAACAGAACCTGGTATTTTGAGTGCGCTGGTGGCCGCAACGGATCGGTTTGGGCATCTTCCCGAGTCAGGTTAGTGGGTCATGTCTCCTAGTTCTGACAGCAGGGGACAGACGCTACCCCAGCCATACCACGGCTGTAAAAACTAAGATGATGACCAAAGCCAGGCTGCCCATTCGCTTCAACGCCATGGTGCGTCGATAGAGGGACAAAGACGGAGACCCCAGAGCCGGATTAACCCAGCGCAGCGGTTTGGGTAATGGGGGTACTGCGTGCTCAAGCTGGGGATCTGTCGGGATGTGCATGGTTTGATTGGCCCAGGCATCTCCTCCGTACAAGTAGGGCTTTAACAGCGAATCTAATTCGCTATCTTGCCAACCGGCAGACTCCAGCAGCTGTCTGGCTCGGTAGACGGTAGTGGGGGTAGCGACTGCGTTAGCAACGTCCCTGTCGATGGCCAGATAGCTTTTGCTATTTAAGGCGTGAAATATGGCGTTTGGCAGGGGAAAAACTAAGACACTATTAACGTCTTCGGGGAGCCATCCGTGGGCTAATAACAGCTCCGCCACGTCTAATTCTGTTTTAAGCGAGAGAACAACCACGAACCAGGCTATATAAGTGTTCTTACTGACGCTAACATGGCCATCTGGGGCTGTTCCTACGATTATCGAGTGTAATCACATAGGTTTCATCTAAGCCGGTATAGGGACCGGGGCGACTTTATCTTGATTTCACAGCTAGAATTAGTCTCTGCGCAAATTGTCGCAGACTCTTAAGCTGAATGTCATAGGGCGAATTATTTTAGAAAATAATTTCAATATTGGAAAATTTATTAGGAAACGAGCAAAATTAATATGAAGCATGCAGTGATCGCTATGAACCAGACTGACGTGTTCAGTAACAGTAAATACTGATCAATTATTAATTTAGGACCTGAGCTTCCGTTATCACGCTGATTCTGTTTTGCCTTTGGGCTAGCTAGGCTGCGGATAGACGGGGACAGTAGGGGTTTATATTTATGGATATGCAGAGTTGGTACGCACGACAACAAGCGCGTTTGGCCTATCGACGTGGTAGCACGCTAGCGCGGCAAGGAAGTCATCAGAGTGCGATCGCAGTTTTATCTGAGGCTTTAGCCGGTCATCCTGATCCAGCGGCTGTACATATTGCTCGGGGGTTAAGCCACTGCGCGCTAGGAGAGCTAGACCGGGCTCAGCAGGACTTCACCGCCGCCATTGACTGTGCCAAAAATCCGGCAGAGGCATACCTTCAGCGCGGTCAGCTATGGCATCAGCAAGGGCAGACCGACAGGGCTTTGAGCGACTGGCAGCAGGCCATTGCCGCCAAGCCAAACTATGCCGAAGCCCACTACCATCTGGGCCTGGCCCAGAGAGCGGCGGACGAACTGTCTGCAGCTCTGACTAGTTTTAACCGAGTTTTAGACATCGATCCCAACCGTGCTGCGGCCTATCTAACGCGAGGACACATCCGTCAGCAGCTGGAAGATATTGACGGAGCAAAGGCAGACTGGCAGCTAGCAGTTCTCAACGATGCCTCATTGGCAAGATGCGTTCCAACCGTTGCCAAATCCAATCGACTAACACCCGTCAAAGAGCTGTTGCAAGAGTCTCTAGCTCCCGTTGAAGTCTCCCTCAAACAGCAGGGAAATACCTTAGAAATTTCTCTGATCCGCCAGGTGGGAGAAGGAGTCAGCTACTATACCCTACCCACCCAGATCCGTGACTTGCTGCTACCCTTAGAACTCTCAGAAATTACTGCATTTACGCTAATCGGCTATGTGGGAAACGTGCGGGGTCCTGAATGGGAGAAGCGTTACGACCTTTATAAAGACCAGCCCTGTCCGCCTTCTCATTGGCCAACTGCCCTAGCGGCCCTAGTGACCTTTCCTCCTTTGGGTTTGACGGCACTGCTGTATGCCAGCCAGGTGAAGCGATTTTATCATCGGGGGCAATATCCCGATGCGATGCGAGCGTCCAATGCCGTTAGACGCCTGTCGTTGGTGGGTACCGGAGCGATGTGTCTGCTAGCGTCGCTGCCGTTGGGATATACCGCCGTCACATCAATTCAAAATGAGCCAGCTCCACCGGTCAGGACAGCTCGCGCCATTGACTATGACTTTATTCAGTAATCGGCCAGCTCTACTCGCCGCTGCTGATTTAAGGGATGCACCGATCTATTAGAGATGCCACATGTCAGCGTTTTGCAGATAAAATCATCCCGAGGATCAGCAACGCCCTTTTTTCATAATGCCGCCGCTAACTGCCCATACGGTCCAACGAGGAGCCCAGGAGCTGGTACACCAGGAGCCATTTTTTGGCAAGATTATCTCTTTGTATGATCTGCCGCCGCTCTGGCAGAGACCCCAAGGATTTGCCACGTTGATTCAGATTATTCTGGAGCAGCAGGTATCTTTGGCCTCTGCCCGTGCGGCCTATGGGCGTCTGCAAACGGTATGTGTGCCTCTGATCCCTGAGGAATTTCTCAAACTGTCGGCCATAGAACTAAAGCAGATTGGCTTTAGTCGTCAAAAAACCGGCTACGGTCGGGCTCTGGCCCAGGCACTGCTAGATAAGAGGTTAGATCTAAGTCAGTTGGAAACGCTGGGCGATCAGGATGTTCAAGAGCAGCTTATGAGCGTTAAAGGTATCGGTGTTTGGACCGCAAATATCTACCTCATTATGGCTCTGAAGCGCTCAGATATTTGGCCCAAGGGAGATATTGCGCTACAGACAGCCATCAAAGATATTAAAGGACTGCCCAAACGCCCCAGCTCTGATGAAGCGCAGTTGATGAGTCTAGCCTGGCGACCCTGGCGAGCAGTGGCTGCCAGATTGCTGTGGCATTTTTACCTAAGCCGTCGTCAGCAAAGCTACCTTTAAAAAAGCGGGCGTTGTTGATCCTTTGGATGATGTTTTGGCGCTACGTCCGAAATCGTCCCGTCTCAGGATGTTGGTAACTACAGCTCTCTATTGGTCCTAATGCCATAGTTTGATTCCAAACTGTTCTAAAGAAAGCTTTTCCTACATAGACCAGGCGTCCTGGTTACTTAGTTTCAGCTCCGAGGCATCAATAGGTTTTTGGTCTCTGTTTCCTGGATTTGGAAGCACGGGCTGTTGTTTGATAAAAAATATTGTTGCTGAGCTAGAAGCTTAATCGTGACATTACGACCGTATATGTACTTATTGCCCGCCAATCGACCTGTTTGACCCTTGCCCAATCATCTACCCATGGCCCGCATTATCCCAACGCGAGTAACTATGCCTCCAGCAACCGACAGTTTAGACCTTGACTCGCGATCTCAGCTGTCTTTACTGAGATGCGTTAGCGATACCGCAAACGTCCTGATGGTTTAGCCGTTTGCCACGTCACACGAACGCTGTAGCCCAACGCTTTCAAGGGATACAAACTGCCCCAGCCGGTGTGACCACCGCTGTAAGAATTTATCAGTGCCGCCGTCGGCATGTGACTGATCCAATCACTTAATGGAGAATGTCAGCCGTGTTGAAGCTGAACTATACCGATCGTGGCCCATTGCTTGAGCAGGTCGCGGCATCATTAGATGTGTATGCCACTCAGCGAGCTGGGTTAGCCGCTTGTATTAGCGAACCCGTTTATATGGAGATCCGCTATGCCACTCTTTTGCTACCCAAGACGTTGCCTGGTATCACTCAACTTAAGCGAATGCTAACGATGAATTCCACAGATGTAACCGATGTCATCGACTGCGATGACGAGTGTGTCGAAGTTGGTTTTCAAGGGATCTGGATAGCAAGCAGTGATAAAGCTGAATTTGGTACCTTTATCACGGCGCTTGCGCCTGAGAGCGAACAACTGATCTACCAGCTATGGCAGTTAACTCAGCGACAGCCTATTTACTTTATGTAAGCCAGCGGGTGAAGAATCTACAGAAACTGTAGACAAGCTGTCATCGGTAGTGAAATCCTCAGATAGGACCCTATCTTAAGAGCAATCCTATGGACCGTGACTCCCTACTAAAACCTGTGCGCTATGCGTTCTATTTAGTTTTAGCAGGTGCATTGCTCTATGGGTTTATTCCTATCGATCCGCTTTCATTCCAACCTTTAGATGTCAAGCTTGTGGTGCAGCGTCTGATCACGCTGATTATTGTGGCGCTCTTTTTAGAACGGGCGTTGGAAGTATACAAGCTGTTTTACCTGGCCCCAGAAAGGGAACGGCTGATGGTCCAGATGGAACAGTATCAGGTAAAGCTAAAAGCTTTAATATCAGCGTCTGAAGATAGCAGGTCCCAGGAGATCATTCAAACGACAAAACAGGATTTGCTCAAGGCCCAAGAGAGTCTACAGAAGTATACCGATCGTATTCGCCAAAGCATTCTGCTGGTGGCCATTATGTTTGGTTTTTTGATTAGCTCGGTGGGAATAAGGGCGTTAGAGGGGCTGCTGGAGTTTCCTGAACCGGAGACTACGCTAGAAGTTTTTCGTCTCTATCTGTTTAGAGTGCTGGATTTAATGCTTACAGCAGGGTTAATCGCTGGAGGCAGTGAGGGCATTCACAGCATTATTAAACAACTTTATGGCTTCTTCCCCGAGACACCCGACAAAATCATTGCTTTTCTAAGAAAAATTAGTCAGGAAACAACATAGGATATGGATGAAATTTGGATGGAGATGCAGCAGTGACCGCTTGGATAAAGGTGCCAGGTAAGGTGATCCGAGGTCATGGTGTGGCTTCGGGACAGGGCGGAGATCTACGATTTCCAGGCGGTACAATTCGTCTGCAGCAGTCTGTATTTGCTGGACGAGGGTTAGATCTCAGCCAATTTTTCTTAGGGACGGTCAATGTTTCTATTCGTCCCCACTGTTATCAAGTGAAACAGGCTAAATATACGTTTAGACAGGTGAATTGGGCAGAAAATACGCCACCTGAAGACTTTTCATTCTTTGACTGTCGAGTGGTGCTTGAGCAGGGACAGCGGGTACATGGGCTGATCTACTATCCCCATCCTGAGACCAAACCTGAGCATTTCCAAGACTCTGCCACCCTTGAAGTATTGACAGAGTTTATTGATAACCTGGGCTATGGCAGTCGTCTGGGCTTGGAACTGAACCCGGAGCAGATGCAAATTATTTTTAGCGGTTGCTGATCCTCAAACAGCGCTCTGTAGGTTGAGTAAATGTGTTTGACTTTTGTCGGGTGGGCTGACGCTGACAGCAGGGTGACGGCTATGGACCGGTGCGATACCGGCGCGGTCTAGGATTTCTGGAATCAGATCCTCACGGCGGATGGCCATGATATGGACGCCCTGACAGAGAGTTTGAGCTAGCTTTATTTGTTCTGCCGCGATCGCAACCCCTTCTTGAAGCGGTTCCTTAGCATTGGCTAACCGATCAATAATATTCTCAGGAATATGAACACCGGGGACGTTGCGATTGAGAAAGGCCGCATTTTTAGCCGACTTGAGCAAAAAGATACCTGCCAGGATAGGCTTTTGAGCCGGGGCCGCAATCTCGGTCATAAATTTTTCGAGACGCTCAAAGTCAGAAATCAGCTGGCTTTGAAAAAACTGGGCTCCGGCGTCGACCTTGCGCTCAAATCGCTTCTTTAAACCAGACCAGCTTGAGCATTGGGGGTCGGTGGCGGCCCCAGCAAAGATATTGAGGGTCCCGTCGGGGAGGGGTTTGTCATTGAGGTCAATGCCCTGGTTGAGGGTGTCAATGGTGCGTAGCAGACGCACAGATTCTAGGTCAAAGACACTGCGGGCCTTGGGATGATCGCCTGCTTTGACCGGGTCTCCAGTCAGGGCCAGTACATTATGAATGCCGAGGGCATTGGCTCCCATTAAGTCTGCTTGGAGGGCAATGCGGTTGCGATCGCGACAGGTCATCTGACAGATGGGTTCGATGCCCGCCTGTTTGAGCAGCACGGCCGCAGGCAGTGATGACATGCGCAATACCGCGCGACTCCCGTCGGTAATATTGACCGCATGGACCCGGCCTTTGAGCGTCTTTGCCATTGCCACCATATGGCTGGCGTCGCCGCCTTTGGGGGGCATTACCTCTGCTGTTACCAGGAATTGACCGCTGGCGATCGCAGACTGCAGCAGTGAAGACGGTGTTTGG
The DNA here is from genome assembly GCA_050043465.1 of Leptolyngbyaceae cyanobacterium. GTDB lineage: Bacteria > Cyanobacteriota > Cyanobacteriia > Phormidesmidales > Phormidesmidaceae > Leptothoe. The sequence continues at coordinate 21,261 of JBHJIL010000090.1, forward strand.
GCTCTGTTAGAAACTGTCATAGAAAAGATTTAGCGGTTGCTGATTCGTGGGATAGACCGATCAGTAGCTCCTGCTATTGGCCAGGCTCTCCCTGACAACGCCATCGCAAAGATCAGCAATGCCTAGATTTACTTAAGTCAGACTCATAAAAAGGAGAACGCGTTCCCTCGCTAAAACGGTCGGTAAGCATTCAAATCTTCTTTAATGGTAGAAGACCTTGGGAGCTATGTATCTCAGAATGGCTTACAGCGGTTTGGCGTATCCTAGGGCATCTTTGACTTTGCTTAGAGTTGCGTTCGCGATAATTCGGGCTTTCTCGTTGCCTTGCTTGAGCACCGATTCTAGGTAGCTACGGTCGTCCATCAAGGTCTGATACTTTTCCTGGATCGGCTGCAGCGCTGCGATCGCAGTTTCTGTGAGCAGGGGTTTAAACTGCCCCCAGCCCATATCGGCGCATTCGGCAGCGACAGCGGCTTTCTCTTTACCCGAGAGCAGCATATACAGCGTTAGCAAGTTGTTGCATTCAGGTCGTTCAGGATTGCCAAACTCCAGACCGCGCATCGGGTCGGTCTTACATTTCTTGATCTTCTTTTTGATGAGTTCAGGCGGATCGCCAATTTCAATTCGACTCAGCTCAGACGGGTCTGACTTGGACATTTTCTTAGTGCCATCGGTGAGACTCATTACCCGAGCCCCGTCAGCCCGAATCAGCGCATCGGGCACCTTGAGTACGGGCTGCTTCTTTTTGCCAAACTGATGGTTGAGCCGGGCGGCAATATCGCGAGTCAGTTCGATATGCTGCTTTTGATCTTCTCCAACTGGAACCAAATCTGGCTCATATAGCAAAATATCCGCTGACTGCAGCACCGGATAGTCCAGCAGACCGACGCTAACGTTTTCTCCCTGTTTAAGTGCTTTCTCCTTAAACTGAATCATCCGCTCTAACCAGTTTAAAGGGGTAATACAGTTAAATAGCCAGGCCAGCTCGCTGTCGGCGCTCAGATGGGACTGGACTAAGCCCGTAGAGCGCTCCGGGTCGATGCCACAGGCGATGTAGGCCGCAGCGACTTTGTAGGTATTTTCTGCCAGCTGCTTGGGGTCGTGGGGAACGGTGATGGCGTGGAGATCGGCCAAAAACAGAAAGCAGTCGTACTCATCCTGCATCTCCACCCAGTTGCGGATTGCGCCTAGATAGTTCCCCAAGTGCAAATTACCCGTAGTCTGAATGCCTGAAAGGATACGCTTTTTAGTCATGGATAGGGGGATAAAAAAAAGAAGAAGGAAGAAGTAAAAATCTAGACTGCAGTACATAAACGCTTTTGAAAGATTCTATAAGACTGCCGAGGGTTTCTGGGATAGAAATTCCGAGCAGCTGTCAATCGGGCATGGCTGACCCTGGCGCTAGCAATGAGAGCTTGTTAAATGGCAGCGGCCACAGATCGGCCCATTCCTCAAACCAGCAATTGTAAGAATTGCTCAAAGCGCGATACCCTCAATGGACCGTAAAATGGTTAGTCCTAGACATTGCAATCCTACGTTTCTCTTGTGGAAACGTTCCATGGAACGTCTCTCCATAGTTGATTTTGGGACCTCATAACATCCTTATCCCTATGACCGATTCTCTGATTCATCCCATTCACGTTATCGGTGGCGGTCTGGCCGGCACCGAGGCTACCTGGCAAATCGCCCAGGCGGGGGTTCCCGTTGTTCTCCATGAAATGCGTCCGGTGAAGCTGAGTCCGGCTCACCATTCTGAGCATGTGGCCGAGCTGGTGTGTAGCAACTCCTTTGGGGCCAAGGCTACCGATCGCGCGTCGGGTCTACTCCACGAAGAGCTACGACAGCTAGGGTCGCTCGTGATTGGTAAAGCAGATGAACATGCGGTTCCAGCAGGTGGGGCTCTGGCGGTGGACCGGGCCGTCTTTAGCCGCGACCTGACAGATACCCTAGAGCAGCATCCACTGATCGAGCTGCGGCGCGATGAGGTGACGTCCATCCCGACAGATAGCACGGTGGTATTAACCACAGGACCGCTTACCAGCGACGCTCTGGCCGCTGACCTGCGTCAGTTTACAGGGCAGGACTACATGAGCTTTTTTGATGCGGCTAGCCCGATTGTGGTGGGCGAATCGATCAACCGCGATGTGGCCTTTATGGCCTCTCGCTATGACCGAGGCGAGGCGGCCTATCTCAACTGCCCCATGGATAAGGAGCAGTATTTAGCGTTTTGGACGGCGCTGTGCGCGGCGGAGCAGGCGGAGCTAAAGGACTTTGAGCAGGAAACGGCCAAGTTTTTTGAGGGCTGTTTGCCCATCGAGGAGATGGGTCGTCGGGGAGAGGACACCATGCGCTACGGTCCTTTGAAGCCGGTTGGTTTGTTTGATACCGATCGCTATGGCCCCTTTGACGCGCCTGAAAATAAAGGCAAGCGTCCCTATGCGGTGGTTCAGCTACGTCAGGAGGATAAGGGCGGTCAGCTGTGGAATATGGTGGGCTTTCAGACGAATCTGCGCTGGGGGGAGCAAACGCGAGTCTTTCGGATGATTCCAGGGCTAGAAAATGCGGAGTTTGTGCGGATGGGGGTGATGCACCGCAACACGTTTATTAATTCGCCCGAGCTGTTAAGCAGCGCCCTGCAGTTTCATCGGCGGACCAATCTATTTGCTGCGGGGCAGCTGGTGGGGACTGAAGGCTATACAGCGGCCTGCGCTGGGGGCTGGCTGGCGGGAACCAACGCGGCGCGCTCGGTATTGGGGCTGCCGCTGGTGTCGCTACCGGTGACGACCATGATGGGAGCGCTGTTCGGCTTTATTAGCTCGGCAGAACCCAAGCATTTTCAGCCAATGCCGCCAAACTTTGGGATTTTTCCGGCCCTAGACAAGCGAATTCGCAATAAGCGGGAGCGCTATGGTAAATATCGCGATCGCAGTTTTACAGACCTGCATTCCTGGGCCGAAGCCAACCAAATCACGCTAAAGCAGCCCGCTTTGGCCGCTGTGTAGGGTAGGCATGGTCCCTCATACAGCCCTAGAGACGGCTCGCTTTATTGTGTTGTTTTTAGACGGGCTGGGTCTAGGGACTGCGGGGTCCCATAATCCCCTCAGCGATCCGGCCACGATGCCAGCTATGGGCTCTCTTAGCGGCGTACCTTTATTGGCCGGAGCCCAGGTTCGGCGTCCTAATTTCTTGCTCAAACCCATCGATGCTACCTTGGGAGTGCCTGGTTTACCCCAAAGCGCCACCGGACAGACAGCGCTCTACACCGGACACAACGCGGCTAAATTTCGCGGTCGACACCAGACCGGATTTGCCAATGGCTCTTTGCGTCAGCTCATTGAACCCTATGGGCTATTTAGACAAGTCTTGGCTCAGGGCGGTACGGCGACGCTGGCCAATCTTTACTCTCCTGCCTACTTTGAAGCCATCGCCCAGCGTCGATGGCGCTATTCGGTATGTACGCTGCTAAATATGACTGCAGGGCTGCCCTTTCGGATGCAGTATGAGTATGAGCAGGGGGAAGCTGTCTTTTGGGACATTACCGGAGAGATTGCCAGCTCTCGCGGTATTGCTACACCGCCGATCTCTCCTGAGCTGGCCGGTAAAATTCTTGCTAATTTGGGTCGTTGCTATAGCGTTACGCTATTTGAATGCTATTTAAGCGACTATGCTGGCCATGGGCAAGCTTGCGATCGCGCAGTCACCGTCCTTCAGCGGATCGATCGGTTTTTAGCAGCGGTCATTGATTCTCTCGGATCTCAAACAACCCTCATTGTCGTCAGCGACCACGGCAATGTAGAAGACCTATCGACCAAGCGTCACACCTTAAATGCCGTACCTTTATGGGTAGTGGGGCCAGCGGCGGCGGCGTTTACGGAGGTGCAAGATCTCACCGGGATTACACCCACTATTTTGGCTCATCAGTTCTGCCTGTAGCGGCGCTGCTGATTATCAGTAAGGTATTACTTTACAAGATGTTGAGCTTCTAAGCTCCCAGTGTGTTCTGTTATATCGATAGAAGATCCCATCTCATCTGTGTCTCTATGAGAACTGTCCGACTCTTCTAGATGATAGCTATTCAGTAACGTCAACAGCTTCTGAAGACTCTGAGATGGCGATGCCGGTCCGGCTTTTCCCATGGAGTAGCCTAGCTTGTTCTTAGGTAGCTTTGTTTGCACAATCACCGGAATGTTAGACAGCTCCAAATTTGCCTCTAATGTTTCGTAGATACTACGGCCATTTTCTCGCAGCATAGCAGAGTCTAAAAGAACAATATCCGGTAAAAGCTGATCGATCATCTTTAGCCCTTTACGGTGGCTGTGGGTCAAGACAACAAAGTAACCCTGACTAGCAAGCGTTTTCCACACAAGCTCGCAGGTCTCTTCGTCTTGGTCGATTACCAACACACATTCTGACGAGGGTGCCGCCAGCAGCGATGAAATGGTATGTTCTGCTGCTGCCTCAGGCTGGGGCTGGCGATGCTGCTCGACAGTATCTTCGATAGCGGCGGATACGTCCGCTGCTATCGAAGGCGACGCCTTGACGGTTTGAGGCATATGAATTGTAAATACGGTCCCGATACCCACGTCGCTTTCAACGTTTACGGTGCCCCCCATCATTTGAATAAATCGCTTTGTAATCGTCAGACCAAGTCCAGTACCGCCGTATTTTCGAGTAGTTGAAGAATCTGCTTGAGCAAATGCATTAAAGATCTTTTGAAGCTGTTCAGGCATCATGCCAATACCAGTGTCTTGAATTTGAAATCGTATCCACTGAGCGCTATTAATACTCTCAGCGGTAATGTTGATGGTAATCGTACCGTTCTGAGTAAATTTACTGGCATTACTAAGCAGATTAAAAAGACTTTGTCTCACTTTAATCTGGTCTGCATGCATATCACCGATGTTGGCAGCACACTCTATTTTTAGAATATTGTTGTTTTTAGCAATTGCTGGCTGCATTGTGGAAGCAACATCCTGTACTAAAGACATCATGGAAAACGTCTCTAAATACAGTTCCATTCGACCCGCTTCCACTTTAGACAGATCGAGGACGTCGTTGATTAGTCCCAGTAAATGTTTGCCTGCTCCCTGAATCTTCTGAAGTTCAGGAATAAAATCATCTTGGCCAAAATCTGCAGCATCTTCTTCGAGCATTTCGCTGTAGCCAATAATGGCGTTGAGCGGCGTGCGGAGTTCGTGACTCATATTAGCCAGGAACTCACTTTTTGCTCGGTTAGCCTTTTCTGCTTTGATCTGTTCTATTTCTGCTTTTTTACGGGCATCATCCGCTTTTCTTAGGGCCTCGTCATTGGCTTCAATACTCAAAGCTAGTTGAAACTCTGCCTTTTTTTGGGGGCTGATGTCTTGCCATAAAACCGAGAGTCTGTCTGCACCGGGTTTGAGTCGAAACTCTAGCCAGCGAGATTTGGGCGTATATTTAGTTTCAAAGGTAACGACTGATTTTTGAGCGACCGCTTTCTGATAGTAGTGTTGTTTTTTCTGTCCCAGTTCTGGCGGAAACACTTGCCAAAACGACCGACCAATAAAGTCTGCCTGAGACTTATTGAGATCTTTACACGCTTGACTATTGATATGGGTAATAACCCATTCACTATTCACATCAACAAAAGCATCGTCAATAGTCTCAAAGAGAGTATTGGTAATCTGCGTAATTTTCTGATCCTGTTTAACCCGCAGCTTAAAATAAGCACCTCCTCCTACTATTCCCACCAACAAAGCAACGGCTCCGAGTTGAAACAGTCTGGCCTGTGTATAAGCAGTTTGATAGGCATCTCTGTAGATTTCAGACAGGTCTTGGAGCTGCTGTGCTGTGGGTAAATCTAAGACTGACTGACTGAGCTGACTGACGGTCTGTTGACTCTCTACAATGGTTTCAGCCTGGCTCAAAACCCTCTCTAAATCTCGATCGTCAACACCGTTGTCAATCACGGTCTGGATTTGTTCAACATTCAGCTGGATTTGAGTCTCTAGGGTCTCGTTAGGAAAAAGAGCATATTGTAAAACGTTGTCCAACAGTTCTGTAACCGTACGGTAAAGTTCATCGGCTGGAGACAGGCTGCCGTTTTGTTTAATAGATTCTACTAGAAGCGGTAGATCCAGCAGCGCTGCTTCAACTCGTGTATGTTCCGATTTAAGCTGTTCGATTAGGGATTTTTTTTGCTCTAACGTTTGTGCGTTTGTCTCTAGCTCAGCCTGGATCTGTTGTGCGTTTCGTTGGCTAATAAATTGAGGCACGTCACTGAGACGATTGTGACGTATCTCTAATTGCTTTAGCGTATGGGTGGGTAGGACCGCCGGTGATTGAGTATTTAAAATAGCCTGATTAATGAGCAGATCGTCCTGTAGCTGCTCTGACAGATAGTTTTGGTAGACACTGTGGTCATTGATAGCAACCGAACGACCGTTTATCAGCAATCCTGTTCCAATCAGCAGCCCACCAACAGCAGCTGAAAGTATGATAGCTCTATGATTCATACTCCATACCCTGCGAAATTAGTAGCTAGTACATATGGACCTGGAAGCTCAAGAATCTGATGGACCTCTCATGGTCGTAGAAATCATGGATGAGTTGGTTTGAGCCCATGATTTTGATGTTTGATTACTTGCCGTTGCTGATTTGAGGGATGCACCGATCTGCTAGAAATGCCATGTGTCAGCATTTTCCAGATAAAAACATCCCGAGGACTGGCAACGCCAATTAATTTCTCCATAAGGTGCTGTAAGTATTCGCCGACCTGACTGAATCTTCGGTATAAATTCATCTACACGATGCTGATACGCTGCATCTGTACAGATCGGTTTATTCTGCTAAATTAGCAGCGGCTATTAGATTGGTAGGATCCACACCATACAGAGAACATTTGCCAAACATGACTATAAGTACAAATAGCGAGACCGGTAATCTGGAAGAATATGCAGATACCTAGTGGTTACGTAGCGTGGCCCTGCTTACCCTTGGGATATCCCTAGCCATAAAGGATGAGCAAATAACGGTGGCTGCAGATCGGTCCATTTTCGTTTGCGATCGCAAACGCATATCTCAATTCCATCAGAAGCACATGAAGGTCCAAACGCTATAGTTTTCTGTATGTCAAACGAGCAAACAGCTGTTTTAAAAGCCAATCAGGCTTTTTATCGCGCCTTTGAGAAAAAGGATATTGAGGCCATGGAGGCAGTCTGCTCTAAAGGTGTGGGCAGTCTCTGTATTCATCCGGGTCGTAAGGCGCTCACAGGATGGGACACTATTCGCCCATCCTGGCTGCAAATCTTTAAGGCAACTCGCTATCTCGAAATTGACCTGGATGTGATTTCTGTGGAGGTCTCTGGGACAATAGCCTACGTCGTTTTAACCGAAAATGTGATGCAAGTTGCCGGCAATCGAAGGCTGGAAGCAAAATCGATGGCGACTAATATGTTTGAGTATATGGGTGGACAATGGTACCTAGTCCATCACCATGGCAGCCCCATTATGGGCTAAACGCTCGGCTGGAACCCCCCTTGTTTCGGTTGTCTTGGGCTAGCTGTCAGCTAATTGACAACCACAGTTTTCACATATCCTTCTAGCTCAGGACTAAATCGAGCGATAAAGCCATCGTCTGAACCATACAGTTCAATGGGTAGTTGAGTTCGCTTACCGATATTGATCACCTCTTGTAGCAGCTGATTAACTTCGATAATCATTTGATCGGAGGCAGGCACACTGTCCGACCGGTTATTCGGGTCCGTAATTGAGAAGTCTGCCAGCGCATCATAGTTTTGAGCTAATTTAAGCTGGACTGAGCCTCCCTTAAGACCAAACTGACAAAATGCAGGTTTACAAATTCGACTAAAATTCTCTTTTGCCTTGTCAAAACGTAGAGCCAGTCGTAAGTTTTCTTGAGCCTGAGACAGCGCTGACTCATAGGTTTTAAGCAAGTTTTGACTATCGGTATGGCGCGATGTCCCAGTAGGGACTCCCTTGGCCTGGGTAATAGCATCTCGCCAGCTCAGCATTGCTAAAGTCCACTGGTCCTCAGATTCGTACTGACGAGCGGTGGCGGCCTGACGTACGGCTTCGTTATAAAACTGATCGGCGGCCTGTTCCTGCTGGAAGCGGGTACGCACCTCAGCCAGCTCCTCTTCATAATTGGGCAGCAGTTTTCGAGTTTCTCCATAGGGCATGGTGCCGCTGGGAATCTGCTTAAGCTGCTTGACGGCATTATCCCAAGAGGTCAAGGCTGTTTGCCAGGCGGATAGCGTATTGGCCACTTCAGTCTGGTCTTTGGCCAGGGCGGCAGTTAACTGTGCCTGATTTAGATTTTCTTCCGCTGACTGCTCGGCCAGTATCCGGCCCTCAATGGCGGCCAGGTTCCCACGATATTCTTGGAGCTTAGTCGCGACAAATGCCTCGTATATGGGGCTGCCTGCCGGAATCGCTTCTAGCTGACCAATCGTCGCGCGCCACTGTTCAGCAATCCCCTCCCAGTGGGCGATGGGGTGGGGTGGATTTTGACTTTCCTTGGCGGCGGCAAAGGCATCCTCTTGGGCGGCCGCGACCGTATTGAGCAGATCGGCTTCTCCTTCATAATTGGCCAATAGCTTTTGGGCCTGGGTGCGATACCCCGACCATGGGGGAATGGGCTTGAGCGTATCGACGGCTGTGTTGAGCTGCTCCCTCATGTCCAGGACTGTTTGAGGTGTGGGGTCTTCTTGAAGAGCAATCAGTGCCGCGTCTCCTAAGGATTGGGCCTGTTGGATGCGATCGCACCTGCCGCCCAATACACAGGGACGACTCAACCCGTAACCCAAGGCCCCAAAAATAGCGGCCACTCCAATACCTACGGCAACTAATCCTGGGCTAAGAGATGACTCGGATCCTTCTGATTCCTCTGGTGATAGGTCGTCACTATCAACAAATACCGGTTCTCCAGTATCCGACGGAGGAGCTTGCTCATACAGATTGTCTAAATCCAATAGCTCATCAGTCGCTGTTCCGGATGGCTGTTCCGCTCCTAAAGAGAATTCTTCTCTTGAAAGAAAAATCTCTTCCGATAAAAACTCTTCTTCAGATAGGCCGCCAGACTCTTCATTGCTAGAGTCTTCAAATAGGCCATCAGGAGCTATCTCTGGCTGTTGAGTTAACAGCGGCTCTAGCTCATCGTCTTCTAACAACACTGGCCCTGAACTATCCTGCAACAGCCAGTTAAATCGATGAACCGCACTGGGTTTTGGCATTGAGGTCTGCTTCAGATAAACCTTAATGGCTACGGGCTCCCCATTCACGCCCAGATGACTAGCCTCTATCGGTAATCCATCAATTTCTAGCCGATGGCGAACCAGAGTCTCCACTTGAGCAAATACATAATTCTCAGGTACTGTATCGGTCTTGGGACTCTCCAATAGCACCATCATCTTGCCCCGGCTCACGGCACATTGCACCGTTAGCTCTTCTGGCACCTCCGGCGTCCTACTCAAATCGTAGGTCAGATCATCCGATAGGCGACTGAGGGTAAATGCCGACGCTAGACTCATACCTACGCCTCCACACTAGTAATCAGTAGGGCATGCTGCCCAGACAAACCACCCGAACATAGACAATTGAGCAACGTAATCATGGGTGAGTCTCAATACTTCTTCTGACAGTCTCGCAAGCTGTCAAGGAATTAAAGCTATTGAATAGTGGCCTATTGTTAACGTTTTCGCAAGTCCTTTGATGGTGGGTTCTAAATACCGGGTCAGATCTACAGCTCAAGCTACCCTGGTAATCAAATATATTCCCTGACTCATACGATCTTTATGATTGACTGAGTCTGACCCAATAGCGTTGACTTAATCCACCCAATGTCTCTTAGGGCAAGGATTTCGAGCCTTTACCCTGTCTAGAACTGGGGTTTCCCGTAAAGAAAACGATAGACTCTAATCTAGATAAGGTTTAGTAGGTTAAATAGCGTTGCTCTTCCTCGGGGCTGATGTTATCTGCAAGATACTGGCATACGGCATTTCTAAGCAGATTGATACATTCCCTAAATCAGCAACGGTGGCTAAATCGTTGATAAACGTTCTCGATGAATGTCTTAATTGTTGAAGATGAAGTCGATATTGCTGAGCTTATTCAGCTGTATCTCACCAATGAAAACTTTACAACTGAGATTTGCACTAGCGGTCCTGAAGCTCTAGAACGCTGGCCTATCTTTCAACCGGATCTAATTATTTTAGACCTGATGCTGCCAGGGTTAGACGGTCTAGAAGTATGTGCTCGAATCCGACAGGCGTCTGGACCCAAAGATCCCTACATTTTAATGCTGACAGCCAAAGGTGAAGAGCTTGATCGCATCATCGGTCTGTCCACCGGGGCTGATGACTATATGGTTAAACCCTTTAGCCCTCGTGAGCTAGTGGCTCGAGTCAGGGCGCTATTGCGTCGGAGTCTGCGTCGGACTGATTCACTGCAAACGTACCAAACGCCTCACTTCACATTAAATATTGACCAGCGTTCTGCTGTTTATCACGGGACACAGACGGCTCCTCTCGACCTGACGCCGATAGAGTTTGATTTGCTAGTTACGTTTTTGAGCCATCCAGGGCGTATCTGGCAACGACCACAGCTGATCGAAAAACTTTGGGGTGAAAACTTTTTTGGAGATGAACGCGTGGTTGATACCCATGTGGCTCGACTGCGAAAGAAAATTGAACCCGATCCTGCCCAGCCTACATTTATTCAAACCGTTGTTGGTGTAGGGTATCGGTTTGACGACCATGGCTAAAGTCCCGCTGAGAAGTCGATTGCTGATATCCCATTTGGTAGTGATGGCGGTGGCCATCATCACTCTAGCCGGGGTGAGTCGTTTATCAACTCCTCGCTACTTCGTGGTGACCTTAGAGCGTCTGGAAGGACGAGGTATTCGTATCCAGCAGATGCGGGGACAAATTTTAGAAAGTTTTGCCGATGCCTGGGCTCGAGGCATGGTGTGGTCGGTGCTATTGGGAGGCAGCGCCGCTGGCGGCATTAGCTATTTGCTGTCGCGACGTATTGTCCATCCCTTAACTCGTATGGAAGGGATTACCCAGCGGTTTGCGGCGGGGGACTGGGCCGCCCGTGTTCCGCCATCGGATATCCCAGAACTACATCAGCTGGGTCACAGTTTTAATCGTATGGCGAGTGAACTGCAGCAGGTGGAGCAGCAGCGACGGGATCTAGTCAGCGACCTCTCCCATGAGCTGCGAACACCCCTGACGATTATTCGGGGCTATGTTGAAGCGTTGACCGATAAAAAATTACCTGCAACCGCTGAAACCTATGAGCGACTGCTCAGAGAGACCTATCGATTGCAGCGTCTGGTGGAAGATTTGCAAGAGCTTTCTAAATTGGAAGCGAGCTATCTGCCAATTCAACAGCAGGTTTTGGAAATATCTCCGTTAATTCAACAGGTTGTCCAGCGATTTCGGGATCAGCAGCTGGACACCGATTCCGAGACTACGCAAATTGTCGTAGAGATTTCCTCAGATTTACCAAAAATTAAAGCTGACCCCGTTCGTACCGAACAAGTTTTAGTCAATTTGCTGAATAATGCGCTCCAGTATACGGACGGTGGCAACATTTCTGTCAAAGCGTGGCATTATGAGCAGCAAGTATGGCTGGCTGTGCAAGATACAGGAATAGGTATCGCTGCTGCGGATTTACCCCATGTGTTTGAACGATTTTGGCGCGCCGATCGCTCTCGAAACCGCGCTTCTGGTGGTACGGGTATTGGTCTTGCTATTTGCAAACGTTTGGTAGAACTCCAGGGGGGACAAATTCAGGTGACCAGTCAAATTGATCGGGGGAGCACGTTTGAGTTTTGGTTGCCCAAAGCTACGTAAACCTACTAAGTTTTGACATGGAAACCTGTTCGTGAGTTACAACCCCATAGTCAATAGGCCATAATAAACCAAGATAAATGACCGTCACTGCGGACATTCAATTGATGGGAATCTGTCGCTAGCAGCGTAGTTCATGGAATTGAGCTTTCTTTGACCCACGGCTATTTACTGTCCGCCTTTTTCGCACATGTCCGAATCTAATTCTCCAGCTCGTCAGGATCCTCGTCTTAGCAAAAAGCTGTGTGACTCTGGTCAGCTTTTTCGAGAGCGCTATGAGGTGGTGCGCATTTTAGGTCGTGGTGGTTTTGGCGTCACGCATTTGGCTCGCGATCGCATGCTGCCAGGGTCTCCCCTGTGTGTGATCAAACAGCTGTTTCCTAAAGTGAGCCACCCCATTGCCCTGGAACGCGCCAAACAACGGTTTCGTCGCGAGGCTAGAATCCTGGGGCGCTTAGGCAGTCACTCCCAGCTGCCCATGCTGCTGGACTATTTCACCTTCAAAGGAGAGTTCTTCCTGGTGCAAGAGTATGTCCATGGAGACACGCTCAGTCGCGATGTGCGCAAAAACGGTACACAAAAAGAACCTGCTGTTAAGCAATTTCTTGCAGAGGTGCTGCCTGCAGTCCGCTACATCCATAGAAATCGAGTTATCCATCGAGATATCAAACCTCCTAATATTATCCGCTGTCGTGATGACAATCGCCTGGTGCTGCTCGATTTTGGCGCTGTACGTGAATGCCTGCACCGAGATGACGATCCGGGAGACCATGCTGCGAGTCCTACCACGCACTTTGTTGGCACTATGGGATTTGCCCCGCCAGAGCAGCTCGCGCTTCGCCCCACCTATAGCAGCGATATATATGCTTTGGGGGTGACCTGTCTGTATTTGCTTAGCGGTAAGTCTCCGCTGGAGTTTGATATCGATCCTGATACCCAGGAGCTAGACTGGCGACGTTCTGTCAGCATCAGCCAGCCCTTTGAGCGGCTGCTGGCCAAAATGCTAACGACAGACTTATCAGAACGCTTCAAGCGTATTGATGAGGTCCAGCGAGCGCTCCAGCTAGATGAGCACTACAGCAACTTAGAACGATGTCTCAACCGGGTGCCTAAAGCTGCCGACGCCGATACCCAAGAAAACATGGCCGATTTAGACCAGACCCAATCACCGGTCCAGCGACGGGCGGCGGCGATTCGACGTCTGCGTCAACGTCAGCATTCAAAAAATCGCCCTAGCAATACCGGACCCGCGTTTCCGCTCTAGCTCACGGCTTGAAGCCAATTTTCTAGGATACTGTCTAAAATATCGGGCACCTCATCATAAAAGCAATGTCCCGCATCTTCAATGGGTTGATAGGCTACGTGTGGATTTGCTCTTAGAATTTGAGCTGCCCATGCTGGGGGTAGAACCTTATCTCGGGTGCCCCACAGTAATAGGATTGGAATTGAAATTCGATGAATTAGGCTAGCGGTAACATCGCTAAAGTCTGGCTGAGTGCGCGACTTGACCAAATAGTTGAGCGTTCGAGCAGCTCCACGCTCCAAAGTCGGTCGAGTAAAGAGGTCCACTAGTCCCGCATCGACCCGTTCCGCGTTCTGATAGATATTGACTAGAGCCTTGCGAATAAAGTTAGGCTGCCGCGCCACTAAAAATAAAGGACGTAGCAACAGCGGTGTGGCAAACAGACCTTCTACTCCCCGCGCCAGACGGTCTATCCAACCTGCAACTAGCTCCTGTCGGGCCAGTGGTAGCGTCAAAAGAACCAGGCGTTGGACCATTTCCGGGTGGCGAGCGGTGGCCGTTAGAGCGACTAAAGCCCCCAGTGAATGTCCTAGCATAATCACCGGTTGACCAATTATGACCTGCCAAAATTCGTATGCCTGCGCCTGCCATACCTCGGCTCCCAGTAAGATAGCTGATTTCTGAGAATGTCCAAATCCTAATAGATCTAGGGCGTATACCGGACGCTGTTGTCCCCAGTTTTCAAGATTGGAGCGCCATTGTTCCAAACTGGCACCAAACCCATGAATCAGGAGCATGGGCATCCGCTGCTGGGCCTGTAGGCTATCAGGCTTGATATAGGTGTAGCGTACTCGCCAGCCACGCCAGTACCAAAATCGCTGAGACCCTAGTTCAATTCGGCCTCGGGCCTGGCTGCGCTTCATAGCAAGAGATAATGCTCAACGGATGATAACAATCGTATAACTTCAGATAGCTTGCCATTAAAGGAACCAATAGTAGGCTCCTGCAGATAGCTTTAAGATAGATTAAACCCCATTTGCCAGGGCAGGAGCATTATGACTGATACCAGACAAAGAGATGTTCAAGTCCTACCCATCGCGACTGATACCCTGGCTCTGCGTTCTCGTAGCTGGAACCGCCTACGATTTGAGATCGAATATGCCCTAGAAAAGGGCACCACGGCCAATTCTTATTTGATTCAGGCCGAACAGGTTGCTCTGATCGATCCGCCGGGTGGATCGTTTACGGCTATTTTTCTAGAAGAACTGAAATCTCACGTTTCTCTAGACCGGCTAGACTATATTATTCTCGGACATGTCAATCCTAACCGGTTGGAAACGCTACAGCATCTGATTACAGAAGCTCCCCAGGTAACGATTGTTTGTTCTAATCCGGGTGCGATCGCAATCGAGGCCGCTGAGCTTCCCCTACAAAATCCCCTATTCATCATCAAAAGTGCCGACGATATTCTGGACCTGGGCGAGGGTCACGAGCTGCAGTTTATGCCAGTGCCCACCCCTCGATGGCCCGACGGATTAAGCACCTATGACCCGTCCACCTGCACCCTCTACACCGATAAGTTTTTTAGCGCCCATGTCTGTGGAGACGATGCCTACGACCTTAACTGGGATGCTCTGATTGAAGATCGTCGCTATTACTTTGATACGGTCATGGCTCCCAATGCTAAGCAGGTGGCCACGGTCTTGGAAAAATTGAGTGATTTTCCAGCCCATCTGTACGGTGTTGGCCATGGTCCTATTGTTACCTACGGTATTCACGAGCTGACCCAGCAGTATCAGCAATGGTGCGACCAGCAAAAGCAGCAAACCTTATCGGTTGCACTAATCTATGCATCGGCCTATGGCAACACAGCAACCATTGGTCAGGCCATCGCTCGCGGTATTACTAAAGCAGGCGTTGCAGTCGAATCGATCAATGCTGAGCAGGCCCCTCAATCTGATGTTAAAACCGCTGCCGAAACCTGTGCCGGGTTTGTGATTGGGTCTCCCACGTTAGGTGGCCACGCCCCCACCCAAATTCAAACTGCTCTAGGTTTGCTGCTGGCCACAGCCTCTAAAAACAAGCTGGCTGGAGTTTTTGGATCCTACGGTTGGAGCGGTGAAGCCATAGACCTGCTTGAAAATAAGCTGCGAGACGGTGGCTACAGCTTTGGGTTTGACCCCATCCGCGTCAAGTTTAAACCCGACGAAGTTACCCTCAAATACTGTGAGGAAGCCGGTACCGACTTCGCCCAGGCTTTGAAAAAAGCAAAACGGGCAAAAGCCCCCCGTACGCCAGCTAGCGATGTGGAAAAAGCGGTTGGCCGTCTAGTGGGGTCTCTGTGTGTGGTGACGGCTAAGCAGGGGGAAGTTGCTAGCGCCATGTTAGCTTCATGGGTTGCTCAGGCTACCTTTGCACCGCCTGGGTTTACGGTCGCTGTAGCCAAGGAACGGGCGATTGAAACCCTGGTTTATCCTGACAATCCGTTTGTGCTTAATGTTCTCGGTGAAGGCAAACAGCTGGGGGCGATGAAGCAGTTTCTAAAACCTTTTACCCCCGGTGAAAATCGGTTTGAAGGTGTAGATACTGAGGTTGCTGAGAACGGCGCCTATATCCTTAAAGATGCGATCGCATATCTAGAATGCACGGTTAAAAACAGAATGGACTGTGGTGACCACTGGGTTATCTACGCCACCATAGACGGGGGGCAAGTTCTCGATAGCAATGTTAAAACCGCCGTTCATCATCGTAAAACGGGCAATCATTATTAGCGACTTAGCCTATGGCTGCAGCCATAGCCCCCCATGACTTTTTTGGTATCTGAACCATGCCTTAAAACCACTATAAGGGTTCAGTAAAGATATCCGGTGTTCAAGCTATTTGAGCATTTACTCATGAAAGCTGATAGAGAGTGTTCCTCACTTTGCCATAGACGTTTTCTATCACGCTGTCTTGATGAGCTTATCCAAAACCAATACACCGCAGTTGTCGGTTTCAACAAAGGCATCTCAGACCCCGAGTAAAAACGGTTTATGGTCCCCATCTCAGGTGTTCCATAGTCGACCTGAGGTGCCCAAACACGAATGTATTCATCGCCTATTTGAACGTCAGGTTCAACGCACGCCGGCTGCGATCGCTATCAGCATCGACGGTAGTCAGCTCACCTATCAGCAGCTCAATCGTCAGTCCAATCGATTAGCCTATCAGCTTGCAGCTCTGGGCGTAGGCCCAGGGTATCTTGTCGGTATTTGCGTGGACCAGTCAATAGATATGGTAATTGGTCTTCTGGGGATCCTTAAAGCAGGTGGAGCCTGCGTTCCCATCAGCCCTAACAGGCTTAAAGACCCC
Organism: Leptolyngbyaceae cyanobacterium; assembly: GCA_050043465.1. Taxonomy (GTDB): domain Bacteria; phylum Cyanobacteriota; class Cyanobacteriia; order Phormidesmidales; family Phormidesmidaceae; genus Leptothoe. The sequence continues at coordinate 37,707 of JBHJIL010000090.1, forward strand.
ATCAAAGACCTGGTACGAGAGTCTCACATAAAAATTCTCTTAACTCAAACTCACCTTGAGCATCGTCTAGCATCTTGTTTGCCATGCAAAGACATTAATCTTATCTGCTTAGATCGAGACCAATGGACCAATATGCAATCTTGTCCTGATCTAAAAGCTCTCGTCACAGCTGATAGCTCAATGTATGCCCTCTATGCATCGGATACAACAGGACAGATTAGAAAAACAACGACTTCTCATACGGCTATTTGCAACCGACTATTTTGGCTACAAACAACTTTACCTCTCAGTAACCAAGATCGAGTGTTGCAGAATATATCGTTTGCCCATATACCCTCAGTCTGGCAGATTTTCTGGCCTCTACTATCAGGTGCTCAGCTGATTCTTCCTCAGGCTAAAAATTGTCAAAATGTCCAATATATAGCGGAACGCATACGTGCTAAACGGGTATCGGTTGTTAATCTGGCTCCTTCTTTGCTAAGAGACGTGATAACACATCCTCAACTAGAGCAGTGCAAGACATTGCAACGTATCTTTTCCAGTAGCGAACCCTTGCCACTAGAGCTTCAGCAGCCGTTCTCATAAAAGAGCTATTGCTGATTTAGACGATCAATCAATCTAGCGAAATTTCTACGATTGCTGTTTTAGAATCCTTCATTGACAACACCATCTCAAAGAACCAAATTTCAATACGAGTCGAAGGCTAAACCCTCTATCAAATAAGCTGTCATTTTGCCGTTGCTAATTTAGAAGACGCACTGGTCTGTCAGCAATGCGATATATCAGCACCTTGCAGATGAAATCATTCCGAGGATCAGCAACGCCTGCTAATTAAATTCTGACAAAATATAGCGCTGCTTGCTGTGTCTCGATCATAAGGTAGGAAGCTATTTCCTCGAATATAGAGCACTAAGCCTAAAACTTAGCCAGTGGTCTAGCGATGAGTTCACGACTCTTCACATACTGCGCGAACCGCTAGCTCACACACCTAAAATATGCTACCTGTAAAGATATTTCATGATTTAAAGCTCCTCAATTTAGCTTGGCTCTATGACCGTTGCACCATATCAGTCTGACCTCTTCAAAAGGTGTAAAGAAATCTACGGATTCTTGTCAGATTGCCAGCGACATGCAACCTACGATCAGCACGCTAAACTAGTCAACATCACATTTCCCATCGGTAGGCTAGAGCCATGGTTAGCCTTGCAGTACCTGGAAAGTGCGTATCCAATACACTTTTACTATTCAACTGCCCAATATACCTTGCTAGGACTGGGGGCAACCATAGCACAGCAATCGTCTGGCACTAGTCGATTTGAGCGTATCCAACAGTTTGTTGATGTCTGGAAACGGCGTATCCTTTCATCACCTCAGAACGGTCAAGCTATCGAGCCTTACTTTCTATGCGGATTTACATTTTTTGATCAAACGGCTACTGATAGTTTATTTGACGCTGCTCAAGTGTTTGTTCCCCAGATACAAATACTTCAGTGCAATGGTAAAACAACGGCCAGTCTAAACTATCTTATTGATGATTCAGTAAATATTACACGCATCGTTGAAGACATTAGACAGCGGTTACAAGTCCTAGAGAATATAGCAAAGAAATCGATTCATCGAACATTCTTGTCTAGACCATCAAAGACTCCCAAAGTTATTAGAGATGTGGGGAACTTTGACCGGCTGGTTAGTCGTGTTCTCCCTATGCTTAATAGCCCTAATCTCCATAAAGTGGTGCTTGCCGATGCTCTGGATGTGCTATCAGCTAACCCTTTCGATATACCAGCTTCCCTACGTGCTCTAGGTGAAGCATATAACGACTGCTATGTCTTCTCTTTGAGCAATGGCCAAGGTCCCGTTTTTATGGGAGCTAGCCCAGAAAGACTCTTGAGTATCACCACAACAGCGGATGGTAAGAGATTGACTACGGATGCTCTTGCTGGTTCTGCCCCGAGAGGAAAAACACCCAAAGCGGACTACCAGATTGCTGAGCAGCTTCTAAAGAACCCAAAAGAAAGGTATGAGCACCAAGTTGTTGTCCAATTTATAGTAGACCAGCTGAGTCAGCTAGGTTTAATACCAACGTTTGCGAATTCTCCCCAGATCCTGCGACTAGAAAACATTCAACACTTGCACACACCAATTCAAGTACCCTTACCCTGTAAATTCAAGCCCTTAGACTTAGTTAAGATATTACATCCAACTCCAGCAGTCGCTGGATTGCCGAGGATCGCAGCTAGTCAAATACTTAAAAACTCAGAATCTTTTGATCGAGAACTCTATGCATCACCGATCGGATGGATTGATACAAATGGCGACAGTGAGTTTATTGTCGGTATACGTTCTGCTTTGATTGATGGTCATCAAGCTAGACTATTTGCAGGTGCTGGAATTGTTGCCCAATCTGATCCTCGCCATGAGCTAGCTGAGGTCAAACTCAAATTACAGGCGCTGTTGGGGACCTTAATATGAGTCTCTTAGACTATCGAAACATAAATACTTTATGGGCATCGGTTATTGTAGAAACCCTTAGTCGATTAGGTCTGGAAATAGCTATTACATGTCCTGGTTCTAGATCTACACCGCTTACGATAGCCTTAGTGCGCCATCCTACGATTGAAACCATTCCCATTCTAGATGAACGTTCTGCAGCTTTTTTTTCATTGGGGTGTGCCAAACGGCTGCATCAGCCTGTAGTTCTTGTCTGCACATCAGGAACAGCTGGTGCTAACTTCTATCCTGCCATTATTGAGGCACAAGAAAGTCATGTACCACTGGTTGTATTTACTGCCGATCGACCGCCAGAACTACGAGACTGCGGTTCTGGACAAACAATTGATCAACAAAAGCTATTTGGAGGTTTTGTAAACTGGTATACCGAAATGGCTGTGCCCAATACTTCTCTTCTAAACTACGTTCGTCAGACAATGGTCCATGCCTGGCACAGAGCACTTTCACCAAAACCTGGGCCCGTGCATATTAATGGCCCATTTAGGGATCCACTATCTCCCGTATCTAGCCCTACGGATGTGCAGCTCAATGAGTCAGAATTTTTCTCAGCCGTATTCCCACGCACCTTAAAACATTCAACAGCGCCACAGCTTCCCAAGAAACTTTGGGAGCATTGGTCTCAAACTAAAAAGGGTATTATTATTGCAGGCCCAGCCCAGCCACAAAATCCTCATCAATACTGCCAATCTGTTGCTAACCTGTCGCAGTCGCTAGGTTGGCCCATCCTTGCAGAAGGGCTCTCACCACTACGCAATTACCAATCCCTCAATCCCTATTTGATCAGTACCTACGACTGCCTACTACGCAGCAGTAATAGCTCCAAACAGCTAGCCCCAGAGCAAGTTATTCAGTTGGGACCTCTGCCTACTAGCAAAATAGTCCGTCAATGGTTACAACGCTACCAACCGCTCACTTGGCAAGTTACCTCTCATCCTTCAAATGTTGATCCTCTGCATGGCAGAACCTATCCTATCGAAGTTTCAGTGGAAGCTTTTGGGGCTCAAAGCCCTATCAGGAGTTTCGATTCTAATAGAAATGTTAGCGAGTATTGCCAGCAGTGGATAAGTTGTGAGAAAAAACTGCGTCAGAAACTTACCAAATGTCTTCAATCAATAGAAGACCCATTCGAAGGAAAAATATCGTGGCTGCTCTCACAATACTTACCAAAGGAAAGTGTGTTAGTTGTTGCCAATAGCATGCCAGTGCGTGATATTGAGTCTTTTTGGCAACCTAACGATCGACATATACAACCCTACTTCAATCGAGGAGCTAATGGTATTGACGGAACTCTATCTGCATCCATGGGAATTGCTCATGGATATAGTAACAGCGTCTTGCTTACAGGAGACTTAGCTTTTCTCCATGACATCAATGGTCTTCTAAATCATCGGTATATAAAAGGAAAGCTTACCATCCTTGTGATTAATAATCAGGGAGGTGGGATTTTTGAAATGCTTCCTATTTCAGAGTTTGAGCCACCATTTGAGGAATATTTTGCTACTCCTCAAGCGGTCGACCTGTTAGAGCTGAGTAAAGCTTATGGCGTCCAGCACAGTCTGATAAGAAGCTGGGATGGGCTAATAGAATGCCTAAAAGAGCTACAGGCTGATGATTGTCCTAAATTTCGAGTACTAGAATTACTTACTGACCGTAAAGCAGATGCAAAGTGGCGAAAAATGCAGCTTGCCTCTTTGGCGGATGGCATCCAAACTTAGTCGAATATATAGAGCTGCCAAACACCTTTTAACTCAGCTTCAATAAAGCTTAGTAAGGACATAGCTGCTAGAAGCTCATCAAGAACTACTTTCCAGCATTTGGTAAAAACTCAATGAGCAAAGAAGCCTTACAACTCTGCTCTAGTGATTAGCTGACGTAGACCATGAATCAGAAACTGACATTAGTGAGGCTTAGACCATTGTAGCGGCGTAATTTCTCAGTTATTGGAGGAGCTGATATTTATGTGTGGTGTGGGTTTGAGGGGATATGAAACTAATTTCATGCAGGGTATTGACTTCGCGATAGGGTGTCGCTATATTAGTAAAGCGCTCAACG
>JBHJIL010000091.1:0-49486 GCA_050043465.1 Leptolyngbyaceae cyanobacterium
CAGCCCCCTAACGGCTCTTCAAATAACCCCGCCTCAAACACAGCCCCGACCAACCAATGGAGTTCTAGATCCCCTGCGGATGATGATCCGTGGGCCGATAAACCGTCCGACAGAAAGAGCGCCTATCCCCCCACTTCCCAGGGCACTGAAGGTACTGCTAGACGCTCAGGCGCTTCGCCACGCTTTGATAGTGATGATTGGGGAGACCAGGACGAAGTCTGGTAGAACGGTCAGACTCTATTATGCAGAATTTTCGAGACTACTATGAGATTCTCGGTATCGTCGAAGATGCTGATGCTCAAGCTATCAAGCAGTCATATCGTCGGCTCGCAAGACAGTTTCACCCCGATCTAAATCCAGGCGATCGAGACGCTGAAGAGCGATTTAAATCTTTGGGTGAAGCCTATGAAATACTGTCAGACACCTCACGTAAGACTCAGTACGATGACTATCGGCGTTACTGGCTGCGGCAGAAATCTGAAGCTGACTATCGTGATTTAGACGACTTTAATCGGTTTGTTGACCAGCTACTTAATCGTCATGAGGTTACACCACCTGCTCAGGCTCCCGATCAACCTAAAACGTCATCCCCTAGGGAGATGCGTCGTCGTGATGCTGAAGCATCGCTGCATGTTCCCTTAGAACGAGCCTTTCAGGGAGGGCCTGAACGCGTTCGCCTTGGAGACGGCCGCGCCCTAGAAGTGGATATGCCACCGGGGATGGTTACTGGTCAACGTATCCGGCTACGGGGACAGGGGCTTGATGGGGGCGATCTGTATCTAAATATTGTGGTAGAGCCCCATCGATGTCTACGAGTCCAGGGGCGTGATGTTGTCTGTCATCTGCCCATTACACCTAGCGAAGCTGTTTTAGGCGGGCAAATCACAGTTCCTACCTTGGATGGTCCTGTGCAAATGACAATTCCTGCCGGTATTCAGTCTGGGCGCAAGCTACGGTTGGCCGGTAAGGGCTATGGACGTCTTCCTACAGAACGAGGTGACCAAATTGTTGAGATTGAGGTAGTGATTCCAAAACTGCTTAGCGACCAAGAAGTCGAACTCTATGAAAAATTGAGAGCGACCGAGTCCTTTAGCCCCAGAGCAAATCTGATGTACTAATTAGAGCCTCAAGCTAAGCACCAAAATAGGCTGGAGCCTGCCCTGGTATCCATTTAATATTGCAGCCGACGCTGGGCATCTGGTCTTCAGAAAGAGCCTGACCCTTTAACGCGGTATCAATGGCCGCTCGTAAATCTTTACCGGTGACGGGTTTGCCATTGCTGGGGCGACTATCGTCTAGCTGTCCTCGGTAGGCAAGTTGAAGATTGCCATCAAACAGGAAAAAGTCGGGGGTACAGGCAGCCGTATAGGCTTTGGCAACAGCCTGGGTATCGTCGTAGCAATAAGGAAAGCTAAACCCTTGAGTCTCTGCTTGAGTTTGCATGTACTCAGGCGCATCTTGGGGATGGGTTTCCACGCTGTTAGAGCTAATAGCAACGATGCCTAACCCTTGCTCAAGGTAGTCGTGCCCGATTTTTTCCAGCTCCTGCTCTACATGTTTGACAAAAGGACAGTGCACGCAAATAAACATAACCAGCAGGCCTTTTTACCCTCAAACGTCTCAAGGGTAATCGACTTACCAGAGACCACATCCGTCAAGTCAAACGCAGGTGCCTTTGTCCCAAGCGCCAGCATTGTAGATTCGACCATCACCATAGCAAATGCTTCCTTAAATTTTTTATGTCAATGAAGAGTCAGATTGGCCATCAGCCACCAAACGCCATGGCTGACATGACCAGTGCAGAGAGGAGTAAACCGGGGCTTAGTAGCAGAAGTAGTGTGAGGAGTTCGTTCATTTCCATAGAGGTTAGGATCCTTTAGTAGAGGGCGTCTATAGTTTTAGCTCTATTCATCATGGCCGATAAATCTATGGGGTGTGGGGAATTTTTATCAAAAATATCGGTCACGTTTGATAAAGTACCCTATGCTTTAACTTCTAATCGTGTTGCTGGTGTTTGGCAGGTCAAGTCTATGGGGTTAAATCACTATTTTCGGTGGCTGGGAGGAAGTTTTATCGCTGTTGCTGCACTGACGATGCCGCCAGCTTGGGCTGAGGAGCTACAGAATTGGTCATTTGATGAAGCCAAAAGCGAGCTGACGTTTTCTTTGTCAGATACAGTCTTTCCTGAGTTTTTTCTGTTGTCAGAGCCGCCCCGTCTGGTGCTTGATATTCCGGCAACAGAAATTGGAGCATTAGAACCAGAGCAGCTTTATGACGGTGCGGTGCAATCAATTCGAGTAGCGCAGCATACGCCAGAACAGGTTCGAATCGTGATTGAACTGGCGTCTGATATTGTTTTGACTCCCGATCAGGCTGATATCCAATTTGACGAGGCGGATGGTCAACGACATTGGCGATTTCGTCCGCTGGTGGCCGATAGTGCGGCTCCTGCCGCAGACGCCGTAGCCTCGTCATCTGGGTCTAGCAGCAACCTTAGCTTATCAGCCGATAATCTCAAAATTCCTCAGCAGCCAACCTCAACAGCGTTACCCATTGACCCCTATGATACTGAGTCCGCAGAGATAGTATCTGTTCCGCCCCTAGTAGCTGCAGAGTCGTCTGGTGCTAGCGATGCAGCCGTGGCGACCGTTCCAGATTTGCCACCGATGACGGTTCCGGAGCTAGAAGTACCCGATTTAGATGACGAGGTGATACCAGCGGCGATCGCAGAGAGCGATCGCACTGATCTGCCAGACATTAATGCCGGTGTGCAGCCAGATATTGCCGCAGCTGAGCCTTTCGAACCCGAGCCATCAACGATAGAACCAGAGCCGTCCCTATCGAGTGAAACTTCTTTGTCGGTAGAAGCTCCTGTGGCAGCGTTAGAGCCCTCAGAGAGCGATGCTGTAGAGATGCCTTTACCCGAATTATCTGATGATGTATCCGGTGAAATCGGCGAGACCTCGGTGGATATTGAAGCGACTGCACCGAGTGTTGAAACATCTGAAGCGATTGCTCCAGCACCGATGACAGAACCCGCGGGCGGCCCGACAGAAACAGCCTTAGCTCCTGTAGAAGAAATATCCGAGCCGCAGCTGGCTGAGAACAATACGACACAGCCGCAGACGATTCAACAACCTGCAGCCAATCGAACGATCGTCCAAACTGAAGTGCCGGCCCCGCTGGTATTTGGTCAGCCGCTGCCCAGCAGCCCGAACTAAATCAGCATGTTGGCCATGTTTGAAAGCTTATGAGGCTTCTGAGCCGACTGCTGTGATGAGACCGGTAGCGTGAAATGTATCTGCGTACCCTGATCTTTTCCTTGGGATACGGCCCAAATTTTACCTCCTTGGGCTTCGACGATTTGTCGACAAATAGCCAACCCCAAACCGGTGCCTCCAACCGAGCGGCGCAGCGCTCCTTCTTCTTGGTAAAAACGCTCAAAGACGGTTTCTAGGCGCTCTGGTTCGATGCCTCGACCGCTATCGTTGACTGAAACCTCGACTAGGGTACTATCCTTGAGTTCTGCTCGGAGGGTAATCTGGCCGTCGGCGTCTGTAAATTTGCAGGCGTTATCTAGGAGCTTAGTCAGTACCTCGACAATCCATTCCCCATCGCCTCGAATGAGGGGAAGGTCGTCTGGAATATCAACGGAGATATTAGAGCAGTTTGTGTTGACGCGTCGACTGCTTAGGGCTAAGGCAATACATTCACTCAGATAGAGAGATTCTAGATTCCATTCAATCCGACCGCTTTCTAGACGCGATAGGGTGAGGAAGTCCTGTACTAGCCGCTGCATGCGTTCGGAGTCTTCCATGGCCGTTTCCAACATGACCTGGCGCATGTCTGCTGGCATGTCTGGCTCGGTAAAGAGACTTTCAAGACACACGCGAATAGTTGAAAGCGGCGTCCGTAGCTCGTGGCCGGTAATGGCAATTAGGTTGCTTCTAGTTTTTTCTAGGGCTTCTAGTTGCTGGTTAAGCTGTTCAAGGTTGGCATAGGCTTCTGCTTGAATAACGGCAACGCTCAGCTGAGCGGCCACAGCTTCAACTAAACTAATGTCATGATTGCTCCAGGGTTGAGACTCAATATCGCACTGGTGCAATTCAATCATGCCCAGCAGCCGCTCTTGGTAAATTAGCGGCACTAGCAGGCAGCCGCTAATGCTCCATTGATCGAATAGGGTCTGGATGATGGAGGCATCTTCAAACTGACTATCATTTCTCTCGATGGGAGTATCACATAGATACACCAGGGATTCTCGCTGACGGTTGACGGTCTGAAATAAGGGATTTTCTAGTAAAGGCCAGGACTTACCTTTAAGGGAAGAGACGCTGGGCTGTCGAAACTCATGTTGAATTTTGACGGTAGTCGTATCACTGCTGCGGTAAATAATGCAGCGACAGGCGGAAATTTCTTGACCGAGTTCGTGAGTTGCGATCGCAAACACCTCAGTCGGATTTAGAGACTGACGAATAGCCGATGTAATCGAGTTGATTAAACGCTCCCGATTTTCTTGGGCCGCCATCGTTCTATACGCTTTCAGCAGCTTATACTGGCTGGCCTGGACATAGGTAACCAGGCGTTGGGCAAAGGGAGATGCCTCAGCAATCTTTTCTCCATGGGAGCCCCCTGCCAAAAAATTAGCTGACAAAAATTGCGTCTTGGCTTGACTGATTTTCTCAATCAGATCGGGGCGATACTGGCCAATCCGCTCTAGCAGAATATAAGCTGCCTGTTCACACACATGACGATCGAGGGTCCAGATACCTTCAAAACGCCGACTTTGATCTAGAGCCGGTACACCGCTAATAATTTTTGGTTTTTGAGATCGCTGAGTATGCTCACGGCAGATCAAACAGGCCGTATATTGCTCACCTAAAACCACCAGATGCCATTCATCAATCAAGGCATCTTCTTTATCAAATGCAATTGTCTCGTGGTGGGTGTCCCTATCCGTATTTGCAAATTTAGTATCGGCAGCGGCGAGTATGTAGACTTGCGGTGTAATATCTGCCAACCGTAGATACCGATGGGCTTCTAGACGATAAAATCGCTCCTGTTGGAAACTGGCAATCATCAAAGGCCGATCGCTTCCGGCCAATACCTGATCTTCCATCGCGTGAGAAAGAGCCGTCAGCGATGTTTTAAAGTACATTTGTGGTCTTAGGTTCGGTAAGACCGCAAGCAACTCGTCTAGAACTGAAGCCGGATTGCCCATTCACCCTTCGATTAAATCGATGCTATAGCGGTTTTCCTAGCCCATGAACGCGCCCACGACCGGATGGCTGTGGCGATTCCTATTTCCTACCTCACCAATTAATCTATCGAGGCATAACTGACCCAACCATATCAGTGGCTATACGGGCTGCGGAGGAATTGTAACTAAGCTTAGGGGAAAAGATGGCATCGTGAGGTAAGCAAATTTATCGAAGCCCACAAACTAAACCCATAAATCAAAGGGACAGCTTCCAAAACGGAAACTGTCCCTCAACGCTAATCAAAACGCGCTTAGAGCGCTAAGTCATAGCAGACAACGCTAACGTTTAGGCAACACCGCCCATATCGCTAGTGTCCTTGAGGAAACCACTGTAAGCTTCCATGCCGTGCTCACCGATATCCAAACCCTTGAGTTCTTCCTCGGCAGCAACGCGTAGACCAAAGGCAGACTTCAGAATGGTCCAAACTACCGCACTAAATACAACGGTAAATAGACCAATGGCAACGATACCAATCACCTGTGAAATCAGCTGAGAAATACCACCGCCATAGAATAGGCCCGCAGACGTATCAAATAGACCTACTGCCAAAGTACCCCACATACCACATACCAGGTGTACGGAGATGGCACCGACAGGATCGTCGATCTTAATGCTGTCAAAGAAGCCAACGGAGAAGACGACTAGAACACCCGAAATCAGACCGATAACGACTGCGCCAAAGAATCCAGCACCTGCACAGCCAGCGGTGATACCCACTAGGCCTGCCAAGATACCGTTGATGATCATGGATAGATCGGGCTTACCGCTCATAGCCCAAGCCGTAAAGGTGGCTGCAACGCCACCAGCAGCAGCAGAAAGGTTAGTGGTGACAGCGATATAAGGAACAGCTGTACTAGCTGCAAGCTCGGAACCGGGGTTAAAGCCAAACCAGCCAATCCACAGGATGAGACAGCCAAGGGTGGCTATGCTCATGTTATGGCCAGGAATTGCATTGATTTGACCGTCTTGATATTTACCAATACGAGGGCCAAGAATAGCTGCACCCGTACGCGCTGCCCAGCCGCCGACCGAGTGTACAACAGTGGAGCCAGCAAAGTCAGAAAAACCACCTGTGGGTAGATCTCCTAACCAGCCGTTTCCAGACCATACCCAGTGACCTGTAATGGGGTAGGAAATCGCTGTTAGCAAGATGCTAAAGATAACGAAGTCTACAAATTTGATCCGCTCTGCAACCGCGCCAGACACGATAGTGGCAGCAGTACCTGCAAAGGCAGCCTGGAATAAAAAGAACACGGGGGCTGTTAGATTTCCAGCGTAGGGCTCTTCAGCTGTCAAGCCAGACAGAAAGAAGTTACCCATGCCAAAGAAAGCATTGGCCTCGTTGAACATGAGACCAAAGCCAATTGCCCAGAAAGAGAGCGTAGCTAGAGCAAAAACAATTAAATTCTTGGAAAGAATGTTAACAGCGTTCTTCTGGCGACAGAAGCCGGTTTCTAACATACCGAAACCAGCGTTCATGAAAATCACCAGGACAGCTGCAACCAGCACCCAGATGTTATCTAAAACAACTTGAACATTTTCAGCGGTAATGGCGTCTTCTTGTGCATGGGCAGCCGTATTCCAGGTGGCGACAATAACCAGCGCCAAAGGAATACAAGCCAACCAAGCCCAAGAAAAGCTTCTGCCAAAAAAGCGCTTCGCCATTTGATCAAATGGTGGCGCATAAGAATCCCAGACAGACGACTTCCGTCGCTTTGCCTTGCGGCTAAAATTTAGACTAGACATCTCAACAGACGTTCCTACAACACAATCCAATCAACTCAAACCCACCATCGTCGGATCAGCTTCGATAGCGGAGTTCTCGTGTGAGGGGACCTTGACAGTTCAAGATACTTAATGACCGGCAACAGGTCTGTTACTTCTGACATGACTACGTTGGATAGTGGGAATACTTAAAAACGGATTAAGTCTTCACCAATCACCCAGACCAGATCACATCAAACACGGTTAAACCATGGACCTATTTACACGGATGCATTGTGCATATCTATGTAGATAGATTCCACCAATTTCAGCCAAGTCATTCTGTATCAGAGAGCACACTTGATTCGTGTGAATGGGATATTAGGTGTTTGAGACCGGCTAATTTTTGGTTTTTTGCAAAAATTAATACTTTCTAGGCCAAGGAAACCTTGTTACTGGGGCTCTTTATCAGTATTACTTGATGGAAACATAGTTTTTAGATATGGATGGGGGCCGAGGGTATCCAAGCGCTCTTGTTTTTTAATCACGCTTTCTTCAAGGGTTTTTCGATAGTCCTGTATTTTTTCTAAAAGGACGCGATCGCAAGTGGCCAAAATTTGGGCTGCTAACAGCCCCGCATTCTTTGCATTGCCAATAGCCACGGTGGCGACGGGAATACCGCCGGGCATTTGCACAATGGAATAGAGCGAGTCTACGCCTTGAAGCGATCGACTTTGAACCGGAACTCCGATCACCGGTAGTGAGGTCAACGCCGCTACCATTCCCGGCAGATGGGCCGCGCCACCGGCTCCTGCAATAATCACCTTTAGTCCGCGCTCAATAGCAGTTTGGGCATAGCTTGCCATGCGATTGGGCGTGCGATGGGCAGACATGATAGCGACTTCGTGGGGAATGCCAAAGTCTTCACACACAATGATGGCTGCTTCCATAGTAGGCAGGTCAGAATCGCTGCCCATGATGATGCCGACAAGGGGAGAGGTCATAAAAGTAAACAGTAAAGTGGCATCCCTGGCTCTGCCAGGGGGATGTTGTTAGCCTACCGGGTTCCTATGGGATGATTTGTACAAATATTTGAAACAGCCCATGTCAATTTTGCTCAATGCGCGACTACCTCATATGTCAGGACTTTATTGTCTTGAGGTAGTGAGCAATCAGCTGCGGTCCATGATGCCCATGGCGAAAGTGTCTGCTAATGCCGTGCAAGCTGTCGATCTAAAAGGCGATTGGGTATCGCTAGGGGGCGTAGACCTGCAAATTAATGGAGTACTAGGTCTGGCTTTTCTGGATCTAAGCGATCCTCTAGAGCTGCAAAAAGCGGCCAGCTTTTTGTGGGAGCAGGGAATTGATGCCTTTACGCCGACGTTGGTGACGGCTCCCGCCGATAAAATTCAGTGCAGTCTGGCGGTTATCCATGACTATCAGACGAGTGATTTAAACGAGCGGCCTAACCATGCCAGGGTATTAGGGGCCCATCTAGAAGGACCGTTTCTAAATCCTGAAAAGCGTGGAGCCCATCCTCAAGAACATCTGCAACCGCTATCGATCGATCGGGTAAAAGCGCTGTTAGAACCCTATCTGAAGGCTATCCAAATTGTGACCCTAGCGCCAGAAATGGAAGCGGCCGCCGCCGTGATTCCTTGGCTACGATCGCACAATATCATCGTTAGCTTGGGACATTCTTTAGCCACGGCCGCCCAGGCGCAAACCGCTTTTTCCCAAGGTGCTTCCATGATTACCCATGCGTTTAATGCTATGCCAGGGCTGCATCACCGTGAGCCAGGGCTGTTAGGCGCTGCCTTGACTCATCCCAACGTGTTTTCTGGGCTGATTGCAGATGGTCAACATGTGTGTACGACGATGCTTGATCTACTACTTAGAGCCGGGCGAGGGCAGTCTGAGGCAACAAATGGCGGTTTGTTTTTAGTGAGTGATGCCCTAGCTCCTCTGGGGTTGCCAGACGGTCGCTATCCCTGGGACAGTCGTGAAATAGAGGTGACAGCAGGCACTGCCCGACTGTTGGATGGGACCCTATCTGGCACGACTCGCCCGCTCCTGGACGGGGTTAAAAATCTGGTCAAATGGGGGCTGTGTAGTATTGACGAAGCCATTATGCTGGCGACCGAGCGACCGCGTCAGGCGATAGGGTTGCCTAGTTTGGCTCCTAGACAAACGGCTCACTTACTGCGCTGGCACTGCGCGGGTACTAACCTAAGCTGGCAGCGCATCTTAGAGGACTGACACGGGCTTCTGCCGCTAACTGCTGCAGCAAAATGACTCTGTATTGATCTCCATAGCCTGCGCTATTCGCTTTGGTCCAAAACGTAATAGGATCTGACGGTAGAGAAATCCTATTGACTATCCCTGATCCATCTTATGACCAGTGCAACTGACGATAAGACCATCGTTCGTGACTATTTCAATGCCCAAGGGTTTGATCGTTGGAGCCGGATCTACGGTGATGGTCAGGTTAATAAAGTTCAACGCGATATTCGTGAGGGGCATCAGCAAACGGTTGAGCATGTCCTGTATTGGTTTAAGCAGGATGGTAATGCTCGAGATCTGACCGTATGCGATGCTGGCTGCGGTGTAGGCAGCCTAAGTATTCCCCTGGCGATGATGGGAGCTAGGGTCTCTGCGAGCGATATTTCTGCAAAAATGGTGGAGGAGGCCAGTGCACGGGCTCACGAAATTCTTGCACCTGAGGCAGTTCCTGCCTTTTCTACTCAGGATTTAGAAGTGTTAGACGGTTCATATCACACCGTAGTTTGTTTAGATGTCTTGATCCACTATCCCCAAGAAAAAGCTGGGGATATGATTGCCCATCTCAGCTCTTTGGCAGAAGAACGACTAATTTTGAGCTTTGCTCCTAAGAACTTCTTCTATACGGTGCTAAAGCGGATTGGCGAGTTTTTTCCTGGCCCCAGTAAGGCAACTCGGGCCTACCTTCACAGTGAAGCGGAGATTCGCGCCGCCTTAAAAGCTAATGGCTGGGAGATTAAGCGTAAAGAATTTACAGCTACCCAGTTTTACTTTTCACGGCTGCTAGAAGCGGTAAAAGTCTCAGGTTAGCTAGTTCTGGGCTAGGACTGAGAAAAGGCCGAGGGCCGATCAAGGGTGTTGGGCTGGTGCAGCCTCACACAGCTGCGTCCAGAATTTTTGGCCGTGTATAGACCTAGGTCGGCCATTTCAACCAGGGCGCTAGGCGGAATTTCTAAGGTGGGAATAAAGCTGGTGACACCTAGACTCAGGGTGACGTACTGAGCTGTCTCGGATGTAGCATGGGGCAGCTGATAATCAATCAGTTTGGCTAAAATTTCGTCTGCGATCGCTAAGCCCTGTTCTGCTGATGTATTAGGTAGTAGAACAACAAACTCTTCTCCACCATAGCGGGCACTAAGACCACCGTTGGCTTGACTAACGGTACGAAATGCCTGGGCTACTTGTCTGAGGCATTGATCTCCCTGGGGATGTCCATAGGTGTCGTTGTACTGTTTGAAGTGATCTACATCTCCAATAATCAGTCCTAACGGCTGCTGGGCTCTGAGGGCTTTGAACCAAGCCTGCTGCAGACTCTCATCAAAGACGTGACGATTGGCCAGACCAGTTAGCTTATCTTTGGCCGAGAGCACCTGAAGCTGATTGGTGCGATGGACTCCGGCCATGGCGGACGCTGTCCATAATCCTAAAATCATAGGGACGACAGGTAGCCATAGCCCTACGCTAGCAAGTGCCCCATAGCCGACTGCGAGGATAAGCAAGCTTGCCAGTGGGACTAACAGGAGTCGTTGCCAGAGGCTGACGCTTTTGTGAGTCAGTAGCCCCCAGCCAACGGCAGTACTGATGATTAGAAGAGTTTCTATCCACGATGGCCAAGCATAGTTGAGTGAACGACCGTCCAAAACGGCACTCAAAATCTGGCTAGCCATTTCTCCGTGGAGTTCTACACCAAATTTAATAGTGGGCTGTCCGTTAGACTGTTTGCCAGCGGTATAAAAAATATCCGCATGGCTCAGGGCCATGCTGCCAATCAAGACGATGCGATCGCGCATCAAATCAGGTGAAATTTGTCCTTGTAGTACCTGTCTTAGAGAAACAATCTCAAACGTGTCGCTTTGCTGTCGTAGATTGAGCAGGATTTGATATCCTCTAGCATCAACAGCAGCATATCCTCCTGTATGGTCTTCTATGGGAGGGAAGGTCACGCCATTAAGCGTTAGCACAGGGGTATTTTGTTGAGGGACAATAGCAGAGGACTCTCCAGCTAGATAATCAAGAGCAACTCGCAGTCCTAGACTCTCTAGTGCATAAGTGCCGCTGGCTGCAGGAAATAAGACAGCCCGCCGAACGTGACCATCTGGGTCAACAACCAGATCGCTAGCGGCAATTTGGTCGGCTTTCTTAAGAGTGATATTGCCAGCAATAGAGGCGCTTTTCTCATTTCCAATAACTTTTTCGATACCAATGAGATTGGGCGTAGAGGCAAAAAGAGTCTCTAGCTCTTGACTGCCAGGTCCGCTGGATAAATTACGATAAAAATCAAGTCCAATCACCCGAGGCTGATAGGTTTGAATCGTGTCGATCAAACGGGCCATAGTGCGATCGCTCAGCGACGCGGTTCCTAGATAATTGTCTAGATCAGCATCAGTAATTCCTACAATAACAATGCGTTGGTCGACTGTCTCATTCGGTCGCAGCGTCATCATTTTATCAAAGGCTCGCAGCTCCAACAGCTGCAGGCCACCTAAGGCGCGTAAGCCTAGGATGCTACCAGCGGCCAACAAACTTGCAAGAACTGCAAAACTACGATGGCTGCTAAAACCATGTTTAAGATCTCTCCAGATATCTCTAACACTGTTTTTTTGCACCAGGGGCCACTATCCGCAAACGAGTTCATCACAATATCTAAGTGATACGGTGATTTCACTGCCATATCTACAGCTGAACCACCGCAGCCAAGTTGATATCTGCTGGGTTATTTCCTTGCTCTAATAGAGTCTTTACCATAATCTCAGCATCATTTTCTCCCTGACTGCCAGCAGCCAGTAACGCAGCGACAGCGTCATACCAGATCCCCTGCCTTGCATAGATACGTGCCTGCTCCAGACTTGATAAGCTATCGATACTTAATGATTCCCGATCTACACGTTCAATAAAGCTGCGTGCAGAAATTTCGGTTTGGATATGGTCAGGGCATGAAACAAATACAGTCCAGCGATACTTTTTTCCCAGCTCTAGGCTGTGCTCATTGGGTACAGTAACGCTAATGGTCGTACTTTTCTCAACTGAGACAGTTTGGGTGTATAGCGGTGTCGCCACAGCAGGATCTGAAAAGTGAAACGTCATAGAAACGGGTGCCACGGTTGACACATTCCACGCCAGTGTCGGGTTTGCAAGAGTTGTGAAAAGGTTGGCCCGATCTCCAGGGACTATGGGGGCTAGACGAGTTGTACTATCAGCGGTATCACAGCCAACATCTTCCTGTCCTCGTCGTCCCCCTGAGAGCGTTGAACTAACACTGCCCCGTTCAGGGTCTGGTGTCCAGCGAATGCGCTCGCTCCCATAGCTAGGAGTGGCTAGCCCGATGTAGCTAATCAATACCGCAGATGATAAACGACTGAGTAAGTTTAATCTGCCGGTTGGGCTCATTGACGACGCGATACGAGTGAACTGGATCATGACTAAATTGGGTTAGCAGAGACTAGAGTAAATGCCACAGGAGAGTCTGTTTGAATTTCTAGCGTATCTTTTGTTACTGGGGAACAGGTAAAGAGTACTTAAAACCTTAGAGGAGGCTCTACGGACTAGATAAAGTCTCTATGAGTAACAACAACTTTTGTTGTGATAAGGATTTTACTGTTGCTGATTTAGGCGATGTATCGGTTGGTTGGAAATGTTAAGCACCAGCATCTGGTAGATAAAATCATCCTGAGGATCGGCAACGTCAGGATTTTTAGAGTCCAAAAATTAATGCTGGAGAGATGTTCCATGGAACGTCGGTACATCCAATAATGGAGGCCGATTAAGTTTGTTTCCTGGGTAGGTATGAAAACTCTTTTGACGTCAATACCAGGGATTGCCAACCATAGTAAATCCTGCCCAATAGAATGGATGGGAAAATTCTGCTCCTGGCAGATCCCACTGAGACGGTAGTGGAATCTGCTGGCGTGAGGTATTTAACAGCCCGTTATTGACCTGCGTTGTTCCTCTAATTAAAGCGATTTGAGCCTGTCGCAAAGATTGAAAGCGTAATGCTTTTTGGGATAGCTGTGTGTAGAACTCTGTCATGAGTGCTAACGTGCCGATGTCTGAAACATTCCAAAGACTGCCCATAACTGTCTCGATGCCTGCGCCAGCTGCAAGCCCTGTAAAACCTAATTCCGCTTCAGGACTGCTGAGGGCTGTGCCACAGGCGCTTAAAATCAACAACTCTGCTTCTGACCAATTGAGGTCTCGCATTTGATGAAACGTTAGCTGAGCATCCCAAAATTGAATAAACGATTGCTCCAAATTTCCGGTATTAAATTCTGCATGGGTTGCTAGATGGAGCAAGTCGGGCTGTTGTGAAGCTTGAAGTGCCAGAAAATTATCGAGGGTGAATGTTTCATTGAGTAAAACGTCTGTGCCTTGAGTAGACTTGGCAACAATATCAAGTTCGATAGGAACTGCGGGTAAGGCCTCATGAGTCTGAAACTTTTCAGCTCCGGCAATGAGAGAACGTTGTTCGAACGGTATGTTGCCAGGCTGAAACTGGGTTAGCCCCATGCTGGGAATTACAGATATGCCATACTGCTCAATGACAAAAGAACTCTCTTTCATCATGGCGGCTAGGGGAATGGTTCGTAATCCCTGATCGAGAGAATAGAGAATATGTTGGATACCGCTTGCTGATAGGTCTGCTTGTAAAGGAGCTAGTAGCCAGCTATACATCTGACGTGCGAGGGCCTGGTAGCTAAGCGGATCCTCTGGATCGGAAACGGCCAGGCGAAACAGTTTTGCCTGTTGAATCAGCTCAGCGCGGGACACATTGACCAGATGCTGCACAGGGCTACCGACCGCAGGTACAAAGACGAGCAGAAGTTGATCGTCTGACGCGTGGGGAATGTCTGTACGGGGTAAAACAAACGTATCTTCAGGATTGGTACCTTCAGGCTGTTGGGGAACAAAAACTGCATAGACAACTGCCGAGCGAATTTGATGAGTTGAGTAGGTCTGCTGTAGAGTTTGTTGCACCGTTTGCAGGATAACCGGTTGAGTTTGGGACAGCTGCCAGTGATTTTCGTAGTTTTTACTAAAGGTATTCTCTAAATATTGAAAGGCTTCTTCATCAAAATATTTCAGACGACCGCTGGGGAGGCTAAAGCTGGTTGGTTCAACATCTGGTCGACGAGATTGAGCCGTCAGTTCTTCCTGCGCTAAGACGGTGACTTGGTCTAGGGCAGCCAGAACCTCTGATGCTGGGATAACTTGCTCAGGTGATGGCAGAGTTGGCGGCTGAGGTGGCTGAGGCAAGACTTCAGGGACAGGATCGATTTCAGGCAGAATGTTACTTTCAACAGAGCCCAGATCGATAATGCTATCGACAATTCTGGGCTGTCCATGCTGATCGGTCGTGGTCGCGACTGTGTTATCACCGGCGTTAATAGCTGGACTATTTTCGAGGAGCTGGTGTGAGGGCAAAATACCAGCATTGGTGTTTAAAGAAGTCAGCTTTGGATCGATCGGTGCAGTCCTGGTGCCAATGAGAGAGCTGTTATCAAAACCCGTGCTGCCTTGGCTAATGCCAATGAGATTGTTTCCTTGATCGGTAAACTGACCCTCTACGTCAGGGCTGGTGGCTGCACGGTTGGCTGCCACAATCGTATTAATTAGTGTTGGCGTGTTGGCGGTAGTCAGATTCTCGGAGATGCCACCGCCTGAGCGGGTTGCTGTATTCGCTGTGACGGTAACATTGGTGAGCGTTGTGGGTCCCACTGTACGAATGCCGCCTCCAATGGCAGCCTGATTTCCTGAAACGGTGCTGTTGGTGATATCTAGTCGGGATAAGTTAGAGAAACCGTTGACTCCGGCGACTTCAATGCCGCCACCTCGATTAGCTGCTTGATTTCCAGCAATGGTGCTGTTTGCGATCGCAGCTTCTGTTAGCTCTCCACTAGAAAAATTTAATAGACCACCCCCGTTGTCTGCAGATGTATTGTTGCTGATCAAGCTAGCTTCTACCGCAAGGAAACCTCCTGAAAAGTTATAAATCCCACCACCCCCACCGCCGTTTTGCAGATCGAGACCGGTCGCTTGGTTTTGAGCAATAACGCCACGATCGATTGCTAACTGGCCACGATTAAAGAGTCCCCCACCGCCCGGCGCTGTGTTGTCCAGCAAGTTGCTAGCTGTAAGCCTGCTATTGGCCCCAATCTGATTAAAAAAACCACCACCGACGTCGCTAGCCTGATTAAACTCAATAGATAGCGTGTCTAGCTCAGCTGACCCACTGTTAAAAATAGCGCCGCCGCGACTGGCTGTATTGCGACTCAATTGACTGTCACGTAGGCTGATCTTACCCTGGTCGTTGTAGATGCTGCCGCCGTCGTCCGCGGTCTGATTATTGCGGAATACGGTGTTAATTGCGGTTAAAGTGGCTTGCTCTTCGACCTGAATTGCTCCGCCATTGTCTAAAGCTTGATTATTTTCAAATAAACTCTCCTCAATTAGCAGCGTTCCTGTGTCTCGATTGCTAATGGCTCCTGCATCCGCATTGGAAAAATTACCTTCAAACACCGTATCAATCAGCGTCAGAGAACCTCGATTATCAATGGCTCCTCCATCTTGATCGAGACCAGTTACCCGATTGTTTAAGAATGTGGTGTTTTGGATTAGCAGGTTGTTTCCTTGCGTTTTGATTGCTCCTCCATGGTCTACAGCATTTAGACCGTCTCGGAGCGTCAGGTCGGCAATTGTAATATTGTTGCCAGTAATCTCAAACAAGGAATGCTCGCCAATACCGTCGCGGTTGATGTCGCCGCTAATGGACGTGTTGTCTCGTCCCTGACCTAAAAGAGTCAGTGGCTGCCCGAGATTTAGCGTCGTGCCTTCACGATAGGTGGTAGCGGCTAGGTTGAGCGTGCCTCCATTAGTAACGCTGTCTATCCCATTTTGCAGACTGCCGTTGATGCCTATATTCACCACATTGGCACTGCCTGATAGTTGACTGTCATCCTTGAGAAAAATGCGCTCATTAAGATTTAGAACAGCGGTATCGAGAAATAGGCTGCTAGTAGTCTCGTTCCTGCTAGCGTC
This sequence comes from Leptolyngbyaceae cyanobacterium, assembly GCA_050043465.1. Classification (GTDB taxonomy): domain Bacteria; phylum Cyanobacteriota; class Cyanobacteriia; order Phormidesmidales; family Phormidesmidaceae; genus Leptothoe. The sequence continues at coordinate 16,278 of JBHJIL010000091.1, forward strand.
GATTGCTGAATCAACGGTAATAACCTCTGTTGCCTGTAGCGTGACGTTGGTGTTATTGAGTGCGGCGACAATAGTTGAACTGTTGATCGTGCTGTTGTTGGCATCATTCGTGCCAGTCTCGATGGAGGCTAAGCCTTCAGCATCAACAACAGTGAGTTCTGCTGGATCGATTAGCCAAAACCCATTGTTTCCCTGGGGTGCCCCAGTATTTACACGAGCCTGATGTCCAATGGATAGCTGGTGGCCTGCCGACGTTTCAACCAATCCCCCATTTCCCTGGGCTGCTTGAGCTGAGATCGTGCCATTAAAATCTGTTGTGTCCTTTGCCCAAACGATTATCTGACCGGCATCGCCTGTGGTTGGAGCATCGGCCATCAGGGTAACGGCATCAGTGATTACGGTATGTACTGCCTGGGGTAAGCCGTTCTGTCCCTGGTAGTCTCCGCCAATACGAATAGACCCACCACCGCTGCTGCCAGAAGCATCTAAAGTGCCGCCAGAGATATCTAGAGTGTGGCCTAGCAGATTAATTTCACCGCCGTCCCAGGTGGAAATATCTCCAGTGTTATTGAGATTACTGAGCCATGATGGAGTTTCTAGAGGATCTGCGCGGTTAACTAAGGCAGTCGTGCCATCAGTGCTGACTTCTAACGTATCGCTGTGATGTAGATTTCCCCCTGTGATCAGCGCTGCTGGGCCATTGTTCATATTAAGAAAGCCAGCCGTTAGCTCTAGTTGAAGTACCCCATCGGTTTGGCCAAGAGTAATGGTATGTCCCAGCGGTGGGGCGAAAAGAGTCACTTCTCCAGCTGGAGCGCTCAAACTACCGCTATTGGTAACCTGTGGAGCCAGTAGTCTGAGGCTGTGACCGTCAGAAACGGCCAGATGTCCCTGGTTGACGATGCGTCCTGGTTGACTAAAGCCAAAGTGGGTAGGTGCTGTCACCAGGCTGGCATAGTCAGATGCGCTGAGCATATCGATCCACTGACTGCTGTTACCGAGATGGGTAGCTGTAGTCGCTGTAAAGGACCCGCCTAAATCGAGTCGGGCATTGGGGCCAAAGATCAGTCCGGCAGGGTTTATCAGATAAAGATCGGCATTGCTGCCGGTAACTTGGAGTAACCCGTCAATTGTGGACGCGTTGCCTCCTAGGATTTGGCTAATGATGGCAAGGGTAGATTCAGTTGTGATGAAGCTGGCCGTTTGCTGAGGGCTGAGATCAAATTGCTCAAAACGATGAAAAAGACTGCCAGCATTTTGAGTGCCGCCGCTGATCTCAATGATGCCCTGTTCGGATACAGTCGCCTGGGTTGCGGTATCTGCTGGTGTAATGGTTTGGGCTAGTGCCAGATAGGGCTGGCAGACAATGACTCCGCTGAGCAGCCCACAGGCGGTAATTGCTTTTGGCAAAACGTTCATAGGCGGAGCCTAGATTGACTAATTATTGAGACCGATTGACAGGGATAGCGGTCTGCACGCCGAAACCTCCGATTCAAACCCCATTAAACTCATGGAACTCTGGCAAATTTTTCGGCAGAGTGGTGGGGCATTGTTTACCCTAGAAAGACTTGTTTCTCTGGCTATCCGATGACTGCACGTCTGTGTCTTGCGATCGCATCTATTTTGGGAGGTTTATCTGTTACAGGCGGTGCCTTTGGGGCTCATGCACTCAAAGCACAGCTAAGCGAAAAAGCCCTAGCTACCTTCGAAGTAGGCACGCGCTACCAGATGTATCATTCCCTGGCATTGCTGCTAGTGGGACTTCTTTGGCTACAACTTCCGAATAACGGCTGGCTAAGCTACGCCAGTTGGGCATTTATTATCGGTACTGTGATTTTCTCAGGTAGCCTCTACGCTCTGAGTTTATCTGGCATCAAGCTGCTCGGAGCCGTTGCCCCTATCGGAGGTCTGGCCTTAATTATTGGCTGGGCGCTGTTAGCGACAGCTGCCTTTTCCCTGTCAAACTAAACCAGGCATTCGTTCCCTTTCGCCCTTACTATGTGTCGTCTACTTGCGTATTTAGGAGCGCCCATTCTCCTTGAAGACCTTATATTTAAACCTGAGCATTCCTTAGTGGTACAGAGCTACCAGCCAAAAGAGTTAGAGGTGGCTCTACTCAATGCGGATGGCTTTGGGCTGGGCTGGCATCATCCTGATGACACTACAGCTGATCCCTTTATCTATCGCAATGTTTTGCCCATTTGGAACGATGCCAATTTGCCGCATCTGTGTCGATATGTGCGATCGCGGTCATTTGTATCCAACATTCGTAGTGCGACGCCAGGACTGCCCATCGATATCAGTAACTGTCAGCCCTTTCGCCACGGTCAGCTTCTGTTTGTACATAATGGTTGGATTGAGTCGTTTCGTCAGACGCTATATCGCCCCATACGAGATCTGATTGGTGATACGGCCTATCAAAATATCTACGGTCTGACCGATTCTGAGCATATATTTGCGCTGATTGTTCATTTGCTGGATTTAGATCCCCAGCTGGGGCTGCGGGGTGCCTTAGAAAAAGCCGTCGCCACGATTGAGTCCCTCGGTAACAAAGACCAGGTCCGGGTGTCGGGTGTGATCGTGCTCAGCGATGGTGAAAATTTAGTAGCAAGTCGTTTTGACAATCAAGCAAAAGCCCCGTCTTTTTACTTCCTGATGCAGTCGGATAGCATTATTCTCGCCTCTGAACCCTTATTTGACGCGGCGTGGGAGCCGTTGGCTCAATCCCACAGCCTGACTGTATCTGCTAGCACCCTCAAACCTAATATCCATGGTTTTTCCTGCGTTTCTTGACCTTGAATCTGCTAATAACTCACAGCTGTGTGACTATCTAAAAACGACGCTACAAACCTGTCGTGAGGGTACGCTGGCCCTGGTCCACAGCATTAATCAAACCGTGCTTCAGCAGCAGGCTCACGCTGACTTTAGTCCAGTGGGGTGGCATTTAGGACATATCGCCTTTACAGAATCGCTGTGGATTCTAGAGCATCTGGCGCAGCAGCCATGCCCGTTTCCCCACTATCGAACTTTGTTTGCAGCTGACGGTCTTCCCAAGGCTCAGCGGCAGCAGCTACCCAGCCTAGAAGAATTACTAGAATTTCTGGCCGATGTGCGACAGCGTACGTTTTCCTATTTAGACAGGGCTCCTGTGGCAGAGCAGATGCGGCTGTGGCACTGGCTGCTACAGCACGAATGTCAGCACAGCGAAACGATGTCTCTAGTTATGGCGCTGCATCGAGTGCAAGGACAGGTAACGCCGCTGAAAGCTCCGATATCTGGAGCAAGCCCCAGTGGTCCTACCGGTATGGTAGCCATTGCGGGAGGGACTGTCTCTCTTGGTTTAGACGTCGATCACGATGAGCTTAAGCGTGCGATCGCAATCGATAATGAACGGCCATCCCACTGGGTAGACGTAGAGCCGTATCAAATCGACCGCACGCCTGTGACCTGTGAACAGTACCAGCGCTTTATCTCAGCGGGAGGATATCAAGATCGGCAGTGGTGGTGCGATGCAGGCTGGCGCTGGCTACAATCGGCCAACGTCACTCAGCCGCTGTATTGGCCCGCACAAAACCTTACCGCGTTTGCGCAGCATCCGGTCTCTGGCGTTAATTGGTACGAGGCTACAGCCTATGCAAGATTTGTCGGTAAACGACTACCCACCGAAGCCGAGTGGGCTTTAGCAACGAAAGGCTTAGAATCGAAGCTTCCCAGCTTATTAGCGTCAGACCAGCTCAACTGTAATCATCGTCTGGGGTATACCTGTCCGGTGGGGGCATCAGCCCAGTCTGTTAGCGACTACGGCTGTCACGATCTGCTGGGCAACGTTTGGGAATGGACCCAGAGCTGGTTTCATCCCTACCCTGGGTTTCAGGCGTATCCCTACCGCGGCTATTCAGAAATTTACTTTGACGAACGTCATCGGGTGCTGCGGGGTGGCAGCTGGGCGACGCGTTCCTGGGCATTGCGACCCAGCTTTCGTAACTGGTATGAGCCCCATGTCAGAGAGCTATTTATGGGATTTCGCTGTGCTCAATAAGCTGGCAAGCTTTCCACGAAGGATAATCTCGCGAGCTACACTGGCCCTGTTGATCCCAGTTTTTTATGACTTTTTCTACAGCCGATCGCGGTTTTGCGGCCGCTAACGTAGCAGACCGTGCTATTGATGCCGCTCGTCTTCATATTCAAACCCTGGACAGCAACTCTTCAAAAGCTGCTGATGGACAGGATGTGATCGATGGATTAATCCAGACACCTAAATCCATCTCTCCCAAATATTTTTACGATGCCCTAGGTTCAGAGCTGTTTGAGCAGATCTGCGCTCTGCCGGAATACTACCCAACCCGAACCGAGTCAGCTATTTTTCAACGCTATGCCAGTGAGATTACTCAGCTGACGGGGGCTTGCGAGCTGGTGGAACTAGGTAGCGGCAGTGCTACCAAGACGCGTATTCTGCTAGATGCTTATCAGGATTGCGGTCTGCCACTGCGCTACATCCCTATCGACGTCAGCGGTACGATGCTAAAAGACAGCTCTAAACAGCTGCTATGCGACTATGAAAGTCTCAAAATTCATGGCCTGATTGGTACCTATGAAGCTGCACTGCAGGCACTGCCAGCCTCTAGTTTGGATACTCGTCTGGTGATGTTTATTGGTAGTACTTTAGGTAACCTGTCGCCCGAGCAGTGTGACCAGTTTCTGCAGCAGGTAAGTACGGCGCTTGAGTCAGGACAGTTCTTTCTACTAGGTTTAGATCTACAAAAAGATGTTGCCACTGTCGAAGCGGCCTACAACGACGCTCAGGGAGTAACGGCCAAGTTTGATCTCAATATGCTGCGACATCTTAACTATCGCTATGGCGGTGACTTTGATTTAGAGCAGTTTCGCCATGTGGCGGTTTATAACTCAAAAGATCACCAGATAGAGATGTACCTAGAGAGCCAGCAGAACCAAACGGTGACTCTAAAGGATTTAGCTCTAAGCGTGGATTTTGCTAAGGGAGAACGTTTGCTCAGTGAAATCTCTCGGAAATTTGATCCAACAGACGTTGCCCAGCAGCTAAGTGGTCATGGTCTTAACGTGATGAAAACGTTTACCGATGAGCGCCAGTGGTTTGGACTGATTTTGGCTCAGAAGGTTTGATGGAGCTGGGCTAGATAGATTGACTCAGGATATTTTGGACAAAGAATTTACCAGTTGTTCAGGCCCTCGATTCCTGTAAGGTGAATTCGTTCTTGGCAGAAAGCTTTGAAAACGAGATTCCGTAGGGTCTAGGAGGTTATCTAGGCCCCTAAATCCCCAAATCTGGGGACTTTGAGTCTAATGCTCTTTAACAGTTGAGAAGCAAGAAAGCTTTCAACCGGTGTAGTATTTTCGAGAAAAAGATGACAACACTCTTAGATCAAAAATTTTAAAAAGCCCAAACATTCCCCTATCAACTCCAAGTAGAAGACGAAGTGGTCAAAACTAGCAAAAACGAGGCTCAACGATAATGCCAGCCAGGGATGCTTTCCACGATGCAGTTCGTCACGCCTTGGAAAAAGATGGCTGGACGATTACCCATGATCCATTTCCCATTCGTGCAGAGTTTGGGCGAATGTATTTGATTTGGGATCAGAGAAAGTGCTTGCTGCGGAGCGAGAAGGGCAGAAAATTGCTGTTGATATAAAGAGCTTTGTGCGAGGCTCTCCAGTCTCAGAATTTCATACTGCATTGGGACAATTCATTAACTATCGCACTATTCTGGCTGATCAAGAACCAGAGCGTATTTTGTATCTTGCTATTCCCGCCGACACTTGCAATTCGTTTTTTGTGTTGACAACTGTTCAAGCAATCGTCAAAGAAAATCGCTTAAAAATTATTGTTTACAACTCTCGTCAGGAGACGATATCCCAATGGATAAGTTAGAAAACTATCGCACTATCATTCAACAGCTTTTAGAAGACTATGCTCAGTTTGATTCTGGTGATAAGGCTGTTGAAGTCCAACTATTGGCTGACACCATACGAGACCATTACCAGCTTATGCACATCGGCTGGCAAGACGAGCGGCGTATTTATGGGTGCATCTTGCATCTAGATATTAAAAGGGGCAAAATCTGGCTTCAGCACAATGGTACCGAGGACGATATTCCCACTGAACTGGTCAGACTGGGTATTCCAAAAACTGATATTGTGGTGGGCTTTCATTCTCCCTTCAAACGCCAGTTTACTGAGTATGCGGTAAGTTGAGCGATCTCAAGTGTTTCGATTACACCCGAGATCGCACCCCTACACCTACCCCCTTAACTCCGGCCCATCACGCCGCAGCAAACTGAACACCTCTCCCTGGGCGGGCGTAATCATCATGCCCGACTCCGGAATCGTCACCAGCTGACTCCATAGCGCCTGCTCCGCGTAGTTCAGCACATGCAGCCTGTGAATCACAGACCGCACCCTCTCCGGTGAGCCAATCACCAGATGGCGCAATCGTTCTGGCCGAGCAGCCGGATTTGTCAGCAACAGCGGACTTGTCGCCTCCCCCTGACGGGCAGACGATACATACGGTAAATACAACATTTGAGGGTTTCCTCTGATATGGTAGGAAACCCAAAATTTGGCCGCTCCCAGACAAGTGCGGTACGGAGCGGCCACGAGTAAAATACTACTCAGCCGCCGAGACTGCTTGCTCAGCCTTGGGGGTCAGCTATTGGTGGGAGGGCCTAATCTCCTGCCAGTAGCGTCTCGACCAAAATTTTGGGGAACCAGGCTGCACACACACAGCCATAGTCCAGTAAGTTAAACGATCCGGTGACCGGACGCAAGTAGGGTGCGCTCAGCCCGTGAGTTTTCCCTAAACGAAGCCGAAGGGAAACGTTGCAAATTGTGCGATCGCACCTACCTCCTTACCCCGCTCGGTATAAAATACCACGGTAGAAAATTAGCAAAGCACCTTGCGCTCCTTACTCTCTGTTGCTCGCAGGATAGATGCCTTTACCCATCAAATTGGTAAAATTACCTCCAGGTTAGTGCTGGCCATGATCGGTGTGGGCACCTGGAATGTCATTGGTCGCTATCTTGGCAACCTGGTCGGTCAAAACCTCAGCTCCAATGCGCTGATTGAAACCCAGTGGTATCTGTTTGATCTCGTCTTTTTGCTAGGAGCGGCCTATACCCTACAAAAAGGCGGTCATGTCCGGGTGGATGTGTTCTATGACCGCTGGTCTAGGCGGCATAAGGCCCTGGCGGATTTTATCGGCACCGTTGTCTTTCTAATTCCGTTTTCTGCCCTGGTTATCTACTTTTCCTGGGGGGCAGTGCTCAAATCGTGGGCCGTCTGGGAAAATTCGCCGGATCCAGGCGGACTGCTGCGGTTTCCCATCAAAACCATGATCTTGGTTAGCTTTGGGCTGCTAATACTGCAGGGCATTTCAGAGGCGATCAAAAACTGGGCTATCTTTTCAGGTCATTTGCCCGTAGACAATGCTTCCTCCAACGGGGGCTCTAGCGATGCTAACTGACTGGCTAGGACCGCTGATGTTTGGTGGAGCCTTAGTGCTTTTATCCCTGGGCTATCCGGTGGCATTTTCTTTGGGTGGGGTAGCGATTCTATTTGGCCTGCTAGGAATTGCTCTTGGGGTATTTGACCCGATTTTTCTGACCGCGATGCCGCAGCGCATATTCGGCATCATGAATAATTTCACCCTGCTGGCGATTCCCTACTTTATTTTTATGGGGGCCATGCTAGAGAAGTCGGGCATTGCCGAAAACTTGCTAGAAACCATGGGCAGTCTATTTGGTCGGCTGCGGGGTGGACTTGCGATCGCAGTGGTCGTAGTCGGAGCCCTGCTTGCGGCTACGACCGGAGTGGTGGCCGCAACGGTCGTCACCATGGGACTGATTTCGCTACCAACCATGTTGCGCTACGGCTACAACAAAGATGTCGCTACCGGAGTAATTGCCGCCTCGGGCACCCTAGGTCAAATTATTCCCCCCAGCATTGTGCTGGTAGTCCTAGCGGATCAGCTGGGGGTGTCGGTGGGCGATCTGTTTCTCGGCTCATTTATCCCAGGGGTGCTGATGGCCGGGGCATTTGTGGTCCATGTGGCGGTGATTGCATTTGTGAGACCCGACTTGCTACCGGCGCTACCGGCAGACATCTTAAAAGTACGCGGACGCGATCTGGCGCTGAAAGTCCTCAAGGTGATGGTGCCGCCGCTAGCGCTGATTTTACTGGTGTTGGGCAGTATTTTCTTTGGGGTGGCCACGCCGACAGAAGCCGGTGCCCTGGGCGCAGTCGGGGCGATAATCCTCGCGGCCTGCAACCGCCAGCTGACGATCGGCGGTTTGCAAGAGGTGTGTGATAGCACCCTGCGCACCACCACCATGGTGATTTTTATCCTGCTGGGCTCTACGGCCTTTAGCCTGGTGTTTCGCGGACTACGGGGAGACAGTTTTATCTTTGACGTGCTGACTAATCTGCCTGGTGGTGAGACGGGCTTTTTAATCGTCAGCATGCTCACTATTTTCTTACTGGGTTTCTTTATTGACTTCTTTGAAATTGCCTTTATTGTGATTCCTCTGTTTGCTCCGGTAGCTCAGCAGCTAGGAATGGATCTAGTGTGGTACGGGGTGATTATTGGAGCCAATATGCAAACGTCGTTTTTGACACCGCCGTTTGGCTTTGCGCTGTTCTATTTGCGCGGGGTGGCTCCAAAGGATATCTCTACGGGCAATATCTACCGAGGTGTGGTGCCGTTTATTGCGCTGCAGTTGCTGGTGCTGGTGGCAATCATTACGTTTCCAGGATTGGTGAACTGGCTACCGTCGCTGAGTAGTTGAATATATTGAAAAGACGTTCCATGGAACGTCTGTATGAGGGCGATATGGAACGTCTGTATGTCGGGAATGCAGGTAGGGCTGTTGTATCCATGTAGTTGTTTGTAATGATTGAGTTCCTATGAGTAGTTCATCAGTAGGGCAGCGGGTTCTGTGGCTGCAGGTATTGGGATTAGCGGCTGTGCAGGGCGCGATCTCGCTGACGTGGGTGATTTACAATCTCTATCTGGATGATTTGCTGCTAACTCTAGGGTTTTCAGCGGGTTTGGCCGCTGTTTTGTTGATCATTGAAAATGCTCTGGGTGCGGTTATGGAACCGCTGATGGGTAGCTTTTCGGATCGGCGTCAGCATTGGGTGGGGAGCCGGTTTCCACAGATTGCTCTAGGGATGATTTTGTCAGCCGTCTGTTTTTTAGTGATTCCGCTGGTCGTTCTGATTGGCGTGTCGCTCAAGGCCCTGCTGCCGTTTGTTTTAGTGGCGTGGGCCATGGCGATGACCGTTTTTCGCAGTCCAGCCCTGTCGCTATTAGGCCGCTATGCTTTTGAGGCCGACTTACCCCAGGCGGCCAGTGTCTTGACCATGGTGGGCGGAGTTACCGGAGCGATGGCTCCTCTAGCCAGCGACTTTATTTTGAACTTAGGCCCTTTGGCAGCGTTCTCTATTGGCACCGTGGTGCTGTTGCTAGCCGCCTTTGTGCTGCAGCAGGTAAAGCCTGGGACAACGGTGACCGGGAATGCCGCCAAAGCAGGGGCCACCGTCGAGATGTCCTGGGCTAACCTGCCATGGATATTTGCAACTGGGGCCGGTGTGGCTCTGGGGTTGAGACTTTTGTTGCAGAGCTTTCCTAAAGCGGTGGCCGGGACTGGTTTTGGTCAACCCAAATTGATTATGGGTGCCCTGTTTATCACTGTGGCCCTCAGCGCGCTGCCCTGTGGCAAGCTGGCGACGAAGTTGGGCAATCGTCGATCGATGGTGATGGGCTTTGGGCTGATGATTTTGACTGTGATTGCCACTGCGGTGATGGGAACGGCAGGGATAGCTGTGCTAGTTGCGATCGCAATCGGCATCGCCTTTAGCCTGGTTGCTAACGGCACCCTTCCCTATGCCCTGTCTATGGTCCCACCGACAAAAGCTGGCTTAGGTACCGGTCTCTACTTCAGCGGCGGAGCGGCCGCTATGAGTCTATTAGGCAGCCTAGGGGCTGACTTAAGTACAGGTCTCGCGTTGGTAATAGCTGCTATAAGTTTTGCGGTAGCAGCAGGCTGTGTTGTTGCCAAGCAGCCCAATCTAAACGTTAGAGAATCTAACTAATACCCTCAATATTTTTATACAAATAAGCTTAATTTGATCTTTCGATCGACAGCAATGCCAGGGTGTCACTGGGCGGACGTAAATTGAGATGCCCTGACCACCCACGCTTTTCCCCCTGGGGGGTATTGAGACACGGAAACGTCAGCGCTTCAATAAGAGGGCCGCTTTTGGAAGATATATGGATAAGAATCGGTTAATGAGTGCGGCTGTTATCTCGCTCCTACTAGGGAGTGCTGCCTGCACTCAGTCACCTGATGTTGAGACAACTGATGGTGAGGTTGGCACGCTAGAACTACGGGCTAATGGCGAAGACTTCATCCGCCAGGGATTTACCAGCAAAGACGGCTGGCAAATCGAGTTTGACCACGTTTATACCAACATCCAGGACGTTGTGGCCTATCAGTCAGAGCCTCCCTTTAATCCAGAGGCGGATGTGGATATTGTGGCTGAGACCAAGACCCTACTGACAGAATCAGCCAGCCTAGATCTAGCCGAGGGCGATGAAGCAGCAGAGCCTATCCTCGTAGAACAGGTAGAGACTCCAGCCGGTCGCTACAACGCGCTCTCTAGGAAACTCGCGTCAGAGACCGAACCATCACTATTGCTGATCGGGACCGCTACCCGTGATGGTGAAACCATTCCGTTTGAAATTGCCATGAATCCCTCGCTGGAGTATTTCTGCGGTGATTTTGTTGGCGATGAGCGCAAAGGAATTCTAAATCCTGATGAAACAGCAGACGTAGAGACTACCTTTCATTTCGACCATCTATTTGGTGATATTGATACCCCCGAAGATGATGTACTTAATCGCGGCGCGCTAGGCTTCGACCCATTTGCAGCTCTAGCACAGGACGGTGCAGTCAACCTGACGCCTGAAGACCTAGAGACACAGCTCACCAAGACAGAAATGCTGCAGCTCGCTGATATCTACGAGGGCTTAGGACACGTTGGTGAAGGACACTGCCGCGCCGAGGAGATTTAATCCACACACAGATGGACGAAATTTTTAGACGGCTCATCCTTGATTGGAAAATTCGGCAAAGCCTAGCTCGTTGAGACGGTTCCAGCCGTAGACTGATTCGCGAAAGGTTTTCCACTGGTCGTAGATTTCCTTGAAATCAGCATCCTGACTGGCGTTTTCTTCGTAGATTTCGAAGGCAGCCTTTTCGGCTGCCGCCAGGATTTCATTGCTAAACGGCTTGAGCTGAACATCCGCGTCGAGCAGGCTTTGGAGGGCGGCCCCATTGACGGCGTCGTATTTAGCTAAGGTGCTGGCGTTGGACTCAACACAGGCAGTTTTGATCACTTCTTGATACGTTGGCGGCAGCGAGGTCCAGGCTTCCATGTTGATCATCATGTCAAACGTAGGACCGGGCTCCCACCAGCCGGGATAGTAGTAAAACTCGGCAGCTTTTTGCAGGCCTAGCTTTTCGTCGTCGTAGGGGCCGACCCACTCAGCGGCATCAATCGCACCGCGCTCTAGAGCCAAAAAGATTTCACTACCGGGTAAGTTTTGAACGTTTACCCCCAGTTTGGCCATGACCTTGCCGCCCAGCCCAGGAATGCGCATTTTTAACCCCTGGAGGTCGGCGGCGGTGTTGATTTCTTTATTAAACCAGCCGCCCATTTGAACACCGGTATTACCCGATGGAAAGTTGATGGCATTGAACTTGGCATAGAGCTTTTGCATGGCTTCGAGGCCACCCCCATGGTACAGCCAGGCGTTTTGCTGCTGGGCGTTAAGACCAAACGGGACAGTGGTGCCAAAGGCCAGGGCTGGACTTTTGCCGACATAGTAGTAGGCGGCGCTGTGACCACATTCCACCGTGCCGTCTTGGACCGCGTCGAGTACCTGTAAACCAGGGACGATCTCTCCTCCGGCATAGGGTTCAATGGTAAAGCGACCATCGGTCATGGCCGCGATGCGATCGCACACAATTTCAGCCGCGCCGTATAGCGTATCCAGCGACTTGGGCCAGCTGGTGGCCATTTTCCAACGTACCGTAGGCAGTGCCTCTCCCCCCTCTCCGGTAGCAGTGGGAGTAGTTGATTGGGCGCAGGCTGTCAGTGTCGCGGTGGCACCTGTCAAGCCATAACCAATTAACTGTCTACGTTTCATAGCGGATTGCGGTTGGGTAAGAGCGGATGACAAATACGAGTTGGTATAGATGGATACGACGCAACTCAGAGAACTATTAAATCACTCTGCCCAGAGGATGAATCATGTCGGCAACAGTCGTTAATAAAGGGGGCCTAATGCGATAATGCCTAGACTGTTTGCAATTTTCTCAATGACGCCAAAGCGGGTTGTTTTATCGATTTTGACAGGACTAGTTGCGCTGGTGGTGGCATCGTCGCTGTATGAAAGTTTTTCTCAACCCCAGGTGACGGGGCAGCTGCAGCTATATCAAAGTGATTTGCTATTACAGGCGTCGGTCTGGGATGAGTTAGATAGCGATGAATTTAAGCCGTTGGGCAGTGCCCTGTTGGGAGCCAATCCGCTGGAGTCAGTAGCCAAGCAGTATAAGTCGGTGCGTAAGGAAGCGGCTGGGGGCGTGGCGCGATCGCAAAAGCAGCTGGCCGCTCAGTCAGATAGTTCAACTCCCCAACCCGAGAAATTTCAGTCTGCCATCAGCCAGCAGCAAACATTAATCAGCGATATCGACCTCAAGCTGGGTCTGATTGCCGCTCAGCAAAACAATGTAGAGGATGCTCAGCAGCGCTGGCAGACGTTGAGCGCAGGCGACGGCCCCACGGCTGATACGGCCAACGTTCTTTTAGGACTCTGGACCGTACCGCCCATGATTACCCCAACCGCTGAAAGTACGATTACCAGTCAGCTCAACGGTTGGTTTCAATATCGGGCATTAGAGCAGCTGTACACCCTAGACGATCGGTCTGTGGATCTAGCCCAGTTAAGAGAGCAAGAACAAACTGCTGCTCAGTCAAAGCTAGTCAAGCTGGCGGCGGTGGGGACGATGCCTGTACTGGGCTGCCTGATCGGTATCGGTATCTTGATCTTTCTCAGCGTGCAGTGGCTTACCCAGCGAGAGAACTCGCTGCTGGGTAAATCGGCCCAGCCTTGGGAGGTACCCTGGGATGGAGAAATTATCTGGCAGGTGCTGATTGTTGGATTTTTCTTTGTGGGCCAGCTGCTCATCCCGTTTGTGCTGCAGCTGTCGGGGCTGAGCTTTGTCGCCACGGGCAGTCGTGGACGGGCGCTGTACTCCATGCTTTTTTACTTACTGATGTCGGCTAGCGGCATTGCTGTCCTGGCTGGTTCGATTTGGGCCTATCGCCCGCTACCCAAAGACTGGTTTAAGCTCAAACTGCTGGATCGCTGGCCGCTATGGGGGGCGGGCGGCTATGTGGTGGCGCTGCCGCTATGATTGCTATTTCAGCGCTCAACCAGCAAATCTGGCAGGGGCAAGGGGGTAATAATCCGCTGCTGCAGACAGTGCTACAGGAGAGTGATTCTGTGGCGCTGCTGCTGTTCTTTTTGACTGCTGCTGTGGCTGCTCCCCTATTTGAAGAGGTACTATTTCGGGGCTTTTTGCTACCGTCGCTGACTCGCTATATGCCGGTATGGGGGGCGATATTGATCAGCAGCTTTATTTTTGCGTCGGCTCACCTGAGTCTTTCGGAGGTGCTGCCGCTGACGCTGTTGGGAGCAATTTTGGCCTGGGTCTACACGCGATCGCGCAATCTGCTCTCGTCAATGCTGATCCATAGCCTATGGAACAGTGCCACCCTATTGGGGCTTTTTTTACTGGGAAGCTGACCTGGGACTACCCGCACAGCAGCTCAGCGTGATGTCTGATGTGGTCTTCCATAAAAGTAGAAATAAAGTAGTAACCGTGGTCATACCCTGGCTGCATTCTTAGCGCTAGCGGCTGTCCGGCTTCTTTGCAGGCTGCTTCAAATAGCTCAGGCTTCAGCTGCTGCTGTTCTAGAAACGGATCGGCAAGCCCTTGATCAATCAAAATGGGACGGTCGCGCTGGGGCCGCTGCTGGACAAGTTCACTGGCGTCGTAGGCGGTCCAAGCTGTTTGATCGGCCCCTAGATACTTACCGAGCGCCTTTTGACCCCAGGCGCATTGAATCGGGGCCGCAATGGGAGCAAATGCTGAGATGGACTTATATTTTTCAGGATTGCGCAGGCCACACACCAGTGCGCCATGTCCGCCCATGGAATGACCAAAAATTCCTTGCTTAGAGTCGACTGAAAAGTTCTCTCGAATCAGTGCAGGCAGCTCTTCAGTTACATAGCTGTACATACGATAGTTTTGGGCCCAGGGCTGTGCGATCGCATCTACATAGAACCCTGCCCCGCTGCCAAAGTCCCACCCGTCCTCATCTGGGACATCCTCTCCACGGGGGCTGGTGTCTGGAGCGACCAGCATTAGACCATACTGGGCCGCATAGCTTTGAGCGCCCGCCTTGCTAATAAAATTCTGCTCTGTGCAAGTGAGTCCCGACAAGTAGTAAAGCACCGGTACCGGACGGGTTTTAGCCTGGGGAGGAATAAAGACTGCCAGCTTCATTTTGCATCGGCACTGTTCAGATAGATGACTGTAAATGCCAACGGTGCCATCAAAGCAGCCATGCTGACTGAGGGAAGTCAGGGTTAAACCTTGTGGGTGAGCCATTGAGTGTCCTAATTTTTCTGTGGTACTACTATCGCATCTAGTTTTTATGTCACTGCAGATGACCTGAGTCAATAGCCGTCTTCACATCGCCCTTTGTGAAGTGATTCTGGCATCTTACTCAGCGCCTTCTCAGGCGATCTTTAGGTTCGTTACACAGTTCTCAGGGGGTTTTCAAAACGTCCTCAGCCTAAAATTACGTCCTGCCCTAAGAATTCTAATCAGGAGGATAGCCTCTTCGTGTCAGATGCGGGTTGCTTCCATTACTGGGGTGCTACGACGTCTGGACGAAAGGTGCTCGTATTTCCACTGAAGTTTTATCACTCTAGTTATGACTATGTTTGCTTTGCGTGCTCACCGCGTTGCGATCGCAGCTGCGATGTCTGTGGGGACTATAACGACCATGGCAACAGCGGCTTCTGCTGCGACGCTGCGGGTGACCGTTGAAAACCTGGCTCCCATCAATGGTGGATTTTTAACCCCTGCATGGGTCGGCTTCCACGACGGCACGTTCGATCTTTACAACCGTAATGAATCGCTAGATGCCTTTGCTGGATTGGAGTCTCTAGTCGAAGACGGAGATACCATGGCCCTGACGGCTGCCTTTGCTGCAGAAGAGCCCGGTGGTGTTCAAGCCACATTGCTCAGCGACGGGCCTCCCCCCTTAGAGCCGGGTGAACTGACAAGTTTTTTGTTGGATGTCGATCCGGCTACCAATCAGTATTTTAGCTATGCATCTATGGTGATTCCTAGCAATGATGCTTTCATCGCCAACGGCAATCCGCTAGCGCATCAAATCTTTGATGATGCCGGTAATTTTGTCGGGGCTGACTTTGTTGTGCTCGGTAGCGAAGTGCTGGATGGCGGCACCGAAGTCAACGACGAACTGCCATTTAGTACAGCGTTCTTGGGTCAGGCAGCTCCTGATATAGGGACTGATGAAAATGGTGTGGTAACAGAGCACCCTGGTCTAACCGAAGGAATTATTCTGGGGACTACAGATTCTAGTGCGCTCAACGGCCTGCCGCTCAACTTTACCGGGGCCGATTTTACAGCCCCCGGTTATCAGGTGGCTCGTTTTCAAGTTGAGCTTGTAAATGATGTGGACGTGCCAGAACCAGGGACTATTTTAGGACTCATGGCAGTAGGTAGTTTTGTTGTTGCCAGCCGTAAGCGCAAGCAGACGGTTGGATAAGAATCGAGCTTAGACCACACCCCCATCGGGAGGGCATTTGTCCTCCCTTTTTTTAAAGCAGTGCATCCGATGCGAATTGGGGGCCGTATACCTATTGAAACCTGACTAATAGCGTTGTGATCCAGGCCGTCGATGGAATAGCTGTGATGGAGCATGAGACCGATGGGTCTTTAGTGGCTCGGCTGTGGGAAGGAGAGCTGTCTGCCCTAGGCATTCTCTACGATCGCTACGGCAGCTTAGTCTATGGCATTGCTATCAAAGGACTGCGGCGTGTTGCTGAGGCCGAAGATCTGACCCAAGAGATTTTTCTGAGTCTGATGCGGACCCGCTCCTATCAGCCTCATCGAGGTTCCCTGGCAAGCTATTTGACCACGCTGACCCGTTCGCGGGTGATTGACCGGCTGAGGGCGCAATCGACTCAATATAAGTACTTAAACCAATGGCATCAGTCGCAGACGGTTGTTGATGCAGATACACCTATGCAACACATTACCCAACAGGAAAAACGTGCCATTGTTCGTGAAGCTTTGACAACGTTAAAAGCACAGCAGCGAGAAGTGTTGGAGCTGAGCTACTACGAAGGGCAGTCTCAGCGAGATATTGCTGAACGGCTAGGGGTGCCCTTGGGAACGGTAAAAAGCTGGGCGCGGCGAGGGCTATTACAGCTGCGTAAACAGTTAGATCTGCTGAAGGAGGATTTATCATGAGTGAGCCTCTCTCGCCTCAAGAGATCCGAGAGCTAGCAGCGGGATATGTGCTGGGGGATTTAACATCGGCAGAGACGGAAGCGTTTCAAGGGCTGCTACATGAACTGCCCGCGCTCAAGGTCGAGGTGACGGCACTGCAGGAAACGCTGGCCATGATGCCCTATGGGTTAGATGACGTCGAGCCGGAAGGCGGGCTGCGATCGCAGATCCTCTCCGCTGCCAAAGCTGAATTCTCTTCACCAACGTCAGTCAGTCTGCCGCCACAGCCGTCAACGCCAACATTCAAGCGCTCACGTCTGCCCTGGATAATGAGTACGACAGCAGCCGGGCTGGCCCTGGTGTGCGGTTTGGCAACGCTGCGTCTGGGCAATCAGGTCCGTACGCTTCAGGCGCAATATTCGCCGTCTGAGCTAACCGTTGCTGGCGACCCGTGGTCAGGGCTGCGTAATCTCTTGCAAGATCATCATCAGTCTTTGCAGAATCCTGATGGCCCCGTTGATTTTGTGGTTAGCCAGCCTGATGAAATTCCAGACCTGTTGCAAGGGTTTCAAACAACCGTAGCCGCATTGCCGCTGCTACCTGACCATCAGGGCAAGTTGTTAGGGGGCAGTAACTGTCAGCTGGGAGATGCTGAAGGCTTACGTCTGACCTATCAGTTAGAGACCGACCAAACGGTGTCGGCCTATCAGCTGGTTTTAGCGGAGGAAGAGTTTCCTGAACTGCAGTCCGCGCACCTGTCGTTACAGCAGCCAGACGGTACCGGTATCGTGCTTTGGCGCGATGAGAATTATCTCTATGCCGTAGTAGCAGAGCTGCCAACGGCGGAATTACAGACATTGGCCTATGCCATTGAAGGGATTTGATTGTGGGGGCGTTCCATGGAACGCCCCCACAATCAATAAATATCAACAAATTTTAGACCTATATTTTTTGAAACATGGCACGCAAACGTAAACAACCAACGACCTGGATTCATCGTAATTCTCGCTACCTAATTGGCGGAGTATCTGCGACAGGATTACTGCTGTCTATTGGCTGTATGGCCAAGGGTAGCAGTGCTCTAGCCGGGAGTGCCTATGTGCAACTAGGAGGCGTGTCGCTGCCGTTATTGGGTGCGATCGCATATCTCTTGATGGGGGCATTAGCCATTGGTCCCGTTGTTACTAAAAACAAATCTCTTGAAGGTCCCACTTGGCTAGGGCTATTTGTCGGCAGCACGGCTATGACCGTTTTTAGCGGCTATTTGCTCTATGTCATGCTCGGTGTACTACAGGAGCCCTGTGTACCCTGTTTGCTATCGGCGTTTTTGGCTGCCGGTCTTTGGGTATTGACGCTTATCGGTAACCGCTGGGAGAGTTTTGGTCAGCTCTTACTACCTGGTATTTCAGTTGCCCTGGTTGCAACCATCGCGACCACAGGTTTATACGCCTATGCCCAAAACCCCGACACATTTACCGCTGGCAATCCACCCCCTGTGATACAAACTGAGTCTAGCGAGTCAGAAATTGCCTTAGCTAAGCATTTGAAGGCCGTTGGCGCCACTAAGTATGGCGCTTGGTGGTGTCCCCACTGTCACGCCCAGCAAACCCTTTTTGGTAAGCAAGCGTTTGAACATGTGACCTATGTAGAGTGTGATGAGGAAGGCATCGACCCCCAGCCTAATGCCTGTCAGGCCGCTGGTGTTCAAAGCTATCCCACTTGGGAAATCAACGGCCAAACCTACGCTGGTGTACAGTCTCTACAATCCTTAGCTGCCGCTTCTGGCTACACGGGGCCAAAGGAATTTGTTAACCAGAACTAAGGGCATCAGTAATTAGAGTGTGTCCCTGTGCGAGCTGAGTTTGTCTGATACGGTCGTCTGGTGACTGGGACCTGAGTATTCCTAACCTGATTTTTTGAGTCTAGTGGTGTATCTATTCAAAGGTGCTTCCTTGAGCTAGCCAAGGAGCATCCTTGTTCGGTCTTTTTGATCACATCTATGCGTTGCCCTAAGTGCAAACATGGCTCAGTGCAAAAGCATGGCGCTCGGGTAAAATTTGTCCAACCCTATCAGTGCAAAAACTGCCAGCATATTTTCTATCCATCAGTGCGTGCCGCCATCCGATGGAGCATCGGCATTTTACTGGTGGTGGGGCTATCCCCCTGGTGGGTAAACCGAGCATTACGGCTGCTGGTGGCCCGTCCAGATGCGGGCGAGCCTGTGGATGCCATTGTTGTGGTCGGGCGCGGCCATGACTATCGCCAGCGCCGAACACAGATGGCCGTAGAACTTTGGCAAGAAGGTCGAGCTCCCCATATTTTTATGAGTGGTGTCACAGACGCGCCTGTTTTGGTTGGCCTGGCTAAGGATATGGGGGTGCCAGATGCCAATGTCAGTGGAGAAGCCTGTTCGATCACAACCTGGGAAAATGCGTTCTACACCCGTCGGTATCTGCCGTTTGACCCGTCTACTTCAGAGAAACCTAAAATTCTCCTGGTTACCGATAGTCTCCACATCGGACGCACGGCATTACTCTATCGCAATCTTGGATTTGAAGTCCTGATCCATCCCATCGGGTTAAACTTTGCCCAGTGGCGTGTGCATATCAGGCGCGAGTTTGCGGCCATCATGTACTACATTGGCACTCGCCAAATTCTTCCACCCCAGCCCGAGAAACTTGAGCGGGCCGAGAAAGAGGCTGCTAGAAGGATTGATAAGTGGTACTGCCTGGACATGGAAAAGGCCCACATCCCCAAAAATAGATGGTCATCCGATTAAAAACAGAACTGAAAAAAATAGCACGCCTAGCCCACTAACCTAACAGCCCAGCCCGGTCAAAAATCATTTGGGCAGAAATATTCAAATCCGGCAGCTGTAGCTCCTGAATGACTGTGTTGCCACGATAGGTGATTGGCACCGCTCGGGGATGAAAGACGGTCACGGTTTTGGCTCTTGGGTCTACAACCCAAACGCTGAGTGTTCCTGCCATAAGATAATCAAACGCTTTTTCGGCCATTGCCCCAAAGGTTTGATCAGGTGAAATGATCTCGATGGCTACGTTGGGAGGTACGGGACATGGCCCATCTTCGTTGTAGCCATCTGGCAGCTGGTCTGATGCAACAAACAGTAGGTCAGGTACCGGACACCAGTCGCGACCTTTGCGTTTTAGGGTAACTGCCCATTCAAGACCGACTTCTCCTTTGCCTATAGCCCAGTCATCCAGCAGTCGTAGAATGGCTTTTTGGGTTTTAGAGTGAAATCGTTTAGGTGCCAACTTTGGAACTGCCTTACCGTCAATGAGTTCATGGGCAACGTCCCCCTCTGGCAAGGTTAAAAAGTCTTTTAAGGTTAGCTGAGGGGCTTGCACCATAGTTTTTTGATGCCAGTGACGGAGTATATCCTCATTTTAATGAACTCGTATCTCAAAGCTCGTCTAGAACGTATTTTTCTACAAAAATCCTGGCAGCTTCTGGATTGAGCTTTTTGAGGACTCGAATAATGTCAATTACGGTTTCGCTATTGGGGTCGCGCACTTCATTGACCCAGCGGTACACATTGGATCGGCCAATATTCAGCTCGCCTGCCAGCTGAGTTTGGCTGATACCGTAATCGTCTAGAACTTCCCTTAAAACTTTACCTGCTTTGCCCATAACTCGATTTTCCCAGAGGCTCAGGCATTGCCTTTGAATTGAGTCCTAATGGACTACAGATGTGCTATTCTTAAAAAGTCTGTAGCCTAATTGGTCAACAGTCAGAAAGGTGCTGTAATCATCAGTGCTTAAATTTTGCCCGTGTCGTAGTCCTAAAAGGTGACAAAAAATGCAAGCTCGGTGTTTCGTACCTTCGGCTAATCTCACAACTAATCCAGAACCGCTACTTCAGCTTTACTCTGTATCTAAGCCTGACCGAGAACCTGTCAAAATTCTCGTTATTGGTTCTCAGTCTGCCGTGAATATCATCATTCACCAGCTTTACCACTACCGATTTTCTGAACCATTCGAATGGACAAATTTTCTTTCGATTGAAAAGCCTCTACAGATACAAGCTGGTGAATCAATGAAAGCTCTGATTAAATACTTGCCTATTCCTGATTCGTGAGTTTGTTGAATATTTCATGCAGTAACTGGTGCATGGAAAAGGAGCATGAGCTTTTGGGCAGAAACAGTCTCCATAGCGTAGGTTTGACCATCACTATTCGAAAAATCAATTAAGTAGGCATTATTGTTCTCGAATGTCATTAAGACTGTGCCTACTTGGCCGCATCTTAGGCGCAGAAGTTGGTTATTTTCTTGATGCTCAGTTTCAACTTCTTCGGTCAGAGCAACAACATCATATTCGTTAAGTGTCATAGCTAACCTCCTAGTTGTGCTTGGTCACCATTGGGTAACAGCATGCTCAACTAAAATAGTAGACCCTATGCTAGATTTCCCAGCATAGGGTCAGAACTTTGAGTTAGAGATAACTGCTAGCTGAGCTTTTATTAAGCAGTGGCTAGCTTGGGCTGCTCAGTGGGAGACTCTTGCAATCGACCTAAAATTGCGTTGGTGTTTGCTTTGGCATCACCAAATAGCATCTGAGTGTTGTCCTTATAGAACAATGGATTTGCTACACCGGCATAGCCAGCGGACATGCCGCGCTTCATGACAACAACATTGCGGGCTTTCCAAACTTCCAACACTGGCATGCCTGCAATGGGGCTCTCAGGATCTTCCATGGCGCTAGGGTTCACCGTATCGTTGGCACCGATGACGAGGACCACATCAGTTTCAGGGAAATCATCATTGATTTCATCCATCTCCAACACGATGTCATAGGGCACGTTGGCTTCAGCCAGTAGTACGTTCATGTGACCCGGCAAACGACCCGCTACGGGGTGAATCCCAAAGCGTACATTCACACCGCGCTTGGTGAGTAGTTGAGTGATTTCAGAAACGGCATGCTGCGCCTGAGCCACGGCCATGCCGTAACCAGGGGTGATAATTACACTCTGGGCATCGGCAAGCAGTTCAATCGTGCCATTGACATCAACTTCACTGACGGTACCTTCGACGCTCTTGCCGCTGCCGCCTTTGCCAGAACCTTGACCAAAGCCGCCCAAAATCACGCTAAAGAAGGAGCGGTTCATGGCTTTACACATGATGAAGCTAAGGATAGCGCCGCTGCTGCCGACGAGTGCGCCGGTAACAATCAATAGGTCATTAGAAAGCATGAAACCTGCTGCCGCTGCTGCCCAGCCAGAGTAGCTGTTGAGCATGGAGATCACCACGGGCATGTCGGCACCGCCGATGGCTGCGACGAGGTGGATGCCGAGAACAGAGGAAAGGGCCACCATGCCAAGGACATAGTTAAAGCCGGTGGTGCCTTCTGCACCCATGAACAAAACGCCTAGGATGACGGTACCAACCAAGAGGCCAATATTGAGCAGGTGACGAGCAGGCAGCATCAGGGGCTTGCTGCTAATAATTGCCCGCAGCTTACCAAAGGCCACTACAGAACCGGTAAATGTCAGGGCACCAATAAAGATACCGATGTAGATTTCCAGTTTGTGGATGGTTTCTTCGGCACCCACTAACGTTGGGTCAGGTCCTAAGTAGCTGGCTAGACCCACGAGCACAGCGGCGAGACCCACAAAGCTATGGAGAATGGCCACCAGCTCAGGCATCTCGGTCATTTCTACACGGGAAGCCACCAGACCACCGATGGCGACAGCAGGGACGATTGCGATCGCTAAAAGTCCATAGGCACTTACCTGGGCACTAAATGCGGTGGCTACCAAGGCAATCACCATACCGACAATGCCGTAGATGTTGCCGCGCTTGGCGCTTTCTTGGTTGGATAAACCACCCAGGCTGAGAATGAAGAGAACAATGGCGACCAGATAGGCCACCGAAACAAGATTGTTAGACATGGGGATAAAAGTTGTAGAGAAATTTCCGTCAGCGTCCCCTGGTTGCAGTCGAAGGGGGCGGGCCAAATTGTTAGCCAAGTGAAGTCGAAGCTAACAATTTGGAGAGGTTCTACTTGCGAAACATCTTCAGCATGCGCTGGGTGACAAGGAATCCACCGGCGATGTTGATGGTGCCAATGAAGATTGCGATCGCACCCAACACAACCGTCGGGGACATCGCCTCACCCGAAATCTGTAACATGCCGCCGATGATGATAATTCCGCTAATGGCATTGGTCACACTCATCAAAGGGGTGTGCAGCGATGGCGACACATTCCAAATCACCTGCCAGCCTACAAAGCAGGCCAGGATAAATACAGTGAAGTGGGATAGGAATGACGTCGGTGCACCGATACCGATGCCAATCAGGGCGAGGGCCGCAAAGACAACGCCGAGCCACTTCCAGGGCAGTGAGAATTTTGGTGCAGCGGGTGCGGCAGTCTCAGTTGGCTCTTCGGTTTTGGCTTCAACTTTTTTGGGTGCAGGCTTCTCCGCCTTAGGTGCAGGCCAAGTCACCTGACCCTCGTGGCTGACCAGGGCACCGCGTACCACTTCATCCTCAAAGTTGACGGTGTAGCCTTCAGAACCCCCCATGTCGTTGAGTAGGTGGTACAGATTCATGCCATACAGCTGACTCGACTGTCCGGCCATCCGGCTAGCCAGATCGGTCAGCCCGACAATTGTCACACCGTGATGACGATAGACTTCCCCTGTTCGACAAACTTCGCAGTTCCCACCTTGAGCTGCAGCCATGTCCACAACGACTGAACCTGGCTTCATCAGCTCTACTGTGTCTTTGGTGACCAGCAGTGGTGCTTTTTTGCCTGGAATCAGGGCGGTGGTAATAATAATGTCGACGTCTTTGGCCTGCTCAGCAAACAGGGCCATCTCGGCCTCAATAAATTCCTTGCTCATGGTTTTGGCATAGCCGCCAGTGCCGGAGCCGTCTTCTTCAAATTCCAGCTCTAAAAACTGGGCACCCATGCTCTCGACCTGTTCTTTTACGACAGGGCGGGTGTCAAAGGCACGTACGATCGCCCCTAGACTTTTAGCCGCGCCAATGGCGGCGAGACCGGCAACACCTGCACCAATAACTAGTACTTTGGCTGGGGGAACTTTACCTGCCGCGGTAATTTGTCCGGTAAAAAAGCGGCCAAAGTTATTGGCCGCTTCAATGACGGCCCGATAACCGGCTACGTTTGCCATGGAGCTGAGGGCATCCATTTTTTGGGCTCTGCTGATGCGGGGAACAGAGTCCATCGCTAGCGCTGTAACTTGCTTGTCAGCCAGCTGCTTTACCAATTCTGTGTTCTGAGCTGGCCACAGAAAGCTAATCAGGGTTTGACCGCTGTGGGCTAACTCAGTTTCGGAGCAGTTCAGCTCATGGTGATGACTGGGGGGCTGAACTTTGAGAACGATGTCAGCCTGACGCCACAGTTCAAATGCATTGGCGACCACCTCGCAGCCAGCATCGCGGTAGGTCTGGTCTGAAAATTCAGCTCGTTCACCAGCACCCTGTTCGATCAGTACGTCGAATCCAAGGGCCTGTAGTTTTTTGACGGTTTTAGGAGTGGCGGCAATGCGGCATTCTCCTGGTGTGACTTCTTTCGGAATGCCGATGCGCTTTGGACGTCCGCTTGAAGACGCCTGTTGGTCAATAGCACCGTGATCAAGTGCAATGGTCATGGTGAATCCTTTAATTAACTAGCTGAACTAACGACTGTTGTAAAAAACACTATGGAATTGAGAGCATCATTAGGACCAATCTAATAGGAATAACTTTAGATTTAGTGTCTTTACTTAACTAAAAGGTGGGTCATTACTCCAGTACGTAAATCTTTGTTTCAATGTGCGATCGCACCTACCCAACGAGCTTCTAAAGCACCTCTAAAACATCCACAAATATGTGACTGTTTGTTAGCTGTATCGCAGTGAAACAGCCCCCTCAAAGACTATCTTAATCGCCTGATTGTCTGCGGTCTAATGCAGGCAGTTACTAATCTTGACAAAAGTTGGCCTAATAAATCCTAAAAATCGATTGACTTAAAAACAAGCGATCAGATTGCCTAAAAAACGTCATCTTTTTTAACGCGACTTATTTTGTTTTGATTGGAAGCCTAGGAACAATAAAAGCCCTAACGATTTTGACCGAACACACGTCACTGAAGGCAGCCGTTGCGACCTCTATAGTGTGTTTGGCAAACCGAGTTTCAAGCCCCTGCGTAGCTAAGCGAGTGTAGAGGTCCTAGCAACACTTTGGGTCTGAATTGAGTATGCTAATCTTAAGAAAAATTTCGCACTGTAAAGTCGCAGATTTAGGTGTGGTGCAATGAAGTGCGTGGCTCTAGCAACTGCATCTGGTCAGATTGCTACGGGTATGTGGTTTTATTCACTGTGTCCTAGATTAAACGTTTGATAATACAGAATGCGTACACTTTGCCACAGGGTCAATTGAGCAAACCGTCCCTTTTACGAAGAGGCTGCTTCTGTCCCTGTGATATTTCTAAGTGAGTTCTGACTTTTAATATGCGCTTGAGGAGTGAACGGTCATGCTAAAGAACATTATTCGATGGGGAGTAGCCGGTCTACTGCTGTCGTCTGCCACGTTTGCTGGGTTTAATGTGCCAACGCTGGCTCAAGGTTATGAGTCTGATGGCCTAACTCTGTTTGGTGGTTCAGATCCTGACTATCGCTTGTCTTACAGGCTGCTTAACAATACCCCTCGCAATAAGCGTACCTATTGGGAGCTTGAAGTTCCTGGTGACCAGCTTCAGGCTGCCACATCTGCCCTGATTGTGACGTTGCCCGAATCCTTCACTCGCTACAGAGGCAATATTGATCTCGATGAGATTACTCTGCGCTATGGCCGCATTGATAGTGAAGGTGAATCTATCGAGATTGATGAAGTGCGCTGGGACGATGTGGTCTTTAGCGGCGCTAACGATCTGTCAGAAGATCTAGACAAAATCGAGATTTTTCTGGCTGAAGATATTCCGGCGGATAGCTCCATTACGCTTGTTTTCAACAAGGTCAAGAACCCCACTCGTGCTCTGATGCTACGGACTAATTTGCAAGTATTTCCCCGCGGTGAGGAGCTGGCAACTTACATCGGCACATGGGAGATGCTGGTTGCTTACGACGATCGCGACTAGCTGCTTATCCGGTTGCCCAAAGGTGGTGCTGGCATGTTACTATCAGAAACCGCGCTGATGGGCGCAAGTAGTATTTTGTTTGAGCAGACTTAGGAGCAATCGCCATGACTAAGCGCACCCTCGGCGGTACATCTCGCAAACGTAAACGTGTTTCTGGTTTTCGTACTCGCATGCGGACGGTAAATGGCCGCCGTGTGATCCAGTCCCGCCGTAAGAAAGGCCGTGCTCGTCTGGCTGTTTAAGCTGGCTTCTTGAGCTGCGATCTCATCTGTGGCATTACCCAAGCAAAACCGACTCAGATCTCCACGGTCTTTTTCTAAGGTATATCGACATGGACAGCGGGCTAACAGCCGTTATCTAGCTGTCAAAGCCTTAAAGGACCCAATACCCGGTGATAACCCGACTAGGGACTTATCATCGGGTATTTGTTTTGGCGTTTCCATTAGCCGCAAGGTTCATAAACGCGCAGTTGTCCGTAATCGCATAAAACGTCAGATTCATACTGCGCTCAAAACCCTGTTGCCCAAAGCTGACGGTGCCTGGTGGGTTGTTATCAGCGTGCGGACGACAGCCACCGCCTGCGAATATTACGAATTTTTGAGAGAATTAGAAAGTCTATTGTTAGAGCTGGAGGTGCTGCATGGCAATTAAAGAGGAAGTTTACTACGAAGGGGGGCCTCATATTGGCGACCTGATCTTTCATTGTGTGCTGGCAATTACGATCGTCTTTATCCCCATTACGATAGGTGCCATCATTCGCGCTCTTTGGGTTCGCTACCGCATTACTAGTCGTCGTATTTCCGTAACAGGTGGCTGGATGGGACGAAATCGTACCGATTTGATCTATTCAGAGGTGACCCGTGTAGCCGTTGTCCCTCGTGGCTTAGGTCTTTGGGGAGATATGGCTGTGCAGCTTAAGGATGGTAGTCGTTTAGAGCTGCGAGCTGTTCCTCAGTTTCGCGAGCTTTATGACAAAATCACTGAGCATATTTCTCCCAAAGCTAGAGAGGCAAGTAAACTAAGCGTTTAGACAGACGTATCCTCCGCTCAAAAAGTGAGAATAACCGTCTATTTATTAACGGAACACCGTCACCTGGGTTTTTTACTCAGGTGAAATAACTAGCTCTTTTTGCTTTGGATCACCCTAAGGTCTGCAATATTCAGATACATTAGAGTTCGGTATGCAATTTGCTCGGTAAGCGCGCATGGATTTCGGTATTGGATTTCTGACGAACAATATAATGCTGCCAATCCTAGATTTTTTCTACGGGATTGTGCCTAGCTATGGTCTAGCCATTGTGGCGTTGACGCTTCTAATTCGCTTTGCGCTCTATCCGCTAAATGCGGGGTCGATTCGCAACATGCGTCGTATGAAGATCACCCAGCCGCTTATGCAAAAAAAGGTCAAAGAAATTCAAGAGCGCTACAAGGACGATCCGGCCAAACTTCAGTCAGAAATGGGTGGAGTGTATAAGGAGTTTGGTAATCCTCTGGCAGGCTGTTTCCCGGTGGTGTTGCAGATGCCAATTCTGTTTGCGCTGTTCGCTACGCTTCGGGGATCGCCGTTTGCCGACATTACTTACCCCGTCAATATCCAAGTTTTGTCCCAGGACGCTATCGAGCAAGTTCAACCCCAAGCATTCTCTGCTAAGCAGTCCAATCTATACATAGCAGACGGTTTACATTTCCCAGTGGCGCCAGTGCTGCCAGGCGGTAATCGTATCGGTGTTGGCGATACGGCCGCTATCCGTCTGCAGACTCCTGAGGGTGAGTCGGTTCAAAAGCTAGCTGCTGAGTATGCTGAGGACCCCAGTGTATTTGTTCCTCAGTGGGAAGTTACTAAAGGACAAGACCTGGTCAAAGTAGATGAGAACGGTCAGATTACAGCTTTAGCCCCCGGAGATGTCACTGTTCAAGCCAAGTTGACGGGCTTAGCTGCAACGAAAGGGTTCTTGTTTATTAAGGAGCTTGGCCGGATTGGAGCCTTGGGAGATAATGGCGAAATCCATTGGGATATCCTTGGCATGATCCTCTTCTTTGGGATTAGCCTCTATGTAAACCAGCTGCTGTCAGGGCAGTCCTCCAGCGATAATCCTCAGCAAGAAACCATTACCAAGCTGACTCCTGTGCTGTTCTCAGGGATGTTCTTGTTTTTCCCTTTGCCAGCGGGTGTACTGCTGTACATGGTGCTAGCCAATGTTTTTCAGACAGCGCAGTCGTTTATCCTTTCAAAAGAGCCTTTGCCTGAAAATATCCAGGCGCTAGTGGACGAGCAGGAAGCTAAAACCGTTAGCGCTGATCGAGGCCCATTAGCCTTTGAGCCTGGTTCTAAAAAAGCGACGGCTAAGGAAGCACAGTCTAAGAAAGGAGGCGCTCAAGCCAAATCCTCGTCTAAAGGGTCTACCAAGGCCAATAAGTCCAGTAGCAAATCTGACTCTTCTCGTGCTAAAGGTAATAAGAAATCTGGCGGAGGGTCTAAAAAAAAGGTCTCTAACCGTTAGGTGACGCTAGACTTGTTGATGGCATTAGAAGCGCTGGAATAGGTGTGAGTAGAGTATGGGCGAGCAGCAAGATCAAGGTGGTATTCAATGGTTATCACAACTGCTGAAACATCAGGGTATTCAGGCTGATGTTACTGGTGAGCACATAGATGATGAGCTGGGCGAGAGCAGCTTCTGGCTAACCATTGAGGATACTTCCCTGACGCAGGACCAAATCGATTGTCTTCTGGGCGATCGAGGTCGTGTACTGGATGCGATTCAATACCTGGCAAATACGGTGTTGAATATCAGCAAAGACGCTGATGTACAGCAGTCTTATACTATCGAGCTACAAGGTTACCGCCAGCAGCGTCGTGATGAACTTAAAGCGATCGCAGAAAAAGCAGCGGAAGAGGCTCTGGCCAGCGGTAGTGAACATGAAGTCGTGGATCTGTCCTCTGCAGAACGCCGCCAGGTTCATACCCTTTTAAAAGCATATGGTGGTCTAGAGACCTTTAGTCGAGGTCGTGAACCCGATCGTCGTCTTGTTGTGCGTGCCTTGAGTGCGTCTGAATCTGACGGGGCTCAAGACGATCGCTCTTGAGCGAATCATTCATCCCAGGAAAACGTCTTTTGATTTAGCTCTGACGCGTACTGTTGTCTCTTTTGGCCCTTGGAGTGATTATGCAGCGGCCCATACAACCGATATATATTCCCCATCTGCTGAAGGGGCCAGATAAAAGTCGAACTATTGAGCTCAATGACTATCTCAGTGAATTAGACACACTCACTCCAGTCAAAGGTCGTATTCATGTAAGGCATCGGGGTAATTTCCTGGAGGTGTCGGCGCAAGCGGAGACGATTACTACCCTTACCTGCCATCGCTGTCTACAAAACTACAATGCGCGTATTCAGGTGGATACGTCTGAGTTTATCTGGCTACAGGAACCACAACCAGAAGCCTATGCTGAAGAGGTTGAAGTAGGGCTAGATGAACTGTTTGAGACCCTGCCTCCTCAGGGACATTTTGAGTCTGATAAGTGGATTTATGAGCAGCTGTGTTTAGCGATTCCTCAGCGTCAGCTATGCGATGCTGATTGTGCTGGTATTGTGCATCCGGCTGCCGGTGCTGAGGATGCTTCACCTGCTACCGATCAACGCTGGGCTGCGCTCTCCACTCTAAAGCAACAGCTGTCTGATTAGGTCCAGTGCTCTATGGTATTTCAAGAAGAGTTAGCATTGCTAATTCGAGCGCGTTATCCGCTGATCTATATACCGACTCGCGAAGAAGAGCGAGCTGAAGAAGCGATCGCAAAGGTTGCAGCCCAAACGGGTAATCGAGCCGTCTATGTATGGGATTTTGTAGATGGCTATCGGGGGAGTCCCAATGACGTTGGGGCTGGACGCCGTAATCCGTTACAAGCGCTAGAGTTTGCAGAGAAATTGGCTCCTGCAGCATCGACTATCTTAATCCTGCGTGACTTTCATCGTTTTTTAGATGATATTGCAGTTTCTCGAAAGCTACGGAACTTAGCTCGTTTACTTAAATCTCAGCCTAAAAACATCATTATTTTGTCGGCCCAGCTGACGATTCCTGATGACCTCAGCGAACTGTTGACGGTTTTAGAGTTTCCTCTACCGACGGTCGAAGAGATTCGATGCGAAGTGGAAACCCTATTGGGAGCGATGGGGACTTTGCCAGGCTCTAAGTCTTTAGATGCGTTGGTTCGCTCCTGCCAGGGGCTATCGATGGAACGTATTCGTCGGGTTTTAGCGCGTGGGATTGCGGCAAGTGGTGCTTTTAGTCCTGACGATATTGATCTGATTCTTGAGGAAAAACGTCAGACAATTCGCCAAACGCAAATTCTTGATTTTTATCCAGCTACAGAGAAAATTTCTGATATTGGTGGGTTGGATAACCTAAAGGACTGGCTGCTTAAGCGGGGTGGCTCATTTTCAGAGCGGGCTCGTCAGTATGGCCTACCCCACCCGCGAGGGTTGATGCTAGTAGGCATTCAAGGAACAGGCAAGTCTTTAACCGCAAAGGCGATTGCCCATCACTGGCATTTGCCTTTGTTGCG
Source organism: Leptolyngbyaceae cyanobacterium (assembly GCA_050043465.1). Classification (GTDB taxonomy): domain Bacteria; phylum Cyanobacteriota; class Cyanobacteriia; order Phormidesmidales; family Phormidesmidaceae; genus Leptothoe. The sequence goes on from JBHJIL010000091.1 coordinate 46,595, forward strand.
CTTAGATGTAGGGCGATTGTTTGCCGGACTGGTTGGCGAGTCGGAATCTCGTACTAGACAGATGATCCAGCTGGCTGAGGCATTAGCCCCGTGTGTGCTGTGGATCGATGAGATTGATAAAGCCTTTGCTGGCTTTGATGGACGTGGCGACTCTGGAACGACAAGCCGCGTATTTGGTACGTTTATCACGTGGCTATCGGAAAAGACATCTCCTGTGTTTGTGGTGGCGACCGCCAATAATATTGGGGCGTTACCGCCAGAGCTGCTGCGACGCGGTCGATTTGATGAGATTTTCTTTGTGGGACTCCCCATGCAAACTGAACGACAGGCAATTTTTGATGTGCATTTGAGCCGCCTGCGACCTCACAATGTCAAAAGCTACGATACGGGGCGTCTTGCCTATGAAACACCCGATTTCTCTGGAGCTGAAATTGAACAAGCCATTGTTGAAGCGATGCACATTGGCTTTAGTCAAAATCGTGACTTTACGGTCGATGACATTTTAGAAGCGGCCAGTCAGTTGGTACCTCTGGCGCGTACGGCTAAGGATCAGGTAGACGCACTGCAGGCTTGGGCTGCCTCGGGTAAGGCTCGTTTGGCCTCGCGGCAGTCTATGTTAGGCGATCGCATGAAAAAATTAGAAGATTAGCCTTTGCTCTGACATAGGGCTGTCGTGGCTGTAGAAATGATTCTGTCGGTTAGTTCGTTGGTTTAATCCTTATTGGCAACAAGGCGCTAATGTTAGCCTTTTGGCGTATGTTCTGAACCTGGGATTATTTCTGACAAGAAAATAGGGTATAACCGTAGGACGATTCGTCAGTGTATTCCTGATTTCCAGCCATGGCATCCCAGCGATTTAACCCACAGGATTTTTTAATTGGACTGATTAAGTTTGTTTGTGGAGTTGCGATCGCACTGCTGGTAATTTCCTTAGCTGGGGCCGCAACCGCTCGTTACTTTTTGACCCAGCTCTCCAGTCTGCCTGAGCGCCCTATCTATGACAATGACGATGCTCCAGAGCCCGCTGCTAGCCCTGCTGCCCCCACTGCTAGTCCTGCCCCTGCCGCTGAGGAAGTAGCCAATGTTCAGAGCGAGCCAGACGCTGATGAGGCTGCTACGCCAGAGGCGTTATATCAGGTCAAAGTCACCTATGGAGCAGGGCTGCTGCTGCGGTCTGGGCCAGGTAACGAGTATGAATCCATTGGCGGTGTTGACTATGACAAGACTATCGATGTGTTAGAAGAGTCAGGCGAACAGTGGCTTAAGGTGCGATTCGCAGGTACCGAAGGCTGGATTAAAGGTAAAGGCAACACGCAGCGGCTCTAGGGCAATGATAAACTAAAGCCGCATCCAATCTAGATTGACCTATAGCAGCAAACGAACGTATCTCAATTGCGGTGATTATTGGTGTAGTTTATCCGGGCCCCAGCCCATAGCAGCTTATTGCGCAATGTTTGGTAGTAGGACTGGTTCTGACGCAACAACACAAACTTTGCCATGTACTCTGCTGTAAAAATATCCACCCGCTGACCCGGCCAAATCGATGTGGCCATCACCCCGTCCATCCAGAGTTTTGTGGTCATACCTGGATCGGCTAAAGGCCACACGCTGACGACACTACCGGCTGGAATCACAACCGGACGGCTCGATAAACTTAGAGGGCAGATTGGCGTGACCACAATGGCATCCATTCCGGCATGAACAATGGGGCCGTTGGCGGCCACGGTATATCCAGTGGTCCCGGTGGGTGTACTGATCAGTAAACCATCGCCCTGATACTGGTCAACAACTTCGCCATCAATTTCTATTTCTAGAATCGAGGTCACCATGCGATCGGGCGAAGCCGGTTTCACACACATTTCGTTGAGGGCCCAGTAGGCATCGCTAAGGGGTTCACGATTGCTACGATTGCCTTCATGAAGACAGGCTTGCAGCATCATTCTCTGCTGAACGGCATAGCGATCTTCTAGCAATCGATCAAAGGTCAGATCAAAATCTTCGATCTCGTCTGAGGACTCGGTTAAAAACCCTAGATGACCGCCAATATTAACGGCCAGAATCGGAATTTGTTCAGGAGACAAATGGCGCGCTGCTGCCAGTGCTGTCCCGTCACCGCCTAGGACGATAGCTAGGTCAATTGATTGCTGGGCCGAGGCTAAAAAAACTGGGTACGGATTATCTTTAGGGCCGCTGGGGCCTAACAGTACGCGGGTACCGCGTTTCTCTAATTTTTTGGCACATTGTTCGGCCCAGCTTTTGCTGTAAGAGTTGCCTGCCTTGTGGACGATGATGACTTGGTTAAGCTGCACGGCAAGGATTAGGGACAGGAATTAAAGATGAAAAGATACGCGGTCTAAAGTGACTGGTGAAGCGGTTACTGACTCTGGACGGTGCGGTTTCTGGTGTGGCCTGTAAGGCTACGGTCAGTCAGATTTCCAGTCGATGGCGGCTTGGTCTAAGACATAGGTGGCCAGACTGGTGATTTCATCTTCGCTAAGCCGATCACCATAGGCACTCATTAAACCTTTGCCGTTGGTAATCAAGGTTGCGATCGCATCCACCGATGTATAGCCATGGCGATTCAGCGCTTTTTGTTTCAGATTTTTGCCACGACGAATAATATTCGCTCCATTGGGATGACAGCCAGCGCAGTTGACTTCAAAAAGCTCAGGAGTCGTACTTGCCCAGGCAATTGTCGATGTACTGAGCCACAGATAAAGAACCAAACAGCCGCCTATCAGCCGCTTAACTAAGGTGATCTGAGCGGAGATAGTTGCCGCTACAACATCCAAGACTACTTGAGATACAGGTTTTGGCATCAGATATCAAGACGCTAGGAGCTATGAAGCAATTAGCCTCCTATGGAAATGGTTTACAGCAGACTCAGCGGAT
>JBHJIL010000092.1:0-20943 GCA_050043465.1 Leptolyngbyaceae cyanobacterium
GGTATTCGCCCTAGCCACCAAAAAATACTCCGAGACCCTGCCTCCGATTTCTATGTCGGCACCAGGTGTTCATATTCTCAACTCATCTCACATCGTCAACGGGACACTCAATGTGAATGAGTCTATCATGCTGGCAGAAAAGCAGTTGCCTGCCATTATTCAACAATCAAAGCAAAGACCTTCCCTAGAAGTTCAATTATGAGTACTAAGCGAATGGCCAGCGTATCACTGGATTTAGACAACCAGTGGTCCTATATGAAAATTCATGGCGATCCGGGCTGGGAAGATTTTCCCTCCTATTTAGATACGGTAGTGCCTCGATTTTTGTCATTTTTAGCCGATCTTGACCTCAAAATCACCGTGTTTATTGTGGGTCAGGATGCGGCTCTCGCCAAGAACCAAAACGCTTTACGATCCATTTCTCTTGCCGGTCATGAGATTGGCAACCATTCATTTCACCATGAGTCATGGCTGCATCTCTACAGCCCCGAACAGATTGAAAACGAACTGGCCATGGCCGAAGACCATCTAGAAAAAGCTACCGGCCAGCGGCCTAAAGGGTTTCGCGGTCCTGGCTTTAGTCTTTCCAAATCTGTGCTCAACATTTTGGCCCATCGGGGGTACCAGTACGACGCCTCTACATTTCCCACCTTTTTAGGACCGTTAGCACGAGCCTATTACTTTATGACCACCAAGCTGACTCCCGAAGAAAGAGAACAGCGCAAGGCTTTGTTTGGCGGTGTAAAAGACGGATTTCAGCCCCTAAAGCGCTATCAGTGGCTGCTGTCTGACCGACGGCTGGTGGAGATTCCAGTGACTACAATGCCCTTGTTTAAGGTGCCGATTCACTTTAGCTATATTCTTTATCTGGCCTGCTTTTCACCCCCGGTGGCTCTATTGTACTTTCGCATCGCCCTACTGCTGTGTCGGCTGACTCGGACAGAGCCTTCACTGTTGCTCCATCCTTTAGACTTTCTCGACCTGCAAGACGTGCCAGAGCTGGGCTTTTTCCCAGCCATGAAGCTACCCGCCGGTAAAAAACAACAGATTCTACGACGGGCCCTCACCCTGATGAAGCATCAGTTTAATGTTGTGCCCATGGGAGTCCACGCCCAGGCCAAAGGCCAACAAAACGGAAAACAAAGCAAGAATCCCAAATTTGGTATGCCAATTATTGAAATGGGTTAACGCATGTTATCTAAACGTTGGGTTGGTTTTGTTGGTCTTTTTCTAGCTGTTGTCTTGATGCTGTGGGCCTGGCGAGATGTGAGCTGGACGCATCTATGGCAGACGCTGCAGCAGATTCACCTAGGCTGGATTGTGTTGGCAACGGTTACCTTTTTATCGGCATTTGTGGTGCGGGCCCATCGGTGGGGACTGCTGCTGCCGGGGTTGCAGGTTTCATTTGGTATCCGAGTAGCGGCTGTCTTTATTGGTTTTGCGGGTAACTGTGTGCTGCCGGCCAATGCGGGGGAGCTAGTCAGAGTGGGGGTACTCAGTCGGCGGGCGGGAGTGCCGGCAGTAGTCGCTCTCGGCAGTATTGTCAGCGCCAGACTGTTGGATGCGGCAGTGGCTCTACTATTTCTGCTGGGTCCGCTGCTGTGGCTGCCTCAGCTCAAAGTCAATAATCTTGCGATCGCAGCCCTAGCCCTGGGCATAGTCATAATCTATGCCAGTTTTTGGCTCGCCGCCAATGCCCCCCAACGGATTGAGCGCTGGGTCAAATGGAGTCTAATCCGTCTGGGTCTGCAACAGCGAGTGGTAACGGTCATCCCTACTGTCCGTCATTTGCTCCAGGGCTTTGCCGTTCTAAAATCTCCAAGGGCATTAGGTTTGGCCCTCTTAGATACCCTAGCCGTCTGGCTGCTTTCAGGAATTTCCTTTTGGGTCGTCTTGAAGGCGTTTGATCTGACCACTCCTGGATTTATCGGCGCGCTCTTTATCCAGAGTATGGAAGCCCTGGCGGTGGTTATTCCCTCTACGCCGGGGCATTTAGGGGCGTTTGAGGCCGCCATCCGATTTGCCCTGGGCCTATACGGAATCCAGGGAGACAGCGCCATCGGCTATACCCTGATGATGCGCATCATCATGTATGGCAGTCTGAGCGTCGTGGGCGGACTATTTGCGCTGGGTCTAGGTCTGGGCAACAAATCCACCAGCGGCCATGCCAAAACAACACGACCTAAGACAGATGGCCTTTAGCGAGTCTGGTGCGGCCCCTCAGAATGGCGCTATGAGATCGCCATATAGCCGAGGCTACGGTCCTAGCGATCTCAAAAATCTCCAGCAGCCCAACTCTTTCTACTAAACACAGGTCCCATGGTGACAAAATCTCCAGCGTCAGCGGCTCCGCTACAAAAAACTGTTAACCACTGGCAGCTGTTGGCCGGTATCATGGCGCTGGGTCTGGTGCTGCGGCTGTGTGCTCTCCCCTTGGCCCACACCACCGAACCAGATGCCATGTCGCGCATCGTCATTGCCTGGGAGTGGCTACAGTCGCCCAATACGGGGCTAGAAAGTGCCGTATGGCTGCCCTTACACACCTACGTGCTAGGAGCCACGTTCAAAATCATTCCAGAGTACTACTACACCCCCACAGTGCTCAGTATTCTGTTTGCCGTGCTCACGGCTGTTCCTCTGTACTGGTTTAGCTATCGGGAGTTTGGTCAAAACAGCGGAGCCGCCGCCGGAGTGATTGTAGCTACCGCCTTTATGGTCTACCCGCTGGCGTTTCGCAACAGTCTGATGGCGCTATCAGATACCCCCTTTGCCCTCCTGCTGGCCGCCTCACTGCCGCTGCTGTCCTACGCCCGGGCCAAAAACGGTACCCTGTGGCAGGCGGCCTTAGCGGGTGCTTTTATCAGCCTGGGGGCCGGTATTCGCTATGAAGGCTGGGTGCTAATTCCCTTTATGGCCGCCGTGCTATGGCGCTATCCCAAGCGGCTCCTGGTCTTTGGGTCCGTGGCCATGGTGGTGCCCACCCTGTGGATGATTGGCTGTCTGGTCACCCATGGTGACCCGCTCTACAGCTTTAACTATCAAACCCATGACACTGCCGCCACCCTTTCAGGTCGCGGCGGCATTTCCTTACTCAAGCGATTTGTCCGAGCCATCTTCTTCCCAGGGGTGCTGGGATTTGGGCTATCGTTTCCAGTTTTGGGTTTGAGCCTTTGGGGCGTAGTCGTTGCCCTACGTCAGCGCCGCCGCCAGCTGATTTGGCTGGTTCCTTTTTTAGGCTTATTTTTGATCCTTTCTTATAAGTCAGTAGAAGGGACCATGAATCTACAGCCCCGCTACGCGATTCCCATCGGGATGCTGCTGCTGCCCTTTATGGTGCTGGGGCTAGAGCAAATACCTCAGCCCAAACGCAGGCTGGTTACGGTGGTAGCACTCATCGTTATGCTGCCATTTTCCTATATTCTCCATGGATTTCGCCCGGTCTTAAATCTGTTGCTGTCGGACACCCGTATGGTCAAGCGAGAAAGCCCAGCCTCTTTGATAGAAGCGGTCCCTCGGCTCTCACCGGAAACCCTGGCATTTGCTAACCAAATCGCTCAGGCTTTAGAGTATGACACCGATAGATTAGTCATGCTGGGCTACGGCGATGACATAACCTATCTCACCACCCATGCGGTAAAGCTCACCCTAGACCGGGTATGTACCCTAGAAGACTACACCTTAGACAATGAGGCATTTCGTCAGCGCTGCTATCGCCTACTAGAACAGTCACAGCAGGGAGTATTAGCGATTCATAAACCTAGCTGGCCTACTGATATTGTGTCAAAACCCGTTGGACAGGTGGCGCAGCTAGGAAACGGGCAAAAGCTGTTGCTAATGGTCGTAAATGAAACTGAGAATTCGGTTGTTTACCGATTTACCGTCAATTGAGCTGATAGAGAACCAACGCTTACGGCCCGCGGTCAAAATAATACCGAGGGCCACTATTGCTGTTAGCTAAACTTAGACGTCACCACTGCTGCAACAACTACGACAAGCAGCAATGCTCCTATCATTAGAAATAAGGTGGAGTACATAAAATAGTTTGAATTATACGGTTTCTGTATCAGAATACACTGTTCGTTGCAAATAATCAGCAACATATTGGCTGTTGCTGTTGGCTAAAAATCTGATCCAAACTCCGTCAGCAGTTTTGAGGGCGTATCCTCTTCAGCCGCAAGTCGCACTGGCTAGAAATTGTTGGTGACTGATTTAAATAATCGGCTTGGCCGTGTCTTCTGTTTGTTCTGTTTGTAAAGATGAGAAATGTTCTAACAACAATCGATGAACAAACAAATATCCCCCACCCACTTTCTGTAAAAAGATGCTAGTGGTGGCATAGTCCAAAAATTTACTATAGTTCCAGGGAGTGACACCGCTAGCCGTCAGAATCAGCCGTAACAGACCGTGTTTAATCAGAGCTTCGCCACCGCCTGCAGCAAACCCAAAGGCTAGTCCTGTCGCGGCCCAAAATGATGCCTTAGTATTACCGAGTAAGAATCCAGGGACGTACAGAGTCACCATGGCAACCAGAGCAAACAAAGTCGAGTTGCGGGCCGACTGCCAAATACCGACATTGGGCTGGCTGGTGGTGCCAATTTGTTTGCCACTCAACCCCCGAATTAGCCCAAATGTCAGCCCCAGGGTTGCGCCAAAGGATAGCCAAATCAGCCTGTGGTTGGTCAGGCAGCTACCGTCAAGTAAACAGCTGCGATCGCCAAATATAAACCCAAAGCCCACCTTAAGACACCAGCCAATAGGCGGTCCCACCGCCAGCCCTAGCAACAGGCTGTTGCGCGCCTTACGCCAAGACCAGCGCAGGGTTTCGGTCGGGGTGATCCGACTGACGCCAAAAATACGACTGCAGATCGCACCGCCCAGAAGTACCGCCAATAGCAGCCGATCAAAGGCCAGCACCTGGGAGCCCAGCAGTAGCGCGATCGCAAAAAAGCTGCACCATAAACCCACCACATAGAGCCGCTGCTGAGAGAGCGAGAGCCAGTCCGGCTGCATGCGCTCAATTAAAAATACGGTCTCAGATGTATCGCCCAGTCGCTGGGCCAAAGATTTAAGCCAGCGTTTAATCTGTGATGCGCTGTAGACACTATCCGGGCGATGCTCTAGCATGCGTTGAATATAGGCATCAAACAAATGTTGTTGATAGTTGGCACGGCCCTGGGGCAAAATCTGTTCTGGCATGGCTCCCTGGTAGGTGAGCACCATAATATTTAAGATCAGCGGCGACCGCGCCAGCTCAATCAGAGACATGTTGGCATCTTGTACCGTCGCGTCTTTTTACAAAAGAGACGTTAGTCCCGTGAGTACCCGGTCGGGTTGATTTAGATAGGCCAAAATCTGTTGATCGCTAAGAGGGCGCAGATACAGTGCTGCCTGTAGCTGTAGCTTTTGCGGCAGTTGCTCATAGTCGCGAATGCGGCTGCACACCACTATCTCGGGACCATAGTCTTGATAAAACTGATTCAAGGCGCTAATACAGGCCGCTCGACGCTCCTGGGCTACCTCGTCTAGACCATCGAGCAGTAACAGCAGCTGTTGCTCGTCTACCCAGCGGTGACCAATTTTTCTAGGCACCTGATATTTACTATTGAGTTCCTTGACCAGCCACTGTTCAATCGGTTCGTTGCACCAGGACGACAGATTAAACACCACCGGCAGGCGATCGCCTGGCCGATCGAGCAGCCTACGGGCCAGACTCAGCAGTGTTGTTGTTTTCCCCGCCCCCGGCTCTCCCAAAATTAACAGGCTACGGCCCTCACCCATGGCCTCAAACACATGACTGGCCTGGGTGCCTGCCGGTAGCGGCTGGGCCGACTGTCCCGGTGAGGTGTAGGCAATCTGCCAGGGCAGTGCGATCGCATCGGGTCGGTCTTCTAACCCCAGGGTTAGCAATACCTGACCGTGGAGCGAGCGCTCTAGCACCCCTTCAATCCAAAAGCGCCGCACCTTATTCAGCAATGCCTGACGATTGCGATAGGTTTGCTGAGAATACAGAACTGGGGCAGCCGCAGGAGGGGGTAAACGTGTGCGGTCCGGCTGGCTGGCCGGTTCTTTGTCCGTGCCGGTCCGGTGCGCTAGCAGCTCAAACGCCTGTAGGGCCTCAGCCGCCGTACTGTAGCGCTGCCGATGGTCTAGACACACCAGTCGGTCAATAAATTTAGCCAGCTCCTGGGGTAGCGATACCCCTACCCGCTCACAGGTAGCCGGCGTCTCAAAACTCATGGGATGACGTCCCGATAGGGCATGTAGGGCCACCATCCCTAGACTATATAAATCACTGCCAAAGCAAGGTCTAGATGCCTGCTGCTCTGGAGCCATATATCCCAAAGAGCCAATGGCTACCGTCAAGTCCGGCTGGGGCGATACCTGCAGTGCCTTGACCGCACCAAAGTCAATCAGCACCAGCTGCCCTGACCCCTGCCGTCGCAAAATATTACTGGGTTTAATATCTCGGTGGATCACCTGCTGAGCGTGGACGGTAGTCAGCACCGTCAGCAGGTCCTCTAACCCTTGTACTACCTGGTCTAGGGACATCGGTCCAGCAGCAAGCTCTTGCGCTAAAGAATGACCGGCAACATATTCCTGCACCAAATACAGCTCGCCCTGGTCTTCAAAATGGGCCAGCAGCCGAGGGATTTGTGGATGTTCCCCCAGCCGATATAGCGTTTTAGCTTCTAGATCAAACAGACGCCTGGCGGTTTCAGAGGCATGGCCACTGTCTAGATTAAGCTGTTTGACCACACAGAAAGGCTGACCGGGAAGCTGTTCGTCGTGAGCCAGAAAGACCCGACCAAAGCCTCCCTGACCTAAGAGTTTGTCAATCCGATAGCGATGCGCCAGGCGCTGCCCCATGGGTCTTCCCGTCTTTAAAGTAGCCTTAGGGTACACAAGAACCTATCAGGAGCCAACATTGGGAGCGCTACACCCCCCGCAGCGTGTGGTGTATGAGGGCATTGCCTTCCCGTTGGTGTGGATGCTGTTGGACAAAGCGGGGAATTCAAACACCTCAAGAGCGCATTGACCTGATGGAGCAATTCTATGAGTTCTTTCCCACTGTTGAGACAAGGATTGGACGACCTAGAGACGGTTTGGAGACGCCGACTAAATTAAGGTAAAACCGTCCCAATGGGACAAAGAACCATGAGCAATGCACAAGCCAATATGACCCTTGTTAAAGAATTACCTGCCCTATTGCCAGATCGATTAGACGAAATGAAAGAGTTTTTTGCTGATGATTTTGTCTGGCACTACGTCAATTCTCAGTTGCCACAGATCCACGGTGACTATCAAGGTCTTGAAGGCTTGCAAGCGTTTTTTAGAAAACTAGGTGAGCTGACTAACAAAACCTTTAGTGTGCGGATTCAGCAGGCGAATACCATCGGTAACGAATTTGTCGTGGCCTATGCCTGCCCGAGTATGACCCTCGATGGGAACTCTCTCGAAACCGATGCTGTTGTGGTTTGGAGAATGGTGGATCAACGCTTCAAGGAAGCTTGGGATATTCCGGGGCTTTATTCGCTGTGATCGCAATCATCATAACAATCCCTAAGGAACACGTTTAATGGAACTTCAACGTTTAGCTCGCTTGAGCGATCTCATTTTTGCAGTGGCCATGACCCTGATGGCACTTACGTTTGATCCACCCCCTGTCAGCGAAATGACATCCCAGGAAGTTACCGGGTTTCTGCAGGCACAGCTGCCATCATTCGGGGCTTATATTTTAACGTTCCTAGTGATCGCATTCTATTGGACGTCCCATCTCCATCAGTTTAAGCATTATCAAAAGACAGATCCAATCCATATGTCGCTGGTTCTGTTATCCCTACTATTTGTTGTTTTCTTGCCCTATGCGAATGACCTGCTGACGTTTTATGACGATGTTTTTGCTGTTCAAGTTTTCTACAGCCTGGCGGCTGGGGGTGTCGGTATCTTTAGCACGGCTACCTGGATTTACGCCACTCAAAATCGGCGGTTGGTCGATCCCAAATTGTCGGATCAAACAATTCGGAAAATTCGTCAGGGAAGCTATGCAGAGCCCACTATTTTACTGCTAGCAATGGGGGGAGCGTGGCTTCATCCCCTAGGTTGGACAGTGACGTTGGTGGTTGGGTTTCCATTAATTTTCCTGGTTCAGTCATTGTTTCAAGAGCCAGATGATATCGGAGAAAACACATAATGCAGGATGTATTAGTGATTGGTTCAGGGCCAGCTGGATTAGCGATCGCAGCCGCATTATGCAATCAAAACCTCAAGGTGCAGGGTCTAGCACCGGCATCGGCACCCTGGTCCGCTAACTGGTGAGCCGCCTTCAACGGTTACATGCTCCGCTTCAATCGATATCACAATCTCAGTTGTTGCCAACTGGTCCTCTTGTTGGTATTTCCTTACTCTCCACAAATGGCAAGGCCATTTAGTCATATCCACTGGTTAAAGCCAAAAGTACTATATAACAAACTCCATTGACTAAAGCTGTGATAGCCGCACCGATGATAATGCCTTTCATCATGCCAAATTGACGGCGGCGTTTGAATCGCAAAATAAGAGGTAATGCATATAGCAATTGCCAAACTAGAAAAAACGTGTAGCCAAAGAGAAAAATGCCGCCGGCCCAGTGAATCAGGATCAAAGCGTCGAGTATTCTACCGAGGGTGGTAAGACCAAGGGTAAGGCCAAGGATTAGCAGTACTGCTGCAACATTACACAGCATGAGTAGCCTCAAGCCATGGAAAATCTGAGCTCTTTCATTTGGATTAGAACTGTTAGTCATAAAAGATATGTGGAGAGTGGCACTGTAGGGCTATATGGAAAATTTAATGACGTCAAGCGCTAAGAGCAGGCCCCAGTCATGATGATTTGAGGACATCACAACTCGAAAATTCTAATGTTACTGCCTTGACTCTGCCGAATCATGTGTGAATTCTCATGTAAATGTACGACTCCAGGCATCGCTAACAGCACGACTGTAAGAAAGTAATTGATCTGGCTATTTTTCTGAAATACCTGAATAACAGGGGTTAGACGCTCTATAGACGCCCTGAGACGTTTTAGAGACGCCCAGCTAACTATGGTGAAACCAGCTAAACAGATGACGCCCCATCATCTGCCCTTGCCGTTGACATCACACCCGTTCCATGAATGATGAAAACTCTAAGTCTAATTCATATTCCCAGACTCTGGGACTCGTGCAAGCCGTTCAATCCCCTGAAGTAGAACAGCCGGAAAACACTGCACCGGCAAAACCTTCCCCATGGACAGTAAAAAAGCCCCTATGGCCAGTGATTACCTTGGTCATGTTGATGTTAGCTGGCTTTACCGGCTGGAAAATTTATCACGGATTGCAACAACCGTCGCCCAGTGAAACCGTTGAAACTACACCAACCCGTTTGCCGGTGCGCGTCACCCGTGCACAAAAAGGCCTTGCCCAAGCTTGGGTCTTTGATGAAGGGATTTCGCTGCCAGTTCAGCTACGGGTTTTGAACTTCTATGCCGATGGCGACATTACCTATGTGGCAAAAGATAACGGCGTTGCCCTCAAAGAAGGAGACTTTGTTAGCCGTGGTCAGCTGCTAGCCACGGTAGATGATCGCCGACAGACGTCTAGTATGGTGACATCAGAGGCTGATATCCAGGTAGCCATTAACGAGCGCGATCAGTCGCAGGCCTCAGTCCTTCAAGCCAAGGCCGAACTGGCTAAGGCTGAATCTGACTTGGCCCTAGCCCAGACCGAATACCAGCGGTACCAATCATTATTCGAACAAGGGGCTGTATCAGCCAGCTCACGGGATGTTTATCGGAATCGTGTCGATCAGGCCCAAGCAGCTTTCAAAATTGCTCAACAAACAATCACCTCTGCTGAAGATAATGTACGTGTAGCCGAGTCTTCTATTCAATCGGCCCAAGCCCGTCGTACTCGCACGGCAGTGGATTTGGAAGATACTCAGCTAATCTCTCCCATTGACGGGGTGATCGCCTACATCAATATTCAAGAAGGCGAGTACTGGAGTTCCCAGTATCTGAATGTGAACACGTCTCAAGACCTGATTGAAACAGCTCCCATTGTTGTTGTCGATCCATCCACCTATGAAGTGGAGTTAGAAATTCAAGCCGATGATGCCAATACGGTGCGCTCTGGCCAAAAGGCCTATGTGGTGCTAGAAGAAGCTGTGAGTGCAGCCCAAGCCAGCGGAGCCAGCCAACAGAATCTGCTGGACATTGCCAAACAGCGGGGTAGTGAAGGTCGCGTCTTTGCCATTAGCCCATCCCAGACACCGGGGAGTCGGGGTACCAAAATCGTGATTCGAGATTTTCAACAGGTGCGTAATCTGAAGGTGGGTGCTCGGGCCTATGTGTGGATCGAAACAAAGGCCAAAAAAGAGGCCACCATTCTCCCCCTAGGCTCGGTTCTGGCTAGGGGGCAAGACTTCTTTGCATTTGTTGTTAACCAAACTGACGGCACTGTGCAACAACGGCAGGTGACGCCAGGGGTGGAGGGTCTGGCTGGCATAGAGATCTTAGCTGGAGTGGAACCTGGGGAGCTGGTGGTCGTTGATGGTCAGAACCGTTTAGTGGATGGCACTCCTGTTGAAATTATTAATCAGGAGGATGTCCAGTGAATCCTCAAGAGTTGTCACAATCGAGCGTCGCGTCAGGTAGCGTGGCCGACGTTAAACCAGGTGCCGATAGCCCCAGAAAAGCAGTGCCTGGATGGATGGAGTTCTTTTTTACCCGTCAAATCTTTGCCATTCTCCTTTGCTTTATGCTGCTGATGGGGGGCCTGATGGGGTATTTCTCCATGATCAAGGAGGGAGATCCTGAAATTAAAATTGCTCGGGCCATGATCACAACAACCTGGGGTGGCACCGATGCAGAAACCATTGAAAACCAGGTTACGGATAAGTTAGAAGAAGAGATTAAGAACCTTCAAGGTCTGGATGATTTTACCAGCGCCACCTTTAATTCGTTTTCGATTATCAATGTCGCCTTTAAGGCAGAAGCCCCCGTTGCTGAATCCATCCAAGAACTGCGGGGCAAAGTGGATGACGCCGAATCAGAGCTACCGGAAGAATCCACTGGGCGAGAGAAGCCAAATTTTGAACAGCTTTCTCAGCAGGATACGCCAGTGCTTACCCTGGCCCTAAGCGGAGAGGGGCTGGATACTGGTTTATTGAGTCAGGTTTCAGAAGACTTACAGGAGCGTTTGGAATCGGTCAAAAACGTACGAGAAGTCAACCTGGGCGGTCAGCGCGACGAGGTAATTCACGTCCAGATGATTCCCAGTCGTTTAACTACCCTGGGAATTGCGGCCACTCAGGTCTACGATGCCATCCAGGAAGGTAACATCGACCGATCTTGGGATTTGGTGCGCGACGACGAGATTGGGGCTCAGGTACGTCTCTATGGTCGTTTTCGGACATTAGAGGATCTAAAAAATCTCCCGGTAACCCGATTAGATGACAGTCGAATTGTCCGATTATCGGAGGTGGCAGAGGTTTATCAAGGGCTGGAACGGGAAACTCAGCGAGCCTTTTTAAGCTGGGAAGGGAGTGAGTTTAGTCCCACCATCAATTTAGAGGTGGTTAAAGTCGCCGGCAGTGACACCATTCAGGTAATTGAAGATGTCCTAGCCGAAATGGAGCTAGTCAAACAGGATCCGAATATCTGGCTCCACGGCATGGACTATCGGGTGATTACCAACGATGCCCATACAATTTGGGACGAATTGGCATCTCTGGGCAGCAATGTGCTGCAGGCATCACTGCTGGTTTTTGCAGTCTTATTTGTGGCCCTTACCTGGCGAGAAGCCTTGATTGCCGGTTTGGCGATTCCCATGACCTTTGCCGGAGTTTTATTTATCCTATGGATGCTGGGCTATACCCTCAACAACATGGTTACGGTGGGCATGATCCTGGCCCTAGGACTGTTGGTGGATGTGTTTATCCTCATGCTAGAGGGATTGCACGATGGCATCTTTGTTCAGGGTTTGAGCTGGCCCCAGGCCGCCATTAAAACGGTACAAACCTATGCCTCACCTGCATTTACTGGACAGCTAACAACTATTTTAGCCATGGCCCCGCTGATGGCAATCTCTGGCACCCTGGGCAAGTATATTCGTCTGATTCCCATCAGTGCCATTACCTGTCTAGTGATGAGCTATGTACTGGCTTTACTGGTGGTGGTACCCCTATCTAAATTGCTTTTGGGTAAGCAAGGTGGGGGCGAGTCTAAAACCTATGTGGATCGTCTGACAGAAGTTGCCTCTGAGAAGTTTTCCCACTGGAGTTTACGCATGACGGTGCCCAATCGTCGTGTAGCTCGTCTGTGGACAGCAGGGACCATTGCACTGTTTGTTTGTACCGTGATTCTGTTTAGCCAGCTACCCAGTTCGCTGTTTGCCGTTAGCGATGACAACAAACTAAGCCTAAATGTGGAACTCCCCCCAGCGGCTACATTGACGACATCCCAGGAGGTGGCCGACCGCATGGGAGAAGTGGTGCGTAACTATAGTGACCCCAATGGTGAAAAGGTCTTTAAGAGTGTGGTGAAGCTGGTGGGACAGCGTAGCAATCTGGTTGCTTCCAGTGAAATCAAGCCGGGCAATGCCGACTACTTTGTGGGGCTATCGGCGGTGTTTGTAGACCGCAAGGAGCGAGATCAGGATTCGTATGTATACATACGCGAACTCAAACAAGAGTTAGAACAAACCATTATCCGCAATTATCCAGGGGCCGTTTTAAGTACAGCCTTCCCCATAGCTGGTGGCGGTGATGATCCGATTCAAATCGAGATTTTTGGTGATGACCTGCAAACCCTGAGAGAGATCTCAGGTCAGGTACAACAGGCATTGCGAGAAGTTCCAGGCACGATGGATGTCAGGGATGATCTAGGTAATCTGCGGGAAGATTATAAGTTAGTGCCCAAGCGAGAGGCCCTGAATTTCTATGGCATCAGCCAGGATGAAGTGGGGTCCCAGGGGCGCTACATGATGATTGATAACGAGGTGGGAGACTTTGCCATTGGTAGTGGCGAAGAAGATCTTGAGATTCGCTTGAGTACGCGTTGGCCATCGCAGCAAGGGCGTATCGGCGGGCCTTCTCGCTTAGATGAATTTGCCACGTTGCGATTTATCAATTCTGAGGGGGATACTATTTCCCCCGATGCGCTACTGGAAGAAGTACCGGGGGCCGTTCCCTTAGCGATTACTCACCGCAACACTCAGCGCAGTGTCACGGTATTGGCGAAGGTGATTCCTGGGCAAGATTTTTATGATACGGAAATCTTGGCTGAGCTAACGCCGAAGCTGGAAGCAATGCAGTATGACCCAAATGATAAGGAGAATTCTGATCGCTGGCCCAATGGATATACCTATCGTTTTGGTGGAGATGCGGATACCAGCAGTGAAACCTTTGGTTCTGCAGGGCAGATGCTGGTGGTGGCGATCTTTCTGGTGTTTGCGGTCCTGGTCTTACAGTTTGGTTCCTATACCCAGCCGCTAATTATTATTCTCACCATTCCCTTCGCGCTAATTGGTACCTTGTTTGGCTTTTTCCTACTGAAACTCTCGTTCTCTTTTCCTGCCATGATTGGTGTTATTGCTCTGGTTGGCATCGTAGTCAATGACGCCATTGTCATGGTGGAGACCATGAATGAGCGCCGGAAGGAAGGACTAGACGTGCGTCATGCGGCAGCAGCGGGGGCTAGCGCTCGGCTGCGACCGATTTTGACCACATCGATTACGACGATTATTGGTCTGATTCCGTTGGCGTTGAGCGATGCCCAGTGGTTCCCGTTGTGTATGGCGATTATTTTTGGGCTGATGTCGGCGACGCTGATTGCGCTGCTGGTTGTGCCGGGACTGTATTTGCAGTTGACTCCCAATCGTTCTAAGGAACAGGCGCTTTAATCCCCTCCTGGGAGGGGAAGGGGTGGGTTTTCCTCTCGGGAGAGGTGCCCTTTGGGCGGGGTGGGTTTCGATCACTAGCGCTAATGGCCAACCCACCCCGTTGCCCCTCCCAGGAGGGGAGAAGATTTTGGCTTCGTCAATGGATGTTGCCTGTAAGTTTTACACCAATCTTTTTATGCCCACTAGCTGTTTGATTTTGGATTGATTCAATCGTTAAGTCTTCTTTTGAACCTATGATGATTTCTTCACTTTCTGTTTTTGCGAGTGCTTCACTCCCATTCTTGACTCCGCTATTAGCCTCGACCAGTGGCGCTGAAGGGGAGTCCTATGGCAAAATTTTGGCTGCGGCAATTTCTTTAGTTACTATTATCGTCTTTGTATCTGCTCAGGTGTTGGGTGAAATCGCTACTCGTTTTAGCCTGCCTGCGGTGTTAGGGGAACTTGTTGTCGGTCTTATATTAGGTGTTTCAGGATTGCATTTACTGATGCCGGAGGGTGGTGGTGAAGTCGCTGACTGGGCAGTAGCTAGTGTTCAACTGATTGCGGGTGGGGATGCTGCGACAATTCAAGAAATTTTTTCAGGCCCGATTAAAATTGTGCTCAATGATTATGCAGCCATGGGTGTGGGAGTTTTGTTGTTTAAGATTGGTCTGGAAGCTGATCTCAAGGAACTGATCAAGGTTGGTCCCCAGGCGGCTTCGGTGGCTGTGGCAGGGGTGGTTATTCCGTTTGTCGCTGGGTTTGTGGGGTTGACGTCGATCTTTCATCTATCTGCGATCGCATCCATATTCGCCGCCGCCGCGCTAACGGCCACAAGCATCGGTATCACCTCTCGCATCATGCAAGACATGGGGGTATTGAACACCAAAGAAGGACAAATTATCTTAGGCGCTGCTGTCTTAGACGATATTCTGGGCATTGCAATTTTAGCGGTGGCCATTGGTATTGCTGAGCATGGAACAGTAGAAATCTCTAGCGTTATTGGCACAATTGTCAGTGCTACACTTTTTGTGGTGGCCGCCATTGTCCTGAATAAGTTTTTTGGGCCTCGCTATATCAACTTTCTGGGCAGATTTAGTAACCCTTACAGCGTGTTGATTGGTGCCATTATCTTTTTATCGTTGATGGGTACGATTGCGAATATGATCGGCTTGGAAGAAATTCTTGGCTGTTTTGCAGCTGGTATTATCCTTGGTGATACAAAAGCAACGAAGGCCCTGGAAAAAGCCTGCGAACCTTTGGTTGCTTTGTTTGCAACAGCATTCTTTGTCTCAATTGGGGTCAAGACTGACCTGAGTGTTTTGAACTTGGCGAATCCTGATAGTCGAACTGGTTTGGTGATAGCAGCATTCCTGATTGTGATTGCCATTCTGGGCAAACTAGCCGCTGGATATTTTGTCTTTTCTAAAGAGAAGGTGAATCGGTTGGCCATTGGTACTGGTATGGTGCCACGGGGAGAAGTGGGTCTGGTGTTTGTAGGTCTGGGGGCTGCCACAGGGACATTAACAGGCTCGCTCAATGTTGCCATTGTGCTGATGGTGATTGGAACCACATTTGTGGCTCCCCCTATGCTGCGATGGGTATTTGCCAGCAAGACAGCGTCTGCGGCCACGCAGAAAAAGGAGACCGCTTTGAAGTGAAAAATTATAAAATCCAAATTGACGGCATCAGTTATCCAAATAAACCCAGGAAATGACCATGCATTTTAGAACAGGTTCTCCCAAGGTGATCCGACGGTTAGTGAAAGCCACGGCGTTAGGTGTGCTTTCTGGCATGATGGTCGCCTTGCCTGTTCGCTCAGCAGACAAACTTTACTTTGACTATGGTGTTTTGGGGCGACAGATTTCGGTCTCGTCCCTCGAAACATTTGCCACAGACGGCACCATAGAGGATGAACTCGCACCGTATCTGAATCAGATTTCACCAGAGAATCGCCAAGAACTTCAGCGCATCTTGAATACCCCTTTCTTAGCTTTAGGAGACGGTATCCCTGAGCAAATAGGCGATCCGTTTGTGCTGTCGCAATGGCTGTATTCTCCCATCGGAGAAATCGTTTTAGCGACCACTGGACAGTTGATTCAAACCGAGGGACGTCAGAATGGTCACCAGGCCATGCGAGCGGCGATGGTGCTGGCAGCAGCGGATCCGGCAGGTCTATCACTGATTAATATTCTGCGGTTTTATCCCACGAATGGTATTAGGCTAGATTTGCCACAAATTTTGGCCTTATCTGATGCCATTAGAACCAATATTGAGACTACTGACCGTTTAGTTCAGGCGACTATCCAACAGTCTGTTGCCACTGCTGCCACCGAGCCGACGTTAGACTACCAGGCGCTACCGATGTTGGCAGATGTGCCTCGGTTTGATGTGGTGACGCAATCGCTGATGTTGACGGATCGCGATCGCAACCGCACCTACCCCACCGACCTCTATCTCCCCGCTGACCTTAATGCCGTTCCCGGACCAATACCCGTGATGGTGTTGTCCCATGGCTATGGCGAGACCCGCACCACTCCAGATGCGGTTGCTGCGGCTCGCAGCTTAGCCGCCAATGGCTTTGTAGTCGCTGTACCAGAACACATTGGCAGTAACAAAGCTTATCAAGATGATTTGGCCCTAGGACTAAACCGTGAATCTTTTGATGTGATGGAGTTTATCAATCGCCCTCTGGACATTCGGTTTCTCCTTGACACCCTAGAAGAGAAAAACAACACTGATTTTCAGGGACGGTTACATCTGGATCGCGTCGGTCTGGCCGGGTATTCGTTTGGGGGGTACACCGTATTAGCAGCAGCTGGGGCCACCGTTGATGTGGGCCTCCTGGAGCGCCAGTGTGATTTAGACGCCGATATTGTGCCTGACAATGTCAATATTGCCCTGCTGATTCAATGTCGATTGCTGGAGCTACAAGCTTCTCCCCAGGTGCTGCAACGGCTGCTCGATGGTAGCCTGGCCGATGAGCGCATTGGCTTAGTGTTTGCCTTATCTCCCCTAAGCAATCTGTTTGGAGAAAAGGGCATGGAAAAGATTCAAGTTCCAGTGGTGATTGTGGGTGGAGCCTATGATATTGCCACCCCCATTGTGCAAGAACAGCTAGCGGCTTTTCAGAGGCTTACCACTCCTGAAAAATATTTTTACCTGGCCCAAAACCTCTCCCATACCTCTGCCCTGACGCGGGCTATTCTAGACCTGGCATATCCTAGAAGTGACATTGTCGAAAGCTTTAACGCCAGTGAACAATGGCTGTTTAACCTAATGGTGACGCTGTTGATTGCCCATGGTCAGGTCTCTTTAGTTGGGGATGAAACCTACAGTCCCTACCTAACCGCTGCCTATGTGGAGACCGTTAGCGTAGAGCCCACCCGGCTGCATTTGCTCAGGGCTTTACCACCATGTTTGTCGAGTCAGCAACTTCTAGAAGGCTGTGCTGCGAACTAGACAGTTAGGCGCTGTTAAGAAACTACTTCACGGTTTAAACCAGAAAGGCTTGTTAAGCAGTGATTTCAAGGAACAAAGCCATGATTTTAATTTTAACAAGCCCTTAGTCTTCAGCAATGAACTGCCAGGTTTCATCTAACTTAAAATGGCTCCATAGATTAAACCGTAGGTTATCAGGGCTCGCTTGTACAAAGCCGGTATTCCCATAGGGGTGAACACTAGTCCACAGACGAAGTCCGTGATAATCAATGCCATTGGCAGCAGGTCCAGGAGCTTCAATGTGTTTAATCCGAAACCAGCCAACACGTCGAGGCGTTTCTATCGTTTCTCCTGCCATCACCTGTTCCGTTACTTGGTCAAAGGCAGGACGGGAGAAAGCATAGGCTATCCTCAGGGGCCAGTTGAATACGATAATAGAAACCACTATGGCAAGTGATGCCGCCGCCTGTCGCTGAAAGCGCTTTGGAGACTTGAGAGCAAAAATTACTATCAGTGCTGCCATTAGAAATACAGCTGCCAAGCAACCAAACAAACGGATTGAGTTAATTTCTAGGGGTTTTAGGGCTAGGAGAATAAGTAGGGTGGGCCGCAGTGCGATCGCACTCCAGATCATAAATCGTTTCATGATGCGACGTACTGACAACAGCATAGATAGCTTCATAGTAAGTACATCCTAATCTTCTCAATCTAAACCTGTGGCAATTACTCAACTGCCTGTTTGTGAGCTTTATTGATGGAATATCGATGAAACAAGGATGGACGCTTTTGAGACGTCTTGGAGACGCTTAGTTTATTACAGTTTAACCATCGATTAACGAGAAATTCTAAAGTCCACTTCGAACCGTAACTAAGGAGTCTGAATCATGCAAACCTCTGGTATCGTAAATCCGCAACAACCATCTGACGTTATACAACTGCAGCAATCACAGATTTTAGATGCCGCCAAAGTCGCAGCTCAAGCCTTTGCAGATGATCCGGTATTTACCTATATAATCTCTGACGATCGAGAATTTCGGCTGCAGTCGTTAACCTGGTTAATGAGTAAAGCGATCGCATATTTCACACAGCACAATCAGATTTATACAACCCATAATTTAGAAGGGATTGCCGCCTGGTTACCACCGGGAGAAATCGTTAGCGATCCGCTTGAATTGTTAAAGATGGCCTGGAATCTTCAGTTATATGCCTTGCCCACAAAAGTTCACTGGAGCCGATGGGGAAGATGTTTGACGGTGTTGTCAGCAATTGAACAGGCCCATCAACAAGACATGGGAAATTGCCCCCATTGGTATTTGGGGATAATGGTGGTGGACCCATCATCCCAGGGGCGAGGTGTGGGCGGTCGACTACTGCAGCCAATCTTGCAACGGGCAAGTAATGAAGACATTGTCTGCTATTTAGTGACGTTTACAGAACAAGCCGTACGCTTCTATCAGAAGCATGGATTTGAGGTTGTGCAGGTCCAGAAAACAGCCCCCGCTGCGCCCCCGTTCTGGACAATGAAGCGTAACCCATGATGAACAAGAAGGTTAAGATAATGTCAGAAGTGGGCGGAGCCTGATCTATCAGCTATGTATAGTTGGCAATGGGCACGCCTCAACAGCATCTACATCCTTCAATCCTTTGCTGTGTTATGTCTCTTGCCAGGCTACTCCGAATCATAATTCTTGGACTGATTAGTTTGTTGGGATTGCTGATCTTGGCAGGCATAGTAACCTGGTGGCACGATTGGTGGTATGGAACACTGAATCCCCATAAGGTGCAACCGACTGAAGATTGGACACTGGGATTAGGCGTAGCCATGATGGCGATTCAGCTAGCTACAGCGATAGAAGCCCTGCTCATCGGTCTGGTCACCCGGCTTCGATGGATAAAATTTAATCGAGGCAGAAACGCACTTGGACTATTTAGTCTGATGATGTTGGCATTCGCATTACCCGGTTTTAGAGGGCTTACGTCAGTTACCCCTGAAAGAATCGGGGCAATCTTACTGTATTTGTTGTACCTCGTGCTACCTGTGATACCGGCTTGGGGCTTATTGTATTTTCCTCGTGTTCAGAGACTTACAGGTAAATAGGACTGCCAATTTTTGAGTAAGGTTGGCACTGATAGTAACGATAAAAAACACTTTAGAGACGCTTAGGAGACGCCTGTTTTTCTAAAGTGAAATCATCACATCAGTTAAAAAAATATGACTACTCAATCGCTTGCGCCACTGTTTGATGATTCCAGGGTTGATGCCCTCTCTCAACAGCTCACTACCATTTTTAACAGCAGTGCTCTATCTCTGATGGTGTCCATTGGTCATCGCACTCGGCTGTTTGATGTATTATCACTGTTGCCCCCTTCTAGGAGTGATCAAGTGGCCCATGCGGCTGGCCTACAGGAACGCTATGTACGAGAATGGTTAAACGTCATGGTGGTGGGTAAAATCCTTGATTATTCTGCCAGCGACAAGACTTATTCTTTGCCCCCTGAACATGCCGTATTACTCACTCGGGCGGCGGCATCTCCCACAAATATGGCCGCTATTGCTCAATATATTCCGGTAATCGCCTCAGCTGAAGATCAGATTGTCCAATGTTTTGCTGAGGGTAATGGAGTTCCCCCTAGCGAACTCCATCGCTTTTATAAAGTGGTGGCAGAAGATAATGCCCAGAGGGCTGTTGCTGCATTAGAAGACCACATATTACCTCTCGTACCCAATTTATTAGAGGACTTGAGGTTGGGGATTGATGTGCTGGATATCGGCTGTGGTCGAGGCTATGTCTTGAATAAACTGGCAATGCTGTTTCCCAATAGCCAATTTATAGGCTATGACCTGAATGAAGATGCGATCGCAACTGCTATTCATAGAGCCCAATCCCAACAGTTGCATAATGTTCACTTTCAAGTCAGAGATACGGCTCGTTTAGAAGAGATTGAAACCTATAATCTCATTACCAGCTTTGACGCTATGCAGGATCAGGCCACTCCTGCTCAATTGCTTAGGAACATTTATAATGCCCTACGCCCAGACGGTGTTTATCTGATGCAAGAAATCCATGCGGCTTCTGACGTCAGTGGTAATCTCAATCATCCCCTGGCCCCCTTGCTCTATACCGTCTCCTGTATGCACAGTATGACCACATCGCCAGCAGCGACCACATCGCCAGTAGCGACCACATCGCCAACGGCAGACGACCTAGAATTAGTAACCGGCCGAGAGAAAGCTTCTGAATTACTGCGAGAAGCTGGCTTTACCCACATCGAGATTAAACAATTACCCCACGATGTTGTGAATGATTATTACATCGTTTGCAAGTAATCAAAATACCGACATTATTCTTCCAAATGGTATGTTAAAAACTTGATTGTTTAATTACGCTAGCAGCAAATAGGCAACAGCATAAAACAAAGGTAAACAACTATGTCTATATGTGTGGCTCTGATCGCCCACGACAGCAAAAAAGACGATATCGTCGCTCTGGCCAAAAAATATCGCTCCTTCCTTGCCCGGTATCACCTGATCGCCACCGATGATACCGGGCAGCGTATTGAAGCAGCCACTGGACTAACCATCGAACGACTTGCCTCCGGTGCCCAGG
>JBHJIL010000093.1:0-18284 GCA_050043465.1 Leptolyngbyaceae cyanobacterium
GAGGAGGGAAAAATGGAGTGGAAGAAGAAGCGGTTGAAGTGTAGTAGGTGAGGGGGGCAGGAAATGAGGGGGAGAGAGGACGTAGAGAAGAGTGAGTAAGACTGTGTAAAGAGAGATATGGTGACGCGGTACCCTGGGACCGGGGGCTGCGGGGACAAATTCGCAATATTGACCAGGTTTTGCGCGACCGGCCTTTTACCTACACTTTTCGGTATACCTACCATTTATCAGATCCGCCTCCGGTTGATCGAAGTAGCAGCAATACCGATCTGCTGAACTGGCTGAGAGCCGAATCGAACATTGATGCCGCGGTTCAGGCCAGGGGCCACGCGATGACCGACTATGCCTGGCGAGTCAGGGCAGCCATTAATCGGGTTCCAAGGGAGCCAGACCAGCGAGAAATGGTGCTTACAGCAACCGGTAGCCAGACGATTTTGCGCCTAGAACGAGACCTGCAGGCTCGGTTTGTTGTCAAATTTGATCTGCCTGTGGCGCTGCAGTCGGATCTGAGCAGTCGCACTCTTTCTGCCCCCCTGCGTCAGGCGTTTAGACAACAGAATCTGCCCCTGTCTCCCCACGCCCATATTGAAATTCTAACCATTGGCGAACGCTGGCTAATCCAAGACCCCTATGACCCGCTGATCAACCGTCCTGAGCACATTCGCACCTTTTCGATTCGGCGGCGGGGGCGGCGACAGCAGCAGCGACTGGAGGTCAGTCTAGAAACTGACCCGGCTGACGGAGTCACTACCCAGCGGGCCCATCCACCGGTTACGGACCTGCGACATTTTGGTGAATTTGTCCCGGCGCGTCCGCCCACCCAGCCATTAGGAGAAAACATTCCCGTTCCCTAAGTTCCCTGAGTTTAGCTATATGCCCTACACCACCATTGGTCGAGACATTGTCAGAGGCACCATCACCCGCGATCGCTGGCGGGTAGAGGTCGTCCTAGCCTGTGACGATCGACTGGTGGTAGGCGAGCGCACGCCGCTATTTCTGCATATTGCCTGGCGTGGTGAGGAACCGGCTGCCCCTAGCCAGCCCGAGGATGCTGCCCCGATTGTGCTGCGGCTGCGATCGCTCACACCCCAGGCCGGTGGCGCTGTCCGTTTTGACCATCCGGAGGGAGCCGAGGAACAATCATTCGCAGGTAATACCACCGCTCTACTGTCGCTCTACGGTAAGGCAGCCAGCGCTGGCGAGACCCATGACATTGCTTTAGACGTGATTATAGAAGGCAAAGACAGGGGCTGTCTGCCACTGAGCGTGGCCGCCGCAGGTGTACGCCCCGGACGGTTAGCACTGCAGAGCGGTGGTGGCGACCCCATAACCCTTTTACCTCATGGTCGATCGGTCTCCTATGGGGCGATAATACAGCCAGCGCAGCCGGGTCAGATACACTGGCGTGCGTTCCCTCCAGGTCATTTGGATATTCAAGGGGCGTCAGACACCGCGACGATAGCTGTTGTGGCCAGCGACGATACCACGGTAGAACGCTGGCTGCTGGCCTGGTTTGTATCGGCGGCAGATAAAACCTGGGTCGCAGCTCTGCCGGTTGCTAGCTTTGATGGCGTCTTTAACCCGGAGCTAACTCGGGTGAGCCTGCCGGATCTGGCCCAGGTAGGTCGAGCGGGCTGGACAACAAATTTAGCTAATCCCGAAGATACGGTGGAGCTGTGGGTAGAAGTCAGCGGCGGACAGGTAGGCCAAAAACTCACCATCGAAATTCAGTCGGTGACAGCGTCCGGCAATGGCATACCGCTCGAACTGCTGGAGCTGCCGTTGGAGAATCGCGATCGCATCATCATTCCCTGGCAGGTGCCCGCCGCTATTCCCACGGGATCACCAGAGGCCCTAAGCTTTACGGCTAGCGTACTTGACCAGCCGGTAGCATCCGCCGATGCTCAAATTGAGCATAATGGATCTCCCTTGCAGCTCTATGCTCAGCTGCAGCTACAGGCCATTGTCCAGGTGCAGCTTACCGATACTAACAATCGGCCCTTAGCCAACGTGGCCTACCAGCTCACTGACTTAGAGGGTAACTCCATTGCCGGAGCCAGCGGCACCACCGGAGCCGACGGTGAAGTTTTGATTCCCGACCTGCCCAGCACCGAATATATTCTTCAAGTAGAGCGGCTGACGGTGCTCAGTGCTGAGGAGTCTCCCCTGGAAGTTTCTCGTCCCGAAACCGATAATGTGGTGTTCTCGTTTCTAGATGTGCGGCCCAGCGCTGAGGAGGTGAGACCCTAATGCCCTCAGACGCTATTGTGCAACAGCAGCTACAGCAGATTTTGGCGCGACCCAACGTGTTTCAGGATCTAACAGAAATTCAGCGACAGCCGTCGTTCTCTCTACCGACGGTGGCCAATGTCTTTTTAGGTCGTTTAGATCGCTCTTCTCTAAAGGTATTTAGTGTTAACGGCAGCGACGTTACCATTACGCTAGAGCAAATTGAACGACCGCCAGCCGAAGAGGGTGGCGAAGCCCGATTTACTGATTTGGGTATTGGGCTGCCTAACGATACGTTTTTTATTGCCCACGAGCGCAATCCAGGAGACGGTCGGTTTCCGCTATTTCGCGTGCGGGGCCGGTCGGGTCAAACCCGGTTTCTAGGCGTTCGACTTAATTTCAACGCTGCCAGCGAGAGCGATACGGCAGCTCAAAGTCTCTTTACCCAAATCCAGGGACGTGGAGTGCTACTGCGAAACACCACTGAGCGACCGGAACCGCTGTTTGACTTTCTCACCTACGACATTGATGAATTTCGCAGCTATCAGATTCTCTTTATTGACCTGTGCGCCAACTACGCCCGCAATACTCTAGCCGCGAGTCGTACAGAGCTAACTCAAATTAAAACCGCCGCTCAAACCCGCTCGGGGCAGTTTCAGCAGATGGTCCGTCAGCTGCGCCGCAAGGCCGAGGTGTACCACACCCTAGAAGACCTGAGAGACTTTTTCAATCTGCTCACCTATCTACGCTACTTGGGCGGTTTGGCGTTTTATCAGCAGACATTAAATGACGAAAAGCGAGGACTGTTTCGCTCGATGGTGGACCGCCTCGATACCTTAGACCGAGAGCTGGCGCAAAATACTCAGTTTAGAAGTCTGGCACAGCTTATTACCTTAATGGACAACAAGCTGCGGCAGCTCCGACAGGGAGCACCGCTGTTGGGTCGCCTGGAGGTGGCGGAGATTAGCAATAAAACCGATACTCAGCTGGCGAATGAAGTGATTGCCCTGATGGATGAGCTGCTGGGCGAAAATCGCCAGGCTAGAGAACAGCTGGAAGAAGATACTCAGGATATCCGCCGAGCGCTCACCATTGTGCCGCCTAAGGTCATGGGAATTACCCGCATTGTGCAGGCGGTAGAACGTCGGGCCCAGACCCAGATCAACGGCAACGCTCAGTATTTTTGGGCGGTAGAACGTCTCAAGGAGCAGGCAGCGACGTTTTCGATTGTGCTGGGGCTGGGCTCTTTGCTGTTCACGTTCTTTTGCCCGCCAGTTTCGGTTGCTCTGGGTATTTTTACCGCTGTTGTTTCAGTCCAGGACGCCGCATTTAAGGATGCTCTCAGTGACGCCGATGTCAGCATCGATGAGACATTTGTGACCCAGGCAGAGGCCAGAGAAGCCATATTTATGGCCAGTTTGGACGTGTTTTTTGCAGTGGTGGATGTGGTCGGGGGTATCGGCGAACTCAAAGACGCAGTCCGGGCGATGCGAGGGGCCGGGGCGCTAGATGACCTGCCCGAAACAGTGGGAGACCTGTCTCGTCTGACCCGTCCGGGCGATGCCGTAGACGCGTCTACCGATGCGCGCACCCTAGAACGGATGGTGGACGCGTCAGATGAGAGCGCCGTGGGTCGAGCGACCGCCGATGTGGATACAACAGCGGCCCGCCAGGGGGTACAAGAAGCCCAGACTGCGCCGATGGATTTGTCGCGATCGCGCACCCTGGATACCCCACCCCCATCTGCCCAGGATGCCATTGACCAGGGTAGTGCCACCGTACGTCAGTCCATTGACCAGCAATACCTACCCCTCATTGACCAGGACTACATTCGCCACTTTGATGAGTCTCGTCGGCTGGGTCTTTCTCCCCTCAGCTGGGATGAATTTGCCCGCGACTGGCAGCAGATTCGACTGCAGTCTTTGCCGACGAAACAGGTACCCCGCTCGGCCCGCGACGGCTTTTTTGATACCCTGCGTCAGCCCAATCAGTCCTTAGGAGAACTGCTATCGGACCCCAGCCAGCTGCGTCAGGCCCTGGTCAGCCAGGCGAGAAACGGGCAGCTTAGCAACATTAGTCGTTTCCCTCGGGGCTTTACCACCTTGGAAAAAGACTTTTTCCGTGCCTTTCGTAAAGCGATTAAAAAAGGAAAATCGACCGCTGAACTCGACAGTCTAATCCAAACGCGGTTTCTCAATCGACTGGACGATTTTGCCGCTAAAGCCGGTCTTTCAGGTGAAGCCGGACGAGAGTTTGGTCTCTTTGCCCTGGGAATTGGCAACGCCAGCCGCTGGGATGATGCCGGCTTTCGGTCTTTGAGACGATTGCTGGACGATACGCGCATTGGTGCCGACGAGCTGCGGGCTATTCTCAACAACACCCGCTACACCCATCGCCATACGCCCCGAATGAATATGGAGGTGGCCATTGCCCTCGACAAAATCCGTAACGTAGACGGGGTGATGAACCGGGTGAGTCTATCGAACCCGCGTCTGTTTGATTCGCTAATTAGCGGCAATCGCGGCCATGCTTTTGAAGCGATTATGGTCTCTCGCATCTTAGAACCCACCCAGCAGGCCGGTGCTAGGCTGACCGTGGGTCGCCGCTGGTGGCTGCAGGAAATTGAGCGCCTCAACCGAGTAGAAGGGACAGGCTACGGCAACGTATTAGAGGCCGATATCCTAATTGAGCTGGCGGACGGTCGCCGGATTCTGGTGGATGCTAAATTTTTCCAGAGAGGACTGTCCATATCGCGGTCTTTAGACAGCCAGCTGGCCAAAATCGCCACCGGTATTGATGAGGGGCTGATTCACAACGGCGAATATTGGGTAAGCCATCACTTTACCCGCAGTCGTCAGGGCCTGAGCAACTTTGAAGCGTTTCAAACAGCCGCCGATCTGTACTCCAGCGGTCGAATTCATCTGGTGTTTGACGTGTTTGAAAACGGCGTGCCAGGAAACTTTCTCTCATCGAGTCGGTTTACCCAGGTGAGCCGAGGCGACACCGTGATTATTCCGCCTCGGGGTGATTTGCCAGTCCCCGGTGTGTCAGGTCCCGCGCCCATTCCGCCAGCGACGTTACCCCCAGCTGCCAATGCATTAATTCCGGCCCCGTTTCGTGCTGTTGATGTGGTGCCGACGGTGCGTCAAAGCGAGAGTATTCCAGCCGGTACTACCACCTCTCGCAATTTAGACCGCAGCTATATTCCGATTCGACCCCTGGCCAATGCGGGTCGGCTGGTGATTAAGGTGGCCCCCATGGTGAACCATGCCAGAACCTTGGTGACGACTTACCTATTTTTTGCCAGTCCCAGCAACGCCGATCTGGGTGGTCAGCAGGCTAGAGACCTGGCGGTGGGCCCGATCAGTAGCAGCCAGCGGCAGCAGATCGAGCAGTCTCTGACCAGCGGTCTGCAGGGCAAAATTGTCATTCGCTCTGACTCTCAGGGGCTGTATCTGACCCAGCTAAATCCTGCGGTTCAAGGGCAGATGATCCGCCAGCCTAATCCTGATATTCTCTACGGCATGCTGCTAGAAGGCAGTGCTACGATTCCTGCCAACAGCACCTATCAGGCAATTCTCTATTCAGCAGACGGGGTGTGGATAGAGAGTTTTCCCGACGATGACGATGACTGGCTCCCGCTGCGGGCCGGTCTGAACGTGCTGCCATTTCCGGCGATGCGGCTAGGTACCACCGTTATGCATCCCTTTAGACCCGGCAGCTATCAGTGGGGACTGCGGCTGCGGATTAACGGTCAGGTGATCACCCATCCTGATTCAATTCCGATGGAGGTGTCTTAGTCATGGTTAATCTTTCAGCCGGACTACCGTTTACTGGCAATAGCGCCCCTGCCGGAGTACGTCGTCCTGCAGTGAGTCTGACGGTGGGGTCTGGCGGCCCTGGCGGTCTGGGGGCCGGTCTGGCAGGCAATCTGCTGACGTTAGAAGATGATTTTTGGGCTAGCCATTGGCTCTCGCTGCGATTGGATCTGGGGGTGGCCCCGTTTGTGGACTGTCTACGGGTGGACTATGTCTCGGGTGGGGATACTCCCGAGATCAATCTGGGGGATACTCTCTCGCTAGGGCTGGGCTATGGCGACAGCGGCCAAAGCGATGTGTTTCAGGGGACGATTACTCGCCATCACCATGGTTTGGCCGGTCAGAGCAGTCTCTATGCCAGCGGTGCCGGGTTTAGTCTCTCCCATCTGCGGCTAAATCAGCGCTATGAGCAACAGACAGCCGGAGATATCGCCTCAGATATGGCTTCTCAGGCGAGTGTTTCTACAGACAAGGTGGAGTCGGGAAATTCGTTGCCGTTTTATGGGCTGCTGAGCCACACACCGGCCTATGGGCATATTGCTCAACTGGCGCGACGCTGTGGCTATTGGGCCTACATCGACCCGGCAGGCAAGCTGGTGTTTGCAACAGCACAGCTGGGTCAGGCGGTACAAACGTTTACCTATGGAGCGGATATTTTGACAATTGATTTGAGGGAGACTGTGCCATCGGTGGATGCGGCGGTGGTAGCGGGGGAAGGTGCTGCGGGTACCCAGGGTCAGGCAGCGGCAAACTGGCTGGCGGAGGAGGGGGTGCGATCGCAAACCGGCAATGGCAGTCACACTCGCCACATCAGCGACGGTGCCCTGAGAAATCAGGCCGCTATTCAATCTGTTGCTAGTAGCGCTGTCACCAGCCCTGTGCTGACCGGCTCCGTGTGGGTGGCCGGAACCCCAGCTGTCACCGTCGGCAGCACCGTTACTCTGTTACAGCTACCGCAAGATTCATTAAATGGAGACTTTCTCGTGCGACAGGTGTGCCATCGTTTAGACAAAACTCGGGGATTTATCACCCAGCTACAGGTCGTTAAACCTGGAGATGCCGGTTTGTTATCAGGGGCGCTCGGAAGCCTGGGAGGGCTGCTATGACCACTGCCACACTGTACGAAACGATTCAGCGCATTGCGCAAGAAGAGCTGCGGCGGCAGCAGACGGCAGCTCTCGCCACGGTGCAGGAAAGCCACCCTCACAGCAGCGACGGCGATACCGATAACTATGCCTGCAGCGTTGTTTTACGCGACACCGGGCTGGTGCTCAATCAGGTACCCGTGGCCACATCTCGCATTGGTCATGTGAGTATTCCCCATCCAGGAGATTTGGTTTTAGTCCAGTTTGTTGGCGGCGATCTCAATGCGCCAGTTATTACTGGCAGCTTTTACACCGACCAGACCCGCCCGCCCGTCAGTCAAGAAAATCAGTCTCTCTGGCAGCTGCCTGCTGGTGCTGACAGCGCCGTACGCCTTGAGCTTAAAGGAGACAGCACTCGCGAGATTCAGCTGCAGGTGGGGGATGCCTGCGTGGTCAGACTGGTGGATGATGCCACCGTCGTGTCAGTGGATGTGGACGGCGGTCAGGCGGTGGTGCAGATTGACCGCAACGGCGACGTCAAGGTGACTAGCAACGCCAATTTAGAGCTAGAGGCCAACGCCATTACCCTCAAGGCCCAGTCAGAGATGTCTCTAGAGGCCGGCGGCAATATCAAAATCAAGGGGGCCGTCGTGAATATTAACTAAACGTACAGGGTGAAAAACCATTAACAATTGTTTGACTTCTTGGCTTTTGCCCCCAAACCCCCAATTCTGGGGGCTTTGATTCTAGTCTCCCCCAGAATTGGGGGACGGAAGGGGGCCTCGGGATCTAAAGCCTAATTTGAATAACCTACTTACTTAAAAAAACATCTAGGAGAAAACCCATGGGACTACCCGCTGCCAAACAGGGCGATCAAATTTTAGCCACCGATATTCATATTGTGATGATTCCATCTCCCGGAGGACCGGTACCCACACCGCTGCCCCACCCCTTTACCGGTCAGATTGACGGCGACCTGAGCAGCGATGTGAATATTGAAGGGCTGCCAGCTGCTACCCAAACGAGTACGGCCAACAACGTGCCTGCCCATATTCCCCAGGGGGGACCGTTTCAGACACCGCCCAAAAACCAGGCCACGATTCAAACCGGTAGCAGCTCGGTATTTATTAATGGCAAACCGGCAGCGCGCACCGGAGACACCGCTCTGACCTGTAATGATCCAGCGGATCTGCCAGTCGGCACCGTAGTGTCTACCACCGCCACTGTCATGATTGGAGGCTAAACCGTGGTTAACGACGCCCACCTGAGAACAGATTTACGGATTGATGTACGCCATAGCGAGCTACGTCCGGTGTATGTCAGCGCTGAAACCACTCGCAAAATCCCACAGCGAACTCTGCGGGCAACGGACTTTGCTCTGACGACTGGACGCGACAATTTGGCCCAGGCGGTGATTATGCGACTGCTGACACCCAGGGGAGAGCTGACGGCTCTAGGTCACCCCACCTACGGGTCGCGGCTACATGAGCTGGTGGGACGGCGTAACCTGGCCACTAACCTGGCGCTGATGCGGCTGTATATCTTGGAGAGTTTAAAACAAGAGCCGCGCATCGACTCGGTGGCGCTGCTGCAGATTGAGCCCGCCAGCCGAGATCGCATCAACGTCTACCTGGAAGTACACCCGGTGGAGCCCGCTGGCGAGACCGCCGCTATTCCGATTTCATTTGCCCTGGAGGTACCCGCATGAGCTTCCGTCGTCGTCCCTTTCCTGAAGTTCTCGACAATCTTCTCACCAGCATTACCGGTGGCGTCTCGGCTGAGACCCATCCTTTTCCACCTGGGGCTCCCCCTTATACTCACTTTTTGCAAACGTCGGCGGTAGCAGAGATTCAGTCCGTCTACGGACAGCGCGACGGGCAGTCGGTGTTGTTTCGCCAGGGCCAGGACTATCGTCTCGACAGCGGCAATCAGCTGATTTGGCAGGATGCGGCCCAGCTGCCCGATGCTGGCACCCTGATTACCATCAACTACTACCCGCAGGACGCGCTGCCCAACCTTACCGACATTTATACCGGCAGCGTTGTACGCACCCTGAGCGAGTCCATGGCGCTGGAAATGGCTCGTATGTACGCTCAGATGGAGCAGGTCTATGAGTCGGGGTTTGTCAATACGGCTACCGGGTCGGCCCTGGACAATGTGGTGGCGCTATTAGGTATCGACCGGGTTACCGGTGGCTACGCAGCAGGCATCCTAGAATTTAGCCGCGCTCCCAACAGTCGTGGAGCCATTAATATCCCCACTGGAACTCGGGTGATTACCGCCGATGGCAATGTGGAATATGAGACCATCGAGACCGTACAGATGGCGGCAGAACAGACCACCATTCGGGTTAAAGCGAGAGATTTAGAACCCAACGACCCGCTGCCTGCGGATACCCTGACTACTCTAGTGATTCCCCTAGCCGGGATTGGTTCGGTGAGAAATCCGGCACCCACTGCGATTACGACCCGTAGCGAGACCGATGTGGAGCTGCGATCGCGCGCTAAAAACTTTCTCTACGGCAGTCAGCGCGCCACCCTAGGAGCCTTAAAACAGGTAGCTGCTAGTCAAGGCGTTACGGTGGAAATTGATGAAATCGACGACGGTTTCGGCTGTCGCTATGTGCAGGTAACTCCCCAGACAGAGTCTCTCTCTGCCGAGCAGCTACAGCGATTGGACAAGGCCCTACAGGACGTGCGACCGGTAGGGGTGGAGGTAAAACTAGCTGAGGTACAGCCACCGGTCAAGCTGGATATCAGTCTGAGGTTAACCACTGCCAGCGATCTATTAGAACAAGACCTGCGCGCCGTGCAGCGCACCCTGCAGCGAGAGATTGAGGACTATCTCATCCAGCTGCCGACCAGCAAACCGGGCAGCGTCAATCAGCTGATTGGTCGAGCCCTGGCCATCGACGGTATCGACGATATTTCCCTGGTGGATATTGCGCGAGCCGACGGCGGCGACCCGGTGCTAGTCAATGGAGAGCTAGCGACTCAAAATCTCTCTGTACGACTGGGAGCCTTGGACATTGCCGACCCCAATCTACCGACCAAACTAACGGTGGTAGTCACCGCCGCCGATGGGGCCGCACCGATTGATCAATCGGCAGTTGAAGTGTCTATATCAGCACTGCTCACACAAATGAATGGGTTGAGTACAGATCCGTCGGCTACTCCAGATACTCTCCAATTGACCTATAGCCAACTGCGAGCCGTGGTGCCGCTGCCGGGTGAGGGCTATCAGGTAACATTCATCTTCACCCAGGCCACGCAGCTGAGCCATATTCTTGCGAGTAGCGAAGATCCGGCCTACGTAGTTAGCGCATTTGAACAACTCTCTTTGAGCGCGGTAGAGCAGAGCAGCGAGGAGGCTACCAATGGCTAAATTTGACCAGATCCGAGAGCGGCTGCCGTCGCTGTATCGGCCACCGATCAATGATACCAGCTTGCTCAATCGGCTGATGCAGGCGGTAGGACAGGTGCTGGATCAGGCGGATACAGACGCTGCTCTAGTGCTTCAGTCCCACTGGTTTTCCTATGCGGACCGAGCGCTGCACGACCCGTTTTTTCGCCGAGGGCTGGAGCTGGCCGAGCTGCCGGTACCCACCGCTGACGATGAGTCTTTACTCGGGTTTCCCTACATCAACGAGCTGGCCTACTTGGGGGCGCTGCTCTCAATTTCTCCCTGGCAGGAGCCCCCGGCCCAGCGAGAGACCGTAGAAGCCTACCGGCTCCGGATTCAGCGGACGGTGGATTTGTATCGCCAGGGGCTGGGCACCGTCGGGGCGCTGGCGCGGATGGTGGAGACGCAGCTGCCGGTGGATTTAACCCAGCCTCTCCATCTAGTTGACCAACCTTTCTGGATTGAAGAGACGGTACCAGCAACGCCTACGCTCCTGTCTGCTAAAGGGCGAGGCGCTCCTGAGGAGATTGTCGGCCCGCTGATGCGCTGGAACGTCAATAATACGGGACGTACCGCTGTAGTACCCACCCTTTATATCCAGGGAGTCTCGCCGATTGCGGATCAGATTGACCCATCGGAGCAGCCCATCATTGAGCGTTACGAGCGGGATGGAGGCTCCCTAGGGCTGGCCTATCTTGGAGTGCTGGGGCCGGATGAGACCCTGCGGGTGCGACCAGGGTTTAGCAGCTGGTTAGGTACTGAAACAGGGCTGCGGCAGGCTAGCTCGGTCCCTGATGGAGATACACCCGCTAACCCGACGGCTCCTGGACTCTGGACAGCCTTATCAGACGGACCTACGGGAAGGATACGTGCGATCGCAACCGCCGCTGACGCCACTCTGTGGGTAGCTACTGACAATACCCTCTGGCGCTACGACGGTACTACATGGACGGTGCCCCTTGGTGATGGCTTTAACGCTATCCACTGTTTAACCCCGGTGGGACAAGATCTGTGGATTGGCTCTGACAGCGGTCTACAGCGGCTAAACCTGTTTTTAGAGGGCCAAGCTACTCCCAGCCTGGACGCGCCGCTGTTAGCCGGTACCCCCGTGTATGCCATGGCTGCTGCCGGTAGCGACTACTGGCTGGGGACCGCCAACGGTGCCTTTATCCTCGACCAGGCAGGCACGGTTTCTCCGACCGCGTTGCAGGGGCTGACAGTTTACACCGTTCTAGTGACGTCCCACGCGATTTATCTAGGCAACCAGCAGGGGCTGATCCAGTACCAGGGTGGCTCTGGCTCCTCTCAGTGGGCCTGGTATCGCGGTCAGGACCGTACCGAACAGATTCCCGAATGGCAGCCGTTTGACCCGGCTAACCTGGCTGAAATCACCGCTGTCTTTTTACCCCCGGTTCGCAGTCTGGCCCGTACCGCCGACAGTTCGCTGTGGCTGGGAACAGACAGGGGACTGGCTCGCTATGTTGCCCGCTCGGTGCGCGGTACCACCTATGAAACGCTGTTAGAAGCCTTTCCTGACCTGACGTCGGGACCGAGTAACTGTTTGCAAACTGACGCTCGCGGGCTGCTATGGATTGGGTGCGATCGCGGACTATTACGCTACGACGGTCGCAGTCTCTGGCAGTTTCAGTCCGGTAGCACCTGGCAGATGCCCGGACGGGCCGACCTACGCTATAGCAACAATCAACCCCCAGTTGCTCGCAGCGGCTGGCGCTTTAGCCGCGACCCAGACAACCCGGCAGCAGGCACATGGCAGACATACGGTACCTCAGACGGCTGGATTTCGGTTCAGGTGGATACCGAAGCGCTCAGAACAACCGAGGAAGCCACCGTAACCGCCATTGGCTGGACCGATGGACTAGTCGCCGAACGGGGCACCTGGGACGGGGATACGTTTACGCCTGAGAGTCCGGTGGCGTCTGACCAGTTTCAAATGCGCTATAAGCCGCGTTCTACCGAGATCGTTGCTGGTGGCATACCCGCTATGCCACGACTGCCAGTAGGGATATCTGTTTGGCGCTATCTGCAGCGGGAGCCTGACGAGCTTGGTCAGGAGCGCCCCACCTGGACCCGAGAGGGACGGCTATTGCTCCCGGCTGAAGCTAATCTAGATCTCCCCAACCCGACTGAAATTGATCCAGAATCGGGCCGCTACGATATGGAACTGCCACCGCCGTCGGACTTTGACTACAGCTTGTTTGCTTTTAACCCGGCCGCGCGGGTGTGGCTCCAGTGGCCGCCTACGCAGCCCCGGTCGGCTCTAGTCAGGCTAAGCGAACGAGCGCTGGACCCGGCTGTGATTAATCGACTTTGGCAACAGATTCAGCTGGTCAAACCTGTGGGCGTACAGCTTCAGCTAGCTCTAGGAGAAACCATACTCCGTCAAACGTTAGCAAGCCCAGCAACTTAGAAAAACACGGTCCCCGTATAAACAGCAAGAGGTCATAAACAATGGGTATTTTAGCAAACGAAATCGGTCAAAAATCAGCAGGCGACCTAATCAAGTCTGGGGAATGGAACCGGCTAGTCAGAGCCGTTGAAGGTGTGGAAACCTCCCTCACAGAGCGGATTGAGAGTTTAGAATCTGAACTGACCAACCAAAAAGAAACCCTGGGACAGCAGATTGCTCAGCTGCGCAGCGACGAGGACACGCTTCAGGCAACGGTTAATCCGCTGCTAGACCAGTATTACCGCATTACCCTAAGCACCACCAAGATTAACTATGCCCTGGGCGAGCTGGCGGAGCTAACGGTGCAGGTTAACGATCTCCAAGGCAATCCGCTGAGCTTTAGCAATACCGACCGTCCCTGGGTTGATTTGATTGCCACCTGGGGTCAGTTTAAGCCGGTCGCTGGATTCTCTAGCCGAGGCGGGGTGGGCGATCGCACTATTTCTGTACGTACCGACACCAGCGGTCAGGCAAGGGTACAGCTGCGCTCTGACTACGCGGAGGGTCTCACCGATGACGATGAAGCGGAAATGGCCGCCGCCATCAGCACTCGCCCCGCTACCCTCAATCAGCCAATCTATCAGTATATTCTCAACGCCAATACGCCCCTAGAAGCCAAGCCTGCCTATCAGATTATCAATGCGGAATACGAGCGGTCTCCTCGGGTACGCACCTATCTAGACACCCACTATTTGCGCAATCCGGCACTGCAGACGGGGAACATCTTGCCCTTCTATCGCAGCCGCTGGCGTGACTATCGAGCAACGGTGATGGCCTTTGCTAAACCTGATAGCGATCCAAGAACGCCGGATGCCAGTCTGGGGGTTAGCTCACTTCAGGTCACCTTTCGCGACTGGATCGGCCCCTGGATTGTGGACTATGTACGTCCACCGGTCGAAGAGCTGCCGATTGATATCTATCGCGAGCGGTTTGGTCCAAAAATCACCAAAGACTACCGCGAGTCGGCGGATCTGCTGCGGGACGATATTCAAGATATTTTGCGCGATCGCGGCATTGTGGCCAAACAGCGAGAATATGGCGCTATCCGCAATGCCTTAGAAGGTCTAGCCCCCACAACAACGCCCGATTTTTTGAACAGGCTGGTGAAGGGTACGCAAGATGCGATCGCAATCCAGCAAACCATCAGCAAAGCCCAAAGCACGACGCTCGGACTCGGGTCTCAAGAGATTGCTTTCAACGTTCTCTCTGAAGCTAATCTGCGGGCGGATACCGATACTGCCAGCATCCGTACCGATATCGACGACTTTAAGACAAGCACCCGTGCAGAACTCGACAATTTAGTTAAAACTGAGGTCAATCAAGGTATCCAACAGGCTCGCAATATTCTACAGGCAGAACAGGCAACCTTTAGACGAGATTTAGTTAGCGACGACGGTGTTCTGGGAGTAGCGCTAGACCAAGCCGTCGGGAATAGAATCGTCCCGCTTGAAAACCAGGTTCGAGTCTTAAATACGCTCAATCCAGAAACGGTCAACAATCAGTTTAACGAAGTTTCTACTCTCAAAGCTAAGGTAAATCTCTTGGAAAACACCCTGAAGTTTATTGATCGATAGACCAGCGGTCCCGTTCTCCTGTCCTTTCACCTGCCTCACCTGAGGCTATAGAACCATGACCACGCTAACCACCGATCGTCAGATTCTACAAACGCTGCAGCGTCTAGAAGCCGAGATTTCTAACTTAAAAGAGACAGCCCAGCATCAAGTTGGTGTTCGGGTGCATCGTTCGTCTCCTCTACTGGGTCAAGAGATTCCTCTAACGCTTAGCGTGGTCGATAGTAGCGGCGTCCCTCAGCCCAACGTACCTGTACTCATAACCACTAGCTGGGGAACTCTTCGGGTGCGCAACAACATTTTGCTCACCGAGTCAGGAACAGCATTAACGCTACAGAGCGATGCTAAAGGACAGGTTGAACTGACCCTGTCGCCGACTATTTCAGAAACGCTTTTACCCCAGCAGCAAGCAGCTATCACCGCGTTTCTCAGTCTCATAGACCCTGGAGCTGCCACCCCTCGCGACACTGAGAATAGCTTTCGAGAGATGGCCCAGCTCTATCGCTGGCAGGCCAACCATAGCTACCGTCAGGCTGTAGATATCTACTTTCAAGACTATGGTCAAAGGCTCCTAGAATCGGTTAATGCTCAAGACTATCTGGCTCGATGGCAGTATCTGGACGCGGTGATCTGTGCTTACGTCCAGCCGGTGCCAGCCGATGGGGCTTCTTCAAATCCATTGCAGACATTAAGCCCCACTAGTGCAGCCGTTCAGCTGCGCATTAAAAACTGGTTAGGTCCGTGGCTAGAAGTTTTGCTAGACCGCACCACCCAAGAGAGTACGCTCGATCGAGACTTTGGTTTAATTACCCGAGCCCCGCAGTCTGAAGCGGTGACCGA
Organism: Leptolyngbyaceae cyanobacterium; assembly: GCA_050043465.1. Taxonomy (GTDB): domain Bacteria; phylum Cyanobacteriota; class Cyanobacteriia; order Phormidesmidales; family Phormidesmidaceae; genus Leptothoe. The sequence goes on from JBHJIL010000093.1 coordinate 15,413, forward strand.
GAGTCTCTACAACCGGGTCGAGACCTATGTTACCGATCAGTTGGGAATGGTAGGCGACTACATTGGTCGTAAAGTAGCTGAAAACACCCTAACGACGTTTCTTAATACAGAGCTAGACGACCTTGAAGTCAACACCAAAGTCGCTCTTGCCCAAACATTGCAAACGGCTAGCAAAACCTTAGCGAGCGGCGGTACGGCGGCCTTAGCTAGTCTTAACCGCACTCGTCAAGACCTTAAACAAACGGTTGTTAGCGAGTTAGAAACTGGAAAACTGGCCGATCTCGATAATTTATCCGGCCAGGTTGGTCAAATAACGCAAGATCTAGCCGGTATCCAAACAGCGGTGGGACGCCTGGATACCGATACCAGCAACCGTCTGATGGGAGTCGCGACCCAGCTACAGCGTCTAGATTCTCAGCTAGGCGATACCAACAATCGGCTACAGGGCCGGATCCGAGAGATAGCAACTTCGGTTGACGAGCGCTTTGACAGCTTTGATTCTCAGGTTAGCCGCATCAACACTGAACTGATCCGTTTGGATAACAAAGCCGTGGTGACACCGGGACAGTTTGAGCAGCTGACTGGTCAGGTTGCGACGCTTGATGACCAGGTGCAAGCATTTGACACACGCTTGCTGCGCTCAGACCGTCAGCAGCAGACTCAGCTCATCACCCTTGAGACGCAATTACAAACCGTAGACACCAGACTGGTAGATTCGACAACGGTTCTGCAGGGTCTCACGACCCGGCTAGATGAAAATGCAGCCCAGCTGGCCGGATTTAATGAGCAAACGGCCTCTATCAATGAGCGGCTCGATAGTACAGCGCTGCAGCTGCAGCGAGTCAACAGTACGCTAGCAACTAATAGATCTCAGGTTACCGCTGTGGTCTCTCGCTTGGACCGCACCGATAGACGATTTGACGATCTAGATACGCGGCTTAGTGAAAATAGCGAACAGCTTAAAACTACCAACCAGCGTCTAGATCGTAATGACAGCAGGCTAGAGGAATTTGACAGCCGGTTTAAAGATAGTGACACCCGATTGGAGCGCTTTGACAGCAGGCTAGGACAAACCGACAGGCGTTTTCAAGAGATTGATACTCGATTTGACACCAATGCTGAACAGCTGCAGACTGTGGAGTCTCAGCTGGAAGGCGTGACCAGTCGAGTCAATACATTAAATACGACTGTAAATCGCACCAACAATACGGTAACAGGTCTACAGCGTAATGTTGCAACAGTTAATACTCAGATTAGCGGTCTCAACAATCAGGTTAGCGATCTTAGCGGCAATTTTACCCAACTGGACAATCGCTTCAGTGCTGTTGATACTAAGGTAGGCTCGTTAGAAACGAATTTAAACCGGGTTGACAACCAGTTTACGGTCATTGACAACAGATTTAACGGACTGCAAACCAATATGACACGACTAACCCGAGCCACCTCGGGGCGGATTGTTCGACTTGAAGATTCAGTCTCTCGGGTAGGTAATAATGTGCTGTCGCTACGAACAGACATGCAAACAGATCGAGGCAGTCAGCCGGGGATTAATCGCGGTCGATGAAACTCATCTTACCCACTGGTATTAGCACGATTGATACTGCTCTTGGTACCGCTCCGCGTCCGCGATTTCGTCAGCAGTGGACCCTTAGCTGGACCACCGATGACTTTGCTGAGCAAATTGTGATAGATGAAGCGCAGTCGGTTTTAGAAGCCAGGTTTTTACCCTACAGCCTTGATATAGGGTCTACGGCTCTACAAAACAATAACGACGATGCTCCTACGGTTGTAGTGACACTAGACCAGCCGCTGCAAATAGAACATATTCGCCTGACGACACCAGCATCGGGTCAGCTAGAGCTATATCGGATGGATGGGGATGAGATCGCACCGGAACCCACCGTCAGTCAGCCCATCTCTAACCGCCAGGCAGAGTTTCTCAACCAGCAGTTTGTTGCCCAAAAATTTGCTATTCGGCTGATAGATGATGAGACTCCCCAAGCGTTCAACACTGGCCAAATTGTCCGAATCCGCATCAAAAGCTACACAACCACCACCACTGTCGGTCTACTAGACTCGAGCAAAGTGATCCCCCTATGGCAAACAGCTGGAGAGATTGGTAAAACCAGCCCAGGCGACCACCTGTCGCGCAACCTGAGCAACCCCATCCAGCGCTACCTGGATAGTCTAGAAAGTTTACCGACTAGCGTCATGCTGGTGGCCGAGTCTGACGCGCCTTGTCAGGTTCACATTGAAGACGCCACCATCGAGTACTATCTGAGGCGAACATCGTTCTTTAGCGACCCGACAGTTCCCAAAAAGACCCTAAAATTTGAACAACCGGCGCTGACTCCTGAGACCGTAGCGGTGGATGTACCGGCCCACGAACAGCTACGGACGACTACGGTTGAAATCACCGATAGCCTAAAGTCTGTACCAGCATCTTTCCCCACAGATGACAGCACCCATCTGCACCAGCGCACCGGTATTCACACTAGCCCAGACTATTGGATTGCCCAGCCGCTGACCCCAGACAATGCTCAGCGGGTTCACGGTCTGAGATTAGGACTCTTGGCGCTGCAGCCCGACACTCAGCTGACGGTGGAACTACAGTCCGATGCTCAAGGCCAGCCTAGCGGTGAGGTTCTAGCCAAAACGTCTCTTGTTCTACCCTCAGTCGATCACCCTCGCTGGTATTCGCTAAGTCTAGAACCGGTTGTTTTACAGGTGCAGCGCTATTGGTGTCTACTCTATGGGGCCAAAGGCAGTGCCGTTTGGCTCACAACGGCTGAATCTCCTGGGGCCTGCTAGTTTAGCCAGACAGCTCAGATTTATCAAACGGATGCACACTTTCCCCAGCAGAAAGCGTTGC
>JBHJIL010000094.1:0-6132 GCA_050043465.1 Leptolyngbyaceae cyanobacterium
CGGTTTGCTAAGGTGTTCGGTTCTGGTTTCCTTCGCAAACACTACGTTTTGGAGATCAGAATCCATGTTTCAATATCCATCCGACGGCGCTGATACGCCGAAATCTGAACCTGCGCCTTTACCCGAGCACCAGTTCGAGATTGTGCGCCATACCCTGTTTGGCACCCTGCCCGCTGTGCGCAACACCATCGCGCTATTGCACAAACTCAACTACTCTGAACCTAACGATTGGAGTAAGCCCCTACCCACCGGGCGACCCAATGAGGTGATGGCAATTTTGGCCAAGCGCGTCAGAGTCGATTAGCGGTTGGCGCTGAAATAGTTTTCGTAGGGTGGATTAGCGAGCATTCGCGTAATCCACCGACTTTTAGCATTGAGATGTTCAATTTTTCGGAAATAATACGCCAAAAAACGTTTACGTTTATAAGTTCTCTGAACAAGAGAAATATCACCAAAAACTGACGAATAAGACCTGCAATTATGGATCTTATCCGTCAGTTATGATGTTGAATATGTAATTATTCCGCTTGCATTTAGTCTCGCAACGATCTAGTTGTCAGACACCTCTTTCGCGATAATGTCAAAATCCTTCGGCGAACAATCTGGCGGTCTATTGTCAATGTCGCAGACCAAAAGCCAACGATCATCCGCCGATCGACGATACGTGAACACAGCACGTCCTGCTTCAGGCGGAAATTGTTTATCGGTTGGTACGAGACAGAACTTGCCAACAGCGATTGCTATGTTACCTTCAACGAGTAAAACCTCCTCTTTGAAGTATGACTCAAATGGTAGTTGAGAAAGTGCATTCTCAAACCATGCGACAATGTTGGGAACACCACATATTAACGCGGCACGGTCATGCGCATACACTGCTTCTGAATCATAAAGGGTCGCCAGTTTTTCAAAATCACGGGTTTGGCATGCAGATAGCCACTCACGAATGGCCTCTCGCACTCGTTCTGCAGCAGAGAGATTATTCATTATTCGACTCCTATTGATTGTGTTAGAGGAAGGCCAAGTGGGCAATCGATAAAATATCCCCAGCCGCCGTTTTCAAGGCGCTTCACAACTTCGGTTGAGTTTCCTTTACCCAACACATTGCCATTATTATCTTCAAGTTGCCATTCAGCTTGAAGGAGCGCAATATCGCCAATAATGGCTTCTCCTGTAATCTGGCTAATTAACGTTGGTCGGCTCTCCAGGAAAGGAGCAAATGCATCCCTAACACCAGCGTGACCCTCATGGGGAGGTTCATGGGGTGGGAGGTAGATTTTACAGTCAGGATGGAACAAGGTGACAATGGCATCCAGGTTACCCTCCTTCAAATATTCTCCAACACGTTCAGAAACTTCGTGCGGATGTTCGGCTATACGGTATGTCATTCTACTATCCTCCTAGTTAAAGTCAGCTGGAGTACAATCTGGTGGTGCATTGTCCATATCAAAGAGAAGCCGCCACCGACCATCGTCAGCTCTGCGATACACAAGGGCAACACGTCCAGCAGCATTATTAGAAGGTGCTTGACCTACTGGCGACTGGAAGAAATATTTCCCCACAAGCAAAGCTAATCTTCCATCCTGAAAGGCATGTTCTTCTTTGAACAAAAGTTTTCCTTCAATATTGGCAAATACTCCTTCATACCAAGGCTTTATCTCCTCAATACCTTGCATCATGGCAGCGCCTGCATTTGCATAAAGACTTTCAGAATCGTAAAGCTTTAAAAGCGCTTCTACATCTCTTTGATTGAAGGCTTTTAACCAAGCATCAAGGTTTTCGCGCACTTTGCTAATCTCAGTCATGGTGTGTTTTCCTTTCTTTTTTGGTGGTCTAAAACGGTTCAAACTATTTGATTGTCTTCAAGAAATCACGCATCTTTGCGATGATAAATTGGCTATCTTCTTCTAGTGGAAAATGGCCAGTATCGAGAATGTTATAATCAATCTCTTTTACATCTCGCTTATAGGCTTCGGCTCCTGATTCTATGAAGAATGGGTCATTTTTGCCCCATGTAATCAGCATTGGGGGCTGAGTATCACGTAGGTATTGTTGCCACTGCGGGTAGAGTTTCACATTGCTCGGATAATCGAACAACAGATTAACGTTGATTTTATCGGCACCTTCGCGAGTAATTTTCATCGCGTCTAAATTCCAGTTGTCGGGTGAAATACTCTCTGGGATTCGGGTTCCATGGGTGTATTGCCATTTAATTGCTTGAAGATTGAACGTACTTTCAACCATGGCAGCTTCAGCTTCTAGTGTTCTTTCTTGCTGTAAGGACTGCATTACCATCTCACCTAGCCCATCTTCATAGGCGTTACCATTCATGACGATAAAGCCTTTGACCTTTTCAGGATGCTTTGTCGCAATCCGAAAGCCCACAGGCGCGCCGTAATCATGAATCATCAGCACATAATCGTTAAGCTCACGCTCAACCAGAAACTGATTTATTGTTTCAGCAAGATTGTCGAACGTGTAAGTGTAGTCTTCTGCACTGAGCATACTACTCTCGCCAAAACCAGGATAGTCAGGCGCAATTAAATAATATTGATTGCCTAGCGCGGATAATACCTCGCGGTACATGTGCGAAGAGCTTGGAAAACCATGCAACAAAACCACTGCTTGTCTTGATGGGTCACCAGCCTCGCGATAAAAAATATCTAGATCACCTACTTTTTGCGTATTGTAACGGACGCGATCTAACGTCTCTATAGCCTGTGTCATTTTGATTTCTCCTTGTTGTAGTTTTTTGATTGGAGTAAGGTATGCATTGAACAAAATCTGATTACTAGAGTCCACCTCTCTAGCGAAGTTGACGTCACATTAAAGTGCCTAGAGAGCTGCAGAATTGAGTGCAAAGGCAGGCTGAAGCTGCTCCGATACAGTTTGAACACGTATGGAGCCCGGCAACCATACCTGCGATATGAGACCCTGTCACTGATGTGAGAGAATCGCAGAAAATTTCAATGGGTATGGTCTCAAAAGAAAGCTAGCGACCTAAAAAACAGCTAAAACCATCTGCCAGGCGATCGCCATCCAAATCGTGTGGCTCGTCTAATTGACAGCTGTATTTGGGAGGTATCCTGACAAGACCGCAACGGTAATAACCGTTACGCGATTTGTTACCGCACTGATGTTTTAATCATCAATTTCCTCCAGCAGTACATTGGGTAAGTCCTGAGTCAGTTGTTGAAATCCCGAGAAATCTTCTAGGGCGCGGGCAACGATAAGTGCTCCCTGAATCCGTTCGATCGCAGCTTGGGCCCGCCTGGGTGCCTGTTGTTCTGATGCACCAGCTTCAATCAGGACACCACTCACGACAGTGATCCAGGCTGAAAAAGCATCCTTCAGCTCGGATTGAAAACGATCTGCACCGCCACTCAACACCATTGTGCCAAGAAGGCAATTCTTTTCGCCCCCCAGGTAAAATTCCTCAACGCCTTTGGCCCAAGCTTCTAGCTTCTGACGAGGTGTACCCTCCGCGACCAGAGAGGCGATCATTAATCGCTCAGCTTCTTGGGCCAACACCTGCATCGCAGCCCTAGCCATATCTTCTTTCCCTTTCGGGAAGTGGTGATATAGACTCCCTTTCAACAACCCCGTTGCCTTGGAAATCTGGGCCATAGAGGTTCCTTCATAGCCATTGGCACGCAATACATCGGCGATTTTATGGGCCAATGTGTCACGCAGTGAGGGGTTTGCAGGTGTAGCCATTAGATTATTTCTGCCACAGAAAGCAAGATTATACAAAAGGTTGGAACGGAAGAGGCGATGGCAACTACTAACACAGAGTCAACTCCTGTAGCCGATAACAAATACGGCCACCCTGAATATGTACTGCTCGCCAAGATGGAAATACTTGGAATGAATTATAAGGTCATAGTCTTTACCAAACGTTTGGTCAAATCTTAGCGTAAACGAATTTAAAGTGTCAAGCGCAGGTATCAGTTAAACGAGGGCACAAGCAATCTCAAGCTCACTTATTCTGCGGTAGGTAGTCTCACATAGCCCCATCGCCCGCTCTCCAGACGAGTTTCTATAATTGGGCTGGCTGATCCATCGTAACCACCCACATAGTCGACCCAAATACTACCGTAATTTACTTCAGCATAGCCATGGGAACTCTCTCGAATGACTGAGAACTTGGGTGACACAACAACATTACCCTGGCGATCAAGAAATCCAAAATAGTCACCGACCCGCAGACTGGCAACCCCATTGATAAACTCTCCTAGCTCTATCGGTTGCTCCCCGACAGTTTCTAAAAGCCTCTGAGGTGAGATTATCCATTGACCACTGCGATCAATATAGCCATTTTGATATTGGTTGGCTTGATCCGACTGTTGTTGTATGGCGGCTACTCCTTCAGCAAAGTCTCCTCCTAACTGGCTTAGCCCCTGAATTACCCAAGTACCTGTCGGGTCAATGTATCCATAGCGCTGATCTGTTGTGTCGTAGGTACCCACCGCGGCTAATCCTTCAGAAAAGCTGCTGGCTATATCAAATGTGGGGGCAATAACCTGCTGCCCAGTGCGGTCTATGTAACCATACTGACGTTGCCAACGAGACTCTCCGAGTACTTCAATGCGGGCCAAACCTTCAGAAAATGGCGAGACTGCGGAGAACTGAGGCTCAATCACCCAAGTACCTGTCGAATCAATAAATCCCCATTGGTTATTAACACGAACAGCGGCGAGGCCTTCGTGAAAGGGCTGGGCGGCTTCAAACTGGAGAGGTATGACTAGGTTGCCCATAGGGTTGATGTACCCATATTGGCCACTGTTGGCAACGGCAGCAAACCCTTCGGAGAACTGAGTGGCGGTATCAAATTGTGGTGAGATCGCAACCCCACCATTCTCATCTAAATATCCCTGCTGAGACCGACCCTCGCTGCTCTGAAATGACGCAACCACCCGATTTTCTGACGGCTGAGATAGGTCCGTAATGGTCCAATCAGGCGGAGCCGTGGCGATGATTGTCATCTCTCGCTGCGGGTCAAACCAGCCATGCTGTCCATTAGTTTTTGCTCGCTGCAGTTTTTCTAATTCTGGCGACAGCTCAAAGTGCTGATTGCCAGTCACCGCGGCTATGGGTACCAACCCATCCCAGCCAAACGACTGACACAGAAAAGCTGCAATGTCGGCGCGACTGCTGGCCACCTGGGGGCGTAGCTGTTGGCCACTGGGGTAGTCCACAATTAAAAAGCCAGCGGCGGCGGCAGCGATTTGATTCTTTGCCCAGCTGGGTGTTTGGGCCGCATCCTGTAAAAATCCGGTCAGTACAGTGTCTGGATCTTCGGGAATCGCTAATCCACGCGGGCGATCTGGATAGTTAGTGGGGATGAGGGTGGAGAGAATTGCTAAGGCTTCAACCCTGGCAATGGGCTGATCGGGGCGAAAGGTATTGTCAGGATAGCCGACAAAAATGCGTTTTTGATAGGCGGTTGCGATCGCATCTTTAGCCCAATGCTGATCAGACACATCGGTAAATCGAGGCACCTCGGTTGTCTGTGCCTGCACATCTGGAAAGCTATTGAGCATCAACACCGCAAACTCGGCCCGCGTAAGCCGATTATTGGGCCGAAAGCTGCCATCGGGATAGCCATTAAGTCTGTTTTCGGTCGCTAAGCGTTCAATACAGCTATTGCCCCAGTGCTGTTGTGTATCAGCAAATGTCTGGGCAGTGGCGGGTAGGCTGGACATCAGGGCAACAGACAGGCTAATCCATGGGCTATGTTTTAACGCTCTCACAAATTTGCTAACCATGCTTCAGCCTGCCTAGAGGTCTCTTTATATCAAAAATATTTGATAGATTCTCACTCACGAGGGTAAACCATTGAGGCACAGTGCTTTTCGGTACGGAAAGAACACTTATCAATGGTCTTGATAGTCCGTATCTTGACTGGGCTCGAAAAGAGATTTATAGTTTCTCTCAGGTCGCCTTGCGGCCCTACTACAGAACTGAATATCTGGCACTGTCGGCAGGTGCGTCACCACCTAACCGACAGCTGACCCACAGCTGAGTGAGCAACTGCGGGCTTTGGTTATTATGCCTTAGCATCCCCGGTGTGCATACATCTCGTGCGGTTTGCTAAGGTGTTCGGTTCTGGTTTCCTTCGCAAACACTACGTTT
>JBHJIL010000095.1:0-13230 GCA_050043465.1 Leptolyngbyaceae cyanobacterium
CGACGGTCGGCTTAAATCCACCAAGGTGATCAAAAAGTACGCTGACATGCGTGAATTTGACACCATCCCCCCCTGGAAAACCGAACAAATTGAGCATCAGGTGTACCAGGTGGCTAAAGACGTGGGGCTACAGCTCACGCCCAAAGCAGCGGCCCTGCTAGGTGAGGTGATTGGAGCCGATACCCGTCGTCTTTACAACGAGCTCGAAAAACTCAAAACCTACTGGACCACCCCCCAGGCCCTGCCCCCCGGAGCCATTACCGATTTGGTCGTTACTAGCACCCAAAGCAGTCTGCAGCTGGCGGCGGCCCTGCGTCAGGGAAATACCGACCGGGCGCTGACGCTGATTACAGAGCTGCTAGAGCGTAACGAGCCTGCATTAAGAATTGTCGCTACCTTAGTCGGTCAGTTTCGTACCTGGCTGTGGGTCAAACTCATGGCCGAGTCCGGTGAGCGCGATACCCGCATCATTGCCCAGGCCGCCGATGTCGGTAACCCTAAGCGCATCTATTTTTTGCAAAAAGAAATCCGCGACGTTTCATTACCTCAATTAAAAAATGCCCTAAAGCTGCTGCTGTCGCTTGAATTTGCCCTGAAACAAGGGGCTCCCGAGACTGTCACCTTACATACTAAAGTCATTGAGCTGGCCCATTGCTTTCGGCCTGCTTGAGGCTATACCATGCAATATCCCTGTTTCATGACTAAAATTGGTCAGTTACTGCTAGGTATTGCCATGATGCTTTCTCGTCACGCTAGTAATGCCAGTCCTCGCTATCGCCGGGTCCTTGCCGGTATAGGACTTGCTGTCGCAGGGCTGCCGATGCTGTGGCACAGTGGATATGCCCAAACTTTTACCGCTCAAGAAATCAGTAATTACGCTGCCGCCGTCGTAGAGATGGAAGATATTCGCCGGCAGACTTACGCCGATATTAGCGATCTGATGACCATCGCTAATGAAGATGTCACTCGCTACAACCTACAATGTCTCAGCACCGATGCCCTATCGACGCTGCCCCGCACCATTCGCTCTCAGGTCCGTCGGCTGCTCATAGACTACTGCAACGACGCCCAAGCGATTGTGCAAGATACCGGACTCACTCCCCAGCTGTTTAACTCCATCACCGTCAATCATCAGCAAGATGAGGCGTTAGCAGAGCAGATACAATCAGAGATAGTGAAGATACGATAGGGGCAGCCTGTCGCTTCAAACCGTTTTACTACCCACAGTTTCTCCCTATGCAATTTATCGATCAAGCAGAAGTTGATGTCCAAGGGGGTGATGGTGGAGACGGTTTAGTCGCGTTTCGCCGCGAAAAGTATGTGCCGACCGGTGGTCCATCGGGGGGCAGAGGCGGCAACGGCGGCTCAGTCATTCTCAAAGCGGTTACTAATTTACAAACGCTGTTGGATTTTCGCTATGCCCATCGCTTTCAAGCCCAGCATGGTGAGCGCGGTGGCCCAAAAAATATGACGGGGGCCACAGGCAATGACCTGATTGTCGAGGTGCCCTGCGGAACTATGGTCTATAACGCCGAGACCGACCAGCTGCTGGGGGATTTGGTAGCAGAGAATCAAACCCTATGTGTCGCGACAGGGGGCAAAGGCGGTTTGGGAAATTCCGCTTTTTTAAGCAACCGTAACCGGGCACCCGAAACTTCTCTACCGGGAACGCCAGGAGAGGAAGGCCGTATTCGCTTAGAACTGAAGCTGCTGGCAGAGGTGGGAATTATTGGTCTACCCAATGCTGGAAAATCCACGCTGATTTCCGCGCTGTCTGCGGCCAAGCCAAAAGTAGCCGACTATCCGTTTACAACGCTAGTACCCAATTTGGGAGTGGTCCGCAAGCCCACGGGAGACGGAGCCGTATTTGCAGATATCCCCGGTTTAATTGAAGGTGCCCACACCGGAGCCGGTCTAGGGCATGATTTTTTGCGCCACATCGAGCGTACTCGAGTGCTGCTGCACGTCATTGATATTACGACCCTAGACCCGATCGATCACTACCACACCATTCAGCAGGAGCTGGTTGCCTATGGTCATGGTCTAGCCGAACGCCCTCAGCTGCTGGCCCTCAATAAAGTAGATGCGGTGCCAGCAGACGAGCTAGAGGTGGTTACCGAAGAGCTGATGGCCAGGAGCGGATGCGATCGCATCTTTGGCATCTCCGCCGTTAGTCACCAGGGATTAGATGAGCTACTTCAGGCAATTTGGGTTCTGCTAGAAGCCGCCGCTCCTAAAGAATCCGCGCCGGAACCAGAGCCTTTTCCCAATCTTGTTTCTTCAGACATGGCCCCTACCCAGTGGACCTAGGGCGATATGCGCGATGCCCAACCGCAAAACGCTGTGATCAAAAATCGCTATCAGATATTAGCGGTACTGGGACAGGGTGGCAGCGGTATTACCTATGAGGCAGTAGATCGGCTAAACGGGCAGCACGTTGCGCTTAAAGAACTATCTTTAAAAGGGCTCAGCGACTGGAAAAAGCTGGAGCTATTTGAGCGGGAGGCTCAGGTTCTAGCCAGTCTGGACCATCCAGCTATTCCCAAGTATGTTGACTACTTTCAAGTTGACACCCACGACAACCGGTACTTTTACATTGTTCAAACACTGGCCCAGGGGCAGTCCTTAGCCGACCTCGTGACTGCAGGCAAACAATTTTCAGAGAGAGAAACTCAACAGATTGCTATCGATATTCTGCAGATTTTGGCATATCTCCATAGCCTTAATCCACCGATTATCCATCGCGACATTAAACCCCAAAATATTATTCGCAGCTCTGATGGGCGGATTTTTCTGGTAGACTTTGGTGCTGTCCAGACCGTCTATCGCCATACTATTGCCTTTGGTAGTACCGTTGTGGGCACCTTTGGCTACATGGCTCCTGAGCAGTTTCGTGGCAAGGCATATCCGACTACCGATCTCTACGGTCTAGGGGCCACATTGTTACACTTACTCACCCACCAAAATCCGGCTGATCTACCGCAGCAGCGTCTCAGACTAGACTTTCGTGCGGCTGTCAATCTCTCAGAAGACTTTTCACGCTGGCTAGAAAGCCTGGTGGAGCCTCTTTTAGAAGACCGATTTGATTCTGCAACAGCGGCGCTATTGGCGCTTACCCAGCCTCATTTGGCCACACCTAAGGCTCTAATTCAGCGACCCGAGGGTAGTCAAATTCAATTAGACTACCGACGACACCACCTATCTCTTAAGATCCCTCCCATCGGACTCAGTAAAGCATCCTCTAGAGGTCATGTTACGCTGGCCATTGTTTGGAACAGTATTGCCTGGTTTGTGAGTTTAGCGGTTATACCTTTTTTTCCGTTGGCGACCGCTATTGTTTTATTTGTTCCATTTTGGGCAATTGGTCTTGGCATTGGCTGGCGAACGCTTTGGGCTGTCTTTGAACAGATTTTTCTGGAAATCGATCAAGATCGTTTTATTTTTAAACGACAGCTTTTATTTTGGAACATTGTTCATCAGGGTAAGATTAATACGTTAGAAAGAGCTGTTCTAGAAACTGTTTTCTTAAGCAACGATCGTCCGGTTAAAACCCTTGCCCTGCGTGAAGGCGTCCACAGCCATCAATTTGGCATATCGCTATCGCTGGCTGAAAAAGAATGGCTACAGAACGTGCTGGATAATTTTATTCAAACCCAAAAAGAATCGCGCGATCTGTAGAGAATATTTCTGTCTGAAGCGACATTTTTCTGCTGAAGAAGCCCAAGGCTCGAACGTCAGCGCAGCTTTAAAGAATAGCCCTGCTGGTGTAGAATCTGCTGTAGTTGATCAACAGTGGGAATATTGTCGCCTGCTATAGCTTTTGTCATCTGGCCAATATCAAGAATCTGACGAGGAGAGAACACCGCTGCTGCCAGGATAGACCAGCGAACTTTTCCCATACCTTTAATGTCTTGAGGAAAAGACTGCTGCCATAGCTGCAGACGTAAATCAGCATCCGGCAAAGGAATATCGCATACCGTCAGCTGCTGTCGCCAGTGGTGGCGTACCAAATGACGGTGACGTACTGAAAACAGAATATGAGCCGATGAATTTGTTAGCCAGCGCTGGAGGGCGGTTTGCTCAATCGCTGAGGTCCGACCCAGCCAGTGGTGGGCCGATTTGACCAAGATGATTGGATAGTTTGCCCGATCGAGTTCGTTCAGACAGCTAGATCCGTCTTGGGGGGAACGCTGGGCTAAATCGAGGATATACAGAGGCAGCTTGAGCTGGGTGGTTATTGCGATCGCACACTTCTCTTTGCCGACACCGGTCTCTCCCACCAGTAGCACCCTTGATGGCCGTTGAGCCGTTATTGTCTGTAATTGCTGCTTGACCTCCTCGGCTACGATTAGCTCTGACCACGGCAGCCGGTCTCGACAGCGCTGCCCACACCGACTGCTGCTAATAGCCCGCACCGGCCAGGTAGGGTCCGGACTCTCTGCTAGCAGGTACTCAACCCATTCAGGCGCGAGCTGTAGCTGGCTGCCCAACAGCGTTGGTGCTCCGTCTACCCGCCGCAAAATCTGTCGCTGCAGTAGTGAATTTTCGCCAGACAGATATGCTCTTGCCCGTCGGCGTTCGGTTTCATTGCGACAGAGCACCCGTAGAGCCAGCTCAACCGTTGGTAGGGCCCCGGTCATACAGTGCGTTCCCGTTTGCAGATAGTGGTACAGCTTGCCATAGCGCACCTGGACCTCAGGCGCTAATGTCATCAGCACCAGCTTTTTCTCAAACAAAGACAGCCCCAAAGCTGTCCGCATCGTAGGTAGTCCCAAGGAGACCTTACTGGCTCGGCTGAGCATGATGCGTCTATCTAGCGTTTTTTGATAACCCAGCCCCGGCTGCTCGCCCGCTTTTTTAGGGGCCGTATCGTCATAGGCACGATTCTTAATAGCGACTAGCCCCTGCCACCAATCGCTGGTCGCCTTGTCAGAAGACGTTTTGGCCACCCGAGCCACCGACTTTAGATTTTTTCGCTGCTGGGATACGGCCACCAGCAATAGCCGCTCTAGCCAGCTCAGCTCCGTGTCCAAATACGCCCAGTTGTTTGCAAACGGAATCCCAGAACCCATTAATTATTTCAAGCGACGCAGAAACTCAAGCGGTAGCCCATCCGCATCGGCAATAAAGGCTACTTCATACACCCTAGACCCAATCATCTGCTGTCGAGGTTCCAACAGTACGGTAAGCGCTGGTGACACTGCCCGCTGCCGCAGCGTATCCAGCCAGGTCGGCAGACTTTGAACCACCTCAGTCAAATCAAACGATAGATGATAGTAGCCTGTGTAGTGCTCATCATGAAACGCATCCGCTGTGGGAGCCGGTTCTGGCACCTGCAATAGCTCAATGCGTCCCCCTAGTCCCTCCATCCAGCAGGCCAGGGTAATTCCAGCCGTAAACCGTTCGACCACTTCAAACCCCAACAGCTCATAAAAAGCCATCGCTCGATGAATATCTGCTGTTCGAATCGACGCGTGATGCATGATATCTCTATCGCCAAACCAGCGAGCTACTCAAAGAACTTTAGATACCGATAGTTATTTGGCACACCGGGCTCTTTCTCTAAATCAAAATTGATCACTTCCCACTGAGGCACCTCTTGAGACGACGGGCTAAACGTTACCGGCAGTCCGTAGAGTCTAGGCGCACCGGTATCCGCCTGCCCTCGCCAGGGAGCACTGTACTCCAGATATGACTTCACCAAAGGGCGATATCGCTCGGCAATAATCACCCGTGTTGCCCTGTATCCCTCTGTATATAAGCGATCGAGCGCCTCGTGGATTTCAAACCGAATACCATCGGGATGGGTGTGCTGACGGTACCATTCCCCTTCCCACTGCCGCCAGTGCCGCCCCGACTGCACATGAACCAAATCATGGGTATCCAGACTCACCTCAAATGCCCCATGGCGCGTACACAGGTAGCTATCGGTCAGGGTCAGTGCCGGAATCGTTTGCCGACAGTGAGGACATTTTATCTCTGGCCCATAGAACGGATACTGAGAAGCAGAATTTATCATGCGGGTTCATCAAAACGTTGACGCCCAAGCTGCACCGGTCGATCTTGACTACCCAAACGTCAAGACCATGAAAACACAATCGCTGCAAGAGCATGGTGTATCACACTGCAAACGAGACCAATGAGGCTGTGCTCGCCCTTAATTATAGCGAGAGGCCAATTTAGAGTACTTTAATTTCAGCGATATCACCCTCACACCACGATTTCTAAGCAATCCTGTGTCAAATACAACTCCTGTTTTAACCGTTCCAGGTGGGTTCTGGCCGCCGCCAGACCTAACCAAAGCCGCCTTTGTCGCCCCTAATGCTACAGTGCTCGGCCATGTTGATATTGATGAAGGAGCCAGTATTTGGTATGGCGCTGTTGTGCGAGGCGATGTGGATGTGATTCGGATTGGGGCGCACAGCAATATCCAGGACGGCGCGGTTCTCCATGGCGACCCCAACCTGCCCACCGTGCTTGAGGACTATGTCACGATTGGTCATCGCGCTGTGATTCATAGCGCCCACGTTGAGCGCGGCTGTCTGATCGGGATTGGGGCCATTATCCTCAACGGCGTCCGCGTTGGAGCCGGCAGCATGGTAGGCGCTGGCGCTGTGGTGAATAAAGACGTTCCTCCTGGCTCTTTAGTTGTGGGTGTCCCTGGCAAAATCTTTCGTCCCCTTTCTGATGCAGAAATTGACGGTCTGATTGACCATGCTAAGAAATATGAGCAGCTGGCTCTGACCCATGCAGGTAAAGGGACTAGCTTAGGATTTGAATAGCGGTCTCTTGTTAGTGGAGACCGTATACATACATCTCAGACTGTATTTCTCTCACCCATGACAGCCAAATTCTTTCAAACCGACGACGCCCTTCAGAAGAAACTCAGTCAGATTCTTGACCTGACCTGGGCGCGATTTCCAAAGCTGGCCCAAAACCAGATTGCCGCTACCTGGCTAACCTACGAGCCCCCCTACATTGTCAACACGGGCGGTGCCATCAGCGCTGAAGACTTCTGGAAACAGCAGCCCAAAGGAGCCAGCTATCGCGGCGTGGAGCGTATCTATCCGGCCAGCGTGATCAAGCTGTTTTACTTAGTGGCTATCTATGAATGGATAGAGCGGGGGATGACCCAGTCTAGTCTGGAGCTAGAGCGGGCTATTCGCGACATGATTGTAGATTCGAGTAACGACGCTACCGGCTATGTGGTAGATGTACTCACCGGTACCACCAGCGGCCCAGAGCTGCCCAGCGACCCGTTTGAAACCTGGAAGCAGCAGCGCAATATTGTTAATCGCTATCTGCAGGGTCTGAATTGGCCGGAGCTAGCCACGGTCAACGCCAATCAAAAAACCTGGTGCGATGGCCCCTACGGTCGCGAGCGGGCGTTCCTGGGCGACGGTTATGAAAATCGCAATATGCTCACTACCGAAGCGGCTGCCCGTTTGCTGCATAGCATTGTAGGTGGAGTAGCCGTTAATGGGGCCAGGTCGCAAACCATGATGCGATTTATGACCCGAGATTTAGACCCTAAGGTGCTGGCTGCCGACCCAGAAAACCAGGTCACCGGCTTTTTAGGCGCAGGGGTCCCGGTAGAAACTCAGGTATGGTCCAAAGCCGGGCTTACCAGTAAAGTGCGTCACGATGCGACCTACATTGAAGCCGACGGGGCCCATCCTTACTTGCTGATTGTGTTTACCGAAGGCGCTGAGCACAGTAACAACGAAGATATTTTGCCCTTTGTCTCAGCCCAGATTTTGGCCGCCATGCACGAGATCGGCATGTAGATACAGTCCGGGTACAGCGGGCATGCTTAGGTGAAAATCCAAGGATGCATCGATGATTTCCGTCACACCATGGCAGCAGGCAGAAATTCGTTTTAAGCAAATCTGGGGGTACGACAGCTTTCGTCCGCCCCAAGACGATGTGATTCGAACACTGTTGTCAAAGCGAGACGCGCTGATTGTGATGCCCACCGGTGGTGGAAAATCTCTTTGCTTTCAGCTACCGGCTCTGTTACAAACGGGGATCACACTGGTAATTTCTCCGCTGGTGGCGCTAATGGAGGATCAAGTTAGTGAGTTAAAACAGCGGAACCTACCGGCGGAACGTATTCACAGCGCTCTGTCATCCTACGAAAAACGCAAGATTTTACAGCAGATACAGCACAACCGCCTAAGGCTCTTATATCTGTCACCTGAAACTCTCTTAAGTAAGAAAGTCTGGGAGACGCTCTGTCAGCCTCAGGTGACCATCAACGGACTGATTTTAGACGAGGCCCACTGTTTGGTGCAGTGGGGTAACACGTTTCGGCCCACATACCGGCGGCTAGGTGCCGTCAGGCCAGCATTGCTAAAGCATAAGTCGAGCACCCAGCTACCGATTGCGGCGTTTACTGCTACGGCAAATCCAACCGCTCAAAAAACGATCTGTGATGTGCTGCAGCTGCAGCTGCCAAAGGAAGTCAAACTCAGTCCCTATCGTGCCAATCTGCATCTAGCAGTGCAGGTTGTCTGGACACCGAGGGGGCGACGACAGGCGATGCTGAATTTTATCAAAGCCCATAAGGGACAGGCGGGACTGGTTTATGTGCGATCGCGCCGCATCGCCGAAGACCTAACCCAGTGGCTAAAGCAAAAAGGCTTCTCAGTGGAAGCCTATCATGCAGGCATCGTCAGCGAAGAACGACGGCGTATCGAAGCTGAATGGATTGCAGAGCGCTGTCAGTTTGTTGTCTGCACCAGCGCCTTTGGTATGGGCATCAACCATCCCCATGTGCGCTGGGTCTGTCATTTTCATGCGCCGAGTACGCTTAGCGAGTATGTACAAGAGATTGGTCGCGGCGGACGAGATGGCAAACCGGCAGATGCGCTAACGCTGGTCAGCGAACCAACAGGATGGCTCGATTCAGAGGATAAACAACGCTGGAAATTCTTTGCAGAGAGCGAGCGGAAGCTGCAGCAAGAAGCCAAGCGCTTAGTAACGTCACTGTCTGCAAAGGGCCGTGTTGATGAGGTACTACAGAGAAATGAGAAAGCGGCGACGGCATTGGCGCTGCTTCACAGCCAGGGACGACTCATCTGGGAAGATCCGTTTCACTATCGGCTGACATCAGGCCGTTCCTCTGGCTGCAGTGAGACTTTTGATAGCGTAAAAGAGATAAAACACTATCTCTTTAGCCGTCAGTGTCGCTGGCAAACGTTGTTAATACAGTTTGGCTGTGAGAGCGAGGCTCAATCACTACGGTGTGGTCATTGTGACAACTGCAAACGTTAGTTAGATTCAACAACATCAATATATTCTCGCCAGCGTTGAATCTTACCCTGTTTTAGATCAACAACAATGGCATCTTCTGCATAGGTACACTTGCCAGTAGCTTTTTCGCGATCGCGCCAGCTCCATTCAACAACAAACCGTTCTCTATCCTGAATGATGCGATGAATCTCAATAGAGACTTCATCATAGGCAGCCGCATAATCCATGACAGCCTGAAAAATCTGGCTGTGTCCAACCCATCGATGACCGGGCGCAATAAATTCTCCATCCTCCACAAACAAGATGGCAAAGGAATGAGCGTCCCCCTCTAGCCAGGCCTGACGAGCTTGTTGAACTAATGCTTCTACAGCAGTCATTGTTATGTAAGAGCTTTTTTAGCTGTTTCTTCTAACTGTTTTGCGGCAGCCTGTTTGCGTTCGCTATAGCGGTCGGTAAATTCATCGACCTTGTCTCGCAACAAGAGTGTAAATCGATAGAGTTCTTCCATCACATCCACTACCCGGTCTCGGTAGGCAGAGTCTTTCATGGTGCCATCTTCATTAAACTCCTGATAGGCTTTAGCCACCGATGATTGGTTAGGAATAGTAAACATCCGCATCCAGCGCCCTAAAATACGCATGGTATTTACCGCATTAAACGACTGAGAGCCACCGGATACCTGCATGACCGCAAGCGTGCGTCCTTGGGTGGGTCGAACACCGCCCATATTTAGGGGAATCCAATCAATCTGAGTTTTCATTAGCCCAGAGATATTGCCGTGCATCTCGGGGCTAGACCAGACCTGACCCTCAGACCACAGAGAGAGCTGACGCAGCTCCTGTACCTTGGGGTGGGTATCCGGTTCTGCACCATGAAGCGGCAAGCCTCTAGGATCAAAGAACTTTACTTCAGCACCAAAGCCTTCAATAATCTGAGCCGCTTCTTCAGCTAGCAACCGACTGTAGGAGCGTTCGCGTAGTGAGCCATATAGAAAGAGAATGCGAGGCTTGTGGTCAAAGGCCATGGGTAGATACGAAGACATCGAACATCTGTATCTTACAAAGGATTGAATGGCCTATCTAATTTGAGCCGCTGGCAGAAGTTTGGCTGCTCAACAGAAGCACAAGTATGTAATGTGGGCATTGCGATAACTGCCGAGGATAAATTAAATGACCGTAGATACCGTGTTGCGGGCTTACCTCAAGGTTCCGTTTGAACAATTGGCATAAAACAGACGGAGCCGACAAGAAAGGAAACCCCTTCTGCTAGGTGGACTAAACCCATGGGAGAAAAGTGAGTAGACAGCTCAAGGACGGCATCAGCTACAAATAGACTTGAGCCAAAAATAAACAGCCAGCTTGCGAATATCATACGCCGATCCATAAGATGATTTCCTGAATAAAACTTCGTTCGCAGTCAGACTTGAGACATTACAATAGCTGCCTGAGCATTGTACTCCGCTGAGTAGGTTGGGCAGTGCCCACCAAAGGACTAAAGCTACCTCAGCAGGCAGCGACCAGATAAAGTGAAAATGATCGGGCCAAACAGCAACAGCCACTATGTCGAACGGAGCTTCGCGTTCAGTTTGTTTGATAGCTCGACGAAGCAGATTAATGTTGTGTGGTTTGTTGCATAGTGGCGTACGGCGGTAGGTGACCTAGGTAAGAAAGACAGTATTACTGGGAATGTATACACGACGGTAGTTGGGCATCGGGCAATGTTTTATGGGTGCTGTGTTAGGGTGCCCGCGATGTAGAAGTTGTGGTTTATACGCTTTTTAGAACGGTGAGCTAGGAGCGGTCTGGAGAAATGGCCATAGTTTTCGGATGAAAGTGCCCTTTATGCTTACTAAACCCACCACATCTAGCGTTTGAAACTTTTCCCAGACACTAGATTAATTTAAATTAAGGTGCTAGCATTTGGCCAGGTATATGTGCATAGGCGAGTCAGTCCGCTGCTACTTCTATATCTACATTCAAGTTCCTGAGAGGATATGTGAAAAATGAATAATACTCAAAAGCCCCAGCAAATGGTGCTTGACTTGCAAGTGGTCATCTCCAAAAGGGTTAATGGTATCGAAATGGGGGTGTTGAACGACGGAACTCCCTTTCTAACAGGGCGTGGACTGGCAAGGGTGTGTGGTATTTCCAATAGCACGCTCGTAAATTGGGGAGAGAGTACTCCTAGCGTAGGCGATAGCTTTCGAAACGGAACGATGGCTGAATTGCTCGCCGCTAATGGATTTGAGGGCAACCATTTTTTTGTGAGAATCCCTAACGGTATTCAGTTTGGAACTGAAGCTACTATCAACGCCTATCCAGATGATGTGTGTATGGCGTTTTTAGAATACTACGCATTTGAAGCAGGAAGGCACTGCACCAATACTGCTCGCAAGAGTTATCGGTTACTAGCCCGAAAGTCACTACGCGATTATATTTACAGTATGACTGGCTATGACCCGTCACAGCTAGCGCTTCAGTCATGGAAACATTTTCACGACCGTCTCTTGCTCAATCCAATGCCTGAAGGCTATTTCAGCGTTTTTTCAGAAACAGCTCAATTAGTACTGGCTTCCATCAGAAGTGGTTTGATAATTGATACTCATACAATCCCAGATATTAGTGTTGGCTCGACCTGGAGTAAATACTGGCAGTCTGAGAACTTAGACATTCAGCACGGTCAACGAACCAAATATCCTCATCTTTATCCAGATTATTTTCCTCAAGCCAAAGCCAATGGGGATATTGAAGCGTACATATACCCACTTCAAGCTTTAGGAAACTTTAGAACATGGTTAGAATCTACGTATTTACCAAATAATTTTCCCAATTATCTTAGAAGCAAAGAGAAACAAGGCGCACTCCTTCCAGGGCACGCAAAAGCACTTCTTCAAGCGGTAGAACCCAAAAGGCTAAAGGAAGCGAGTTAGAGAAAAGGAATAAAGTGCAAGCACTGATCTCGTACGTCAGTTAAAGCAGTAGACGCTGCTCCAAAGGTCAAAATGCAAGTCTCAGTATACGTAACATTTGAGCATTCGCATGATAACTACAATAGGCCGAGAAGACAAAATACGCATAGCCAGATTTGGTGCTAACAAAATATTCCGAGTAGACTTTGACGAAAGGTCGAAGATGATAAACGATGCGCTTGCTGAAGTGTTTGATAGCACTTGGTCAGCATTTCTTGAGCGTTCTATAGCTAAGGCCGAAAAAATTGAAGCGGCAGAAGTATCTCAACGGTTGTTAGATCAATACCATCCCTACATTGACGATCATCAAGAGCACAGAACTTTCAAGTACAATCAAGCAGAATTTATAATGCAGTTAGAGTAGTTCTCTGAAGACGCCTATTACTTAACTCAACTTTGGAGAGTTAAGTCGTCTGATGAATATCCGAAAACATTATTTGGCAATTTTAATACTGTTGAAGAGATTGAAAGATTTAGAGTCTTAGCAGGCTCCCTGAACACTAAGCCTGAAATTCTAGCACTACAACTCATTCAAAATTTCATGGATATGCATCCGGAATATGATTCAACTTCTGCCAAGATCAATACTTGAAGAAGTCAAATTAAGTCACGCTATTCGAGTGTATATTCTCAACGAATCTTCAGCAACTGTCTCACAAAGAGTTTCTTGACTCAAAGATCTGAGACTGATAGCCTACTGAGTATGCAGCTGATATACAGTTGTCTTTCTGCACCCAAAAATTTAGCTGCGCGAGATGGAAGTGCTGGAACACTGCCACCCCGCTAACCCTTCCAGCTGACGAGACCAGTTGGTGTCGGGTAAGGCGGTGACGTCACCGCCACCCCCGACCCTCAGGACCCTGCGGGCGACTCTCACCGCACACGGCTCAAGCAGACCACCGCTAAGGCGAACAAGCATGTAGCTGTTGGTGGCAGAAGAGATGCAGCAAGACTAAGTTGTCGTAGGTGTTCTTCCCGCCTTTAGCCTTGGGAAGGCGGTGATGAAG
>JBHJIL010000096.1:0-13778 GCA_050043465.1 Leptolyngbyaceae cyanobacterium
AAAAAGATCGCTCAAGACCCATACAGCTTTACTCTGACCATTGAGACGTCTGTCGATATATCAGCATTTCATGCGTCTCCCCGGGCAGCAGCAGACTGGGAGACCAATATCTTGGGCAATAATATTATTCGGGGCAACGGGGACTGGACAACCGTAACGCTGACCAGTCGTCGCGGCTGTTTCTATGACTTTTTGGCTGTGTTTGCTGATGGCGACAAGCTAGAAAAGTATGGGGTCGATGTCTGTGAGTTGGAAGCTCACACCTACTATGAAGACTAAGCCTCCATGGACGTCAGACCCGTTATGCTTACCCACCGCCCGACCCTGTCCAACCTGAACGTTTTCCGAGGCTACTTGGGAAAAGTGGGCGATAGCTGGCTCGCCATTCTGACTAAATGAGATCGTCGCGTCCGTCGCGTTTTATCGTGCATATCCGTGGGTTAAAGCCTGTCGTCCTCGCTTTGATAGCGGTCGGTTTGTGCATCGCCATGGCGGCTCCTGTGCAGGCATTTTGCGGCTTGTTTGTGGCGAGGTCCGACGGCAGTCTCAAGAATGCCGCATCCCAGGTGGTGATTGCCCACAGCGGCAATCGTAACGTCTTGATGATGGCCAACGACTTTCAAGGCGATGTCAAAACATTTGCCCGCATTGTTCCGATTCCAGTCGTTCCCAGCCGTGACCAGGTAAGCATTGGGGATGCCGCCCTGATGAAAAAGCTCAATGCATTTACCGCGCCGCGTCTGGCCCAATACTTTGATCGGCCCTGCCAAGAAGAGTTTAAGTGGTATCGCATTGTGGGACTGCTGGCTATTCCTGTGGCTGTCTTTTTACTGGTCTCATGGAGACTGCCCCAGTTAAATCAGCTGTGGATAGTGGTAGCACTTTTGGCCATGGTGTCTCTAGCACTGGTGGTGGCCCTACCGTCTTTGCTAAATCAGGTAAATCAGGCAGGGCGAACCCTGGTGCAGTCGGCGCCAGCCGTTACGATTGAGGATCGGTTTAGCGTTGGCGAGTACGATATCGCGATTCTCAGCGCTGAGCAATCTGATGAGCTGACGACCTGGCTACAGCAAAATCAGTATTCAGTAGACCCCCAGGCCGCTGCCATGCTGCAGTCCTACATTGACGCAGGCATGAAGTTCTTTGTGGTGCGAGTCAATTTAGCCGAGTTTCAAAAGACAGGCGGACAGTTTTTACGGCCTATTGTCTTGGATTATGAATCGGAGCAGTTTATGTTACCGATTCGGCTAGGGACCTTAAATGCCAGCGGCGATCAAGATTTGATTATTCATCTGTTGTCGCCTGACACCTATGGGGGCACCGAAAACTATGAGACCTTAGCGGTTCCTACCGATGCGGAGTCCAGCGCTAACTGGCCCTCGGGTCACGAGGTGCCTGCTTTTATTCAGGGTGAATTTGAAGACTTTTATGAGGCGCTGTTTGAGCACATCCATCAACAGCATCAAAAGGCTGTTTTTTTAGAATATGCCACCCGCACATTTGGGGACAATATCAAGTGCGATCCTTGTGCGGTAGAGTCCGATGCAATACCGACGATGGAAGACCTCAAAGCAATGGGAGCCTGGTGGAGCGACGAGTCTCCAGAAACGTTGATTACTCGGTTACACGTGCGCTACAGCTCGACCACATTTCCCGAGGATTTACAGTTTGAAGAAATTTTTCCCGAAGAGCTGTCTCAAATGCCTGGAATTACGGGGCGCTCATTTCCTCAGTGGGCCGGGGTTGATTTTCAAACCCGCTATGTGATTAGACGACCTTTGGGCAACGCCGTCTGTGTATCCAAGCTGCGATATCAGCGAGTCATGGCTCAGACTGTGGGTAATCTGGTCGAGCTAACCGGCTGGGATCGAGGAGACATTGGTCAGAAAATAGCCGCTGAACGTCAGTTAAATGCCCTTGATGCCCAGGGACAAACGGCGCTGCATCGAGCGGTAATTGAGGGGAATGTAGCTCGAGCCGAGTCGCTGATTGAGCAGGGAGCCAATGTCAATTTGGTGGGCAATCAGACTTTGGGAGCCACCCCGTTGATCAGTGCGATCGCAAACAACTCCCCTGAACTCACTCAGCTGCTGCTAAATAACGGTGCTAATACCAATGTCAGCTGGCGAGGGCAGCCGCTGCTGCTGTGGGCGATTGGCTACAGCGACCTGGCCACTGTAGAACAACTGCTGGCCACCGGAGTATCCGCGTCTACGCTAGAGCAGGTGTGGGACACCGCGCAACAGTCGGGCAACGCAGATTTAATCGAGCTACTACAGCCCTATGTGGACGCTCAGCCGTAGACGCGGAGTTGGCTGTTTTTTCCTTGGATGATATTTTTTGGTAGATCACACCATCTGCCATGGAATTTCTTCGCCAGCTCGTAAAGGTACAAGACCAGAATCAGTAAAGGGCAGTTCATTGGGAATCCGCCAGGCTGTTTTGGTGAGGGTAATTTGGTCAGTGTTGCGAGGCAGCTGATAAAAGTCCGGTCCGTAAAAGCTGGCAAAGGCTTCTAATTTGTCGAGGGCATCGACGCTTTCAAAGGCTTCCGCGTACAGTTCCATTGCATGCAGGGCCGAATAGCACCCCGCGCAGCCGCAGGCGGTTTCTTTGCTGTGCCGCGCGTGGGGGGCGCTGTCGGTCCCTAAAAAGAATTTAGGACTGCCGGATGTGGCCGCCTGTAAAATCGCCTGACGATGCGTCTCCCGTTTGAGGATCGGCAGACAGTAAAAGTGGGGTTGAATGCCGCCTTTGAACAAAATATTGCGGCTAAACAACAGATGCTGCGGTGTGATGGTGGCAGCCATATTGTCGTTGGCCAGGACAAACTCTACAGCATGGGCCGTGGTGATGTGCTCAAGCACCAGCCGCAGCTTAGGAAATCGCTGTCTAAGGGGAATGAGCTGCTGCTCGATAAACACTTTTTCACGGTCAAACACATCAACAGTCTGATCGGTCACTTCTCCATGGAGCAACAGCGGCATATCGACCTGTTGCATCGCTTCAAAGACGCGATCGCACTTGCGGATGTCTGTCACACCAGACGCTGAATTGGTGGTTGCTCCGGCTGGATAGTATTTGACCGCCTTGACAAACTGGGACGCCTTGGCTGCAACAATATCGTCAGGACCGGTGTCATCGGTGAGATAAAGCGTCATTAGGGGTTCAAACGGCTGGCCAGCTGGAATGGCAGCGATGATGCGATCGCGATAGGCGGCAGCGTCTGCCACCGTTCGTACGGGCGGCTTTAAGTTAGGCATGACGATGGCGCGGGCAAACTGACGCACCGTATGGGGCAAGACCATCTTTAACGCGTCGCCATCCCGCAGATGCAGATGCCAGTCGTCGGGTCTAGTCAGGGTGAGCTGTTGCATCGGGTAGTTCTTTTTCGACAGTGAGACTATACACGGTCAAGAGAGTTTTACTGACAAGATGACCGGTGCTCACTCAGTTTAACGAGGCTGGCGTTACTATCCCATGTCCGTCGCGGGATATCCACAGTAGCTTTTT
This sequence comes from Leptolyngbyaceae cyanobacterium, assembly GCA_050043465.1. GTDB lineage: Bacteria > Cyanobacteriota > Cyanobacteriia > Phormidesmidales > Phormidesmidaceae > Leptothoe. Next base: position 3,514 of record JBHJIL010000096.1, read on the forward strand.
AGCAAAACACCTATTTTTTTCGCATGGGCAATAGCAGGCTTTGGGTCAGCAGCTTGAGCAGCAGCAGCACCGGGATAATTTCTAGTCGCCCCATCCACATCAGCAGTATCAGCAGATATTTGCCCACCCAGTGCAGCGACGGCTGGGTAATCCCCGTAGAGAGACCGGCAGCGCCCAGGGCAGACGCCACTTCAAAAATAACATCGCTGAGACTGTATTCAGTCGGGACAACATTTTCTAGTATCCCGATGCCAATAGCTATTGCCACAATCCACAGTACCGCCAGCGCCAGAGCCTGTTCAATCTGATACAGAGCTTCAGTCGGTTTGAGCGCGCTGCCGTTAAATCGACGGGCCATCATTTCTCTAGCAGACAGATTGCTCTGGCGAAATCGCCACTGAATCGCTCTACACAGCAACAGAATTCGATTGAGCTTGATTCCCCCTTACGGTAGACCCGGCAGCGCCGCCAAGAATCATCGCTAAACTGAGCAACAGTTTGTTGGTATCACTCCAAAACTGGATAGGCTGACTGCTAAATCCGCAAGTGGTTAGGGCAGACACCCATTGAAAACTGCTATGGAGCCAGTCAAATTTGCCAATAATGGTAAATCTCTCTACGGCCACTAGCACCGTGCCTAGCAGCAACAGTATCAGTAGCAAACGATGCTGTCGGTCCTGCCATAAAACAGCTGGCTGTCGCTGCTGGATAACCTGATCGTGACTGCTAAAGGCAATGGCTCCTAAAATCATGGTCAGCATGATTGCCAGCAGCACAGGGGTGTCGTAAACAGACATGCTGCCGTCGGTCACACTAAAGCCACCGGTGGCGATGGCACTCATGCTGTGGTTGATGGCCTCCCACCAGGGCATCCCCAGGAGGCGAAATAGCAGGATACTAAAGCCGGTATAGCCGGTATAGATCAGCATGATCCGTCTGACGGTTGAGGAGACGGTCAGACGAAGCCGGATCTGCCGACCCTCTGCTTGAAAGAGCGCATAGTTATTATGGGCCGGGTTGAGCAGCGCGATCGCAAAAGCTACCACTCCTACACCGCCCGTCCACTGCATCAGCGAACGCCACCACTGCAGGCTATAGGGTAGCTGGCTGGGCCGAATTACCATGGTCAACCCGGCGCTGGTAAACCCAGACATGCCTTCAAACAACGCGTTGGAAATATGGCCAAACGTCTGCAGCGTAGGAGACGCCTCTGGACCGGCCATGAGCGCCGACAGCCACAGCGGTAAGCCTCCAAACGCGGCAATAATCGCCCAGCCAATGGCAACACTAACCAGGGTTTGGGCCATCGGTCCTGCCTGGGCCCCACGTCCCCAGTAGCGAGATACACCGCTAGCAAGGAGCAGGCTGACACAGGTGATGACAAAGGCCCCCAGCTCTGTCCATTCACCGTTGGCCACACAAATAGGTAGAGATACCAGCGTCATGGCTGCCGGTATCCATAAAAAACAGCTGACGTCGTAGCTAATGGTGGCCCAGCAGATACCGCCCAATCGTTTAATCGATGTGTTCATACAGGTATCCAGCGACAATTCCAGCCGGATCGCGAACGCTCTTGACGTCCAAATGCTCAAACAGCGAGCTGTGGGACTGCTGATTGATCAAACTAATACGTGTTTTGACCTCAAACTCTTTAGCCAAGACCATGGCCATTAGATTCTTTGAGTCGTCGTGGGTGGCGGCGATAACAGCGTCGGCCCGCTCGATATTGGCTTCGTCTAAAATGTGGTCGTCGGCAATATCGCCCTGAAGAACCCGAATCTGATTTTCCTTAAGTACCTGTCTTGCCCGTTCTTCATTGGGTTCGATTAGCGTGACCTCATGGCCGTCGCTGGTCGCCATATCAATAAGGCGACGACCTTCAGCCTCCGCACCGATAACAATCAGATACATTTAGCGTCCTGCTTGTGAGCTGAGGGCATCCTAGCGGAGTGTTGGGAGACTAGAAGTCTATCAAGAGACAGAAACTCAGCGTTTTTACGGTGGCAAGAACAGATTTTATAGGTATTTAGTTAGCTTTGTCGGCTGCGATCGCACGATTTGCAGAATGGGTCCAGGTATACGTCTCCAGAAAGAGCAGATATCGTTTACATTACTTTATAGTTTCTATAGATTTGTCTAGTTCTAGACCCTGATTTAGGGCTTTATCAGCGGCGTCAGCGCCTTTTTACTCTAAACTTTATGGTTTTCGATACGTCTCTTTTACTGTCCCACGGCTTGCTCAATACTTTTGGAACTCAGACTGCTGTACGCTATCGCGAACGTATTCCCCACGGTGATGCCATGGTCGTTGTCAGCAATCATCGCAGTTTTCTAGATGCCCCCCTGGTGATGACGGCTGTAGATCGCTCGGTACGATTTGCCTGTCATCACTATATGAGTCAGGTGCCGGTCCTCAAAGATATTATTGCGGCCATGGGCTGTTTTCCGATGGACGCTCCGGGGCAGCGACATCAAACCTTTTTTCAAACAGCGATTCAGACACTGAAAGAGAGACAGACCGTAGGGATTTTCCCTGAGGGAGCCGATCCAATGGTGCGGACCACGTCTCCTAGCGAGGTCGGTCGTTTTCATCGAGGCTTTGCCCACCTGGCCCTGCGAGCCCCGGTCCAAAACCTGGCTATATTGCCTGTGGCCATTACCTCGCTGCAAGAAACGGTGAGCCCGACCGTACCGCTGCGGCTGCTGGGATTGTTTGATCCGCTAGAGCCCCTATTTGACCAGCCAGGCTGGCACCCTGCCGTCAGCTATCAGCGAGTTATTTTGTCCATCGGCAACCCGATTCGTATCACTGAAGCTCACCGACAGCAGTACCACGGCAGACAGGCGGGCCTTCTGGCTAAGGATCTCACTCGATCCTGCTATGCTGAAATTTCCCAGCTGCTGCAGGAGGGCTTTTCTGAGTGTTTTTAGAATGCTAGACCGGGGTATGTTTCTTTCCGCTGTCACCACCAAGCGGCCAGATCTGCCATTGTTGGTGTTCTTACCGGGTATGGACGGGAGCGATCTGTCGCTACGGCAGCAGTCTCATGGTCTGAGCCAGAACTTTGATGTCCGCTGTTTTTGCATCCCTCAGGACGATAAAACCGACTGGCCGGATCTGGTGGTGCAGCTAATAGAGCTGGTACATGCAGAAAAATTGTCTCGCCCTAACCAGACAACATATCTGTGTGGTGAATCTTTTGGAGCTTGCTTAGCCCTTAAAACAGTCAGTCATGCGCCCCAGCTGTTTGAACGATTAATATTAATCAATCCGGCCTCTTCATTTCATCGCCAGGTCTGGAGCCCGCTAGGGGCGATAGCGGTCAAATGGCTACCCGGTCAGACCTATCAGCTAGCGGCGGTGGGACTGCTGCCCTTTTTAATCTCTTTTAGTCGAGTCTCTGAAGACAATCGTCGGGCACTGCTATGCGCTATGCAGGCGGTCACCTCAGAGACTGCCGCCTGGCGTATAGAATTGCTCAACACCTTTAAGATTGATCCAACTGCGCTTACCCGGTTTCAAGGACCGACGCTGCTGGTGGCATCATCCGCCGATCGGCTACTGCCGTCTGTCTCTGAAATTAATCGTCTCAGCAGGCTTTTGCCTAATACTCAGACGCTAACGTTAGCAAACGGCAGCCATGCCTGTCTGCTAGAAACAGATACTCAGCTAAACCAGCTGCTGGACCAGGTCCGCTTTATTCCAGAAGCAGTAGCTTAGGCTAAGGCCCTGTGGTTAAGGCTCTCCAAAATAGCTAGTAGTTCGACAACAACCCCATTGGTCCAGCCAAAGCCAATCTCATTGGAGCTATAGCCAAACTGGATTTCATCGGAGACAAGACCCGAGCAGCGTTCTAAGTCGTACTTTTCGAGGAGATAGCCGCAGCGCTCAAAGTCTTTTACCGTTAGATCTACAAACTTTTGGGCAATCCGCTTGGCTTCGACTCGATAGCCGTAGCGTAGCAGTCCTTTCACTGCAATCAGCTGTAGCGGAGCCCAACCAAAGGGCGCGTCCCACTGGTTACCAGAGATATAGTTGCTGGTGCGAATTCCCCCTGGGGCTTCAAATTTGGAGAGATTATCGACTACGCGCTGGGCCTGTTCTATGGTGGCAATACCGGCCCACAGCGGATAGAAGGTGGTGGCATATTCGTAATAGCGCCGCCGCTCGCTGCGAAAGTTGTAGTCGAGATATAATCCACTGGTTTCGTCCCAGAGATATTCGTTGATTAGCTTTGAGCGCTGCTCGGCCTTGTTTTGCCAGCGCTGGGCCAAGTCAGGATAGTCTAGGCGCTCGTGAATGTAGGCCAGATCCTGCTCCATCATATAAAGCAGCACATTTAGACAGACCGGAGCATAGTGAATAATATCGACGCTAAAGGGTCCAAAGCGATTGGTAGGGTCCAATCCCGATTCGCGCATGGAGCGGTCGCCTTTGTAAAACAAGTCCGTTAGCCGGTCGCCGTGGCTGTCGTAGTAAAGCGACAGATCGTAGTCAATTACGGGCTGGGTGCGATAGTAGTCCTTAATTCGATCGAAGTGGGTGCGTCCGCCCTCGTCACGCTCAGAAAAGATCACTTCTGGTGCAGGACCATCGCCAATGGCGTAATAGTGGGACAGCCCTGTGTTGGCGTTGAGATGGGGGGGCACATTCCAGTAATAGTAGTAGCTTTCTAGCTGGGGAATCGTTGAGCGCAGCCAGTCTGTATCCTGAGCGTGGTTAAACCAGGCCAGCACCATCTGTGAGAGAAACGGCGGCTGGGAGCGATTGAGAAAATAGGTACGGTTGGCATTGAGGACGGTGCCATAGTGCTCGACCTCGTAGAGAGTCTGATCCACCATGCTTTTAGCCAGGTCATACTCGCTGTCCTGCAGCAGTCCTAGCTGGATAAAATAGCTGTCCCAACCGTACATTTCGTTAAAGCGACCGCCGGGAACCACATAGGCTCCAGGCAGATACAGCAGCCCGTGCTCGTCGATTTGGTCAACTTCTGCCGGTAGCTCCTGCAGTCTGACTTTTTTGAGCTTTTCGGCGGGAACCGTCTTTTTAAGTGTTTCTTCAACAGCGGATATGTCTTCTTTGGCTGAGACATAGATTGTCCAGGGCAGGCCGTCTCTGTGGGGAATCTTTTCGTCTACCGCAGCGGCCACAATATGGTCGTGGGAACGGGTTAGCGTATGCCAAGACTGTTTGATGTAGGTACGCAGATTTGAGATCGCAGCGGTATCAGGACGTTGAACAGAAAGACTCACAAAGATTCTCCAGGACTAGATGAACGGTTGGTTTTAGCAGCGGGGCTACCCAGACACTGACTCTTGGACCAGCAGCGCCAGTGGAAACTCGTTTAGCAGCTTGCCAATGGAAACTTCAGCGGGCAGCTCTAGCGTGCGATCGCTAATCCAGCTGTACCAGGTTCCCGTCTGGGGCAGCGTCAGCGTGGTGTCTTGCCACACCGAGCCAAGGGGATAGCTACCTGGGTCGGTCACATGGGTGAGAAAGCGCGGTGCGATCGCAACGATGGTTGTTCCCTGCCACTGCCGAGCAAAGGCAACAATGTTGTCTTCGTAGGTGCCGTGGGCCGTTAAGGGTACATAGGTTCCTTGATCAAACACATCCTTATACTGGTGGCGTATGGCCAGGCTACGGTGTACCACAAACATTTTGATCCGACCATCCTGTCGGTATTCCAACAGATTTGGCAACAGCTCGGCTGGAGACTGCTGCCAGTCTCGCTTAATTTCACCTAGCATGTGGCGACGATAGCCATAGTCCACCGGACGCCGATTGTCCGGGTCTACCAAACTAAAATCCCACATCTCATTGCCCTGATAAATGTCAGGTATCCCCGGAGACATCATCTTTAACAGCGTTTGCGAGAGGGCGTTGTAGATGCCGTAGTCAGCTACCTCCTGTTGGAAGGCAATCAGCTCTTCTAGAAACGGGGTGCTGTCTGCTGCGGGGGCGAGCAGCGCTCGGGTAAATTCTACAAAGCCGTTTTCGTAGTCGGTATCGGGACGTAGCCAGGCCGTATGCACCTTGGCTTCTCGGACGGCCTTCACCACATATTGAGTTACCCGCTCCGTAAACTCACTTAGGTCGTCGGTGTCAAACGGCATAGCACCAATCAGAGTCTGATAGAGAAAATACTCATCGTTAGCGTCCGGCACGACCCGATCGTTCACTACCCGCTTGTGACTGCTGTTGAGGCTGCGCCAGGTTTGCAGTTTGGTCTCCCACGCCTGGGGCATCTCTGAGAGAACATTGAGCCGGGCCCTTACATCTTCGCTACGCTTGGTGTCGTGGGTGGACGTAGCGTTCATGGCGTGGGGCCAGGTGGTCTGCTGCTGCTCATTAAACTTATGAAACTGTCTGGGAGAGACGCCAAAATGGTTGGGAGCACCGCCCACCTCATTTAAGCTCAGCAGCCGGTTGTAGCTATAGAACAAGGTATCCTCAATCCCTTTGGCCATCAGCGGTCCGGTAAACTGCTGCAGACGCATGACAAAGTGTAGCCACTGAGCCCGCTCTTCTGGTGGTAACGAGTCTTCGTATTCTAGACGCAAGAATTTTTCGATCAGATTTAGCTCAGTTACCAGCTGAGGAATCTGTTGCCTGGCCTGGTCGATGGCAATACGAATATAGTGCAGTGCCCGCGTAGTCACCCCTTCTTCGTTGATATAGGTGCAATAGATGGGAAAGGCAATCAGCACCTCTTCAATGGCGGTACGCAGTCCATACAGCGTCAGGTCACGTCCGTAGCGATACTGGCTGGAAACCCGCTTTAAAAACCGCGCCAGATTGTCAATATCACCGATTAAATTAGTCTCTGCCATCAGCCGCTTTTTCTCTAAAAACAGCTCCTGATAGGGTACCGTTTCTCCGGTGAGCTGATGGTACAGACGAGTAAATTCAGTCTCATGGTCGCTCTGACAAAAAAGACCGTTGACATAGTTTAAAAATTCATAGCCCGATGTGCCCTGGATGGGCCAAGTCTCGGGCAGCTCCTCGTCTAGTTCAAGAATCTTTTCAATGACAATATAGGTGTCGCCCATACTTTGACGCAGCCGCTCCAAGTATTCCGTTGGGTCGTACAGACCGTCAATATGGTCGATGCGTAAGCCGTTGAATTTTCCTGAGCGAATTAGAGACTGAGTTAGGGTGTGGGTCTGCTGAAAAACGTCAGGATCGTCTACTTTGAGACAGATCAGCTCATTGACCGTAAAGAAACGACGGTAGTTGAGTTCTTCTGCCCCAACTTTCCAAAAGGCCAGTCGATAAAACTGCTCAGACAGCAGCTCGTCTAATAGGTCAAAACTCTCTGGCTGACCGGGGATACCGTTAAAGGTCTCTAGGTTTTGCTGAATAAATTTTTGAATATCTAAATTGTCTTGGTACAGCTCCCACAGCAGCTCCTTTACAAATCGGGTCTGCTCGTGTCGCTGCTGGCTCGATAGACCCGAAAATGAGTCTTTGACCAAATATAGTAGACCAGACACTTTAATATAGGTGCGGTCTTCTTCGCCCAGCTGCTCTACTAGGCGTTCAATATTGTGAGATAAAAGGCGGCTGTAGGATTCAATTCGAATGGGAAATTTTAGACCGTAGTAGCATACGCTCAACCCAGCCTGGTCATAGGATATTTGAATCTCTCCTCGCTCTAAACAGCGGTCATAAAAGTCTCCTAGCAGCGGCGCTAGCACCCGACCGTCAATCTCTTCGTAGCTGGTTTCCCACTCAATGTCAAAGTAGTTGAAATAATCTGACTCTTGCCCGTGCTCTAGCACATCCATCAGATAGTGGTTTTGACCATCGTAGGCCATATGGTTGGGCACAATATCCTGAAGCCAGCCCATACCCCGTTCGTGCAGCTGTTCGATGAGTTGGTCAAAGTTCTGCTCGGTGCCCAGTTCAGGATTGAGCTGATTTTGGTCAACCACGTCATAGCCGTGGCTGCTGCCGGAGCGAGCCTTAAAGATGGGCGATGCGTAAATATCAGAGACCCCGAGCATAGCTAGATAGTCCACAATGGCCTCAGCCTCTGTAAACCTAAAGTCAGGATTGAACTGTAGACGGTAAGTGGCCACGGGAATACGCATGGTCATAGTCTCCGATGGTAAGAAAATAAGAACTAGAAATGGACAGAAGCATTAAAGCGAGACTGGGTAGACCGGCTACGGGCTCTAATTGATTGTCTCTAACAACGCCGGCATCGGACCAGCACTATACATAGCGAAGCTAAGGGGCGGCCGGGTCAACAGCTCTGGACCGCTTATGCTCTCTGGGAGAGTCGTACCAGAGCCGCCCCAGTCTTGACTGGTAGAGTCAATCTCTCGATGCCAGCTACCATAAAGCTCCGGCAGGTCTAGTTTGGCATCACTGCGCTCAAAGTTCATTAAACAGAGAATGCGACCCCTGTCGGTGGAGCGCTGATAGTACAGGACTTTAGGGTCTTCTTGACTAGCGTCATTGATGTCACTTGTACACACAGCCATGTTGAGCCGTTTACGCAGCTGAATTAAATGCTGATAGTAGTCTCTTAGCTGCTGCTGTTTGCCCTGCTGCCAGGCAGACCAGTTCAGCGTAGATTGCTTGTAGGTGTCTGGGCTAGCCGCGTCCGGGGGGGACCCGTTTAGGTGAAAGTCCTTAAACTCTTTAGCCCGACCTTGGCGAACGGCGGCAATCAGATCGGGGTCGCCGTGGTCAACAAAATATAAAAAGGGAGCCTCTTCGCCGTATTCCTCTCCCATAAACAGCATGGGAATGTAAGGCGATGTTAGTAAAATACCTGCTGCAAGCTTTAATCCCTCAAACGGAATCAGGTGGGTCAGACGCTCCCCCAGCATGCGATTACCAATTTGGTCATGGTTTTGAGCGCAGACAACAAACTGTGAGGTGGGTAGGTCTACAGCAGACCCGCCGTGAAATCGCTGACGAAAGGGAGAATATTTCCAGCTATAAACAAACCGTTCCTGTAGCGCGATCGCAAGCGCTTCACAGCTGCCAAAGTCCCGATAGTATCCGGTGGTTTCTCCCGTCAATAACGTATGCAGCGCATGGTGAAAGTCATCGCTCCACTGGGCGTCGATGCCGTAGCCGCCTGAGGTGCGATCGCGAATAATTCGAGGATCGTTGAGGTCACTTTCGGCAATCAGATAGTGGGGCTTGTGGCACTCATTCGAGAGAGTCTCTACCTGTTCAGCCATATCGGCTAAAACATGCTTTGCCCCAAAATCGTAGATGGCATGGATGGCATCTAAACGGAGCGCGTCGATGTGGTAGTCTCGCAGCCAGCTCAGCACATTCTGAATAAAGTACTGGCGAACGCCATCGCTCCAGGTGTCATCAAAGTTGATGGCGCTACCCCAGGGGGTATTGTACCTGGGTGTAGTATAGGGGCCGATACTACCGGTGTAGTTACCCTCAGGACCAAAGTGGTTATAGACCACATCCATAATTACCGCCAGACCCTGCTGGTGACAGGCATCTACTAGCTGTTTAAGCCCCTCGGGCCCTCCGTAGGAATTTTGTACCGCATAGGGATAGACGCCGTCGTAGCCCCAGTTGCGCTCGCCTGGGAACGGAGCCACAGGCATAATCTCCACGGCTGTGATCCGCAGCGGCGGGAGGTCGGCTAGCAGTTCAATTGCAGCAGTAAATGTACCTTCTGGAGTAAACGTGCCAATGTGCAGCTCGTAAATAATATAGTCAGTAAACTCTAAATTTTTCCAGTCGGTATCCTGCCACTGGTATCGCTGATGGTTAACAACGGCAGAAACCCCGTGAACCCCCTCTGGCTGATAGCGGGAGGCCGGGTCTGGATAGGAGGTATCACCGATTAGATAACAGTAGTGAGTGCCATGGTCTAAGTCCGAGACCACGGTACTCCAGTAGCCTCTCTCTAGAGACTGCATGGGAATGATTTCCTGGCGGGGAGCAACAAGCTTAAGCGCAATTGAGTCTGCCGCTGGCGACCACAGGGTAAATCTGTAGCTGCCGTTCTCCAAGGGAGTTACTCCAACGTCCATAGTTTAATATCTGGATTTATTTAGATTTGAAAGCCACGATCTCTGGGATAGGTTAACAAATGGCAACAATAAATAAATCTGCTTATAGATAGAGTCAAAGTAACTACTTAGGCTTAAAAAATAGAGAGTTTTTCCAAGGTCACTGAGATAGTGCAGGTAATGTATTAGCTTAGCCTCTTTAACCTGTCCTTCCTTGAGTCAGCCAAAACGACCCCTCAAACTCAGTGAAGACGATATCC
>JBHJIL010000097.1:0-26719 GCA_050043465.1 Leptolyngbyaceae cyanobacterium
TCTAGCCATGAACAATATTGCTAAGAAATGGAACAGACCCATTAAAAATTGGCGCGCAGCCCTCTCGCATTTTGCTATTCTGTTTCCAGAACGCTTTTCCCCATAAGAAAAAAGCGCTTACACAAAAATCAATACACTCTCCCCAATGAAAGTGCTGCGTGCTCCTGTCTTCTAGAATAATATGATCGCTGCTAGCACCCAATATCTCTAAATCATCAAGAGGACTCAAGCCAGATATCGAGACATCCTGTATACCCAAGGCAATAATCACACGTTGATGAATACCTCGAGCTGAGTATTGGGGACTATTGCCAAACGCATCCTGACAGCTTTTTCCATTAGGGAGAGATGGCTTTTCCTTTGATTCGATTACTTCGGCAACCAGTTTGAAAGCGCCAGTCTCTAATCCAGGAATGAGTTTTCGATGAGCTGTTTCATACCCTAAAAGAATCGATTCGCCTATGCGTAGATTATTAATTCGCCCAACATCTTGAGTAGACTCATACCAGTCATAGTTGGCTGAATTACCCCCTGAGGTAAGAGCTAAATTAATCTGAAGTTCTTTTTCAATGGAATGTGTCAATTCAGACAGTTGACGCATCTTTGCGCTGTCCGGCTTAATGCCACCATAGCAAGCCAAATTACATCCAATTCCGATAACTTGGATGTTCGATAAGGCATCGGCATCTTTAATAAATTGGGAAAGATCCTTGGGAAGGACGCCCTCGCGCAAATCACCTAGTTCGACCATAACAATGACTTGATGATTTTTATTATGCTGAATAGCGTAATAGGAGAGTTCTTTTATCGTTACAAGCTCCGTGTTGAGGCTGATATCCGCATTTTCAATCACGGATTCTGCCTGACTTAACATAGTTCGCAACAGGACAAATTGAGTTGATATACCAGCCTCTCTCATCCTTTGAATATTTTCAATGCGAGAGTCAGCAACAAATTTTACTCCACCTAAAATCATCGCCTCAGCAACCAACGGATTTCCAAGCACAGCTTTAGAAACCCCCATTAGCTCAATTTTTTGACACCCATAATAGTTACACAAAAATTGAGCGTTGTGACGTATCTTAGATAAGGTGATTTCTATTCTTGGCATCAACAATGCCATTTACTGACTCCAAATATACCGCCTTTATCTCGTGACTAGCTGAGGTATGCTACCTAGAGACATTGGGCTAGGACGCACATTAAGCTGTGGAAAACGATCGCTCAGCATATCTACTAGCTTCTGACAGCCATAATTCAACACATCTGTTGTCGGCAGTTTGAAAAAGCGCTCACAGCCTTTTATGGCTTCTACAGATTCTGTTTCTGTTAAGTTCTTATTGTTGAGTGAGATCGCAACTACCTTAGATTGAGAAATCGCCTCAATTAATCGAATTTCGCTTTCAAGCGTCGGCATCGGTAAATCTGGAAAATCGCACCGAAATTTTCTATCAGACGGATGTTGGAGAATCACCCCATCAGGCATGCTTCCCTTTAAAATTCCAAAGGAACTCATAAAAGCAGGATGGCTAGCTGCACCCTGTCCTTCGACTAAAATAATGTCCGGATTTTCATTTTCAAAAGCCTGAACAACAGCATGTTCTATCTCACCAACCACAAACTGCGAAACTAGGGCGTCGATAGATGCGCCGTACTTAGCTCCCTGCATTAAGCCCGTTTGACCCGTTGCAACCATGACTGACTTAATACCCAAGCTATTCAAGGCTTTGTTGAGTTCCACGGCCGTTGTCATTTTGCCACAGGCGAATCCGTACCTAATATGGCAATAACCGGAATGTTGACCTTAGCAATCTGTCCTGTAAAAATATGCAGATCCTTTAGCTTTGGAGGTTTTCGGATATCTCTAATGTGTACATTGCATTGAACAGCCATATGACTGAACTCTGGATCGTCAGAAAAATATTCATGCAGTCCATTAACAATATCCATTCCCTCTTCCATTGCTTCCAAAATCAGGGACCTTTCTTCGGAAGATATGCGGGCATCTAAAGGCGCTTTGCCATAGATATAGCAGTTGGGGATCTCTGGTAGCGCATCTAAAGCAGCTCTCAAATTAGCAAAAATGGGAATATCACTTTTTTTATCTCCTAAAACTTCCCCTGCATCCCTACCGATCAATGAGCTATCAAGCACTCCGACAATCTGATACGTATCAGATTGTCGGATCAAACCTTCAGCTGTCTTGCCGTCAATCAAGCCAAATTGTTCTTCACAATAAATTAGCGCTGTTTTTTTCGTGGTTATCATTCAAATATTCTCCTTACTTTAAGACTCTAAAATTGATGATGGACCAGTCAAAACACCATAAGCCTCTGGTCTAAATTACTGACTGATTACGTATTAGATGAGCTGCTAACCACAGCACATTCTGTTGTTAGGATCATCCCAGCTATTGAGGCCGCGTCTTGGAGCGCTGATCTTGTAACCTTTATAGGATCAGCAACAATTCCAGCAGCAAATAGATCGACAGTTCCATGGATGGCCGCGTCATAGCCAGCGTTGGAATCCTGCCTCCTAAGCCGTCTAGTATATTGGTTTCACTCTTGCTTAAGCAGACGAGAAAACGAAAGTTCAGTCATCAATAGGCTACTTTCAAGATGTTTCAGTTTTTTAAGCCACTAGCTCAAAAACTAGAATCTAATTGTCACTGAGATATCAAAGTAACAATTCACTATCGCTGTTCAAGAGGGTTCTGGAAACAACTTGGAACTAGAATCACTGAGGAATGCAAAAGATAACTAGTTGTGTAGCTCAGCATTATATCAAGCTATTCTTTTATTATACATGGTTAAAGTAATACTATTGAAATGCGTTGATTGATTAAGCTGTAATACACAATTCAGCATAACAAAGAAGACTTCATGCATATAATAAAACCTTCTTCGTTACATAGCTTGGCGCACGTAGTTTACAAAATAGACAAGCGCGCACCTATAAAAGGGTTAATTAACCATGATCCCACGGGTGACGGATCAAAATCGCCCATGGGGTTATGGTTAAGACCAGTAGTGGAATGGAAAAGCGATCTCAGAATATAAAAAGTCTGAGATCTTTGCCCAGTCTGTGCTAGGACAGCTGTGTCAACTTCTATTCATGTCAGCATCACTAGCTGAACAAACAACTTAGGATGACCTTTACTGCTGAACATTACCCAGATCAAACAAAAAAGGCATTTGAGCCTGATCTTTTCCGCCCATGACCAATACTTTTGGCATTTGAGCTCCTCCGTCTTTCCAGGCTTGAATAGCCTCTTTTTGTAACACCAGCTGCCCCCCTTGAGCTTTCAACGTGTCGGCTAATAGTCTTTGTGCCTCAGCTTTACCCTTTGCACGATTGATATCGGCTTGAGCTTCCTGTTCAGCTTCTTGAGCGACATAGATTGCTCTTTTGGCGCTCTGCTCAGCAATTTGCTTTTCTTCTACAGCTCTGGCAAACTCTGGGGAAAAGTCCAAATCAACAACGCTGGTGTCTAATACGATGATTCCATATTTTTCTAACCGTTCACTTAGGGCATCATCAAAATCTTGCTTGAGTTCATTCCTTTTGGTGATCGCTTCTTCTACAGTTCTTCTTGCGGCGGCAATCTTAAAGGACTCCTGAGTTTGAGGCGCAATAATTTTAGAAACAATATTGGCTAAGGTTCCTTGTGTCCGTCGAATTTCAACAACTAAAAACGGATCAAGGCGAAAATTAATAGCAAAACGAGCCGATAAGTCCTGAAGGTCCTTCGTAGAACTTTGTGCTGGCACCTCAAATTTTTGCACGGTCAGATCGTATATGTCTACGACAGAAATTAAAGGTGGCTTAAAGTGAATGCCTTCTAGCAGCACGCCATCCCTGGCTTTACCTAAGATGCTGATCACCCCTGCTTGACCAGGATTGAGAACAGCAAAGCTGTTGAGAGTCAATAAAAGGATTAATCCTACTAAAATGACAGGTGTCAGCAGCTGATTGCTAAGAGAAAGTTGATTTTTCAAGTATTCCTTCTAAGTTACTAATGAATGATAGGCAAATGTTCAATCACATTGGCCTTAAAGTGGAGTTCCCATGAGGCTTCTTGCCATTGCTGATTCTCGGTGCAAATCAATCTGTCAGATAGCGACTATAGATAACAGGCTCAGATCTTAAATCACTAGCGGTACCATAATTATCCCTGCTCTATAGGAGATTGTGAGTACAGTGTGCTAACTCTGTAACGGAACTGATGCAGGCGTTAGGATTGTATCAATCATGTGAATAACACCATTGTCAGCAGATACGTCAAAAGTAGTCACGATAGAATCATTCACTTTAATATTCTTGATATCTATGGGGACAATAATCTTAAGCTTTGAGCCCTCAACGGTTTTCACAGTTTTCATCTTCGTAATATCAGCGGCCATGACCTTATCCGGTAAGACATGGTAGGCCAAGATTCTCTTTAGTTTGGGAATGTCCTTGAGGAGTTCATCCATCACACCTTTGGGTAATTTCTCAAAGGCACTGTCCGTTGGTGCAAAGAGTGTAAAAGGACCTGTTCCCCTAAGAATATTGACTAGGCTAGCTGCTTTAATAGCTGTCACTACGTTACTTAAAGAATCTGCTTGGATAGCAGTATCAATAATATCAGTCATCTATTTACCAAATAAACCTTTAGTCGTTACTGACTTAAAGGACAAAGCTGTCTGTTGCAGTAGCTATTAGTCTATATCTCGTAGCTTATTTCATCGCGGAGATTAGCAATACCAACTGTTATCCTACTTACCATGGGGCAGCCCCAGTCATTTATTCCTCCTGCCGAATTTGAACCTCGCCGCTGTCGTCGGTATCCACAATGATTGCATCTCCCACTTTAACTTGACGAGAAAGAATGGTTTCTGCCAGCCGATCTTCCAATAGACGAGTAAGGGCTCGTCGCAGCGGGCGAGCTCCTTGCTCAGGGTTGTATCCTACCTTAATCAGGTGCTCCTTAAATCGATCGGTCACTGTCAGCCCAATAGTTTGCTCAGCTAATCGACTTTGAAAATCACGCAGCAAAATATCAGCAATTTGCCTAATCTCATCCCTAGTGAGCTGTTGAAAAACAATCACTTCATCCAGTCGATTGAGGAATTCTGGACGGAAATACTCCTTAAGTTCTTCATTGACAAGCGTTGTCAGGTTTTTGTAATTGGTATTTGCCTGATTCTCAGAAATATTAAACCCCAGCCCCCCTACGCCCTTCTGAATTAATTTTGAACCCACATTGGAAGTCATTACCAACAATGTATGCTTAAAGTTGACGGTGCGCCCTTTTGCATCGGTGAGATGACCTTCGTCTAAAATTTGCAATAGCAAGTTAGATACATCGGGGTGTGCTTTCTCGATTTCGTCAAACAGTATTACGGTATAAGGCTGACGACGTACCGCCTCCGTCAACTGTCCTCCTTCACCATAGCCGATATACCCTGGTGGGGAGCCAATGAGTTTGGCAATCGTATGGCGCTCCATATATTCAGACATATCTAAGCGAACCATAGCAGTCTCAGCCCCAAAGAAGCTGGTAGCTAATGCCTTCACCAACTCTGTTTTCCCAACTCCTGTAGGTCCGGCAAAGATAAAACTAGCGATGGGACGGTTAGGACTTTGCAGCCCAGCTCGGGTGCGACGAGTGGCCCGAGCAATGGCCTTTACCGCCTCTGTTTGACCAATCAAACGCCGATGCAAAATTTCTTCCATATGGAGTAACCGATCAGATTCAGATTCCGTCAATTTACTGACTGGAATGCCAGTCCACGATGATACAACATGGGCAATATCTGCTTCGCTGACAACGGAATCGGATTCAGAAACAGCAGCATCTTGGACGACAGGGCCAATTTGCTTTATTAGTGCCATTTCCTCCCCTTGTAATGCACTGGCCTGGGCAAATTCTTGTCGTTGGACGGCATCATCTTTCTTTTTGAGAATTGGCTGTAGTGCTTTGCTTAGATCGTTGGATGTAGAAGATGGATCCTTAGACGAGAGAATATGCACGCGGGAACCGGCTTCATCTATTAAATCAATCGCTTTATCAGGTAAAAACCGATCTGAAATATAGCGATTTGAAAATTTGGCGGCGGCTACTAAGGCTAGATCTGAGATCATTAGACGATGATGGCGCTCATAACAACTTCTCAACCCTTGTAAAATCAAGATAGTTTCATCAACAGTCGGTTCGTCAATCATTACCGGTTGAAACCGACGTGCTAAAGCAGCATCTCGCTCAAAATGCTGACGATACTCGTCCAGGGTAGTTGCGCCAATGCATTGGAGTTCACCCCTGGCTAAGGCTGGCTTGAGGATATTGGCAGCATCTAACGCGCCTTCTGGCGATCCTGCACCAATTAATGTATGTACCTCATCAATAACTAGAATCACGTTGCCCGCAGAACGCAGTTCCACCATGATGGTTTTCAGACGTTCCTCAAATTCGCCTCGATATTTTGTTCCTGCCAGCAATGAGCCAACATTAAGTGTTATGACCTGTTTTTTGTGAAAGCTTTCAGGCAAATCACGATCGACAATTCGCTGGGCTAGCCCTTCTGCCAGGGCTGTTTTACCGACTCCAGGTTCACCAATGAGAATCGGATTGTTTTTTGTTCGACGACTCAAAATTTGAATCACCCGTTCAATTTCTGGCTGACGGCCGACCACCGGATCTAATCTGCCCAAGGTAGCTAATTTTGTTAGGTCAACACCACAACTATCAAGAATTGGAGTCTTCAAACGCTTAGGCTCATTGTTAACAGAAATAGTGTCTACCTCAGCGATCGCTTGCACTAAAACAACTTGTAGCTTGTTGCAGTCAACACCCAACTTTGACAGCACTCTCATTGCTGAACCGTCGTCATCCCATAGTATTGCTAGCAATAAATGTTCGGCATCCACCGCACTTTTACCTAGCTGCCGGGCCTCTTTCAGAGATTGCGCCAGGACCTGTTTGCAGCGGGGAGTGAACTGAACGTCATTACTGAGCCTGGTAGAGCCTTTTCCAATAATATCTTCAACGACTGTTCGTATAGCCGTGAGGGCTACATTTAGAGACTTTAAAGCGTCTGCAGCTGTGTTAGGCTCTGTTGCCATCAATCCCAAAAGAAGATGGTCTGTCCCCATGAAAGGATGATTGAGGCGATGAGCTTCCTCTTGAGCACTCATAACGACTCTAATCGCCCTTTCTGAAAAAAAATCAAACATAGTGAAAATCTGTATCCAAGGGGGCGCTGATCAAGTCAGAGCAGAATCGTTATGTGGCAGCGTGCCTCCTAAATAATGTGATGTTAGCTACTCTATGACGAATCTCTATCTATTGTATCTCGATATAATATTGTTTGACTTGAGATGGAACTGTAGTATTCTTTCCATAATTTTAGATATGCTATGATCCATCGATAAGCTAAAGAGAATTAAGCGGCAAGATCTCTACAATTTCAAATACTATCGCCTCAAAGAACTGAGCACGAAAAGCTTTGGAATTTAAAAAATAATTTCAATAAGATATATGTTGATTAAGATAGCTCTTCACGGAGTGAAGCCTAATAGTTAGTAAAGATTGGGTTGGATAATGTTTGTTATAAAAGCTGATTGAGGAGCCATCATGGTTAAGCGGGCAAAAGGAAACAAAGAACTTAAAAAGTCTAAAAAAGTATCGAAAAAACTTAGGAAACAGAATAAAAAACAAAAAACTTATGAGTAGCTATGCTGACGCTTGTTTAGCACCAAACAAGCGTCAGAAAATATAATCGCGTTAGCGAGACTGCGTTACTCGTATGAATGCTGAATCTACGATGCGGGGTTGACCGTCAACCGGCTGTACCGTGAATGTTCGTTCTTCTATTTGGATGGAGCCATCGCCGTAAACATAGGTGTTTTGACCCAAGAACTCGATCCTCTCTGGTGTTTGTTCTGTTACCCGTAGATTCTCAACAGAGACTCGCTCAAATTGTTCAAAGAAATCAGGATCGAAATTCTGGGCTAATGCGCCACCGATTTGAGATCTAGCAGCATCCCAGGATTGGCTGGAAAGATAACCATAAAAATTGGCCACAACGGTTTGGGCTATCGCTGGCGTCAGTTCAGAACTAGCTTCCTCAGATGGTTCGGGTAGCTCCGATGATTCAGGTAGCTCCGATGGCTCCGATGGCTCCGATGGTTCAGGCGGCTCCGACGCCTCAGGGAGAACAGGCGGCTCAGGTGACTCAGGGATGGCGGATGATTCAATTGGCTCAGATGGTTCAGAAAGAACAGATGGCTCAGAAATAACAGATGGACTGTTAGGAGCTGTTGCCGTCGTATTGTCTTCTGCTATTTCAGAGCTGTTGGGAGCGACCGTTGAAGTACAGGCGCGTCCAATCAGTAAACCGACTCCTAAAATCAGTAAACCAATAGCAATGGTAGGCACCAAACGTGTTTCCTTCGGTGATGAATCTGAAGCTACGACAGTGGCCCTAGGGCGTCTGCTGGCAGCATTAACAGCCGGCTCAGGCCGTCGTCCCATGGCGGGTACGGTGAGCCCCGTTGGCTCAGAGAGAGCTGGTGCTGTTCTAACGGAAGGAAAGTAGCTAGGAGGAGCAGCCTGGGCCGGTATTTGCGGCAAGGATGCCATAGCATTTAGAGCTTCTTTAGCAGACGGATAGCGCGCTCGAAAGTCGTAGCGCACCATGGTATCTAAAACTGTCCTTAGCTCTGGCTGCAGCTGCGGTGCGTAGGGATGCCAGTCAATTTCCCCGGTTTGAGCATGGGGCACAAGCTGCTTGGGTAATAGTCCTGTAATCGCCTGAATTGCCATGATGCCAACGGCATAGACATCGCTACTAAACTGCGGCTGACCGGCTAGCTGCTCGCTGGGCATGTAGCCCTGGGTACCAATGGAAATGGTTTGAACAATGCCGGAGCCAGCGGGCTGAGTCCCGGCTTGTTTGACCGCGCCAAAATCGATCAGGACAACGCGATTGTCTTTGTCTCTACGAATCAGATTTGACGGCTTCAAGTCTCGATGAATCACCCGATGCCCATGGACAAAGGCCAGCGTTTCTAGCACGTCTCGTAGAAAGTTAACCACTTTGGCAACATCCCACGGAGTGATGTCAAACTCATCGGCCAGCGAATGCCCCTCGATTAGTTCCTGGGCTAAATAAAATTCTTTATTGTCCTCGAAGTGGGCCAGCAAAAGGGGGATCTGCGGATGGGAACCTAGCTGGTAAAGGACTTTAGCTTCTGTGTCGAATAGCCGGCGGGCGACCTGTAGTCCCTCAGTGTCTTCTACCTGGGGCTTTAGCTGTTTGACCACGCACAGGGGATGCCCTGGCAGGTGCAGGTCCTGGGCGCGAAATGTCTGTCCAAAGCCACCGGCTCCTAGACTTTCTACGATTTTGTATCGGCCTCCCAGGGGCTGGTCTGACCTGTTTTGGCGTAAGAAGTTGAGGTCCATCGGTTTAGAGCGCAGGTCGGGTGAGGTACGAAACCCAACGATAGGTTGGATAAGGCAGAAACGTCTAGCTGCAAAGAGTTAATCCGTTTCGGGCGAATATATTTCGGTGGCGTCTTTGTCTGAGATTACAGGATTTGAGGGTGATTCAACACTTTTTGCCTGGGCGGCAGGGGAATCTTGATAGAACTGATAGAGGGCCTGGCTGTCTTCGAAGCTATCTTCAAAGTCACGGTCGTCGGTTAGGGCATAGATTAGCCCTTTTTGGAGCAGCCACTGACCCACTAGCATGGCTCCTGCATGGGTATAGTCCCGCTTTTGTTGCAGCCACTCCAGCGCAGCCTTCCCAGTAAAGCAGGTGGACAACGCATCTGGCTGGTCTGGCTGCAGTGGAATACCCTGGGGGCCCTGCATGGCTTCGGCTAGGGCTTCTATGTCGAGATTAGCTAATAGATCGGGGATGGGGTCAGTCTGCTCTGTTGTTTGTTCGGGCGTTTGGTCAGGGATGGGGTCTCTGGGCGAGTCACCCGGCGAGATGGAGGGAGACGCTTCGGCTGGCAGAGAGTCTGGGAATGGAGGAGTGAGGTAGGGACTTGAGACACCGATGGCCTGCTGTTTGAGGATGGTTAAAATTTCGTCCAACTGGGGCGATCGCAAATGCAAATCCTGCTGAGGGAACGGTACTTCAATGTCGTAGTGACGCAGACTGGCCTCAATGGCGTAGTTCAAATCGCTCTTGACCCGAAACTGTTTGCGGGGGTCGCCGGTCCACACCATAATTTCGAAGTTGAGAGAACTGTCGCCAAAGCTTTGAAACCAAATTTCGGGCTCGGGCCGTAGCAATACTTCAGGATGACGTTTGACCGCTTCTAGCAGGGCCGTTTTGACCCGAGCAATATCGGACCCGTAAGCCACACCCACCGGCACCCGTAGCCGAGAAATGGGATCGCCATGGCTCCAGTTGCTCACCTCACTTTCTAAAAAGCGAGAGTTGGGCACAATGATGGTGACTTTATCGAGCGTATTAATCTCTGTACTGCGGGCTCCTACTTGTTTGACAATGCCCACTAGCTCACCAATTTTGATAAAGTCTCCCACTTGAATCGGGCGCTCTAGGGTGATGATAAAGCCGCTAATAAAGTTGTTGGCAATATTCTGGACGCCAAAACCAATACCTACACCGAGCACGCTAGCTAAAATGGTCAGAGAGCTAACGTCAATGCCAAATGCCTGTAGCAGAACAATCAGGCCCAAAAACAGCAGACTGTATTGAACTAAAATCCCGACAATATCCTGCAGTCGAGATTCTACTCGGGCTCTTTCTAGGATGTACACGCGGAAGAGCTGGGCAAACAGTCGAGCGGCAAACCATAGACCAATGGTGAGCCCAAGCAAAATCACCAGGCTCAGAGCAGAGTATTTTTGATCACCCAGGGTAATGCTCTCGATAGTGAGCAGCGTATAAATGGTGTGCCGCCAAATGCGAATCTGAGGAAACAGACCCGTGAGATAGATAGACGTAAATAGCCACAGCCCTACTTTTAAGCCCAGTAGACCCAGCCGCCAGAAGAACTTGATGGGGCTTTCCCAGGGGATGAGGGGATTCGCAGGCAATGTAAACCATCGGTTTAGAAAGCGGGAGCTGCGACGGCTAAAAATACGAAGGGCGATATGGAGTGCGATCGCACCTCCGAGCGCCACCAAACCATAAACCAAGGCCCGCTGCAAATAGGCCGGACTGAGTTCTCCCTGCCCCCGCTGCAGGGCCGGTTCTAGAATATTTTTCCAGTCTTGAGCCTGCCGAGAAATCGGATAGCTGGGGGTTCTTAGATCGGCCTCTGTAACCGTGACCAGGATATTATCGCTGTATCTACTGCGTAAAACAGTCCCGTCATCCTCGACAGCCACCTCAACCTCAGTGGGTTGAGAGAGTTTGACTTCTTCTTTCAGCCGTTCATTAATGCTCCGGGCGCGTTCAGCCGCTGTGAAATTTCCGACTCCCTGCACCTCAAGCACCTTACGACCGTTGACCACCACTGGTGCCGTGGGGGCGGTATCCAGCAGCGTCAGCTGAGACTGAGCCGGAGGAGAAACCAATCCCCATATCAAAACTATCAGGGTTAGACATCGCCAACCCCAGCGGCTTATTCGCCAGCGCCTAGGCCATTGGGGAAGCGGTCGAATTCTCAATGGCGCTTTTCCGTAGGGGACAGTCTCTCACTACTCACATCGTCTCCGGCAGCAATATTGGCTGGATTCAAAGACGATTCTGGAGCGGGTTCAACAGTAGGCTGTGCCTGATTGAGCAATGCCTGGGCCGCAATCCACAGACCCACCCCCACCAGAAGTAAAACAACTCCCCCCAGCAGCCAACCCAAAACAGCATTAGGAGCTTGACCGGTCTCCATTTTGGCCACATGGCTATACTCACGGTTCAGCTCAGTAGAATTCGTATCAGTCCGATCAACGATCACCGCCGTCATCTTAAACGGACCGATTCTAATCGTATCTTTGGGGGTAAACAGCTGACCCGTTTGCTGAATCGGTCGACCGTTGAGGAAGGTGCCATTGGCGCTCTGGTCAGAGATGTAAAGCTGGCGGTTGGTCATGGAAATGATGGCATGGCAGCGAGATACCTGCTGATGCTCCAATTCCAGATGGGATACCGGTAAATGCTCTAGGCGAGCAGGCATTTTGCTCGCTTCACGACCAATGGCCACAGGCAGCTGACGAGATGCGTACCGAGATTCTCCGGTTACCGGATCTTCCCAGTTGAGTTGGACAACGACCGGTTCGCCTGACATGGGGATGCGTAAGTGATACGACGGAGTTCGCAAACGATCTTACTCTAAATAACATCCGACGTTCTGGGTCTTCCCTGCGGCCTGTCCGTGTAACTCATCTAGTTCAAGTTCTATGCACCACTGCTGGTGGTCGGTCAATAGGACTGTCTATTGTCAATTCTAGTGTCTGCGTAAAATCGCTAAGTTAGCACTGTTCATCCGTTCAACTATTTTTGATGATTGCCCGTCCGGCCAAGGGCACTTATGACAAACGTTATATGTAAAGCAATGTCAGACAGCATTGCCCGTGGGATCGTCCTATGAACCTGATGCAATTGTTAAGTGTTAAATCTAAAGAAACTCTGGGCGGACGGTACCAACTCACGCAGCCTCTAGGGCAGGGCGGGTTTGGCCATACCTTTATCGCAACTGACCTACATTTGCCCGACCATCCCACCTGTGTAATCAAGCAGCTCAAGCCCCATTTGCAGGACGCTGAGAGCCTGGCCGTGGCTAGACGACTGTTTGAAACGGAAGCGCGGGTGCTCTATCAGCTGGGGGAGCATACCCAGATTCCCCGCTTGCTGGCCCACTTTGAAGACGGGCAGGAGTTTTATCTGGCCCAAGAGCTGATTGAAGGAGATTCCCTATCGGATTTGATTCGACCGGGACAGCCATGGTCTGAAGCGAGGGCGCGTCGGCTATTAAGCGAGATTCTGACTCCTCTGGCTTTTGTCCATGAACAAGGGGTGATTCATCGAGACCTAAAGCCTTCTAATTTGATCCACCGTCGGGCCGATGGCCATATTGTGCTGATCGACTTTGGTGCGGTTAAGCAAGTTAGCGAACAGCGGCCCAGCGGCCCAGCTACCCGCACTATTTCTATTGGCACCCAGGGCTATATGCCCAGTGAGCAGCTGGCTGGCAATCCCTGGTTTAGCAGCGATGTTTGTGCGGCGGGGATGATCTGTCTGCAGGCGCTGACAGGGACAGCTCCACACTTGATTCAGCGGGATTCTCGCACCAGCGAGGTGGTTTGGCAGAGTCCTGATTTAGACATCAGCGAAGACTTTAAGGCAGTTTTAGCTCGCATGGTGCGCTATGACTTTCGCGATCGCTATTCAACCGCCGCTGCGGCATTAGCTGAATTGCAGGCGCTGTCCGAGATCCCCGACGAGGCTTTGGTAGACCCGGCCACCACTGCCCCCACCCAGATTATGGCACCGGGTAAACCTTCCAGGGAGCCATCCGCTGAGACAGCTATACGCCTCAATCAGAAGTCCCTGACAGCCACCGAGCCGAGTCCATCAGCGCCGACGCCGACCCAAACGCTAGATATTAGAAAGTCGCCTGTATCCTCCCCCTCGTCCACCGCTACTAAGGCAACTGTCGTGGCTTTGTCCACGCTCTTGCTGAATAAACCCGTAGGTCGATGGTCGATTTTAGGGCTAAGCGTTTTAACGGTAGCGGCCTTAGGATTATTTCGAGCCGGTCAGACATCACCCAATCTGGCGTCTCAACCCTCTGAGACACTATCGGTCGAGACGGCGGCACCGGCCGCAGCTCAGGCACCGGCCGCTCAGCAACCCTCACCTCAGACACCGCCCACCTCTGCACCGGAAGATAGCGCTGTAGAACCCGCCGTAGATGCGGCTGCTCCGACGGCATCGCCGCCAGCCAGCAACGCTGCACCGCCGACGCCTGCTGCTGCCCAGCCTGCTGCTAAACCTGCTACTAAACCCGCTGCCCAGCCTGCTGTGAACGAGCTACTAGCAAAGGCGCAGGAGCTGCGCGATCGCAACCAGTTCAGCGATGCGCTCCAGGTTTACGACCAGCTATTAGAGCAGCATCCTGATAAAGCCGAGGCCCACTGGGGACAGTGCTACAGCTGGAACAATTTGCAAAACTATGGCGAGGCCGTTGCCGCCTGCGATCGCGCCCTGGCTATTGCCCCGGATCACATCCAGTCGCTTTTGAGTAAAGGCTATGCTTTAGAGCAACAGAGACAGCCTGACGCGGCCCTGGCACTTTACGATCAAGTGCTGTCGTTAGACCCTGACTACACCGATGCCTGGAACAATCGCGGCGGCATTATGTTTAGACAACAGCGGTTTGAAGAAGCGCTGGCGGCCTTTGACCGTGCCCGTGAGATTAATCCTGGTTTTGCAGAAGCTTGGAACAATCGGGGAGCTGCCCTGTGGGAGCTAAGACGATTTGACGATGCGATCGCATCTATCGACAAAGCCATTGCCCTTCAGCCAGACTATCCCGAAGCGCAGGACTTGCGCGCCCAAATTCGTCAGAAGCTAGGTCGTTGAGGCTGTAGTCATACGAACATGCTACGTGAGTCTTTATGATCGATTACCCTGTTTTACGGTGAGTTAAGGGTGCAGAGACGGGTCTTTGGCCAGATTCGAGTCGATAGCTTAGTAGCTCGTTGTTTTTTAGCTTGGCTGTATATCGCCGCAGGGAATGTTTGGGGGATTGAAACCAAAGCTCAGCCCATGTATATCCCTGGTCTTGTTTGAGAATGTGTCCGCTAGCCTGTCCCTGTAGCCAATCCCATTGATACTGTTGTAATAGCGCCGCCTCTAAAATTTGGAGCGGCTTGGGTAACAAACTCCAGCCGCGATAGGTGGAGAGTAATGGTGCGATGTCTCCCTGTTGTTTGAGCAAACAGAGAAGAGATTCCTGATCGAGGTTGCCGTAGTAGCGCCCTTGAGGAAAATCAATCAGCGTTGGGGCAAAGCGGTGACCGCCGATGTGGCTGATCTGCCAGGGGTGAACCTGCTGAGTCAGCCCGAGCTTTTGAGTGGCTGCGATCGCATCCTGGTAAAACGGATACCCATACATCCCACAGCACTCGTTATGACTTGCATGGGTGCAAATCATCAGGTGTCGTTGACCCGTAAGGGTTGGTTGCCAACCAGTACGATTCTGCTTGAGAAACTGCTCCAAAGCCGGAGCCATGTCTGCTGGGCTATTTACCTGAATTTCCCAGGACTGATATTTCCCTAGCAGCGGTGTCCCTCGCCTTAGCTGAGATGGCTTTGACCGCTGAAAAATCAGGATGCGCCGTCGGTCCGACGTTTGTTCATTGGCAATCAGATGCACCCGCATGCCCGCACTTAGCAACGGTTTGACCACCTGTCTCAAGGCTTCGGGGATGCCCTGAGACAAGAGCGCTGGCTTATCCCACGGCTGAGGGGTTTCGAGCAATATAAACGTATCGGCGGGGACTGCCGTACCAATTAGGGATTCAGATTGAGCCAGCGTGGTCGTATTCATGGATTGATTGCTAAAACGTCCTGTCAAATTGCACCGCAACTCGCCTTTTGCTAATGATATCTATTTTCATTAAAGCTGTAGTGATACAAAAGTAACTTTTTGATATAAACAAATTCTATTTGCTACTTTATCGCTGTGATGCTCATGGGTAAAAGCGATGGTCTGATTGCGTAGTCAGAGTTGCACCCCTGATATTAGGTTTTATTGACATCAAGTCTTATTTCTGCGGTAACCTGATGCAGCTTCTGCGGCTGCTTGTCAGGAGCGTTTAGAAATTAAGGGTGTATCCATGAGCTATCTACCGACCGACTGCGATCGCTATCGATTTGGTTTAGAACACGAAGTCGCATTTTGGGACCAGCAAACGGATCAGTTTGCTGACTTTTCCAATACCGCGTTTCAGCGATTTGATCGTCTAATTGCCCAGCTGCCTGAGTATGCTTCCGACTATCCACAGCTGCGCATTGGCGATGCGGGCATCAAACGCAAGCGATGGTACATAGAAGGCTATGAACGATTCTCTGAGACTGGTGAACTGACCGGCTGTATGCCCAAAGGTATCGAGATTCGGACCACGCTCCAGCCCTCTATTACTGGGGCTGTTCACGAACTGCGAGAGAGTTTTACCCAGCTCTCAGAGGTGGCACTTGCGGCAGGGCTATTGCCAGTGCTAACGAGCTTTAATCCGGTGCATAAAAAGTTTGTGCCAGAGCCGCCCCTCAACCATTATGAAACAGCGCGGCGAGACGCCTCACCTGAGAAACAAACGGCCCATATTCCCATGATGACCTACGGACCCGATCTCAACTTTTCGATCCAGGGTCTATCGACGGAGGCGCTGATTCAAGCTGGGAAAAAGCTGACCTATTACAGCCCTGCTATTGTTCCTTTTAGTTTTAGCTCGCCGTTTTATGGACAGCAGCTCTGGTCAGGGCTATCAGTGCGCACTCACTTACGTACTGGGCAACGACCTGCTGCCATGGTATTTGTCGAGCATCCCGAGGAGCTGATTGCCAGCTCTCCTTCCTTGACCAAAATCGCCCGACTGCCAGCCGAGGTAGGGAGAATTGAATTTAAAGCCTGCGATAGCTGCGGTGATTTTGAACTTTATAGCAGTCTCCTGGCGCTGCTCAAGGGAATTGTTTTAGATCAAACCCTACCTGGTCTAGCGCTGGTGCCAGACGCGGCACAGCATCAGCATGCGGCTATCCATGGATTTCAAGATCCTGCACTGCAGGATCAGGCAACAAAACTCTTGGTTGCAGCGGACCAAGCTTTGTCCGATCCCCATGAGCGAGACCTATTAAAACCGCTTTGGAGATTTGTTCAACAGCAGACCACCCCGGCTCATATCATGTGCGATCGCTGGCGTACTGGAACTAGTTTGGTCGATGTTCTCAGCCATGGCTATGCCACAGAGTATGCGGCTATAGAGAGCCAGCTAATCTCTCAGACCTAATCTGTGAAAAGGGGGTGCGATCGCACCCCTCATCCCTGGTTGATTCCTACCTTTCGGGTCAAATTTGATAACTGGTTTGCTTGAAACGGGCTTAACACACCCTAGTACTCCCAGGGTGGTACGGGCTGAAACCGTTCTATTAGAAAATCAATCATTGCGCGAACTTTGGGTGCAACAATCCGGCGACTTGGATAAAGGAGCCAGATAGAGGCTTCTGTCACTAACGGAAAGTCTGGCAGCACCTCGACGAGCAGACCAGATTTCAAACTCTCGTTGGCGTTCCAGACTGACTTGATGCCAATACCCAGTCCCTGCTCAAGCATTTTACGCAGTGCCTCACCATCGTTGATAATAAATGACCGTGGAACGCTAACCGTTTGACCGTTTTCAAACTTCCATTTAGTAGCTGCCGCCAGACTGACGCATTGATGCTCTAGGAGATCATCAGGTGTTGAAGGAACACCGTGCTGTTTGAGATAGGTGGGAGAGGCAACAAGAATACGCCGATCCGAGGCTAACTTTCGCAAAATTAGACTGCTATCGGCCAAGGGAGCATTGCGGATAATCAGGTCATAGGCTCCCTCGACCACATCTAGGACCTCATCCGATAGGCGTAAATCAAGACTGACAAGCGGATGACGGGCGTAAAAATCGGCTAAGGCTGGAATGATATACATACGCCCAAAGGAACCAGGCATGGCTACTCGGAGTAACCCCTCAGCGTCTGCCTCCTGTCCCTTGACGGCACTGAGTCCGGTTTCTAGCGTTTCTATAATCTGTTGCGCATAGGGTAAAAATGCCTCCCCATCTGTTGTCAAAGAGACGGCTCGGGTGGTTCTGTTGAATAGACGAAAGCCGACTGTTTCTTCAAGTTTGACTAGACGGGCGCTGGCGCTTGCCGGTGAGAGGGAGAGATCTTGCGCCGCCGCTGAGACACCGCCGAGCGCTGCAATTCTGAGAAATAAACGGAGCGACAACATATCTGGCATTGCTGATCCTCGGTACAACGTTAGCGCTGCGATGTCGGTATATGGCTAAGGCTCTGGTTCATGCTCGCGATCGCAACTATTCATTGTCAAAAATATCCGAATTATCATTTCGTTTTAAGCCTATTTATCTTTTTTATCTAGATAATTAACATGCAGGTAACGCTCCAAATAATTACCAGGAGCAAGACCTAGAACGGCTGTGTTGCCGTTCTAAATCATCACGTAAACCAAGGAGATACCCAATGATCTATGACGGTTTCACCACGTTCAACGTTCAGATTAAGCACGCAGTTGCTTGGGTCACATTTGACTATCCCCCCGTCAATATCCAGGGGCTGCCGATGCTGGCTGATCTAGCCATGTTGGCCCAAAAGCTGGAAACAGATCGCGACGTCAAGGTGGTTGTGTTTCAATCGGCAAATCCTGAAATTTTTGTGGCCCATGCGGACACGAATTTTCTCAAGGATATGTCTGCAGTTGCAGTTTCCCGCGACGAGGTCAAACTCCTCGATTTACAGGTAGTCCTGGAGCGTATCAGTAAGCTACCCCAGGCCACCATTGCCAAGATTGAAGGCTTTGCCCGCGGCGGCGGTCACGAATTTGCCCTGGCCTGCGATATGCGCTTTGCGGCTCGCGGTAAGGCAAAATTCATGCAGATGGAAGTGGCCATGGGCATTCTCCCCTGTGGGGGTGGTGCATCGCGAATGGCGCGTCAGACAGGTCTGGGGCGCGCCCTGGAAATTATCCTGGGTGCCAAAGATTTTGATGCCGACCAGGCTGAGGCCTATGGCACCATCAACAGGGCCCTCGACCCAGAAGAAATTGGCCCGTTTGTTGAGGCGTTGGCCAATCGCATCGCTCTCTGGCCCGCTGAGTCGATCAATTCGTGTAAACAGACCGTCTATGCTTCCATTGATAAACCCATTGACGAAGCGTTAAAAGAAGAAGCCTACTGGCTCTACCAGGCAACCAGTCAAACCGCCGCATTAAATCGCTTTACCTGGGCTGATGACAATGGTGCACAGTTCGATATGAACAACCAACGCGGCTGGGAAGACATGGTCGTTAGTGTGCAGGAGATTAATTGATGAAAACCATAGAAGTTACAGGGTTTCAGCCCATTAATCGAGGCTATGATTCCGTATTCTGTCCGAACCGGGTAAGCCTCGGCCTGGTGGTCCCAATCGAGTCCTATTCCAGAGGACCGGTGCCCACCATGGAACGTCACATCGAACGGGTGCAGCTAGCCGAAGCACTTGGTTTTTCTGCCGTCTGGTTACGGGACGTGCCGTTTAACGTGCCCTCATTTGGGGATGCGGGCCAGACCTACGATCCCTTTGTCTATCTGGGGCTGTTGGCGGGCCAAACAAAGCAGATCGCCCTTGGTGTGGCCAGTATCATTCTGCCGCTGCGACATCCTGCCCATGTGGCTAAGGCCGCAGCGACCGCTGATGTGCTCTCCGGCGGTCGGCTGATTTTGGGGGTGGCCTCAGGGGACCGGTCAGAGGAATATCCGGCGCTTAATCTTCCCTTTGCGGAGCGCGGAGCTGCGTTTCGAGAGAGTTTTGATTACATCAGACACATGGGTAAGGATTCGCCAGCGTTTGAAAATGGGTTTGGTAGCCCCAAGGGTAATCTAGATATGCTGCCCAAACCGACATCGGGCCAGCTGCCGTTGCTGATCACGGGCGGTAGTCAGCAAGACCCTGAGTGGATCGCACGACATGGGGATGGCTGGATGACCTATCCCCGCAATACTGGTGTGCAAGCGCGCATCATTAGTGATTGGCGGGCGCGGGTTGAGGCTGTAGGTAGTTCTCAAAAGCCGGCCATGCAGCCACTCTATGTGGATCTAACACAAGACCCCGATACCCGACCACAGCCCATCCATCTGGGATTTCGGCTAGGGGTGAATCATCTGCGAGACTATTTGCGATCGCTAGAACAAATCGGCATGAATCATGTGGCGCTAAACTTGCGATTTAACCAGGCGGATATTGAGACCACACTAAAACGCCTGGCCGATGACATCCTGCCAGATTTTCACGTATAGACGGGAACGTCTCTTAATTAATTTTTCGCTGTACCGCCGTTCCATGGAACGTCTCTATCCCTAAGGACGCTAAAACCATGCCAAAAACAATTCTAATTACGGGTTCTACCGACGGTATCGGGCTAGAAACAGCTAAGATGCTGGTCTCGAAGGGGCACAGGGTATTACTACATGGACGCAATCTAACAAAACTAGAAGTAGCCAAAAAATCACTGTCTGCACTCTCGGGAGGGGGCAGTGTTGAAAGCTATGGGGCCGATCTGTCGCGTATGGCCAATGTGGAATCACTGGCGCAGGCGGTGGCTGAAAACCACCCTACGCTGGATGTGTTGATCAACAACGCAGGCGGCTTCAAAACAGCGGATACAGTCACGCCGGACGGTCTGGATGTGCGCTTTGCTGAGAATGCGCTCGCACCCTACCTGCTGACACAACGACTTTTGCCACTGATGGGACCGTCTGGACGAGTAGTTAACCTGTCCTCCGCTGCACAAACGACCGTCGATCTAAAGGCGCTGGCTGGACAAATCAGCCTATCTGATAGTGCGGCTTATGCCCAGAGCAAGCTGGCAATAACAATGTGGTCTCGTAGTCTGGCCCTCTCGCTCAAGGAGAACGGCCCGGCTATCATCGCGGTTAACCCTGGGTCAATGCTGGGCAGCAAAATGGTGAAAGAAGCCTTTGGAGTTGCTGGTGGCGATATCCGTATAGGTGCGAAAATACTTGTCCGCGTAGCTCTGAGCGATGAATTTGCGGCTGTGTCCGGTCAGTATTTCGACAACGATACAGATCGGCTTACTTCCCCCCACCCTGATGCACTAGATCCAAAGAAATCTCAAGCGGTTATAAATGTTATCGAATCTGTTTTAGTTAAAACAGCTTGAAGTAAGGATATACGGAGTTGCCCAAGTACTTGGTAAAATCATTGGCTGAAGGGTGATAGACAGGTTAAGTTAAGGATGCGATCGCACTATCTCTAGATCAAGATGAAGAACTGTTATCTACTCCTATCAATTCTTGAAAAGATTGTAGTAGGTATTGTAGATGATTGCAGGCATTAACCTGGATGGCCAATTTTACTAAGGATAGAGCGTAACTGACAATAAAAAGAACATGAATATCCGTACTGCTCAACAAAGTGATATTGATAGACTTTTTGAGATTAGAACCAGCGTTGTCGAAAATCATCAATCCCGTGAAGAGATTGCTGAACTTGGTATCACGCCAGAGTCGGTTAGAAATATGCTAGAAACCGACTGCTGTGCCTGGGTTGCCGAGCTTGACCACCAGACAGTTGGCTTCTCAATTGCGAATGCTACAGAAAAAGCAATATTTGGCATATTTGTCCTTCCTGCTTTTGAAAGGCGAGGCGTAGGACGTGCCTTGATGCAAGCAGCCGAAAGCTGGCTATGGTCAAAGGATATAGAAGAGATTTGGTTAGTCACAGGTAACGATCCCAGCCTGAGAGCCTATGGCTTCTATCAGTATCTTGGCTGGATTCCAGTTGGAGTTGAGCCGGATGGAGACTTTAGAGGAGAGATGAGATTTATTAAAAAACGTAGATAACAGCTGTCTGAAATGGGGTCTTGATATTTAAGGTAATCCCTCCGCTCTCAGCGATTAGATAAAGCCAGGTATGATCGGTCCAGGTTTGTTATCTTCGGGAGCACAGATCTGATGCTAATATTCGTCTGAATGGTTGTTCTAAGGCATGAATCCATCCATCTATAGACCTGGCTGAGTTTTGGTAAATAGGGCCTCGAAGTTATTGTTGACGGCAGTTTGATCGGCTGCCTCTGGCTTGGAAACCACATCAAAAGCTTTGTTGCGAGCAGCCGGTTCTAACAACGCCTGCACCACGACTTCAGCCACATCGGCCCGAGGAATTGTCGTCGTGATGCCCTCCGGGGCATTGGCTAGCAGGGCATCATGCTTGCTCACCACCAGTTCTCGTTTGCCACCGGGCTGATCTAGTAAACCACCCGCGCGAATAATGGTGTAATCCACACCCGAGTCAATCAAATATTGTTCTGCCTTACGCTTCCAGATTAAAATGTTGCCATTGCCCATAGTGTTGAGAAAATGGTTCTTATCGGTGCCACCCATGGAACCTACCAGCACAATCTGTTGTACGCCTGCCCGCTTAGCTGCGTCAATTTGATTCATCTGACCCTGATAGTCAGTTTGCTCAGGCATCTCTCCGGGAGCAAATGCAAACTCTGGACGCTGTCCCGGCTGTGCGGGTGGTTTCATCTGTGGTGTCGCACTCGTCAAGATAACCAAGGCGTCACAGCCCTCAAGGGCAGGGGCTAAATCATCAGGTTTAAGAATATTGCCCAAGAAAAAATTCTCGGCTGAGTCAAACAGGTCAGCCGCTTTTTCAGGAGAACGGGCAAACCCTCGCACGGAGAATGTATCCGGCGCTGATTGAAGTTTTTGAAAAACTAAGGAGCCGGTTCGCCCGGTGGCCCCGGTGACTAAAACTTGCAGAGGATGGGACATAATGTCTTCTCGGTGGTAGACGGCCAGTCATTAGTATAATCGTGAATCTTTGAACGGCGCGATCTCACGGGCTTCAGGTCGATATTGTTATGGGAAGACACCCATACAAACCTTATATCTAAACTGAAGCCTCCATGGGCCTTAGTGTCCGTGGGGGCTTCTTATATGCGCTATAGGTTGCGATCGCGAAGACAAACCAAGGAGTATCGTACCCCCGGCAGCCCACCTGTGACCCCCATCACCAAACTTACTCAGCCAATCTCAGAAACCCCTTAAGCAATCCTCAGTTGGCGGTCAGATGACGTTCAGGTACCCCCGGCATTCTAGTAATCAATGAAGCAAACACACTTCACCGATTCACCAAGGAGCTTTAACTATGAAACGCACTATCCTTTCCGCCTTAACTGTCCTCGTTGCATCCGCTGCGATCTCACCCATCGCCGCTGCCGCTGAGCCCGCTAGCTTCAATATTCAGTCCGCTCGCCTCGAAGAACTCGATAGCCGCACCAAGAACAGCGTTCACAAGCTACGCCTTGAGCACCTGAACAATCAGACTAAGGCCATCGAAGATATCCAAGCGACTCGACTGGACGCTTTAGACGCTCGCACCAAGAACAGCGTTCACAAGCTACGTCTAGAGCACCTCAACAACCAGACTAAAGCCGTGACAGATATTCAGGCCGCTCGTTTGGAAGCACTCGATGCTCGTACCAAGAACAGCGTCCACAAGCTACGTCTGGAGCACCTAAACAATCAGACTAAAGCCGTTGAGGATATTCAGGCCGCTCGCTTGGAAGCGCTAGACGCTCGCACCAAAGCTGTCGATAACATCCAGGAAGCCCGTCTCGATGCGCTGGATGCTCGTACGAAGGCCGTCGCCCAATAGCGGAGTCAGGCGTATTCGGGCCAACCAAGTTTGGGTGCCGAGTGCGTCTCCGTACATCTGTGAAGCTTCATTACCTTTCATGAGGCACCCTTTCTCTCTCTCAAACTCTCTCTACAGCACACACCTCAAGTCTCTGCCGATATGGTGGGGGCTTTTTTATTAGATGCAGATAAACAACATAGAGTAAATTCAATGATACTCGTTATTACCATAGGTAAAGAAAACTAATGAATCATAGATGAAGCTTATATGTTTCACGCCTTCTCATTTGCTGCGGTTATAGCTAAGCTGTAAACAGTTCACACAAAAGGCGTTTCTCACCATGACTTACATCACGATTGCACCCACAACGGCGGCTTCTATCTCTACTCCGTTACAAAAGCCGTCGTCTGAGTCCACCTTTGAAACTCGCTTGAAAGCAGCTCTAGAGCACGCTCGGCGCTTGAGTGAGATGCACGGCCCCAGCAGCATTGATGCGGCCATCGCGTGGGAAACGGTTGAAGAACTCCAAACGGCTAAAGCCCGACAGCAGCCAGTGACTCCCGCAGCTGTCTTTGCGCGCTACTGCGCTGAAAATCCCCATGCACGCGAGTCTCGTATGTATGACGTCTAGGGCATATACCTCGTAAAGCATTCTTGTTTCTCCTGCTCAAGCGCAACAGACATAACCTCCCTAGCTCCTGTCACGCTGGCAGGAGCTTTTTTTGCCGTTACTGATTTAGGGGATGCACTGATCTGTTAGAAATGCCACATGTCAGCATTTTTCAAATAAAGCCATCCCGTGGATCAGCAACGCCCTTTTTTTTATTAAAAAAGAGGCCCGACACCATAAAGCAACCAGATCCAGACAAGACCGCGCCAGGCTCAAATGAACCTAAAGATAGATGTTTGCCGTTGTTGAGTCCGGTAAGTTGGCCAAATGTTTATCCTCCGTATCCCCAGCTGTTCTGCTCACACTGTGACTGTCCACTTTACTTAAGGGAATAGCGAGATAGCGCACAGATTACACCGCTGATTAGTAGAGTCATTTAGTATGCTCCGTTTCAAGTTTTGGCAGCAATTGGGATCGTTTCTGACGTATAGCTGGAAGCTGATACTTCGCCATTATCAGGCCCTGCTGGTGTTGCTAATAGGGGTGCTGTTGCCTCTGCAGATATTTGCTGAGTTGGCGGATAACGTTTGGGAGAAAGAAGGGCTGGCCTGGGATATGCCGATACTCTTGTGGCTACGTGAGGCTGCCTCTCCTGAGCTTGATCGCTTCGCGATTATCCTGACAAAGTTGGGGGTTTATTGGGGGGTGTTTCCAGTTGCGATCGCAATTGGCCTAATCCTACTGTGGCAGCGCCGCTGGCGATCGCTTACTTACTACAGCCTAACGCTGATAGGCAGTACATTTATCAACGTAACAGTCAAACTACTTGCCGCGAGAGATCGCCCCGCGCTATGGGATTCACCTGCACCCGAAATGGACTATAGCTTTCCCAGTGGACATGCCATGTCCAGTATGACCTTCATTGTCGCTTTGATCATTTTGTTATGGGGGAGTCGGTGGCAATGGCCCGTCACAATTTTGGGGGGTCTCTTTACGCTGGCGATTGGGTGGACGCGGCTTTACCTCGGCGTACACTACCCTAGCGATATTGTGGCAGGGTGGGCCGTTTCCATCGCATGGGCCGTCGGGGTGGCACTGCTGATTAAACCCTATTCTCTCCGCACTCGCACAGAACGCCACAGTACGCGCTGAGGGATTAAGAGGATAGGGAGGATATCCTTATAGAACAATTCTGTTCTTAAAATGGGACGAGATCGCACTTGCTAGGGAGCTTTTGGACGGTGCGATCGCATCCCTCAGCCCTAGTCGATGCGTACCTTTCGAGTCAAAATCGCCATCACTTCATTCGGCTGCCCCGTCGGTAGCGGACGGCTCCAGTCGTTGGGTTCAGCGTAGTTGAGCTTGTGCAGCTGCTTGATAGTAATCTGCACAAAGCTCAGGGTGCCAAACAGCATATGGCGACCGTGTTCGTAGTCGTATTCGGGTAGCGACGCAGGCTGATTTGTCGGCGCATTTGCGCCCTGAGTTGGATCTTGAAACATGGTTCTGGGTCTCCGATGTAAGACAAGGAAAGCCAGAACCTAATCCTAGCCCCCCACGATGTAGTGCAAATCGCAGGGGGTAAGGCATAATATGCCAATCCCTTGGATTGCGTGTTAATCCGTGGGTAGCCATCGGTTAGGTGTTAGCCGCACCTGCCGATGGTGCCAAGTATTAGGTTCTAGTAAAACAGCTGCGTTAACAGCATTTGGTAATGCTAGAACGGCTCTTAGGTTTTCGTCAAGCTGTTAATGGAGAACTGGCAACTGTTATGTCACGTTTATTTAGGGAGATTTATCCTCAAAATGCGAGGCTCGGCTATGTATGCGTACACAAGCCTGAACCATCAGATTTCACATGACATAACTGTATTCAGAAAATGTCTATATAACTCCTGAATTGAGGACATTATCTAGAAAAAAAGTGTATATAACAGCTATAAATTTCAAGTGAGGCTTATTATTTATGGGAATGGAGTTATGGGAAATTCAGCAAGAGGAGGTAATGTCTGCCTACTATGAAGAAATGTATGAAAATGAGCTCAAAGAAAGAGCTATAGAAGAGTTTACGGCTGAGAGGTTATCCTCGTATTATTTTCAGCATCCCAATATTCTACAAAGTTCCTTTAGTATTCTAAAAGAATCTAAATTAGTAGCTGAATACTCCGCTTCAGCCTCATTACTCTTATCTTGTTCCTCGATAGAAGTGTCCATAAAGGCTGGGATACTGAAACCCATTATCTACGGTCTAGTTCACAGTGAGATGGCCGCCGAGATAATTGCTGAAACTGCAATAAAACAGACAGGTTTAGATAGATTCCGTGAATTATTAGCTAAGCTAGTTAACGATATTGCATCATTAGATATCCAATCATTTAAGAGAAATGGCTCGACCAAAATATTGTGGAAGGAAAGACAAGAAATTCAAGTTATAAGAAACAAAATTATACATAAAGCGGAAAGATGCGATCTCCCAAAAGCAAATTTTTCCATAAGCGTTGCGGATTCTGTGTTAAACGAATTAATCCCCAATATTTTGTCGGCGCTTAACCTTGAAATAAATCCGCAATGTATTATTGTTAAAAGGTAACTACTTAGGCTGAGGAACGAGAGCAACAGGCTGACCAGAGAATAGTCCAATCAACGCATCCAAAATAGTCCGGTCTTGTTTGCGTAGGGTGGATAAGTATCCCCGAATCCGGCAGAACATACGCGCCCCGCTC
>JBHJIL010000098.1:0-3321 GCA_050043465.1 Leptolyngbyaceae cyanobacterium
GGAGGCTGTTTGTGTCCATTTGAGAAACTCAATGGCTTCCGATATCATCACGACTGGATGCGTAATTTGTTAATTGCCTCTTCTCTCAATGGACGGAGACCATTGATTAAATCCTCACACACAAACTGAGGTGGAATCAGACCTAAGCGAACATTGCCTAATTTACTGAGGGCAATGTAGACCCCAAATATGAGAAAAACGCTGACAGACAGAATGAGAAACCATCCCATGGCTCCTGAAATAAATGTTTGGATGGCCCCAAACGCATTTTCTGCTGGTTCTTTGAAGATCAGTGTGAATAATACAAACAGGAGGATCAGTCCCCCAGAAACTAAGAAGACTTCTGGGTGAAGGTCAAACCCGCGACCGGTAAAATTGCGATCGCCCGGACGGCGACGAATATGCCGGGTTGGTGCATGAGGCGGGATATCAAAGGAATTGTCTTCCGGCCTCGAATTTTGTGAAGACATATGCTATTTAATTCTTAACACGTCAATAGCCCTATAGAGTCAATAGCCACATAAAAGTGATCAGGTTTACCACTCAATAATTTGCTTTAAAGCGGCATTCAAAGCTTTTCTTTATCTAAAGCTTTTTTGCGATCGCAAATTCTGGAAAAAAGACCGCTCTACAGCCGCTGCCAGCTAACAGTCTCCTACGGCTAACACCATTTCCAGGAGAAGCAATAATGTTTTTATCCAGAACAATTCTTGCAAGACATTACAAATCCTTTGACTAATAATCACCTATGACTCTATGTAATTTATACCTCTTAATTCTCGATAGAAGATAATTATCTTGTCAAGAAAACCTTATCGACATATTTATTTATCAATATATTTGTGATCTATCCGCGTACTGGCCGATGAACGTATCGGCTAGCTACCGTCCCGGTCCTTGAACTGATTCTGGCTCCAGGCTATCCAGTCTTAGGTGTCAATATAATTTCTAAAGAGAAGACCGTCAGACTCTACTGGTTAATAACGACGTTGTTGAGTAAAACAATTTGCAAGAGAGAACCTGCACCAGGTACAAATGGGTTTAATGTTGTCTTTAGACCCATGCTCAGATAGTCTCTCGCTTGATAATCCGAATTCTGCAACAACGTCATCAAAACATATGAAGTTACGAATCAGAATAGAATCTTCCTAGAAGCGCCTCTAGCTGTTGCTCAAAGCGCCGGTAGCGATTTCTTCTCCTTTATACTCCCGAGTGGGTGCGGCAAATCCACAGGATGTACCGTCGGTGTAGACCACGTCATCTTCCCAGGGTAGCCGATAGCTGCCTGCTACCATGTCTTGCATGTAAGTATAGGGACAGTCTTGGGCTCCGCCTTTGACCGCTACGTAGCCCCGGTGGCCAAACTGATAAATGTTGTTTTCCACAGACCAATGCTGTCGCGCTTCTCTCACTAAATCGGGGCGCACCTCAGCGGTAATAATCTCATTAGGACGATGGCTGCCCATCACCAGTGGCTCTCCGTCAAAGTTGACAATCATCCCCTCACCCATAGAGTCAAATGTGCCGTCCGTGCCACACATACACACAGATGCGGTCACCATCAGATTACAAAAGGCGTTGCTTTGATTGGTGATCCGCCAGCTGTGGCGAATCGGTGCTGTGTAGCCCGCTGTGCGAATCATAATCTCGGCTCCTTTGTAGGCACATTCTCGGGCCATTTCAGGAAACATCCCGTCGTGACAAATAATCAGCGCTAGTTTGCTACCGTTGGGCCCCTCACACATGGGAATGCCAATATTTCCAGGCTCCCAGGGTTCTACGGGCACCCAGGGATGCAGTTTGCGATAGTAGAGTTTTAACTCTCCGGTGTCGTCAATAATCAGACCGCTGTTGTACGGGTTGCCGCTGGGGTTATACTCCATAATCGAGAAACATCCCCAGATCTGATTGTCAATACAGGCCTGACGAAAGGCCGCCACCTCGGGCCCATCTAAACGACACATGATGGCTGGGTTCGTGTCCATCGATAGCCCGTGGAGCGAATACTCTGGAAAGACAACCAGGTCCATAGTTGGCATATTGCGTCGGGCTTTGGCCACCATGTCACAGATGCGCTGGGTCTGGGCGCTCAAGTCGTCTGGGGTGACCACGTTGGGAAGCTGCAGCTGTACCATACCCAGCACAACACCGTTGGGAGTTTTGTTGAGACCACCTAATCCACTCATCGCTGTACCTTCGCTATGGGTTTAAAATTAAACGAGACAAACAAACAGCTCTAGAAACTGACCGTCTTGTTGCAAGTTCGTGAGCCTACCATGCCTGATAACTTCATCGACATGTGTAGTCAATTACACAGCGTCAGAGCTGTTCTCTAGTCATGCTTAGGGACGGGGAACCTACTTTCTTTTACCCGAGATCACCCATGCGTTTGCTGTTAGTTGAAGATGATATGCAGCTTTCAGAGTCTCTAACTGAAGTGTTAGAGGCCCAGCGCTATGTCGTAGACACGGTCAAAGATGGTGAGTCCGGCTGGAGCCAAATGCAGTTGATGGACTACGATCTGACGCTGATGGACGTAACGCTGCCGTCTTTAGACGGACTGCAGCTGTGTCAGCGGTTGCGCAGTCACGGGTACCAGCTGCCGGTACTGATGCTAACGGCACGAGATACTAGCCAAGATAAGGTGCGAGGGCTAGATTCTGGAGCCGATGCCTACATGGTTAAACCCTTTGACCTGGCTGAGCTGCTGGCCCAAATTCGAGCGCTGCTGCGACGAGGCAGTACCCAGTCACCTACGACCCTTGTATGGGGAGACTTGAGTCTAGATCCTGACACCTATGAAGTTTGTTACAGCAAACAGGCACTGCGACTGACACCCAAAGAGTTTTCAATTTTAGAGCTATTAATGCGGAACGGACGGCGAGTGCTCAGTCGTTCATTTATCTTAGAGTCTCTTTGGTCAATGCAGAGTCCTCCTGATGAGGAGACCGTCAAAGCACATATCAAGAGCCTGCGGCATAAGTTTAAGACGGTTGGAGCTTCTAAAACAATGATTGAAACGGTTCGTGGTATCGGCTATCGTCTGCAGCCCTGTGGTCATGAGAACAGCTGAGAGTCCTACTCTTGAAACTGTGAACTTTCATCTCATGTACTCTACAACACCACCGGGTAGATCTATAGTGTGGATGGAGCAAATAGCTCTCCTGACAGATTGTGTCACAAGGCTTGTAAAAGCTGAGGAGGTTGATATAGCTGAATCGCAAGAATCTGTCTCGTCAAAACAAAAGCAGCACTCAACTGTGTTATCTATATTTTCTCTAATGGGATTATGAGTGAATTTTAGTTGTTATCTTCTCTGAT
>JBHJIL010000099.1:0-12762 GCA_050043465.1 Leptolyngbyaceae cyanobacterium
TTCGCCATCACGCAGGCAGGCTGCCATACGACGGTTGGGATAGCAGTTGCCGCCCGCTTGAATCAAACCCTGGTTCTCACAGATCATCCCGGCTACCGCGTCTGATACGATGCAGCTAGCATTCGATGCAACCGCGTTTACCGCGTCTAGACGACGGTTTCCCTTTGCTACAAACTCTTTTAGTGCAGATAGGTCTGTAATCGGGGCAGTGCTCGCATCTGCGGATACTACCGCTCTAGAAAAAGCGTCAAGCATTGAGCTCTCCTTGTTTTTTAAAAGCTTTTTGTGTGTGGCAACAAACTCAGCTCGTTTGCCTTAACCACTGAAGAAACAATAGAAAATTGTGGTGACCACTGTCTCAATTAATGAAAAGAAAGCAACATTCCGTTACAAGCAACACCATTTCTTAGTTTTTGGGCGGCTTTAGCTCAAATACGACTCTAAGGAAACAAAATGATTAGGCTCCAATTAGACGTACAGGCCTTCCCTGGAAGATCTCTCCGAGGCTAAACCCGTTCATCAAATCGGGTGTGAAAGCTACCGTATTTGATCCAATACTGCTGTAAATCGTGGTGGGGCGTGTGCAAACTGGCTTTTGCTCGATACAAGACCACGCGTCGATGCTGCCCAATCCAGATTTTTTTGACTGGCTCAACGCTGATCAACGTGCCGCCCAGGGGCTTGAGACAGTCTTGAAACTTCTCTACCGTAGAATATTCAACGGTTTCAAAAATGAAGAAATTACCCGAGCGGATCAGATGACGGCTGCGAATCCACGATTTCATCTTCTTTTGGGCTTGAGGAGGCAGCATGGAAATTCGGATCGCGTCAGGGATGCTCAGGTCTAGACTAGCGTCAGGCGCTTTAGAAAGGGAGTTCATGGTCAAAACTGGCGCGTTTACGAAACTGTAGTGTCCCTTCCGTCGAGCCCCATACATATTCGTCGGTGTTGATGTCCATCCCCTGGTCGATACTCATCCAGGTATTTTCAGTAATCTCCACATGACTTGTGAGATAGGTAATTTTGCCTTCTTTGGGAATAATACAGGCTTTTCCCGGTTCTACACTGCCGACAAACATATCGTCCTTGCGTCTAAACACCATCGAACACCCTTCTCGTCGCTCGATACAGTCGGGGGTAATCGAATTCAAGACCTGGGTATTGTGACCGGCTCCGGCATATAGCAGCCGATCTTTGAGACCATAGTTTTCAATATAGATATGATCGCCTTTGTCAACGAGGCGATGGACTCCCTGGCGATAGGGACTCCAAAGATCGTAGTTTTGAGTTTGTTCGGAATACAGCCCCACCCCTGAGAAAAACTCGTAGGGAAGGGGGCGAAAGAAAATACGGATATGGGCAAATTTGGTGGGCTGATCAAATGCCTGCTGCTGGATGCTAAAGTCCCCAGACATCCAGCGAGTGCGCGTAATAAAGTCCTGGGAGTAAGCGACACTGGCATTACTGGAAAGCACCATTTCTTCAGTATTATTTCAGTTTTCAAAGAGAGTTTATTCGAAATTTGGAATCATGGGTCAGCAGATTGTTGCGATCGCACAGTTCCATCCATCACCGTCGCTAATGTTCGCAGATCAGTTCAGTTGCTAGACGTCCACAGTTTGCAGATAAAGCCATACTAAAAATCAGCAACGCTTATTTATTTATAACTAACTATTTGCCTCAGTGTAACTAAACGCTAATACGCCGCACCTCAGATGAAAAACTAGCGGTCGTTACCCCCTGACCGCTGCTGGTTCTAATCAACGACACCCGAAACCGAAGATTCGGTGTGGCAAACCAGATTTTTTCCTCGGCAGCAGCCCGCTCGTAGGCGGTCGTCAAAATAAATGTACCGTCGTCTGTAAACGTATAGGTACCCATAGACTCCATGGTCTCTGCATACCCCTGTTCCCTTAGAAGCTTGCCTGTCGTAGCATCGGTCGGTACGGGCACTAAAACGGTAGAACCTTTAACGACCTGGTCCTCATCCCAGTCAGACTCACCCTCCCAGCTCATCTTAAACGGGCTGACAATGGCTGATGGAGAAACCCCATAGCGATCGCACAGCTCCAGTACGCCTGGGCTATCTGCGCGAATAGATTCGATGATAATGGTAGAACGAACCTCTTCAAAATGGGCAAAGGCTAGATGATGCGCACTACGCTGCGATCGCCATTCTCCTAGCGAGTCTTGGACAAAAGTTTCAATATCCATTGAAATAAAACATCGTCTGAATTAGTCTAAAATCTTACCTTTTGCAAATACGGTTGCTAATTTATAGAATGCGCCCATCTATTGCCCTAGTCAAACGCGAGCCAGCTCGAGGCTAGGAGAACCTCCCAGCCTCAGAGAATCATCATCCGACGGCTGTGCTATACCTCAGAGATACTGGTAATTTTGGCACCCGAGCGCTGTATGTTCTGAATCCGCTGAGATAGCTGAGCATAGCCCACCTCAACGCTGTAGTTACTCTTGGTCACACGGTTGCCAAAATTAGCCTTAGACGCAGCAATACGGAAACGCTTGCCGGTATTACTATAGGTACCCGAACCACCGGCCGGAGACTTAATCTTGGTACCTCGGTTACCCGCTACGTCACCAATCAGCTTAGCCGACTTACCGGTGTCGTTGGCCGCGTAGCCCCGATCTAACGCAAACAAGCGATTAAAGGCAACATTTTTAATCCCGGCTTGAGTACTAGCGCCGCAGCTATAAGGAACAACATTCTCTCCGAACGCGGCAAAATACTCTTCGCTGCTGAGATATGAGTCAATTTCGGCCTCATAGCCAGACGTGTTGTAAGTTTGGACGTGCTCAGAAATCTCAGTTTGATCCTGGGGCGCGCGACCGAGTAAATGCTTAAAGTTAAGCTCAATAAATCGATAGGGAGACGAGTTGTCAAAGAAGCGAGTTCTGTAAATATCTGACGTGGCCACCGCTCGAACAAAGCCGCGTACGGTAATCTCACCATTTCTAAGCATAGACTCAGCACTGGTCAAACGCTGGCTCTCTAGAACATGGGCATTCCCCAAGACTTGCTTATAAACCGCTCGAATAACAACTTGTAAGTCTTCTTCGGTGGCGTTTGGCCGTAGTTCAACCGCTTCAGTGTTAATCCACAGTGACATAACTGTTTCTCCTAAACGATAGTGATGAGCACTCGTGCCGTTGTGCAAACGGCTGGTGGTCGCTAATGCTAAAGACTCCTCTGGGCATGAAATCAACGTCTCAGTCCAGCAAGAGACCGCTATTGCGACTCTACGAATGACTAATGTGAGTTTTCTAAAAGACCGATGGTCAGGACTAATTGGTGTCCTATTAGAGAGATATCGGATTTTGA
Organism: Leptolyngbyaceae cyanobacterium; assembly: GCA_050043465.1. GTDB lineage: Bacteria > Cyanobacteriota > Cyanobacteriia > Phormidesmidales > Phormidesmidaceae > Leptothoe. The sequence continues at coordinate 3,342 of JBHJIL010000099.1, forward strand.
AGGTTAAATGAGAACAACTTTACTTTTCTTAAAGTTACTATCACCACATTTTCTGGCAAATGGTAACAAGCATGACAACGTCTAAGGGGGTGGGGTGAGATCGCACCCCACCAAAAACCTAACCACAGACAACATTCAGCCAGACACGAGCCTGACCAACTTTCGACTGAGATATACTGCCCCTAAGTCAGGGACTCAAAACAAACTAAAAAGGCCACCTTACTAACAAGGCGGCCTTCACAAGCATCACCCTAAAAAATTAGGCAATCTCAGTAATGCTGACAATCTTTGCACCTGTACGATGAATTCGCTGAATTTGAGGCGTCATCCGGTCAGCCGAAACAATATACTCGTTCATGCTGACGCGACGAGGGGCATCAAATTTAGCAGCGGTCGTTTTGATCTTAAAGCGCTTGGTAGTTCCAGAGTTCAAGTTAGTTGCCGCACGCTTGATCTTGTTACCCTTCTCTGAGCCCGCAACCTGAGCCACCAGCTGTGCGGATTTAACCGCGCTGCTCACCTGAGCAGGACCACGGTCAATGGCAAAAATACGGTTGTAGCTAACCTGAGACTGCCCTAACTGAGTGGTGTTGGCATTATAGAACGGCACTACATTCTCGCCAAAGCGCGCCTGGTACTCATCACTATCAATGTAGGAATCGATTTCAGCGTCGTAGCCTTCTTCTACGCAGCGACGAATATGCTCAGATAGTTCAGCCTGACTCTCAGGAGCACGTCCCAAGAAGTGCATAAAGTTAAGTTCAACAAAGCGGTAGGGAGCACACTTTTCAAAGTAACGACTGCGATAAAAATCAGATTTACCGACAGCACGCACAAAGTCACGCACAGAAATACTGCCATCGCACAGCTGAGACTCAGCCGTTACGAGCCGCTCACTTTCCATCACATGGGGATTGCCCAAAACGTGGCGGTAAACAGCATTAATTACGGATTGCTTTTCTTCACTGCTGCTAGAAGGCCACAGCTCAAAAGTTGTCATCGGATATCTCCTACTAATTGATTATTAAATAGTCTCAACAAACAGCCATATAAGTTGCTAGGACATCGGCTGACTCGCCCATACGAGCACTCCTATCCTTAGGGCAATCAAATCTAAAAGGTTCACTATCCTGCAACCAAATAGAGTAAGACTAGCCTTAAGGACAGCAACAGCCCACTGCCCTAGCTCAAGTACCCAATTCTAAACAAGCTAAGAAACAGGCGTAATACTGGCAATCACACCGCCCTGCTTATGAATGCGCTTGTACTCGTCTGACAGTCTGTTAAAGGGCACCATGTACACTTTGTTGGCCCGGCGGAACTTAGACACACGATTGACTGCCTTGGAGTTGTAGCTAGTCACTTCAATGCGGTAAATCTTGCCGTTGGCCCCAGCACCCACACCTTGACGGGTAATCGGCGCATCATCAGGATTCTGGAATAGCGCGCCGTCAGAGGACGGAGAGACAACAGGAGTTGGCGTAGCGTTGATAACTAGAGCATTCAGACAGGGCTTTTTACCACTCAGACTCCCCTTGAGAGAGCTACTAGAAGCACCGCGCACTAGCTCAAAGGTGTGAGTAAAGCCCACCATATTGCTAGCTTCGGTCTTGTAACCACGGATATAGGGAACGAAGTCCTGCCCAAAAACATCCTGATACTCATCACTGTCGATATAAGAATCGATATCGGCCTCAAACCCCTGAGTATCAAGAATGGCGCTATGGGCCTTCATTTCTTCATAGCTGTTGGGAGCGCGACCCAGCAGGTGGCGAAAGTTGAGCTCAGTGCTGCGATAGCGAGAGCAGCTTTCAAAAAAGCGGGAGCGGTACAGATCAGACTTGGCTACAGCACGGACAAAGTCACGTACGGTTAGCTCACCAAGCTTAAACTGAGACTCCGGCACCGTTAGGCGCTCGCTCTCCATTACATATGCATTACCCAAAACCTGTCTGTAAACGGCTTTGATAATGGTATCAAGGCCCTCACTATCGAGGCCAGGAACCCACTCGACTGGGGGGGTCTCATCAAAAAGGCTCACGCCCAATCGGGCAGCTGGTCCAAAAGCCATTAATGCTATCTCCTAGATGACAACAATGGTCTAAATAATTTTATCTCGGAATGTTAAGAAGCTGAGGATTGACGGTGCCCTAAGAAAAAGCTGCCTCCCTTGTATGAATCTTATCAATCAGCGGGCCGCAGACTACTAAACAGATTCAAGGCAAACAGTCTATAAATGTCGTACCAAAACTGAGCATAAACACTCGCTGACATTCATCTTCGTATATAAAAGCGGTCTCTAATCGTCAAGAATTATGAACCCATCGGGGAGGTGACTGGACAGGGATCAATGTTGGGGTTAAGCCAGACCAGAAATTGTTCGCCAACTAACCTGGTGGCAAGGACTTTAGACAGATGAGCCCCTCTAATGACACGTCCTTAAACGGCAATAGTCCAGACTCACTAAAGATACAAAAGTACACGATTCTAGACCAAACCTGAGACATATCTAGCTTGATAGCCTAGATTTTTACGCTCTCAGGCTATTTGACCGTATTTAGGTCAAATAGCCCCCGACTGCCTCAATAGGGTCACAGCCTGATTAGCGCGAAAAGACTGCTTGGCTTCGCTCAATGCCGTTCCTCCCCAGCGATTCTGAGGTGACGCATCAGCACCTTGAGCCAACAGCATCTCCATAATATCGATGTCGCCCCGAGAAGCGGCCATCATCAGTGGAGTCCATCCACCTATATTGGCTGTGTTTACCTGGGCTCCTAGACTAATCAGCCTATCAACCGTAGGTGCGTGACCATTACTAACAGCCAGATAGAGCGCAGTGTCACCAATGCGGTTGGTGTGATGCAAATTATCACCGTGCTGAACCAGCTGCCCAACAATATCGGCGTGGCCCTGACGGGCCATTAGTAATAAGATGGTCTCCTGATAGCGGTTACAGACACTGCTATCAGTTTGCGCGCCATGGTCTAGCAGCGCTAGCACGATCTCCCGCTGATCGGCCTCAGCTCCATAGAGAATAGCCGTATAGTTCACTTCATTACGGGCATTCACATCAGCCCCCACGCTGAGCAGCAGCTCTACGATAGACAGGTGACCTTCGGCTGCCGCCCACATTAGCCCCGTACAGCTGCGCCAGATGCCTTCAATATCAACGCCCTCCACCAGGAGACGCTTAACCGTGGCTAACTCGCCGCGGATGCAGGCATTGACCAAGGGTTCATGGGTATTAGACATAGGCTAATAAAGAAATTTGAGCAAAAATATAGAGATCACACCACCGGTTCAAACTGATCGAGGGCCTGAATCAGACGGTCAAAGTAGGGATCGATCTGCCCATCATCAAAAGTCACTTCAAGTCGATCGAGCTGTTGCTTGCTAGCAGTTTTGAGCGATCGCACTCCGTAGACCATGGCATCTAGGGGCACCTGTAGCTCTCGATAGAGCTGTTCCATATAAGCTAGCCCCGGATCGCTGGTATAGTCGATACGCTGAGCCGCAATCCCATAGGTAACACAGCGGAGAAAATGCCAAAAATCACGCCAGCAGGCTTCGGCGCGAATAGCTGGATACAGACCGCCTCCTGGTTCAGTAATGCCGGGAAATTGAGTCAGTACCTGGGCCCTGGCGGTATCCACAATAGTGTTGGCCCGATCTCGAAAATAGCGAGCGATGGTGGCCCCAGGCATTGTCTCCAGCGCCGCATCATCCAGGTAAATACGCTGCTCATCAGCCGATTGCAGACGGGCGATCGCATCTTCAGCAAACTGAGCCTGCCAGCCATCAAACCTGACAATTCGAGCTTTCGCGATCAGCTCTTTGACTTTGGGACTAAGGGTAGATGCCATGGAGATACCTCATGCTCTCTAATGATTGTTACGCAATGTTACAATTTTGACCGAACGTTTTTACTGGCAAGCCTAAGGGCCCTGCTGGCGAACTGATCTAAGCGGTCTATACATTATGGAACTGTCTGATATTCAAGCCATTCTCAACCACACCGATTCGCAGCAGCGTCTAAAGGGGATTGTAGCGCTCAAAGACTATGAGGCTGATATTGCCGGACCGCTGCTCCTTCGTAAGCTAAACGACCCCGAATTTTTGGTTCGCTCCTTTGTGGCCATGGGTCTAGGGCGCAAACGTAGCCAGGCTGGGTTCGAAGCATTGTTGAGCATGATTGAGCATGACTCCGACAGCAACGTCCAGGCTGAGGCATCTAACTCTTTGGCCATGTATGGTGACGCCGCCATCCCTCATCTGGTGCGGACATTCCATCACAACAGCAACTGGCTGGTGCGCCGCAGCATCCTTGCCGCCATGATCGATCTCGATAGCCCATCCCACATGCTTGAGATTTGTCTGGCCGCTATTCAAGACCCTGACATGACCGTTATCAATGCTGGTGTGGACCACCTGGGTACATTGGCAGACACCCACCAGAGCGACGCGGCCCTGGCCGCTATTTTGCCGCTTAAAGCTGCAGATATCTGGTATACCCGCATGCATGTAGCCTACGCCCTAAAGCGCTTTGACACCGTTGCTGCCAGAAAGGCCCTCACTGAGCTCCGCCAGGATAAGCACCATAAAGTCGTTGCCGCCGCCCTAGAAAGCCTGGTGCCGGAGTGAACCAGCCCCCCTGGCTGGCCAATCTACAGCTCAAGCCCTCGATTAAAAACTGTAGATACGGCTACAGCGACGCTCGTAGGGCTCTGTTAGCGTAAGCCTACATTCGAAGTAGCGAGCCATAACCCCGGCATAAAGCCTTTCTTAGTAAAGTCTTTATTGCTGTTTCTAGAGCTATTCGCTATCTTTAATGTAAATAAATGTAATCTTGTTTCGCCATAGCTTGATTTTAGGTGCGTCGATATAAATTAAGGTCCTAACTTGTATGTCATTATCTGTGATTACTACCCCTGCTGGCTCCCTAGAAACGCTGGCCGCCAGATTTTTTGAACTATCCGCCGGTGAATGGACGTCTCAGCGTCGCTACTACACGCTCAAAAATGGTGAGGCCCAAGAGGTTGTCAGCCATTTGACCATCGACCTTTTAGAGACTGGCCATCCTGAGCTTACGGCTTTAGAAGCTATGCACGGGCTAGACACCGCTATTATTTGTGGCGTTCGCTCTTCGTGGGAGAGCAACTATATTAGCCCCAGCCGCAAACAGGCCACCGGCTCAACGATCTTTGGTATCCAAGGGAATATTCTGTATCGCGATCGCGGGTTTGCCACGACCAAGCCGGTGTTTGCCACCTATGAGATGCGCGATCGCAACACCATGCAGCTGCACACAGAGTACGGCGGCTCGGCCTTTGATGAAGAACTCAAGTTTATTGGCACCAGTCACCGCACCCGACAGACCATCATCTCGCGAGCCGGTCAGGAAATTATGATTGGTCAATACCTAGAGACACGGGTGTAGCTACAGGCTAGGCCGTCTCTTCTGCATCTAGGCTACGTCGCGTCGTATTGCGAGTCAGCCCGTTCCACACGTCTAGCTCTTTAGCAGAGCGGCCTAGCAGCTGACCTCTAGAATTTTTAGTTAACCCCTGGGCCATTGTAAAATCGGCCCCGGCAATGCTAGCAACCATATCGAACTCCACCCCAGTCAGGTCGCTGGCGCGCAGATCGGCTCGTTGAAGTTCGGTACCGCTAACGCGAGCGTTGCGTAAGCTGGCCCCGGTCAGAAACGCCTTTTGTAAATTGGCTCCGCTAAGACTTGCATCATCCAAAATAGCTCCGGTCAAATCGGCTCCGCTCAAATAGGCACCCAGCAGCTTAGCTCCGCGCAAATTGGCTCCGCGCAAATCGGCCGTATTTAGATAAGCACCATTGAGCACCGCCTCAGGTCCAACCGCGCCAGAACTTTTGTAGCGAAAGTCTTCAGGCCACCGGGTACGGTCATCATAAAGCGCAATATTGAGCTTAGCCTCAGCCAATACAGCACCACTAAAATTAGCGCCGCGCAAATCGGCCCGATGGATAAATGCCCCCGTTAGATCAGCGCCACTAAGATTCGCTCCAGCCAGCTCTGCCCCCCGCAGATCGGTTCGCTGTAGCTGGGCATCTGTCAGATTAGCCCCTGCCAGATTAGCCCCGATTAGAGTCACCCCCTGGAGACAGCTACCGGTCAGATTGGTATCCGACAAATTGACTCTATATAGATCAAACCCGCGCAGATCTTTTTTCGAGAGATCGGTGCCAGCCAAATCTCGCTGGACCGATAGCCGCTCTAACAAAGCGGCTTCTAGGCTTGGAGTTTCGAGATGGCTCATAGATAGCTAAACTTTATAGATATAACTTCTGTCAGGGCGGTGCGCGTGTCTCAAAGCGACAGCAGCCTGACCCCGCAGCCACCGTTCGGCTGACTACCACGTTCGAGCGAAGGGCAACGTGTGTAACGCCAGTGTAGCAGCGCCCTATGCCCTTATCTTCTAATTAGCCGCAAACAGCCTATTTAATCGGGACCGTATCCTATGCCATTTCAGACACCCATGACCATGATGGACTTCTTTCGCAAAAGTGAAGGCATCTGGTTTATTCAGCGAGCCGTTCATCATTTTGACTCGGTAGCCGATGAGTCTGGAGAATCTAACCTAATTGTGGATGTCATCGAAGCTCAAGACCCACGCATCGTTGAAATTTGCCAAAACCAGGGAGTAGAACCCACTAAAGCTGCGGGTGGAGCCCAGTTTTCTTGGCAGTCAAACACCAAAGAATTTACCTACGACTCCAAATACGCGGCCATTTTAGTCGATATTCCCAATGACGATACCGGTAAGGCCGGTCAGCTCTTAAGAGACCGGGGCTATGTGGAAAATATGCCGGTGGTCGGTCGCTATGGCTTTGCAAACGACGGTGTCCTCACCATTGACAACGAGTATGACAAAAATCAGGGGCAGGAGCGCTGCTGGTTTCTCTCCGATGACTTTCGAGTCCGCGTCAGTACGGCTCGGCTCGCCAATGGAATTAACCTGATGACCTACTGTTCAGAACGGCGGTTTGTCACCCAAGATGACCTCAGGGCAATGGTGGCAGCCCATGGCGAACGCGCATCTAAATCATGATGTAACGGAATGTGTCTTTGTCTCTAAGAATCAGGACACGGTCCTCGGCAATCTCCTATGCTGCAAATGGCAGAGGCTATCTGCCACAACCGTTATAAATTAAGGCGAAGACAAAATGTACCGCCCTTTTCTAGAGCATTTAGAAGCCTCCTTAAAAGAGAAGTTTGAACTTCAACCAAGACCGATTCCAGCCGGATTGGAATGTCAGATTAGTGAGCGCGGGCGGCACCCAGCCTCGATTCAAAGCTGGTGTTATCAGTCACCTGAACTTAGAAAGATCCGCTACACCTACATTGATGCGGGTAAAGGTGCTCAAATCTTTAACAGTGTTCTGTATCCCAACCACTGTTACGACGTTCCGCTGTTGGGTATTGACTTTTTGTCCTTTGGAAAAGTTAAGAATTTAATTGTTCTAGACTTTCAGCCGCTGTTCCAAGACGAAGCCTATGAGGCTAAGTATTTAATGCCGCTAAAAGAGCTGCGCGACAACTATGCGGAGCTGGCTCAGGGACTAGAAATGAAATTTTATGATGCCAACCAGTATTTTTCAAAATACCTATTGTTTGCCAAGACAGATACGGAAACCGTCTCTACAAGGGTATTAGCCGCCTTTAAAGATTATCTGGATCTCTACTGGAAGATTTTGGCTGATGCCAAACCGTTAACCACCGACGTAGAAATTGCTCGGGTTAAAAAAGCCCAAATTGATTACGACCAGTACAGTGCTGAGCGAGACCCGGCCCATGGTCTATTTAGCAGCTACTTTGGCTCAGATTGGGCCGACCGTTTTCTCTATGAGTTCTTGTTTGAGGATGCTGTTCCGTTAGCGGTACAGGCTCACTAGCCGTCTGACAAGACATCACTACTTTTTTATGACGCTATATCAACCCTTTCTAGACTATGCGATCGCCACCCTCCAAGATCGCCTAGAACTTTCTCCTTACCCAATTCCAGCTGGTTTTGAGAGCAACACAGCTACCACCGGCAAGGGGAAACGTGAGGTTACCGTACAGACAACCAGTTACGGCTACTCGTCCCCAAAGCTGCGTCAGATTCGAGCCGCCCATGTTCAGGCTGGCGAAAGTCTACAGGTGCTGAATTTTGTCATTTTTCCTCGTTTAGACTACGATCTGCCCTTTTTTGGTGGCGATCTGGTGACCCTGCCAGGGGGACATCTCATTGCCATTGATATGCAGCCGCTGTTTCGCGATAGCCCAGACTATCAAAAACGCTATAGCGAACCGATTATGCCCATGTTTGAGGGCTACCAGCAGCACCTGCCCTGGGGAGGTGACTTTCCAGAAGAAGCCCAGCCCTTCTTTTCGCCCGCATTCTTATGGACCCGTCCTACGCAGCTAGAAGACGTGACTACCCACGTCTTTAACGCCTTCAAGGACTACTTAGACGCCTATATAGGCTTTGTTAAAGACGCCCAGCCCGTCACCGACCCTCAGCGGCTCCAGGCAATCGAAGCAGCCCAGCTGAGCTATATTCGCTATCGCGCCGAGAAAGACCCGGCTCGTGGCATGCTTACCCGCTACTACGGCGCGGACTGGACAGAGGAGTATATCCATGGGTTTCTGTTTGACTTAGAGCGTCATCTGCAAACAGCTTAGGAACAGTTCTCAAAAATACTAAGAAATACTAAACACCAGGAGACACGCAGCCCCGACCTTCTGGCATGTTTGAGACTCGTAAAATTCGTTTTCTTGAGCCCGCAGCCGGGCCCCTTGCAAAGGTCCTGCGGCGGGCTTTGTGCGCGGACCATAGGTGACGGCCTCGTCAATTTGACCGTTGCCAGAACACTGAGTACAGAATGCAGAGACCCATCGGACGCTGCAGACTCATAAAAGGGGGCTAATAGTAGCCACGTAATCTACCGTATTTTTGGCAATTTCGTCTGTTATCGACTCCCCATAACCCTTATAATTCGTAATATATTGGGGCCCCGTTACAGTATATAAAATAGACTGATGGCTTTTTGCAGACGGGCTTACGGTCATTTTTGACAGAATTTTGTTTCATCATCTGTTTCAGAGAGTAAAGTTTCTTTAACTTTCTCAGATTCGTGCCTTATTCGCTTTAATCTTCAAATTGGGGAGAGCGAAGTTTGCTGAGATGATTAATGGCTTCTGTGAAGGATGTATTAGATTGTCTGCATTCGCCTATCTATTTTGAAACTGTTTTTGATGCAGTTACTTGACGGGTTCTCGTCCCCACTTTTTTGGAAACTTACTTCGACGAATCAAATTTAGGAGAGTCAATCTATGTTTGATGCGTTTGCTAAGGTCGTCTCCCAGGCTGATGCAAGAGGCGAATATCTCAGCAGTGCTCAATTG
>JBHJIL010000100.1:0-15227 GCA_050043465.1 Leptolyngbyaceae cyanobacterium
GAGGCTGTTTGTGTCCATTTGAGAAACTCAATGGCTTCCGATATCATCACGACTGGATGCGTAATTTGTTAATTGCCTCTTCTCTCAATGGACGGAGACCATTGATTAAATCCTCACACACAAACTGAGGTGGAATCAGGACCATTCTTGGCCAGTCATAGCTTTGCCAGCTGATAAGGACTCTTCTGTCATAGCCATGTTCTTAGTATTCAATCTGCGTGCAGCCCAAATACTGGTATCTTTCTTCATGGATCGTTGCCCAATCAGTGAGCGTATCTATCCCTGTAGAGAGAGTCTGAATCTACTTCTTGTCGCTTATTGTGTATCTACAGCTGTTGACTAGGCTGAGCTGACTAATTCGCCAGCGACTAAGAACTGGCTAGGCCAGTTTCTTTCTTATTAAATATTGACCACATACATCTAACGGGGAATTATGGGCGATCGCAACACACTAACCAACGCTGCTGGCGTCCCCATCGAAAACAATAGAGTCTCCAAAACAGCAGGCAAAAATGGCCCCTTGCTGATGGAAGACTACGTACTGCTAGAGAAGATGGCGCACTTTAATCGCGAGCGTGTTCCCGAACGAGTCGTTCATGCAATTGGCGCAGGCGCTTACGGTACCTTCACTGTCACCGACGACATCTCTCATCTTTCAAAGGCCAAACTCTTTAGTGAGGTTGGCAAACAAACCGAAGTCTTTGCTCGCTTCTCTACCGTCGCCAAATCCAAAGGCGGCTCCGATATCTATCGCGACCTGCGCGGATTCTCTGTCAAGTTCTACACCGAAGACGGCAACTGGGACATGGTTGGCAATGGTACCCCCATTTTCTTCATGCGCGACCCGATGATCTTTATGGACTTCATCCGCTCGCAGAAAGAACACCCAGAAAAGAACTGGCGACAAGATGAAATGTGGTGGGATTTTTGGTCAAATGTGCCTGAAAGTCTGCATCAAGTTATATGGCTCATGGGCGATCGCGGTGCCCCCCAGGGATGGAGACATATCAACGGCTACGGCAGCCACACTTTCAGCCTTATTAACGCCAACAACGAGCGAGTTTGGGTCAAATTTCACTTCAAAACCGACCAGGGTATCAAGAATTTTACCGAAGAACAATGGATGCATATTCAGGGTCTCGAACCTCGCTGGGCAACCAAGGATCTGTTTAAGGCTATTGCCGCCGGCAACTATCCTTCCTGGACAATGCACATCCAGACCATGACCGACGAGCAGGCTGCAAACTTTAAGTGGAATCCATTCGATCTTACTAAGGTTTGGCCCCATGCCGACTTTCCGCTACAGCGCGTAGGTCGCTTTGAGCTCAATCGCAATCCTGACAACTTCTTTGCCGAAGTAGAACAAGCTGCCTTCTCTCCTGGCAACGTTGTCCCCGGTATCTCTTGGTCACCCGACCGGATGCTCCAGGCTCGCATTATGTCCTACTCCGACGCTCACCGCTATCGTCTTGGCGTCAACTATGACCACATCCCTGTCAACAAGCCCCACGCAACCAAAGCCAACACCGGCTACAGAGACGGTTTTATGCGCACTGACGACAACAGTGGCAGACGCATTAACTACCATCCTACAGAGCAAAACTACCCAGAGGCAGACAGCAGCACCGCACCGCCACCCTATGCAGTAGAAGGGATGGTTGACCGTCAGAAGTTAGACGCCCCCGATTACGCCGATCAGGCTCGTATGCTGTACAACATCATGAGCGATGATGAGAAAGATCGGCTTGTCCATAACATTGGCGGCAGCTTAGGTAAGTGCGCTCAGTCTATTCAAAAGCGACAGATTGCGCTCTTCCGAGAAGTTGATGAGAACTTTGCCAATCGCATTTCGACGGCTGTCAAGGAAGTAAAACCACCCAAACCTGACCCCAAACCTGCAAAGGCTTAGGGTCTTGGTACAAAGCTCTTAAATCATTACCTTATAAAACAGCACGTCCTGGTAAGTCCAGGGTTGTCAATAGGGTGTGATATTAGGGCTACTGTTACGGTCTTTCAGCACGTATAGCTCTGACCACTTAGCTTGCTACATCAGTAAACGTTAGAACCCTTCTATGCTGTGGGCTAAGTGGCTGGTCATTGTGCGAATGTATCCGACGACTATGCTGACTTTTTAACAGGTTTGATACGGATAGATGTTCTAATGTTATTAGGTATGCTCAAAAGTCTAACGCCAGAAGACAATTGCAGAATTCGAAGTTAGGGGCTAGCAGGTAAATGAAATACCAGCCTGGAATGATGTTGTAGGATGTCCTCCCCTTACGTTGGCGAAGCCTGCCCTTCGGGCTTAGGGGAGGTGCCGTAGGCGGAGGGGTTTGACCGATAGCGCCCATTGTCGATAACCCCCTGTAAGTCCCCCATCGCAAGGGGGATGGTTATCCTCAGACATGATTTACTGGGGTACGTTATTTTCATGCAAACACCTTAGGAGATTCTTTACCTTATTCAATCTGTATAAAAAATTATGCCAAAAAAACTCAAATACGCTGCAACAGGATTAGGGTGTGCGATCGCTTTACTCGTGACTTGGGGACTGATCGAGCCTCGGTTCCTGAATATCGAAGAAGAGACGGCTCAAATTCCAAATCTTCCAGCCAGCTGGGAAGGTAAACAAATCGGTCAGATTTCAGACTTTCAGATCGGGTTATGGGCCGACAATGCGGACACTGCAAGTCGTAGCGTTGAGCAACTGATCGAAGCAAACCCTGCCGCTGTTTTAATTAGCGGCGACTTTATCTATCATGCTGAATCCCCACCAAACAGCGCTGAAATTGAGAAAGCCGTTAATATTGTGAAGCCTTTGATAGATGCGGGTATTCCCACCTATGCGGTGCTAGGCAACCATGACTACGGCATGAGCGGAAAGCAAGCTGAGCCGGATACGCAGCTGGCGAGTAGCTTGGCGTCTGAACTAGAAGCGATTGGCGTTGTTGTACTTGAAAATGAGTCTGTGGCAATGCAGATACCTGGTAGCAACGAGCCACTGTATCTCGTTGGTGCTGACTCGCTGTGGGCCGGTCGAGACAACGTAGAAGCTGCTCTTTCAGACGTTCCAGACGAGAGTCCTAGAGTAGTGATGGTACATAATCCAGATAGCTTCGAGAAGTTTCCGGCTAATACAGCGCCGCTGGCAGTATCTGGTCATACCCATGGCGGTCAGATACGCTTGCCTAACTCACCTCAGTGGTCATGGCTACGATTTACTCAGAAGGATAAAGTCTATGCAGACGGATGGGCAAGGGGCTATGGCAAAGCTGGCAATAACCTATATGTCAATGTGGGTATTGGTATGAGTATTATTCCGATACGGTTGTTCTGCCCACCAGAGATGACGCTCTTTACCCTTGAGAGCTAAAACAGTGGGAAGAGATACATAAAAGACTCTGCATATGACCGAATCTCTATCTAGCCGTTATCAGATTTCTTGGTTAGTTTCGGCTGCCAATCTTTAATTACCCGCCGCTCTCCTCTAGTCACAATTAAACAGCCATCATCCACATCTTTAGTCACGACTGCGCTAGCACCAACGGTCACATTCTCGCCTAGGGTAACCGGAGCAACCAGCACGCTGTTGGAACCGGTCTTAGTATTGTCTTTGATCACCGTGGGATGCTTATTAACACCGTCGTAGTTGGCGGTAATGGTACCGGCACCAATATTGACATTGTTTCCCAGGGTGGCGTTGCCCAAATAGGATAGGTGAGCCGCATTTGTTTTAGTCCCCAGGGTGGACTGCTTGACTTCAACAAAATTACCAATACGACAGCCTGTGCCAATGACGGCCTGACCCCGCAGATGAGCATAGGGACCAACACGAGCCGCTGCGGCAACGGTGCTGTCGCTGACGACAGAATAGCGAACGGTGGTGTTTTCACCGATGGTACTGTTTTCAATTAGGGTGCCAGGACCAATATGACAGCCTGCAGCGACGGTCGTGGTGCCGCGCAGGTGGGTTTCTGGCTCGATCACAACATCGGGTTCTACCTTAACGGTGGCATCGATGGTGATGCTGTCGGGGTTGATCATCGTAATGCCCGACAGCATCAGCTCGTCTTTAATGCGGCGCTGTAAAACTGTGGCGGCGTCTGAGAGCTGCTTGCGATTGTTGATACCTGAAATCTCTTCTACATCATCGACGTCTAGGGCCATGACAGGCGAGAGATCTTTTACCACATCGGTGAGGTAGTACTCATTTTGGTCGTTGTCGGACCTGAGGTGGGGCAGCACCGTCATCAGCTTTTGCCAGTTAAAGCAGTAGATACCTGAATTAATCCGGGGGTTATTTCTTTGCTCAGGAGTGCAGTCGCGATGCTCGATAATTTGTGAAACAACAAAATTCTCATCACAAAAGACACGACCGTAGCCTGTGGGGTCGTCAAACTGGGCCGTGAGAATGGTAGCAGCGTTGTTGTTGTCCACATGGGTCTGCACCATTTTGGCAATGGTTTCGGGTCGCAGCAACGGCACATCGCCATTGAGCACCAGCAGATTACCCTCAAATCCTTCTAGGGCTGGAATCACCTTCTGTACGGCGTGACCGGTGCCTAGCTGCTCGGTCTGTTCGACAAACTCTAACGGGCTATGGCTGAGGGCCGCGCGTACCCGATCGGCGGCATAGCCCACAATGGCAATCTGACGCTCCGGCTGGACTAGCGCCAGACTGGCCAGCACATTTTCTACCAGGGTGCGGCCTCCCAGGGGATGGAGCACTTTGGGTAGCTGCGATCGCATCCGGGTGCCCTTACCTGCTGCTAGTATGGCGACCGCCAGTGAGTGAGTCATAGTGCCGAAAAGTGAGCTTGAACACATGAGAAATTACGGGAGGAGTATACCGCGAGGCGGTTGGACTACCCAAGTGCGCTAGCCGACGTTGATGACCTTAGCCAGCGACGTCGCCAGCTGCCGGTGGTTTCCAGGATGGACTGCTGCTGTTCTTGTTCGCGAGCGGTCTTGATGTCCTCAGCGGTAGCGCTCAGAGTGGGGTCGCGATAGGGTACTGCCGCCCGTGTTTGCAAATGCTCTGTCTCCTGCTGCGATAGAGGAGATAGCGGTCGAACTTCTTTGGTAGCGATGGTGCAGGGCCAGTGACGACCGGCACCGGCAAATGAACCGATCTGCAAACCGGCTAAGCCCATGGCCGAGCGTACCGCCGCTGCGCAGGAGTAGGTGGCCAAAATACCGCTCTGCGCCAGACACTGAGCCGTTAGTGTTAGAAACTCTACTGTCCACAGCTGGGGACAGCGGGTGGGTGAAAATGGATCAAATAAAATAGCATCGGCCAGCCAGCCCTGAGCTGCCAGCGGCTGCAGCGTTTGACGAGCATCGCCCAGGATCAGCTGAATATCCAAGGTGGAGCTTTGGTAGCGCTGTGCTGTAGCCAGGGTTTTGAGGATTGCTTGGGTTGCGGGGCTCCAGGGCTGGAGTAAGTTGTTTGCGATCGCGCTCCTCGGCACCGCCCCATTGATCTCCAACGCCCGAACGGTTACCCGACAGTCAGGATTAACCTGTCGAATAGTATCTAGCGCCGCCGCCGTGTTGTACCCCAAACCGTAGCAAATATCCAAAATAGCCAGCTGCTCCGCCTGCGCCAGGGCCGGAATATTGGCCGCATCCACATAGTTACGCTGAGCGTCGGTATAGGCCCCGTGACGACAGTGAAAATGCTCGCCAAACTCCTTTGAGTAAAACGTTGCTGAGCCATCTCAGGTGACCTCTGGGCTAAAATCCTCCGCGTCAGCCATTCTCTCGCTCAAGATTATCCAGCAATTATAATAAATACCGTCTTGACTGCGGATAAAATCCTTGCCCTCCCCCCTAGTGCCGCCGATTGATCTATCAGATATTCCTGTCGTTGGCTCCCAGTGGCTATCTGAGCACCTCAACGATGGTCTCGTTATTATCGACTGTCGCTTTTCGCTGCTAGAACCTCAGCTAGGTTGGCAGCAGTACAGTGCAGGCCATATTCCGGGAGCGTATTATCTCGATCTAAATCGCCATCTTTCAGGTCCTGTCCAACCCCACGGCGGTCGTCATCCGCTACCGGACTGGGAACGATTTGCCGATACGCTAAGCCTGCTTGGGATTCAATCCAATCCGCAGACGCCCGTTGTCATCTACGACGCCTCCCGGTTTGCCTATGCCGCGCGTCTCTGGTGGATGCTGTGCTATCTAGGGCATGACAATGTTTCGCTATTGGACGGAGGGATTAACGCCTGGACAGAGGCGGGGCTGCCTTTGAGCAACGTCACCCTGCAACCCAAAGCAGGTCAGTTTGTCCCCCAGCCCCAAACCGACTGGCTGGTGGACATCAACGATGTTCGACAGCGTCAGCCTGGCACCCTGGTCGTGGATTCTCGCTCTAATGAACGGTTTCGAGGCGAGCGGGAGCCCATTGACCCGGTGGCGGGATCGATTCCGGGGGCCGTGAACTATTTTTGGCAAGACATTACGACTGAAACAGGACTGCTGAGGCATCCTTTTGAGCTGGCCTATCACTGGCGAGCCATAGACGACGCTAATGAGGTGATCGTTTACTGCGGGTCGGGAGTGACCGCCTGTGTCAATTTGTTTTCCCAGACGGTGGCCGGTAAGCCCATGGGTAAGCTCTATCCCGGTGGCTGGAGCGACTGGTGTTCATATTTGTAAGCTATGGCCATTCGCATCTACGGTAACCGCCCCATTAAAACGCTGCCCGGGCAGGCCACACGACCTACGCCAGCCAAGGTCCGTGAAGCGCTCTTTAATAGCTGGCAGGGCAGGGTCAACGGCAGTCGCTGGCTAGACTTATGTGCCGGTAGCGGGGCTATGGGAGCCGAGGCGCTGTGTCGAGGCGCTAGCCTTGTCGTAGGAATTGAGCAGGCTGGAGCAGCCTGTCGGATTGTGCAAACCAACTGGCAGACCGTTGCCAAACCGGAGCAGACCTTTCACCTGATTCGAGGCGATGTGACAAAAAAGCTAGCCAGTCTGACGCTAGGTCCCTTCGATCTGGTGTACTTTGACCCACCCTATGCCGCTGGGCTGTACGATACTGTGCTCAACACGTTGATTCAAAAATCCTTGCTAGCTCCAGGGGCCGTTGTCGCTGCAGAGTACACACCAGACTGCTGGCAGCCGAATTCTCTACCAGGTCTGGACCTAGCTCGAACCAAACGCTACGGTCTCACCCATCTGGCTTTTTTTGAGGCATCCTAGGACTGCGCCTTGAGGGAAGACCACCGACCCGCTACTATAACAGGCGCGAACCCTGGAATAGCTGTCTTAATGATTGACTCCGTACTGCGTACCCTTACCTTTGGCCAGTTTTCACTGCACCAGTGGCGACAGGTAAGCTTGGTCCATCGACTGCTGTCGCCGCTGCGACAGTGGCGACAGGGTAGCGGGCTGCTGGGCTACGGCGACCTGATTGCAGCCGCTATTGTGGCGGTTCTGCTAGTGCTGTCCCCCTATACCTCCACGACGCTGATCGGTATTTTGCTGATGGCCTGTGCGGCGCTGTGGTTTTTACTGACGGTGAGTGATGAGGCCAACGGCTGGCTAACGCCCATTCATTTAGGCGTCACGCTTTACTGGGGAGCCATGATATTGGCGACAGCGCTATCGCCGGTTAAAGCCGAGGCGATTTCAGGCTTGATCAAACTGACCTTAAATTTGCTGCTGTTTATGCTGCTGGCGCGGGTACTACGGCAGCCCAAGCTGCGGACGGGCGTGGCCTCGGTGTATGTGCTGGCCACATTGCCGGTGGCGGTCTACGGGATGCGGCAGTACTTTTTTGGCGCCGAAGCGCTGGCTACCTGGGTCGATCCCACCTCAAATTTATCGGGGGCGACCCGGGTTTATAGCTATTTAGGCAATCCGAATTTGCTGGCGGCCTATTTGATGCCTGCGGTGGCTCTAAGCGTGAGTGCCTTTTTTGTCTGGCCGCGCTGGCTGCCTAAGGTGCTGGCTGCGATCGCATTTTTTCTAAACTTGGCCTGTTTGGTCCTAAGCTACAGTCGCGGCGGCTGGATGGGGCTATTGGGGCTATTTTTTGTCTTGGCAATATTGCTGATGTACTGGTGGAGCGAGCTGTTTCCTCCGTTTTGGAAGCAGTGGGCGCTGCCGGCATTGCTGGGAGCAATGGCGGGTCTGGTACTGTTTGCAGTGCTAATTGTCGGCCCGGTGCGAGAGCGGGTGATGACCATGTTTGCCGGTCGAGAAGACAGCAGCAACAACTTTCGCATCAACGTGTGGGAAGGGGCCATGGACATGATTCGAGCGCGTCCGGTAATTGGTATCGGACCGGGAAATGAGGCATTTAATAAAATTTATCCGCTTTATCAGCGACCTCGGTACACGGCCCTGAGTGCCTATTCAGTTTTTCTAGAAACGCTGGTAGAGGCCGGATTTATTGGCTTTACCGCCTTTTTGTGGATGCTGGGGACTCTGTTTTACCAGGGACTGTATCAGCTGAGGCGGCTGCGGATGGATATGAACGTTCAGGGGTATTGGCTGATTGGTGCGATCGCAACCTGCTTTGGCATGCTGGTTCACGGTCTAGTGGACACTGTGTGGTATCGGCCCCAGGTCAGTACGCTTTGGTGGCTGTGTATGGCCATCATCGCCAGCTTTTATGTGCCCCGCCAGCAAAACTATCCCAATGGCTCACAAATAAACAGCAAGCTAGAATCTGAGTAAATCTCTCTGCTAAGATAGTACAAGCTAACTAGCCGATCATGGCACAGCGCTATGTCTACTCCTGTATCCCCTGCCGATGCATCTCCCAGCCTAGTAAACAGCCGTCCTAGAGATGACGCTGCCGGTCAGCCCGATGCTCGTCACGATATTTTTCCCACAGGAGACTTTATCAGCAATGAACCTCCCTTGGAAAGCTCTCTACACCTGCAGCAGATGCTGCTGTTACTCAGCTGTCTAGACTGGCTGTGGAAAGATCGAGATGACTATTTTGCAGCGGGCAATCTGACTGTCTACTACAGCGAACGTCAGCTCAAGTCTGAGAAATTTCGCGGCCCTGACTTTTTTGTGGTTCTAGGTACTGAGAAAAAACCTCGCAACAGCTGGGTTGTCTGGAAAGAAGATGGAAAATATCCCAACATTATTGTTGAACTGCTTTCTGACTCTACAGCCGACGTAGACCGCGCAACTAAAAAGGACATCTACCAAGACGCTTTTCGCACCCCTGAATATTTCTGGTTTGACCCCAAAACTCTAGAATTTCAGGGTTTTGAGCTTGTAGGCGGCCAGTACGAAGCGATTGAGCCTGACAAAGCTAGCCGCCTATGGAGCAAACAGCTGCAGCTGTTTCTTGGTGTTTATAACAATCAGCTGCGTTATTCTTCCCCAGACGGGGCCCTGGTACCAACGCCAGAAGAAGCGGCAACAGCGGCTCAAGAGCAAGCAGAACGATTAGCCCAGAAGCTACGCGAGCTGGGCGTTGATCCTGACACGCTTTAGCGTACATGAGTGAACAGTATCGCCTGTAAGTTTCCTGCGGCGGAACCATCAGAATCTAAAGAGTAACTTACTGATACTACATCCTGAGCAGAATGAGGCTACCATCGACTGAGGTAACCTAGCAGCTGCCTTAGCAGAAACATGGCGAAGTACGCACTCGTGATCGGTTTAGACCAATACGACCATTTCAGCAACTTAAAAAGTGTGGCCAAAGATGCAGAAGCGATCGCACAGCTGCTAGAGCAGCATCAGTATCATGTGACCCGATTGCCGAGAAAGCTGATAGGAGAAAATCAATGGGCGATTGCTCCCGATAAATCCCTTCGTCATACCGAACTGGGAAAAGAACTCAGGTCCTTTTTTCGAGAACGGGCTGAGCATCAGGAGGCCATTCTATATTTTGCAGGGCATGGGTTCCTAGTTTCGGATGCGCTGACTGGGGAAGAGGAAGGCTATCTGGCCACCTCTAACGCAACTAGAGAGGGCCAAAACGCGATTCCCTTTGCTTCTCTGAATAAGTTGATGAGCCAAGCCGAGCTAAGCAGCTTAGTGGTAATGATGGATTGCTGCTATGCCGGTTCCTTGCTGGAAGAGCAGCAAAGCCTCTTGCAGCCCACACAGACTATCCTCAGTCATAAGCAGAATTCTTGTCTGATTGCGGCCTGTCGCGACTTTGAACGGGCTCGGGAAGGGAAAGACCATGGCATTTTTACCGCCGCGCTCTTGAACGGATTGTCTGCCAAGAATGCTGTGCAGGAAACGATCACGAGTAATGACCTGTTTGGCTATGTGGAGCGAGAACTCAAAACCAGCGGGCAGGAGGTCATTCATTCCGGGATGGGAGGTGAGATCGCACTGGTTCATTACCCTCAGCTAACCGCCCCACAAGAAAAAGCAGCCAAATCGGCCCGAGTGTTTATCAGCTATCGCAGCCAGCCGCCCGACAGTGAACTGGCTGAGGAGTTTTACCAGGCACTGAAGGCGGCAGGTCATGAGGTGTTCATGGCGGCAGAAAGCATTCGCCTAGGCGATAACTGGTCGCAGCGCATTGATCGAGAGTTAGAGCGGTGCGATTATTTTGTGCTGCTGCTGTCACCAAAGTCGGCAACCAGCGAAATGGTAACGGAGGAAGTCAGACGGGCAAAGGAATTGCGAGATACTCGCGACTCTGGTAAACCGAGAATCTTACCGATTCGAGTGGACTTTCCACTGTCTTCTCCACTGAACTATGACTTACGCGGCTATCTCAATCGGATTCAGCAGCGGCAATGGCAGTCTGCCGAAGATACAACCCAGATTTTGCAGGAAATATTAGCGATTCTGGGCGATCGCGAAGCTCCCCTTCACAAGCCTACAACCTTAGAGTTAGAGACTACAACAGAGCCCCTAACTGAAAAACCAGACACGCCACCGTCCCCCGTTGCGCCACCGGAACTACCGGGCGGGCAGGTAGATTTAGCGTCTCTCTATTATGTGGAACGCCCTCCGACTGAAGAGAATTGTTATGAAACGGTGCTAAATCCAGGTGCGTTGATCCGCATTAAGGCACCACGTCAGATGGGTAAGACGTCTTTAATGTCGCGAATTTTGCGCTACGCGGAAGAGCATGAGTATCTAACCGTACCGCTCAGTTTCCAACTAGCAGATGCGGCTATTTTTTCCAACTTAGACAAGTTTTTACGGTGGTTTTGCGCCAGTATCGGACGGCGATTGCGGCTGCCAAATAAGCTCAATGACTATTGGGACGAGATTTTTGGCAGTAAAGATAACTGCACGGCGTATCTAGAGGAATATCTGCTGCCAGAAATTTCTAAACCTTTGGTACTGGGCCTGGATGAGGTTGACATGGTGTTCGAGCATCCCAACATTGCCGCAGACTTTATGGGGCTACTGCGGGCCTGGCATGAATCGGCCAAAACAAATGCGTTATGGAAGAAGCTGCGGTTGGTGGTGGTTCACTCCACCGAAGTTTACATTCCGATGAACATCAACCAGTCGCCATTTAATGTTGGTTTACCCATTGAGCTGTTGGAGTTTTTGCCAGAGCAGGTCTTGGATTTGGCTCAAAGACACGGATTGAACTTGACTGAGGAAGCGGTGGCTCAATTGATGACCATGGTAGGAGGGCATCCATATTTAGTACGAGTCGCTTTGTATCAGGTAGCGCGAAAGGAAAGGACTTTGGATGAGCTGCTTAGCATTGCTCCTACAGAGGAAGGTCCCTATGGCGATCACTTACGTCGTCACTGGTGGAATCTGGAGCAGCGGGAGGAAATGGCAGAAGCCGCGAAACGAGTGGTGGCTGCAGCTGATCCGGTTCGACTAGAACCGATTCAGGCATTTCAGTTACATAGCATGGGGATTGTGCATTTGCAGGGAAATGATGTCATTCCTCGCTGTGATTTATATCGAAGATACTTCTCTGACCGACTCAATGTGGGGAGGATCTAGCCATGAACTATGACTATCAGGTTGGGGGCAGTCTGCCCGCTGATGCACCCAGCTATGTGAAGCGGCAAGCAGACGATGAACTGTATGAAAAGCTCAAAGCGGGAGAGTTTTGCTATGTGCTGAACTCTCGCCAGATGGGAAAATCTAGCCTGCGAGTGCAGGTGATGCAGCGACTGGCAGCGGATGGAGTAGCCTGTGCTGCAATTGACCTGACCGAAATTGGGGGTGGAGAAAATATTACGGTAGATCAATGGTACGCAGGGGTCGTACGTAAGCTTTGGAGCTGGTTTAGTCTGAATCGTCAGGTTAATATTCGTCAGTGGTGGCGAGAGCGAAACGAAATCTCTTCGGTGCAGCGCTTCGGTGAGTTTATTGAAACGATTTTGCTCGAAGAGCTGTCGCAACCAATTGTCATCTTCATCGATGAAGTTGATACGGTTCAGGGAATGGCCTTTGCCCTTGATGATTTCTTCACCCTGATTCGCGATTTTTACAACCAACGTGCTAACAAATCTATTTTTAAGCGTCTCACTTTTTGCTTTCTTGGCGTTGCAACCCCGTCAGACCTAATTCGAGACAAAACTCGTACACCGTTCAATATTGGTCATGCGATTTCTCTCCGTGGCTTTCAATTTGATGAGGCTGAGCCGCTTACTAGAGGGTTAGATAGAAGTGCAGAAAGACCGGAGACGATTCTGCGAGAAATTTTGAGCTGGACGAACGGACAACCGTTTCTGACCCAAAAGCTGTGTCGATTGGTCCAAACGCTTGACAGGATTCCAGTTGGCCAGGAAAAAGCGACGGTCTCGCAACTGGTTCAAGCCCGCATCATCGATAATTGGGAAGCTCAAGACGAACCTGAACATTTGAGAACCATTCGGGATCGCCTTTTAACCGATGAAATGACTGAAAGCCAGCGGCTAGGTCTATACCAGCAAATTTTAGCTGGTGATGAGATTCTTGCCGATAACAGTCGTGAGCAGATAGATCTATGCCTGTCAGGACTGGTAGTCGAACGAGACCAGATTTTACAACCTCAAAATTCGATTTATGCAAATGTTTTTTCAACTGCTTGGGTTGAGCAATCACTGTCAGATCTGCGCCCCTACGCCCAATCGATTCAAGCTTGGCTGCGGCATGAGCACTCATCAGACGCTTTTCTGCTGCAAGGAGATGCCCTAGAAGCGGCTCTAAAATGGGCCGAGTCGCGTAGTCTTAGCAAGCAAGATTATCAATACTTGGTCGAAAGCCAAAAGCTGGGTCTAAAACAGGAGTTAAAGCAAAGTCAGGCTGCGGTTACCCAGATCAATGAGCAGTTGGCGGAGCGAAATCAGGCGTTAACGAGTATTAATCAGCAACTGGAAACTGCGCGACAGGAACTGAAGCGGGTCCGGCGATTTTTCCGCTGGGTAGTTGGAGTTGGTCTTAGCCTATTAAGTTTACTGGCGTTTGGGGCGTGGAAAGCAGAAAGTTTACGTGCACAAGCCGATAGCGCTAGAGAACTGGCTGTCGAAGCCAGAAACGGAGCAATCAAAGAGAAGGATAGTGCCCTAGCTGACTTGCAAGAGACGGAACAGGAAAACGAAGATTTAGAAGATAAGAACGGTGACCTAGAAAACAATAACCAGACGCTCGCGAGAGAGAATACGGATCTTGAAGCAGTCAACACCACGCTAACAACAGAAAATCAACAGGCAACTCAGGCAGTTGCCGCAGCAGAGGCGGCGCAGCAAACTGCTGAACAGGAAGCCGAAACGGCTCAGCAGACAGTTGCTGCAGCCCAGCAAACTTTGACTCAAACTCGGGGGAATTTAACGGAAACGCAATCAGCATTGGAAGTTGCACAGACAGATTTGCAAAATACTCAGAGCGAAGCTGAACAAGCTAGAGAAGAAGCTAGGCAACAGCGACGAAATTTACAAGACGTCTTTCCTGTGACTGAGGCGGTGCTTGCATTTGCTAATACGGAAACTCGCGATGATGCCCTTGAACAACTCGCTAAGATTTTGGAAGAAAACTCCAAAAACTCAGCTGTGTGGATTGTCCGAGGAGAATTTCTAAATCAGATGGGGAAACCCGAGGAAGCTCTGGAACATTTCGAGCATGTGACCGATGAATTAGACCCAAATAACTTTGTGGCTCATTTTGGTAGAGGCAACGCTTTAACAGCACTTAATCGTATAGAAGAGTCAATCCAGGCATATGATCGCGTGATTGAACTTGACGAGAACCATCATCAAGCCTGGACTAACAAAGGTAACGCTTTGCTTAGAATTGACAATTTTGATGAGTCTCTCAGCTCATACGCTAAAGCATTAGAAATCAACCCAAATTATTCACCTGCACTAGAAAACCTTAAAAATGCTCTTGATAACCTTATTGCAGCAAGTAAAGAGGGGATTTCTCTTTCTATTGCTTCCACCTTTGACGTCAGTTCTATCGCTTCTACATTTAACATCAGAGCGGTCAATGAAAGGGTAGGAATTAATCGGGATTTACAGTTATCTGGCAATACTGGCTTCTTTGACGAAGATAGTACTCAGCTAATCTTAGATGTCACCCAGCAAATGCTTAAAGCTAATCCAAACGATATAGATATGTTGGTCTACAGAGGTTTAGCTTTTGCAGAGATAAAAGAGTGGGAAGATGCAATTAGACATATTGAATCTGCGATCGCACTGAATCCTGACGAAGTAAATCCCTACGCTTATGTCGGGCAAGCAGCTGCTCAGGTAGGGCTTGGTCAAAATCAAGAAGCAGTCGTATCCATTGATCGAGCTATTTCTAGCAGTCCAAGTTCTCATGAAATTATTACACTTAACCCTAATAGATTCTATTCTTATGCTTACGTTGTGAGAGGTCTAGTAAATCTTGAGTCTGGTCAATATGAAGCGGCAATTTCAGCGTTTGATAAGGCGATTGATACCGATCCTGACAATATTGATGTTGTTCCTACTGCTTATATTGGTCGAGGAAATGCTCTAGGTCAACTAGGTCAATATGAAGAAGCAATATCATCGTTTGACCAAACAATTAATCTCAACCCTAGTTATTCCCTTGCTCACCACAATCGAGGCGAAGCTTTAAGTCAACTTGGCCAGTTTCAGGAAGCCCTTAAAGCATTCGATCAATCTATTCGAGTTGATCAAGACTGGGGTGCTCTCAGCATAGGAAGTGCCTATAACTATCGAGCAGTTGTTTACATGCAGCTGGGCCAATACTCAGAAGCAATGACTGAACTTGAACAAGTAATTACTCTCAGTTCTGATGATTCAAGCACAACTGCACAAGCCTATGCACTTCAGGGA
>JBHJIL010000101.1:0-56840 GCA_050043465.1 Leptolyngbyaceae cyanobacterium
CTGGACTTTTACAGTCCTCGAGCAATTCGTCTAGCAGGTCATCGACGCGGTTAGGTTCTTTTTTCTTGCGAGCCATGGTAGAGCGGTCTCCTTCATTAATTGGATCTTAGACCGCTTACACAAAATTCAGATCACTCTCGATTGGGAGTGAAGTCACCTTTGGGCTGACCTATGGAGGGTTGCTAACAGCGATGACATCCCCGTTCGTCAAAAAACACTTTATAGGTTGTTCAGACTCTGAAATACCGTTTTCTCAAGGCTAACATTCTCTCTACGCTATTTGTTTGTCTATCCCTTGTATGTCAATACTTCATCAATAAAACGCTACCTTCAGACCTATTTATTCAAAGTCTTTCTAACCTGGCATGTTCTGACAGCAGTAACTACAACGCCAGGAAAGTTTTCCCGACGATACATGACGCAATAAAATGCTTAAGCAGCATAGACATATTTGTCTCTGCATCATAGGTTTTGCTATTGTCGAGATTGACATCTGCGGTTCAAAACGATTATGTCGAATCAAAAATTTTATTGAATGAATTGTTAAAGATCTTACTAAATGCAACAGGATTTAGATACTAAAAGCAAGACAGAACTGACTCAAGTTACTGCCTCACAGATAGTATGCTCAATTGATAAGCCATGCAAAAGCTGGTAGGTCAATTAGTAATGGGGCTAGTCAGTCACCAAGTATGCTGGATGCTTCTTGCAAACAATCAGGATCTACGTAGTGACAAGTGGTGTTATCTTGACAAACCAATGCCCAACCGGCTTGATCAATGCTGACCAACCTGTAAGTCATATCTTGAACAAAATAACCCTTATGGTTTCGAGTACCTGATTTAACCTTAAGGTTATAAACATTTGTGTTAATCATTATAGAGTTTTCCTAAATAGAGGTGGTATAAAACACCGAGTTTAGTCAGCGTATTAAATTAATAAAGGCAGTTTATGCATTGGCTGCCTCCGAATAAATTCATCTTATCTTTAAAGACGTGAACATTCCATTAAGCTATATTTCGCTGAGATTGAATGCCTCCAGTGAACAATACTGCACTGGAAAATCTCTTGGGAGCGTCAACGTTGTTTTTTGAGCATAAAAAATGCCTGGATATGTATAAGTTGAAGACCTCCAGCATGTGAAGGTCCCCAGTAATATCCATTTGTGGCAGGTATTGGAGTGGCAAATGAAGAGTCTGACAAATAGCCAAAATATGAAAATGATGGAATCCCGGATAGGTTTTATAGAGGAGTCATTCTGGGATGAGTGGCTGAAAAAATATGATGGACGGCTTCCTAACGGCTTCTACTGGATTGATCACCAAGCCAAGACCTTCAATGTAGTCTTGAGTAATACCTGGGTTGCCGCTGAATATCAGCTAGAACAAAAAGGTATTGTTTTTACAGAATCGTGACACAAGAATCCTGACGACATATAACAATATGGCGCGACATTATAATGACTACTACGGCCATTCGGACTACAGGACAAAAAGATATTTTATAATCTCTCCCTACAAGCTACCGTGTATACACATCTCGGACTGAAGCTCAAAATCCTGCATTGCCCCCCTTAGTCCCCCCAATCCTGGGGGGAAACCGGACTCAAAGTCCCCCAGAATTGGGGGATTTAGGGGGCCTACGACAGTGACAGCGATTCTATAATGACTTGTGTGTACACCGTAGCTCCCTACAAGAGCTATCCTCCAAGGAATGAGTGAATGATTTTACTTCCTATCTAATGAATTTAATGTTGGCGATCGGCCCCAAATTGTAGAGTCAGCATTTGTGCGGGTAATGCAGTCTCGGCAACGATGAAAGTACCTTATGGAGGAGAGCAAGCATGTCACGTAAAGCAAAGTTTTGGGACGCTATTGCCGACAAGTATTCAAAGCAGCCGATTGCAGATGAAGCGGCCTATCAGCAAAAGCTACAGATAACCCGCGATTACTTCCGGCCCGATATGGAGGTGCTAGAGATTGGGTGCGGCACAGGTTCAACAGCGATTCTCCATGCTCCCTATGTAAAACATATCCGAGCAGTTGATTTTTCGGAGAATATGATTGCGATCGCACGCGAAAAAGCCGACGCTCAAAACATCACCAATGTGACATTCGAGCAATCTAGCATTGACGAATTGCGTATTCCAGACCAGTCTCTTGATGCTGTCCTAGGTCTAAGCATTCTGCACCTACTAGAGGATAAAGAATCGACTATTGCCCAGGTCTACACCATGCTGAAGCCCAGCGGTATTTTTGTAACCAGCACAGCCTGTCTAGGAGATACGATGCCGTGGTTTAAGCTGATTGCGCCCATTGGTCGACTGCTAGGATTTTTCCCTTTGTTAAAGGTCTTTACAAAAGAGAACCTGATCGGTAGCCTGACGCAGACCGGGTTTACCATTGACTACCAATGGCAGCCAGGCAAAGGCAAAGCGGTTTTTATAGTGGCCAAGAAACCTGACTAGATACGAAAGCTCTATGGCACAAGCATCGCCTAGGCACTAGCAAAAAATGACAGAACACCAAGAGTGCAATGTCCGGTTAGGCTGGCCGATCGATCCTCAAAATAAACAAGTCGAGATTTATCGAACAGGGAAACCATCAGAGTGTTTGGATAATCCCACGCAACTATCGGGTGAGGACGTACTCCCCGGTTTTGTTCTAAATTTAGCCGACATCTGGAATTAGCCATAGGGCACGTTGGAACGCACCGCTTTATCTATCTCCCTACAGCTGCAGCTTTCGAGCTTATTGTATTTGGGGACAACTTCGCTCAACCGTGAAAGCAGCTTCAGACCAGATGAAAAATTGGAACATCTGACGTTATTCCTTTAATCAGTCAGATTTAATTAAGTTAAGGAATGGGGTGATTGCTAGAGACTAACATTTCAAGGAAGTCACAAGTTTATGCGTCAGTGGAAATTGTTCCTATTAAGATTTTTACTTGGGCTGTTGATCGTACTATTTAGCAGCTATGTATTCATAATCGTATTCGAGACCCGCAGTACAAATGTCGATAGCCCGGTTGTAGAGGTTTCTCTCGAAGCCACGGGCTCGGTTAGTGAAGTCGCTATACCCGGACGAATCTTTACCTGCACACAAGTCGATTCACACGATCAGTGCCAGGCGAATATTCAGGGCCGTCCATTGGTCTTGACGCTGACACCCGATGAATCCGACGGATTCGCTAGTAGCTGCCAGGCAACCTATGACGGACAACCTGTCGGCTGCTACAACAATGACTTTGGCCTTGGAGCCATGATCCAGAGGGCATTTCAGATTCGAGATATCGGGCTAGACACCCAGCAACTCAAAGCCTTGCGGAGAAAGTACTGGGGACTTAATACGCTGCTGGATATCGGAGAAGTACGGCTGCTAAAAATCGGCACTGGACTAGCGATCTCGCTCAGTGCCATCGTTGCTTGCTTTATTTGGGTGCGTACAAGGCCCCTCCATCTTTCAAGAGGATACTATGCACTTAGAACGGTGGCGTTAGTGGCTGGTGGTCTTGGCGTGGGGTTTATCAGCTACTGGTTCTTTTTAGTATTGCTCTTAAGCACAGGGTTCGCCGATTGATCCATCAAAGGGTAGTGCAAGCGTAGCTATAAGCAAGCACCATAAGCTGGAAACAATTGATATATAAGAGCTCTAGTGTAGTTCTTTAAACTATATCCATTGATATTCAACAGCGAGCCATAGTTTTAGTGACGTAGGTTTTGATCAGCCGCAATCTTACCGGAAAATCTGAATCACCGGGCGGCAAGGTTAGGAAAGGGCAAACCATCCGAGCGTTTAGACAATCCCACTCAGCTATCAGGTGAGGACGTACTCCCCGGTTTTGTTCCAAATTTGATGGATATCTGGAATTAGCCGGTTCGTATGTCTCGAATTTGCAGACTATGTCAGCACTGAACAACAAACAAGTCTTTTCAATATCTTGACTGTTCGCTCTAGGCAAATCGTCATCTAGATCACAGTATCCAATTAATCAGTACTGGTTTGTTTTTTCACTGTACTCGACCTTCTGCCCCATGGCTTGAGCACCGAGATACCAATAATGACTACAAGCGAGAGAACCTGCACTAAGGTACCAACTAAAACTCCTCTGGCATCAAATAAGTAGACAGGATTAGCGTACGCCTGCAAACCTTCTTGCGCAGAGATGTCTTCTGCTCCATTTCCCCATGGGAAAAGCCAAAAAGTACCAAATACGACTAGTCCAGTAGTCAAAAACCACTTTGAGATAACCCAGTAGAACTTAGTAAATCCGTAGTTGGTTGTCCAGCAAAGCAGCGTTGCTGTTAACACTGAGCCAATTGCAGCAGGAATAACAATGTAATCATCAAGCAGGTTAATTGCTGAGTTAAGTGCATACAGCGCATCTGCATTTGAGGCTTTTGTATTTCGTAGTGAAAGAAGAAACATACTCAAGACTGTTCCACTCCAAAGAGCTGCAAATCCAACATGGGCAGTCAGCAACCAGTTTTTCTGCTTGATACTTATCTTTGGCATTATATTTCTCCAAAAATTGCTTGTTAAGTCACACCATTCCAACCCTGCTGGGGAAGAAAAGATACAGGGCGAATATTTAAACAATATCCTAATAGTCAATACAAATATAGTCAATATATTAAGTAATTGCTTTGACTATATCTTTGAGAGTTTGAGAGGTCGAAATCCTCAGGTCATATTGTGGACAATTTGCTCTAGCAGCTTTGAAAGCATTTCCCGCTCTGGCTCTGAAATGCCTGTGGTAGCACGCTCAATCGTCTCTGCCCCAATAGATGGAAGAGTATTCATCAATTGCTTACCCTCATCAGTTAGCCAGATGCGAACAACCCGACGATCGTTGGAGTCACGTTCTCGATAGACAAGGTTGCGGCCTTCCATCCGATCAACGACTCCGGTTAGCGTTGCGCCAAGCTGTTTTAGCTTGGCTGCAATTCCAGATGTTGAAAGACCGTCCTCTTCCCACAAACAACACAAAACGAGGTAATGGAATGGTGTTAGCCCATAAGGTTCTAGCCGTTCTAGAAAATCTCGATACATCAATTGGGACACAAGTTTTACCTTGTATCCAATGTTGTAAGGTGCGAGAGCGTGATGCCATTGCCGAAGAAAATTGGCCTTTGAAGACGAATCAGGCATCGCGTCGAAAACTTGCTCTTGAGTCAACTAGTGAACGTATTCACTATACTATGCCAATACTGTTTCTCAATCGTAGTCGTAGTGGTTTGACTGGTCAGTAGCTAGGTGGATTTTACAGCAGGTTAGTCTGCTAATGCTGTATGCAGATGGTTGAGTGATTCCCAAGCATAGAGCCACTCTGCAACCTTTCCACCGCCTGGTGCATCGATTACAACACGCTCAATCACATTTGCCCCTAATCTTTCATAGAACTTACGGGTACGATAGTTGTCCTCAAACACCCATAGATAAATCCCTTCCTCATACCCTTTGCTGATAAGTGAGCTGGTAAGCGCTCTCAGCAACTTTTTCCCGATACCTTTACCACGCTCTTCAGGCAGCACGTGCAGATTGTCGAGAAAGGTCCCTCGGTGGATATCATGACCAGCACAGGCAAAGATAAATCCGACAGGTATGGTCTCAGACAATGCCAGAAATCCCATATCTCCTGATGCTGGTTCTAAAAGGCGTTTTTCCCACAGAGCTAGACGCTCCTCAAATATTGGCCCATCGAGATAGCTATCGCGCAGAATTCCACGATAGCTATCCTGCCAACTTAACGCATGAACTCGGGCGATAGTATCTGAATCTGATGCGGTAATCTCTTGTGTATGAAGCATAGCTTTACCGTCAATAAGACCGGTAGATTTTAACATCATAAATTTAGCAGGAGAACCCATAGCCACAAGCTTTGACTAGCCATTTGGCAAGCAGAATCTAGAACAGTATCTACAGTCTCATTTACCTCAAACGTGAAGCTCCGCAATCTTAGATAGTGTCATTGGACCTACTATTCCATCAGGTTGTCCCAGCATATTTTCAGTACCAGAATACGACTACGAACACGGTCGCCATCTGCTGTTTGGCAGCCTGAGCTTTGTGCAGATCACCATCAAGCAGCTGCATAAAGTCAACTACGCTGAACCGAACGACTGGAGCCGTCCGCTACCCACCGGGCAGCCCAACGAAGTCATGGCGATTTTGACCAGGAAGGTTAGAGTCGGCTAGGGTAGTGCGATCGCATCTTTTTCCCTCGGTGCGATCGCTCCTTGCACAACAACCGACGGAACTACGATTTCACCCCACAGCCAGATCTCAAGCCAAGAAATTTACCTTAGAAATAGGGAATTACTCACCTTCTTTCTATTAGTCTTTTAATTTCCAATGGCTGCTCTGCCAAACTTTGAAATCAAAACCGTTTTTGACCGCCTGCGTACCTTTATGCAGAACTATCCCAAGGCAGCCATGTTTCAGCTAGCCGACGAGGGCTATTGTTCAGCCTTTGAACAGCTGGTTTCCTGTATCATCTCCATTCGTACCTATGACGAGACTAGCCTGCCTGTCTCGCGACGGCTGTTTGCTCGGGCGAATACCCCGCAGGCCATGAGTGAGCTAAGCGTAGAAGAGATCGAAACTCTGATCAAAGAGAGTACCTTTTCCGATCGTAAAGCGATCCAAATTAGCGAACTCGCTACCGAAATAGTCAAAGTTCACCATGGTGAACTTCCCTGCGACCTGGACGTGATGAGCGGCTTTAGAGGAGTTGGCCCTAAATGTGCGCATCTGGCCCTGGGTATTGCCTGCCAGCAGCCGTATGTCAGCGTCGATATACATGTGCATCGCGTCATTAACCGCTGGGGACTGGTCGCCACTAAAACACCCGAGAAAACAGCTCAGGCGCTGATGGATAATACGCTGCCACAGACGTACTGGATTGAGACCAATCAGCTGTTGATGCCGTTTGGAAAACATATCTGCAAACAGCGACCCCAGTGCGATCGCTGCCCGATTGCCGACCAGTGCGCCAAGGTTGGCGTATAGCTAGCTGTTGAGTAATAGACGGTTTCACCTAATTCAAAAGAGCGGTCCGCGTAGCAGCAGCGTTTTGCTTTAAAAGTTCGGTTGAGATCGCACACCTCACTCCTATGAGCGACCCCCGATCCTTAGCGACGGCTATACAATAAAAGCGTTCGTCAGCTGAATTTGAGGCCATGGCAGAGCAAACCCGTCAATCGTGGGACTTCGGTCGCTTTTTCGATACCCTCAACTACTTTGACGCCATCCCTATCGTTAGCGCACTGCAAAATATGTTCTTTGGGTCACCGCCACCGCCGCCGCCGTCGCTTCAGGCCAATGTTGTCTTCGACTTTCGGCAGCCTACAGAACAAATGCGTGACCTATGGGGAGCCCTCGATGATGTGGTCATGGGCGGTGTTAGCCAAAGTGGCACCCAGATTCAGCCTGAAGGGTTAGCCTTTACCGGCTATGTATCTACGGCCAACTCGGGTGGCTTTGCCTCAGTTCGTACTCGCAACTTTGAGCCCCCCCTAGACCTGAGTACTTACAGCGGCATTGAGTTACGCGTAAAGGGCGACGGACAGCGCTATAAGTTCTTTTTACGTGATGGCGCAGGCTGGGATACGGTGGCCTATGCCTATTCGTTTGATACCGCTAATGGGGAGTGGGTAACCGTGAGGATTCCGTTTGCTGAGATGAAAGCGGTACAGCGGGCGCGGGTAGTGGAGCGCAGCCCCATTGATGCCGGTCGTATCTACTCGCTACAGATAATGCTGAGCAAATTTGAATACGACCGCCAGCTCAACCCGCACTTTACCGCAGGACCGTTTCAGCTATTACTGGAATCAGTCAAGGTGTATTAAACCCGTCTATTCGGCTGCGATCTCACCACAAGCAAGACGGGCACCGCCGCCTAGCGGTGCTGGCTCATCTAGAGTCTTTTTTCTTAGAAGCTATGATGTTTTTTCTCTAGGAGATTTTTGAGTATAGAAAATACCTGTAATGAGTAATAGCGCACCAAAGCTACCAGCCCAGCCTAATTCTTCCTTAAAGAGAAAAATACCCAGCAGGGATGCCGTCAGGGGTTCCAACAGCACGGCAATACTGGCAATGGTGGCAGGGGTATGGCGAATACCGAGCATGTAGATACCGTAGCCGATACCGCTGGTAACAACCCCGAGGTATAGCAAAAATGGCAGGGCCTGAAGCCAGATATCCAGCGCTGGCTGTAGTAACAAAGTGGGCGCGAGTGCCAGAGCAGCAACGGTGAAGCTGTAGGTTGCGATCGCAATAGCATCCATGCGACCCATCAGCGATTTGGCAAAAATAGCATAGCCCGCATAGGAGAACGCCGCCCCAAACGCCAGGGCAACTCCCACAAAGAACTGAACCCCATTGAGGGACATTACCTCCGGTTGAGCAATTAGTAAGACGGTGCCAGTAATGCCCAGTGCTAGAGCAATACACAGATGGCGAGTAAGTTTCTCGCCGATAAAGGCAACGGCCAGCACAGCAATAATCAGCGGTGATGAACAAATGGCGACCAGTGCCGTCATAGCCACACCAATGTAGGGAACAGCCGCAAAGTAAAACACCTGATACCCCGCCATACACAGCCCCATGGCTAACAGCGATAAACGCTGGGGCCTAGTTAACCGGTTTTTGATGGGGGTCTGACGCCGCTGACGCATTAGGCCGTGCCATAGCCAAAAGACCGGCAGGGCAAAGACAATCCGCCATAGACCCACCGTCAGCGGGGAGAGCGTAACCTGCTGGGCGATTAGCGCTGAGATGGTGCCGGTGGTGCCCCAGGTAATGGCTGCTAAACAGATTAAGAGTAGCCCCACCCTACTTGTAGCTCCGCTGAGTTAACTCAACATTGTTAAAGACCAGCTCTTCTCTATGCAGTTCAGGGGATTGTTCATCACCGCGATAGGACCAGGCGGCGACGTAGGCATAGTCTTTGTCATTGCGTCGGGCTTCGCCGTCGTTGGTTTGATAC
Organism: Leptolyngbyaceae cyanobacterium; assembly: GCA_050043465.1. GTDB lineage: Bacteria > Cyanobacteriota > Cyanobacteriia > Phormidesmidales > Phormidesmidaceae > Leptothoe. The sequence goes on from JBHJIL010000101.1 coordinate 8,989, forward strand.
TCTTCACGAAAATGACAGCCGCAGGACTCGTCTCGATTGAGGGCATCGCGGGCCATCAGTTCTCCTAGTTCTAAAAAGTCGGCCAGCCGTCCGGCATATTCTAAGGACTGGTTGAGAGTATTGGCATCGCCGGGCACCCGCAGATTTTGCCAGAATTCTCGACGCAGCGACTGGATTTGACCAATGACGGTTTCAAGACTGTTGCGATCGCGACTCATACCCACATGGTCCCACACCAGCTGGCCCAGCTCCCGGTGAAACTGCATGATGGTTTTATCTCCTTGAATGCTTAACAGCTTTTGAGTTTTACTCCGTACTGAGGCTTCAGCTTCGGCAAAGGCGTCATCCTGGGTGTCTACTGAGGGTAGCGGATTGCGCGCTAAATAATCTCCCAGGGTGTATGGAATCACAAAGTAGCCATCGGCTAATCCCTGCATCAGGGCACTGGCCCCCAGGCGATTGGCCCCATGGTCCGAAAAGTTGGCTTCACCTAAAACAAACAGTCCCGGCACCGTACTCATCAGGTGATAGTCCACCCACAGACCGCCCATGGTGTAATGTACCGCCGGGTAAATCCGCATGGGTGCTTCATAGGGATTTTCACCGGTAATCCGCTGATACATTTGAAAGAGATTGTCGTAGCGAGATGCGATCGCATCTCGCCCGTCTCGCTCAATTGCGTCTCGAAAGTCTAAATACACCGCCAAACCCGTCGCCCCAACGCCTCGGCCTGCATCGATCATCTGCTTGGCATTGCGTGACGCCACATCTCGCGGTACCAGATTACCAAAGCTGGGGTAGCGCTTTTCTAGATAATAGTCTCTCTCATCTTCAGGAATCTGATGGGGCGAACGATTGTCTCCTGGGGTTCGCGGCACCCAAACACGACCGTCATTGCGCAAACTCTCACTCATCAGAGTCAGCTTTGACTGATAGTCTCCTGAAACAGGTATACAGGTAGGATGAATCTGGGTGTAGCAGGGGTTAGCAAAAAGGGCTCCTCGCTTGTAACACCGCCATGCCGCTGTCACATTGGAGTTGCGCCCATTGGTAGACAGATAAAACACATTGCCGTAGCCGCCGGTACACAGCAGCACCGCATCGGCCTGGTGACGCTCCAGCTCTCCCGTAAGCAAATTGCGAGTGATAATACCTCGGGCATGGCCGTCAACTACCACCAGGTCAAGCATTTCTCGGCGAGTAAACAGCTCAATTTGGTCAGCCATTTTCATCATGGCGCTATAGGCCCCCAGCAGCAGCTGCTGTCCAGTCTGGCCCCGAGCATAAAAGGTACGCGACACCTGAGCCCCTCCAAAGGAGCGATTGGCTAGCAGCCCGCCATATTCTCTGGCAAAGGGCACTCCCTGGGCCACACAGTGGTCAATAATGTGGTTACTAATCTGCGCTAGACGATACACATTGGCCTCGCGGGAGCGATAGTCTCCTCCTTTGATGGTGTCGTAAAACAATCGCCAGACGCTGTCTCCGTCGTTGGGATAGTTTTTGGTGGCGTTAATCCCTCCCTGGGCCGCAATACTGTGGGCCCGCCGAGGCGAATCTTGAATGCAAAAGCTCTTGACACCATAGCCTAGTTCAGCAAGAGTGGCCGCGGCTGAGGCTCCGGCCAGTCCTGTGCCTACAACAATGACAGTGTGCTTGCGTTTGTTGTTAGGGTTGACTAGCTTACAGTGATCCTTAAAGTTGTTCCATTTATCTTTTAAGGCACCGTGGGGAATACGAGAGTCTAAGGACATGGGCAGATAACGTGAAAATCTTGTTTAGGAAAGTTAAAGGGTGCGGTCTTTTAGACGTTCTCTCTGTAGATACCCTTGAGGGGAAATATTTTCTGAAGCCCCAAGTTTGGGGGCTTAGACGATCTTTGCTTCATCGTCAATATCTTTAACACCCCGCTAAGCCACCAGTCCAAAATAAATACATAGAGGCAGTACAACAAATCCCAGCGCTATCCCCAGAGCCAAGACAGTACCAGCTGTATACGCAACAGGGCGTATTGTTTTATTTAAGGCTCCTAGGGACTGAAATGCGCTCCAGATGCCATGGCGCAGATGACTGGCTAGCATCACCATCACGGCAGTGTAGCTAATGGTATAGAGAGGCCGCTGAAAAGTCTCGATCACCAGGCGCGCTAAATCTCTAACGTCTGAGTCAGGAACGGTATAGCGTACACCGAATTTAAATGTGAGCAGATGCCACACCAAGAAACTGCCTAGAACTAAGCCTGTTGCGATCATGGTGCGAGAGCTTAAGGTCTGATAGCTTGGGGCTCCGGCTGATGTGTAAACCTTATAGCCTTGGGGTCGCGCCTGCCGTCGTCCTAAAAATATTTGTACACCTATCAGCATATGGGTCACCACAAAGGTGAGCAAAATCAGCTCTACGGTCCATGTTAGGGGCCCCAACCGTTCTAGATAGTGACCGTATTGGTTGTACCCGTCGGGGCTGACAAGCAGCAGCAGATTGCCAATCATATGGATAACGACAAAGGTCACCAGGGCTAATCCGCTGATACCGGTAATTAGCTTTTTGCCAATGGAGGACCGATAAAGCGTGAGTAACCGGTTGGACCCAGATGAGGGCATGGAAGTCATGATTGTAGGCACGTTGGATAAATTGCGATCGCTGATTTTGGGGAGGGATCCGCAGCTGTCACTATTTGACAGTCTCTCACCGCTAAAAATCTATCCCAGGGATCAGCAATGCCGATATTATTGTGCCTGTTGGATTCCTGGCTGTTGGAGAATCTCATGAAAACTATAGAAGCCGTGGGCAAATGTCTAAAACATTATTGCTAAGCCGGATGGTTCTTCCCACAGCTGTTTACTATAGGGAGTCTGTAATGTACTGATTGAGCAGCGGTTGACCATGGACTACACCCTAGTTTCAGAGCTGGCAGGAACAGCGGTGGGGACAGCAGCATTGGTGGGTGGGTTGCTGGTCAGCCTCCAGAGCAAGCAGCGATCGCAGCAGTCTGCTGAGCTGACAAAGCTGACATCCGCTAAAACCACACTGACGCAACAGGTAGACCAGGCTAAATCCCAAACCAAGACCCTAACAGAAGCAATGACCCTGGCGAAAGATGCGGTCATGGGTCTAGAACAGCAGGTCAGCGAGCTAACGGCAGAGCGCGATCGCATCGCCAAAACATCCAGCGCCGCTCAAACCAAAGCCCGTCAGCTAGAAGAGCAGATAGCCGCACTTAGAACAGAAAAACAAACGCTGGAGCAGACTTTAACCCAAGCACAGGAGCTAACCAGCCAGCTAGAAGGTCAAACGACCGTGATTAGAACAGAAAAGCAAACGCTAGAGCAGACCCTAACTAAAGAACGGGAACTGACTGACCAGCAGCGAGATCGCATCACCAAGCTTCAGACATCTCTAACCGCCACCCAGCAGAATACAACCCGCCTGGAACAGACAGAAGCAGAGCTGCGGCAACGCCAAACCCAGCTTGAGCAGCTGCAGACCCAAAATACGACGCTTCAGAACCAGCTAGAGACCGAAAAAAGCGAGCTGGCCCAAGCAGAACAGGTAAATCAGCAGCTAGAGCAGTCCCTAGCCGAGGCTCAACAGAACGGAGCTAACACCGTTAATCAGCTTCGGCAGCAGCTGGACCAGCTACAAACAAAAACCCAGGCAGACGCCGCCCGGCTACAGACCACCGTTACTAAACTCACTGAGCAATTAGAGCAAGCAGACACCCAAAACCGTACGCTGACTCAAACGATTGCCGATTTAGAGCAATCCCAACAGCAGCTAGAACAGGCTCAGCAGAACGAGATCCAGGCGGCAGACACCATCAGCCAGCTGCAGCAGCAGCTAGCGCAGCTACAGACATCGGCCCAGGCAGAAACCACCCAGCTACAGGCAACTGTGACCCAGCTGACCGAGCAGTTAGAGCAAGCAGATAACGACGCTACAGCCCAAGCCGCAGATAGCAAGACCACCATTGACCAACTCACCACGCAGCTGAAGCAGCAGACCGATCTTCAGAGCCAGCTAGAAACCAAAAATCATGAGCTCACTCAAGTAGTTGAGCGTTTAGAGCAGTCCCTAACCGAAGCTCAGCAAAACGATGCCCGGACTGCAGATACTGTCAACCAGCTCCGACAGCAGTTAGAGCAGCTACAAACATCGGCCCAATCAGAAGCAACGCAGCTACAAACGACCATTGCCACCCTGGCTGAACAGCTCAACCAAACAGAAGCCTCCTCCGAAACCCAGGCCGCTGCCACCCAGACAACCATTGCTCAACTCACCACGCAGTTAGAGCAGCAGACCGTTCTCCAGAGCCAGCTCAGTGAGCTAGAAACCAAAAATCACACGCTGACTCAAACGGTTGCTAGTTTAGAACAAACCAAGCGCCAGCTAGAGCAGTCCCTAAGCAAAGCTCAACAGGACGATACCCAAAAAGAGGCTGAAACTACAGACGCCATTAATCAGCTCCAACAGCAGCTAGAGCAGCTACAAACATCGGCTCAAACAGATGCCGCCCAGCTACAGACAACCATTGCCCAACTGACAGAGCAGCTCAGCCAAACAGAAGCCGACTCTAAGACTGAAGCCGCCCAAGCCCAAACAACTATTGCTGAGCTGACCCAGCAGCTACAGCAGCAGCAAGACCTCCTAAAACAGCAAACTGCAGAGCAGCAGCAGGCAAACACCCAAAGCCAGACTCGCGAGCAAAACATTCAAACCCAGCTGGCTCAGACTCAGGCCCAGGTTGCCGTATTAGAGGCAGAACTAGCTCAGGCTCAGCAGTCTTTAGTAGAAGCTCAGGTATCTTTCGAACGAGAACAGGCTCTACGTAATCAAATTGAGGAGCTGTCCCAGACCCAGCAGCAGCTAACCCAGCAAACACCGCTCCTAAACCAAAAAATTGAGGAGTTGGAAACCCTTAATGCTGGTCTAATTCAGCAGCTGGAGACCGCCCAGGCCAGTCAGTCTGCTCAAGCTCAGCAGCTTACGGCAGCCCTAAAAGAACAAACGGCCTTAAAAGAAGCACTAAATATTAGTCAGACAGTGATTGCCTCGCTACAGCCGCCCGCTGGACAGGCACCAGCTCAAGAGAGAGCTCCCGCTGTACGGTCTGAAGAACAGCCATCTACATCGCCTCAGCCTACGCCTGCAGTTACGGAGAATACCGCTCCCGCCCCCTCTGAACCATCCACAGACGATACCCAAGGGATTACTGACAAAAGCTTTGTGATCACCGGTAATTTACAAAATCTTAGCTACGAGCAGGTCGTCCAGCTGATTACCCGCGCAGGCGGACGAATTAACAAAATGCCCAGTGGTAAAACCGACTATATTGTGGTCGGTAAAAATCCTGGCAGTAAGCTAAAAAAAGCTGAGAAGTATAATACTCCTCAGCTTAATGAAGCACAGCTCATGGCGTTGCTAGAGCCAGCTAGTCCTGAATAGTGACAGATAGAATCTTATCGCCGCCTCGAATGGCATTGACAACATCCATATCTGTGGTTTGACCAAAGACGGTATGAACACCGTCAAGATGAGGCTGAGGCGCATGGCAGATAAAGAACTGACTACCGCCCGTATCACGACCGGCATGGGCCATAGATAGAGTACCGGCCTCGTGCTTGTTGGGGTTGATTTCACATTTAATTTTGTACCCAGGTCCGCCGGTACCGGTACCGCTAGGGCAGCCTCCCTGGATCATAAAGTTGGGAATGACCCGGTGAAAATTAAGACCGTCGTAAAATCCGTCCTTGGAAAGTTTGACAAAGTTAGCAACCGTATTGGGAGCATCATTATCAAAAAAGTCGATATTGATGGTTCCCTTTTCGGTTTCCATGATTGCTTTAGTCATGCAGACATCCTCGTTTAGCAGTTCAAAGCGATCGCTGATCAGGGAAATGGGCCGATTAGTAGCTGCGGTTGACAGCCTTTCACTGACAACGCCGTCCCAAGGATCAGCAATGCCCGGGTTAACCCTTGCCTATGATGGCAGCAAGGGTAGTTCGGCTCAAGCGATGCCCCTAAGAACGGGGCTTTTTCTTGGTGGTTTTTGCCTTTTTAACAGCGGGTTTCTTGGCCCCCTTAAAGCGGCTGAGGGCAGCACTGGCCACCGCTACAATCCGACTATCACTGTCTCTAAGAGCCTGCCGGAGAAAGGGAATTGATTTGATAGAGCCAGAGTCTTGCAAGGCGGTAACGGCGGCTAAACGAACGTCTGGATCGCTATCTTTGATCAGCCTGCCAAGCTGAGGGATGGCGCGAACCGCCTCTTTACGATTGATCGCGGCGACTTTGCCAAGTTCGCTAACGGTGGCAAGTTCGGTATCACGGCTGTTGGCAGTCCGTCGCGGTGGCGTAGCCGTGGGCTTGGGAGTAGGCTCGGGTTCGGCAACAGCGGCAGGACCGGCTGCTGGCACATCGGAGGATTGGCCGGTCTCTATCCAGGGGTCTGGAATAGCGGCGGCAAAAGGCTGGTCTGTGCCAGGTTGAGGAATATTGAGCTGGGTGGCAAATTCGTCTTTTTCTGCAGCATCAGCGGCAGGGCTACCGACTACGGGTTCAAGAGTGACGTCTACAGCACCGGATTCCTCGCCGCTGATACCTAGCAGGGCGGCGATGCGAGCTTCGTATTCGGCTTCCAGCTCGGTGAGCTGCTGCTCATGGGCGTCTTGATAGCGTTCAATGGTGCTGGCTAGCTGCTGCTCATAGTCGCCTTCTGCTTTGGCCAGGGCCGCGTTCAGGTCTTGAGCATGGTCTTCTTGCAGATGGTTTAGACGAGTGAGCGATTGCTGCAGGGCATTGTCCTGACGGCGAATGATGCGCTGCATCAGGAAAGCGGTAATACCAGAGCCAATGCCTAGTCCAACCAGTACGCCGATGCCTGCTTGTGTTGCCATAGCAGTATTTCCTTAGTGAAGTCACATCCAAGAGTCAGGTGGATTATCCCCCATGATGGCAGAATTTGATATCCGAAATCGCCGCTGAGCAGTATTACACCTCGTTACACTATGACGACAGAATTATGTAATATGTTCTACTTCAAATAATTTGCATTACCGTGTAGGTATCACTGATTTGATGAGGGAGACTTGTATCTTTGACTGAGGCACTTAGGTTAGACACATCAGGGACTGCAAATGTAGATGTAGACGTATCAGACACTGCGATCGCGCCCGAAGTAGACGAACAGGCGCTTGCCTTAGCGATGGCTATTGCTAACGCTGCCGACGATCGCAAAGCCGAAGATATTGCCATTCTTCAGGTGGGTGATGCCTCTTATCTTGCCGATTATTTTGTAATTGCGACCGGATTTACTAACGTTCAAGTTCGCGCCATTGCCCGCTCCATTGAGTCCACCCTGGAAGCCGACCATGGCCGTTCTCCGCTACGCACCGAGGGCGCTGACGAAGGTAAGTGGGTGATCTATGACTACGGCGAAGTGATTGTTCACATTTTTCAACCCCGAGAGCGGGACTATTACGATCTTGAAGCCTTTTGGGGCCACGTAAAGCGGCTCGAATTTATCCCCACACCTCCTCCGGGCATCGGCCAATAGTCTACAGGAAATGTATCTTATGATAGAGATATCAATCTGTAATCATTGGCTATGAAACGCTCTGCACCGCGCTGTCCTGTTCCTGCCGAGCAGCTGCCTATTCGAGAATACGAGGAGATGCGAGAGTCTTGGTTTTATAGCTGGGGGGCTCGTAATCTACGTGGATATACCCTACCTGTGGTATCCGTTTGGTGTGTGAGCTGGCTAGTGGCAGCTCCGATTGCAGCGGCCAGTTTTGCCCCGTCTCAGTTCCTGAATAAGTTTCTAGTCAGCGCTGCTTTGGGAGCCCTGGTTATTCCTATTCTGACCCTGCTGCAGCTGTACGTAGGTTGGTCCCATGTGGGCAATCGCTTACAAATTAGAGACCTACCCTACGAGGAATCAGGCTGGTACGACGGCCAAATTTGGACCAAGCCAGACGATGTTTTTAATCGCGATCGCTTAATTGTGGACTACCAGGTCAGACCCATTTTGGTGCGCCTACGAAAGACTTTTGGCATCATGTTTGGCTGCTTAACGGTGGGCATCCTCGGGCTGACCTTGTTTTAGCACCTGTTCGCCTGCTCTCTCTATAGAATACAGAAGGGGTATCGCCCCAACTAGCATGGCTAGAGCAGAGACTGCAGACATCAGGATTGCCAAAGCTGGCTAACGATATGTCATCAGCTGTCCGGATTTTTACCTGAATTTTTAACCTGGGTACAGTACTAGTATTTCAGGCGCGGCCGCTCCGTCTTGTACGTTCATCCGACCAACTGATTTGCAGAGTAGTCTGCAGCCGTCGCTATCTAACCGTCTCTCACTGCTGCTGCGATCGCAGCAGCAATACCCACAACGCCAGCGCTACCGATCGGGTTCTGTTTTTAGCTGTATCAATCAAAATTTATGCCTAGGCCAAGCCGTATTTCCACTGCCCCATTGGCGGTTCAGTTACTTAGAGAAGGAATTGTTGAATCTGTTCATCAGGTCCACGCAGTGGTGGCCGATAGTCGAGGACGGGTGCTATCAGCAGCAGGCGATGCCGAACATGCCAGTTTTATCCGCTCTGCCCTGAAGCCATTTCAAGCCATGGCCATGGCCTCGACCGGAGCCTTGGACGTCTTTAACCTAACCGATAAAGATCTCGCCATTATTTGCGGTTCTCATCAGGGACTAACGGCCCAAGCAAGACAGGTCTTTGGCATATTGTGGCGTGCAGATTTGGAACCCACCTGTCTACAGTGTCCTATCCCCAAAGGTAAAAAGAGCCCCTTAGAACACAACTGCTCGGGCAAACACGCGGGCATGCTGGCGGTGTGTAAGCAGCAGGGTTGGGAGCTAAGCAGCTATCTACAGCGCAATCACCCCTTGCAAAAGCTGATTCTTAAGCGCTTTGCCGGGCTGCTGGAAATGCCCTCCGATGAGTTCATCGGTGCCCATGACGACTGTGGTGCTCCCACCTATTTTATGCAGCTTCGTCAGATGGCGACACTGTACGCCAAGCTGGCCTCGGGTGAAAATCTAGAAATGGAGCGCGTCGTTCGGGCCATGACCCATCACCCCGAGATGGTCTCAGGGCCAGGGGGCTTTGACACCGAGCTGATGCGGCTGACCAACGGCGAAATTCTTAGCAAGTCAGGCGCGGAAGGTATTCAGTGTGTCAGCCGCGTAGGGGAAGGTCTGGGGATTGCCCTCAAGGTTGCAGACGGGTCCAAGCGAGCTAAGTACGCAGCAGCGCTGCACGCCCTGCGACAGCTTGGATGGATCACCCCCGATGTTGCCGATACCCTGGCTGAAACATACCTGAATCTGAGCGACTACAAGCGTTTGGATATGGTAGGCGAAATTGCTCTGTCTTAGATAAATGCCTGCAGGGCTTTGCACTCGCTGGAGAATCAGAAACTTCGCAAAAAAAGGTATTGCAGTTTACACCCCCCCTAGTTATAGTAGTAAAGCGCTAACGCGGGGTAGAGCAGTCTGGTAGCTCGTCGGGCTCATAACCCGAAGGTCGTTGGTTCAAATCCGGCCCCCGCCACCAGTTAAGAAAAGGGATTGATGCATGACATCAATCCCTTTTTTGATTTCTTTATTGATTGCTTCTTTAAACTAGAAAAAAGCAACGGGTTATTGTGCGATCACACCCAAAGAGAAGACCAAACCACGCCAGCTGAAAGTGTTAACTTAAGTAAAGTGGTTGCTGGGTTATTTGTTGCTATGTCTCTATTGTCTATTCGCCGTTGGCTGTTCTCTGTTCTGTTGGCAGGGGTTCTGATTTTGGCACCGGCCGCACCGGCCCATGCCCTTGGGGGTGAGCAAATCCCGTTGGGAGATCCGGCACCGGATTTCACCCTGCCGACCAACATTGGCGATGGCGATATCGCCCTGTCGGACTATTTGGGTCAGTGGGTAGTTCTATATTTTTATCCCAAGGACTTTACACCGGGCTGTACCTTAGAAGCCCAGCGCTTTCAACGGGACCTACCGGAATATATTGAGCGCAATACTCAGGTAATTGGCGTCAGCGCCGACGATGTAGACAGCCATGCTGAATTTTGTGATTCCGAGGGCCTGAGATTTCCGCTATTGGCAGATGCTGACGGTGCGGTCAGTCGCGCCTACGGCTCCTGGATGCGACCCATGTCGATGCGTCATACCTATTTGATTGGCCCAGAGGGGACGATGCGCGAGCGGTTTCTTGGGGTGCGTCCTGCCATCCATAGCCAGGAAGTCCTAGCTCGGTTGGATGAATTGCAACAGGCGTAGACGGTTTGGTGTGAGGACGTCAAATTCAATGTCCCCACCGCCGCCCCTACAAGATGGCCTTGATGTATTCTTGACGCATGGTTGCGATCGCATCAATCGAGATATCTTTTGGGCAAACCGCCTGACATTCACCATGATTAGAGCAGTCACCAAACCCTTCAGCTGACATCTGCTCTGTCATCTTAAGCACCCGCTGCTGACGTTCGGGATGCCCCTGGGGTAGCAGGGCCAGATGAGCCACTTTAGCCGCAGTAAATAGAGACGCTGACGCATTGGGGCAGGCCGCGACACAGGCACCACAGCCAATACAGGTAGCATAGTCAAAGGCTGTCTGGGCCCTATCAGGAGCGATGGCAATGCTGTTGGCTTCGGGGGCAGAGCCGGTTTTTACTGAGACAAATCCCCCGGCTGCCAAAATTCGGTCAAACGCACTACGATCGACAACTAAATCTTTAACAATAGGAAAGGCCCGAGCCCGCCAGGGTTCAACAACAATAGTCTCACCATCTCGAAAATGTCTCATATAGAGCTGGCACGTAGCCGTCCGCTGCTGAGAACCATGGGCCTGACCGTTGATCATCAAATCGCAAGAGCCACAAATCCCTTCCCGACAGTCGTGGTCAAATTCAACGGGAACTTGTCCAGCCGCGCTGAGCTGCTCATTTAATAGATCGAGTACCTCTAAAAAGGACATATCAGCAGATACCCCAGACAGATCGTATTCTTCAAAACGTCCTTGCTGGTCTGGGCTGGCCTGTCGCCAAACGTTAAGCCGTAGCTGCATTGTCTTTTTAGGGCTGTCTACCATTTAATGGTAAGGCGCGCCTGCTGCTGTAGCCACAATCTTACGCCAAGCTTAAGTTTTCAGCAGCTAGTTTGCAGCGCTGCTGCTGGCATAGATCTGCAGCTCATAGAACTCTCTGAGCAACAGTCAAAATCTATAAGAAATAATGACAGCTTCAAATCTTTGAATGCTTGTTGCTTGCAAACAGAGCCTAGAATTTGTCAGATCGTGCCTCTATCTTTAGACATAGATTTTATCTTGTTGTCTCTTCGCGCCCATAACTGCCATAAAAGGTCCGCAATTTTCCAGAAAGATATAAGTCGTTTTGAAACAATTTTTCTTGAAATTTCCCTATTGTTACGGGGGTCATTTATTGCAGCGGCCCTTTAGTTTTATATGTGGGGACATTTTAATAGTGTCGTTGCTGATTTATGGGATGGACCGAACTGTCTATTTTGAGGTGGTTCAAGATTTTTTAGAGTAAATCATCCCCAGAATCGGTAGTACATTAACAATTAGCAAATCTACTCAGCAAAGGTTGTCTTCTTCCTGTGAAAAATCGTCTTGTGTTAGCTGTAGTCACAACAGCTGCGTTTACGCTCTCGAATACGTCCGCATCGTCTGCTCAAACTACGTCCTATGACTTTACGGTAGATATACTATCGGGCCCTTTATTGGGAGAGAGCTATACCGGTCTTACGTCTATCGATCTAACAGAACTCAGCGAGAATAATAACGAAACTATTAAATCTCAGTCAATTAGCTTTATGTTTGGAGGTGTTGAATTTACTGAAGCAGACGATATTCAAGATATTGATGCCAATTCTCCTAGAGCTAACTTTCTCGACGGAGATTTTCTTGGCAATACGTATATCGTGTCGCGCTTTGGTGAAAACCCTACTGAGATCCCACTGATTCAGAATGTCTTAATTGATGGGTTCGCCATCGATAATGATGAGTTTGGCTATGTTATCGGAGCCGATCTTTATCGAGGTCAAGTCAGCTATAGTGTGCCTTTGGAGGCTGCTGTCATTGAGGAAATAGATGGCCCTGTACAACAGGTGCCAGAGCCATCACTGTGGCTAGGATTAGCCACCATTGGATACGCTATTCATCGGCTTAATCAACAGCAGCCTCCCCCGTCATAAAACCAGGTGGACAGGGTGACAACAATGTCGTTGGGAAAAAGACTCGTTAGGTTACTGGCAGTTTTATCACAAACTGCCAGCGGAACACCTGGCTGCATGATGTGTCCAGCGCTGTCGTCAAAGTACTCTGCTGATATCAAACCAGTCATTCTCTTGGGCGGCAATAGCCAGATTACGCTGAGCGGCTACCCGCATGGAGTCTACGGGGTCAACGGCAATCACAGCCTGGAGACGTCGCGAGAAAGCTGAATCTGTTGGGATGTTTTTTGCGATCGCTGATTTTCGGACCAATCTCTGGAGAGACCTTCCACAGAACGTCTGTACGCTTTAATGCAACGTCTCAATACAGATCAATACAGCGACGGGGGAGCCTGGCTGACGTCTAGATCAAAGCAGTGCGGCCCTTCGGGATGCTGCCAGCTGCGATTCTCGGTGTTGGTTAGTCTCTGGGTGCTGCTGTCGGTGGCAAAATCGGCACAAAGCTGATACTGGCTGTCGTCGATTTTGCTGTATTGGTAAAGCTCTTGGGTGATGGGGTCTTCTCTACGGTCGTTGGGATCAAGCGCATCCGGTAAAACATAGTCATCTTGGTCCTGCTTTTTCCAGTAGAGGGTATTTGCGATCGCATTTAAATCTTCTAATCGCTGTCGATCGCTCATGATCAGCCGCTGCTGACCGGGAGTACCCAGCACCCAAAATCCAGCTGTAGCGCCAGCCACCACAGCCAGCGTCGCCAAAACGGTAAATATGCGATCAAACAAAGAATGGGGCATGGTTGAGCGGCAGGGAGAGTCTTCTAATAATTGCTCTAACAGACAAACTAATCAAAACCTTAAACCTGAGCCGGACGCCGCTGTACCCACTGATAGTAATAGGTCAGCACTCCGCCATCAAGGATTAGAATAACCAACACCTTCAATAAGAAACGCGGCGTTAGTTCACCCCGTAAAAAGGATGTCAAAAAGGCCATCAGCGTACCAATACCCACCAGCGCCACGATTAGTAAAGCCAAATATGTGAGCCACTTGCGGACACCCGAATACGTCTTCTCTCGATAGACTGAGAGTTCTTTTAGAATCTTGCGCATTAGCAGCAAATACACCGGATAGGCCACCAGCAGCCGAGCTAAACAGAAGGCAATCTGAAACGATGAGTCACCGTAGGAGCGGCTAAGGGGGTCGGGGATCACATGGTTGATCAAAATAAACCCGATTTCACCTAACGCTTGGGTCCATATCCCCAAAGTGACAAAAGACAGTAAATAAACAAACGCATCTCTTGCGGATTCTCCTTGACCTCCACGGGGAGATGGAATCGGCATCCCAACAAGTTCTTCAAAGACAACAAAATAGGCTCGCTCAATTTCTCGCTGGGGCCAGCCAAAACTACGCAGCAGCGTACTGATAAAATCATCAGCCGCCCCCTGAGCCCGGGCGGCTGCAATAAAATTAACCAGCTCTGAGCGATTTTGAGGTTGAACTAAGGGAGGACCGGACGCACTGTCAGACGAGTCTCGAGGAAAGTCTTGAGCCATGTGAACATATGAGCTTTTGCCTACGCTAGCACTGCTGTCTAAAAACGTTGGGGGAGAGCAGATAATTCTTAATTTCGACTTAATTTCGAGAGCAGCCCTGGAAGAGTCTTGGTAATAGCTCCCCTGAGACAGCCGCAGCGATTGGCTACAGCCGCAGCGACCCCGGCCAAGGGCCTGGGGGATTTTTAGGAAGATCAAAGATGGCCTGCTGCTGGTCATAAATTACCAACCCTCGGGCCTGATAGTTTTTTAGCGCGTTGGGGCCATCAATTGAGTTCGTGTGCACCCAAACTCGCTTTGAGGTCAGCTCCCAAGCGGTTTTGAGCGCTTGGGTCAGCAGATAGCCGCCGTGCCCCTGGCCAATAAACTGGGGCAGTAGACCAAAGTACTCGATTTTAGCACTTTGATCGGACTGCTGAGAGAGTTCGAAATAGCCCGCAGGAATCCCTTTGACATAGCCCACCCAGATCCGAATATGGTCTTGACTCAGGTAGTCTAACCATTGCTGATAGGTCCACCGCAGTCGGTCTATCCAGTACCAGGGACCACCGACGGCCGTATAGAGAAACCGTTGAAATTCTGGGCAAGGAACCGCCGATTCTAGCAAGGTCAGCTCTGTGGGAGCCGCAGGAACAATCTGCTCGACAGACAGCATCTCTAGATAGGTTGTGGTGACCTCTAGTCTGGCCATTGGCTTAATAGGAATCAGTTTTGAGCTTTGAATTATGAGCTGTAACGTTAATTTAGCGCCCATAATCAGGAGGTCAATTTAGACTAGAAACTCTCAGTTGGGTCGGGATTTTGGTCACTAGCTCTAAGACTGACGAAGCGCGGTAAGCTTGCTTTTAAGGGTGTCAGGCTGGGCTAGCAGCTCTGTTTGAGACAGCTCCAACTGCTCTCCAGAGCGCAGCCACTTCAGCTGAACGGTACCGGCTTCAGCTTCGGCATCTCCCAGGATCAAACAGCCAACCGCACCGCTGCGGTCAGCCCGCTTAAACTGTTTTCCAAAGGCACTGCCGCTCAGATCAATCTCAACTGAAAACCCCTGGTGTCTTAGCTTTTGAGCCAAAACAGTGGTAGCAGGTTCTGCCTGGTCACCTCGGGAAACCACATAGAAATCTAGATCCGGAACTGGAATCGTTTGCAGCTGCTGAAGCAGGATTGTCAGACGCTCTAGACCAATGGCAAACCCAATCGCCGGGACCTCTGGACCGCCTAGCTGCTGAACTAGACCATCGTAGCGACCGCCGCCGCAGACGGTGGCTTGAGCCCCAAGATCGGCTGACATAATCTCAAAGGCGGTATGGGTGTAATAGTCTAGCCCCCGCACCAATTGGGGATTGATGTTGAAATCAATATTCAGCTCGCTCAGCTGCTGCTGCACCTGGTCAAAGTGATTTTGAGAGTCTTCACTCAGGTGATCCAGCAGACTGGGGGCCTCTTTAATAATGTCTTGGGTGCGGCTGTCTTTGCTATCTAGGATGCGCAGAGGATTACGGGTCAGCCGATCCTGGGAGTCAGCATCCAGGTCATTTTTGTAGGGGGTGAGGTAGCTGACTAGGGCCTCGCGATAGACCTGACGGTCGGTGCCGCTGCCCACCGAATTGATATCGAGGGTCAAGGATTTAAGCCCTAGGGTTTGGAGGATATCGGTTGCGATCGCAATTACCTCCACATCAGCCCTGGGGTCGCGACTCCCCAAAATTTCCACATCAAGCTGATGAAACTGCCGCTGTCGGCCTTTTTGAGGACGCTCATAGCGAAAGGCAGGCCCCGTATGCCAAAGCCGCTGCACCCCTCCGCTGGCAAACAGCTTATTGCTAATAAACGCCCGCACCAGACCAGCGGTAATCTCAGGTCTTAACGTAATCGAGCGACCGCCACGGTCTTCAAAGGAGTACATCTCCTTACCAACCACATCCGTTGCCTCACCAATGCCGCGAGCAAACAGCTCGGTTTGCTCAAACATCGGCGGACGAATTTCTCGATAGGCGGCCCGGTTAAGAATATCTCGCGCCGTTGCTTCCACATGCTGCCACACGGTTACTTCATCGGGCAGAATGTCACGGGAACCTCGCAGGGCTTGGATATTACTCATCAGCGGACAGTGTTCAAAAAAACAAATGGGCAATGCCCACCCTACCAAATGATGGATCGGCGATGCACAGGTTAGGACGCCAGTTCCTGGCTGTTCACAGTCTGACTGCTATCCTGATTGCCTGGGGGCTGATGGCCGTTTGCGCTCTGGCCGGTTGCGCTCTGGCCGTTTGCGCTCTGGGCGCTAGCACTGGGCAAATTGCAGCAGTTAACATCGTCGATACATACCTTGCCCCACTTTAGTGCCCAGCGGACAAGAGCCACCCGGTTACCAGTGTCAGTTTTATTCAGCACGTTGCTAATGTGGTTATCAACAGTGCGCTTGCTAATATCCAGCTGTGTGGAAATTTCTTGGTTCGTGAGGCCAGCCGCAACTAGCTCAACAATTTGCAATTCCCGCTCAGATAGAGGTGCTTGCTCTTTTTCCTGGGAAGAAGATCGACTGACTACCATGGAGTACCCCTCGCTCACTGCGTATATATGCTTAGTGCCCAATACATCATAACTATTTTTAAGGTGAGACGTACCCTCAAGCTTCTTAACAACTAACGTCTCACTAGCTGACGGGTCCATTTCCAGAGACCGGTAAGCCGACGCCCTAGGTTCAGCAGCTCAGGCGCAACGGTCTCGCTATCGACGGCTGGCGTAAACTGCTCCTGCAGCAGCTCTCGCAGACGGTTGCTGGTGAGGGGACGATTGAGCCGCCCCCGTTGGGCAATTGAGATTGAACCAGTTTCTTCTGAGACGACAATACACAGACAGTTTTCAATCCGCTCGGTAATTCCCATGGCCGCCCGATGACGAGTACCCAGCTGTCGGGACGCAATTCGTTCTGAAATCGGCAAAATCACCCCTGCTGCGATAATGCGAGACGCTCGGATCAAAATCGCACCGTCGTGGAGCAAAGTACTGGTTTGAAAAATAGTCTGGATTAGCTCCTTTGAAAGCTCCGCATTCAGCCTCACTCCCGGTACTGAAAAATCATTTTCATCGATGGGGGGACCAATTTCTAAGATCATCAGCGCCCCCGTCCGTTTTTGCGAAAGCTCACGGACCGCATCGACAAGTTCGTCAATGACGCTATCGGGTCTAGGGACAGGCTTAGTACTGGGTGAGAACAGCTGTCTGATTTCTCCGCGCCCCAGCATTTCTAGAAATCGACGGATTTCTGCCTGCAGCAGAAAGGCCATGGCAACAGCCGCGCCAAAGGATAGATTAGTCAGGACAAAGCCCAGCAGCGATAGCTTCAGCTGATGACTGAGAACCGCTGCTAGCATCAGTACAATCAACCCTCGGATCATCCAAAGGTTACGACGCTCGCCAATCACCACCAGCATGAGGTAGATGAGAACGAGAACAAGGGCGATGTCAATGATATGGACAAACAGACCTAACAAGTGTCAGCCCCAACCTGGGTTTGCAATACAAGGTTCGATACACAGTATTTGATAGCAAACGTTTGATAGTAAACGTTCTGGTACATTAGGACGCTCAACGCGGTCTCTAACTGCAATTACGAGGCGCTGTCACCAATCTCAGGATGCCCCCAGTATTAAGAGCCACAAGCGCAGGGGGTGCCAATCGATCCGATATAGCTGGGCACTACCAACACGGCTAATCTAGAGACTACCCGAGTAATGCGTGTATCTTAGTTTTTATTCTAAACATTGGCAGATGTCACGCTGGGAAAGCTCGCTCTCTACGAGAGGCTTTGGCCCCATATCTTAAGATAGCTGGGGAGCCGGTCGTAGCGCATTAGGTCCGCTTCGGTTTCTCGTTCCACAATTAGAGCGGCCTGGCCAGCGTTAACTAACACGGCTGCCGGACGCGGAACTCGGTTGTAGTTCGAGGCCATGCTGTAGTTGTATGCTCCCGTCGCAGGGACAGCTACAAGATCGCCGGACTCTAACAGCGGTAGTTGGGCATCGTGAATAATTACATCGCCTGATTCACAGTGTTTACCGGCTAAGGTAACCGTCTCACTAAGGGGAGCCGACATTTTGCCAGCAGCCAAAACCCGATAGACCGACTGATAGGTAATGGGGCGGGGGTTATCGGACATACCGCCATCTACTGACATATAGGTGCGAATACCAGGAACGGTCTTTTGGCTACCCACCGTGTAAACCGTGACACAGGCACTGCCAATTAGAGAGCGGCCTGGCTCACAGATTAATCTGGGGAGAGGAACATTGGCCGTCTGGCAAGCTTGGACCATATTGTGACAAACAACCTGAGCCCAGCCATCAATACTCGGTGGGTCGTCAGTTTCGGTGTAGCGAATTCCCAGACCGCCGCCCACATCCAGCTCGGAAATAGGAAGACCATAGCGCTTAGCCGTTTCCATCCAGCCAACAAGAACTGCAGAGAGATCCTGATGGGGCTGAAGCTCAAAAATTTGATAGCCGATATAGGCAAGGAGACCGATGCAGTTTAGCCCAGGTTGCTGAGCGATATAGGCAAAAACCGCCTCTAGCTGGTCAGGGTCAAAGCCAAATTTGCTATCGATATGGCCGGTACGAATATACTCATGGGTGTGGCATTCAATACCGGGAGTCAGCCGTAACAAAATAGTCGCCGGCATATCCGCCCCCGCTAGAAGACTCAGAGTTCTCAGCTCGTGCCAGTTATCGACAACAATGCGACAGCCGGCGTCCAGCCCCCGCTGCAGCTCTTGGTGTGACTTATTGTTGCCATGGAAGTATAGGTTGCTGGGCTCGACTCCCGCGCTGAGGGCCGTGAGCAGTTCTCCTCCAGAAACAACATCTATGGCTAGCCCTTCTTGGGCTGCGATCGCACAGACGGCCAAACAGTTCCACGCCTTAGAGGCGTACATGACCAGCGAGTTCCCAGGATAGTAGCGCTCAAATGCCTGACGATACTGACGACAAGCAGTACGCAGGGTCAGTTCATCTAAGATATAGAGCGGTGAGCCAAATTCGTGCACCAAATCAAGGACATCGCAGCCTCCCACCACCAAATGATCCTGTGAGTTGACCTCAGCAGTGAGGGGTAAAATCCGCTGATTGGGAGAATCAGACCCGCCTGTTTCCAGGTACTGAAGACTAGAGGGCGCTGTTTGAATTGCAGAAGGACGTGTGGAAACCATAGACTCAGTCGTCAAATTGCAGATAGGACATTCCCCAAGGGACTTAGCACCCTGGTAGCTGGAGGTATGTCGCAAGCTTCAGTGTACAGTCCGTACCGGTTTCCAGATGTCTAGGTTTCCAGATGTCTAGTAAAAATCACTGTGCCCTATGCCCCTCTCTCTCTCCTGCCAACTGTTAACCGAGGAGCTGCTGCCAGCCGTGCTGCAGCTCGATCAGGTCTGCCTAGGCGGACTGTGGACGGCAGACGGCTATCGACGGGAGATCGATAGCCCCAACAGTGACCTATTAGTACTGGCAGCCGAGCAGCGGATAATTGGTCTGGGCTGCTTGTGGGCCATTGTAGAAGAAGCTCACATCACAACTCTAGCCATTCACCCTGACTATCATCGTCAGCGACTAGGTCAATTGCTGCTCACCCAGCTGCTCCAGTCGGCCCGTCAGCGAGCGCTTACTCGGGCCACGCTAGAGGTGCGTGCCTCTAATCAGCGGGCCCTGAATTTGTATCAAAAATTCGGATTTAAGACAGCCGGACGGCGTAAGCGCTACTATCAAAACGATGAAGATGCCCTGATCTTGTGGTGCAGCCAGCTGCAGACATCCGCATATACCGAGGGGTTAGCGCAGCTAGAGCGCGAATGTATAAACACCCTGAATCAGTATCAATACCGATGGCTACCCTATGTAACATTTGGTCATTGATACGTAGCAAATATTCATACTTTAGATAGATGTAGCCAAGGGCATGGCCAGACAGACAGGATATGCCCCCAAAATATTCAAAACCTAGAGGATGTGTGGCTTAAATCCAGGTTAAGAGCATCAGCTGTCGTAGGTGCATGCAGTAGCCAGGACTTTTCCAGGTTTATCAAAACTAACTTCAAGATGTACTACCCCTATTCTGTTGCCATCAGTCTTTTTTAATCGCTAGATCCTTTACAAGTAGTGAATACCGGCACAGTTTCACTAAAAATGGCTGTGCTAGAATCAGTGCAACTCCGCACAAGCCAGGTGATGAAAAGCCGCCATGTTTGAACGCTTTACAGAAAAAGCCATTAAGGTGATCATGCTCGCCCAAGAAGAGGCCCGCCGACTGGGTCACAACTTCGTGGGTACTGAGCAAATCCTTCTCGGTCTCATCGGAGAAGGAACCGGCGTAGCCGCCAAAGTTCTGAAGTCCATGGGGGTCAATCTTAAAGATGCTCGGATCGAGGTCGAAAAGATTATCGGTCGCGGTTCCGGGTTCGTTGCCGTAGAAATTCCCTTCACACCGCGTGCTAAGCGTGTACTAGAGCTGTCCCTGGAAGAGGCCCGTCAGCTGGGTCATAACTATATCGGTACGGAGCATTTACTGCTAGGTCTGATCCGTGAAGGTGAAGGCGTAGCTGCTCGTGTCCTAGAAAATCTTGGCGTTGACCTATCGAAGGTCCGTACCCAGGTGATTCGGATGCTGGGCGAAACCGCAGAAGTGTCGACTGGCGGTAGTCAAGGTCGTACCAAAACACCTACCCTGGATGAGTTTGGCTCCAATCTGACCCAGATGGCGTCAGAGGGCAAGCTTGACCCGGTTGTAGGTCGTCAAAAAGAAATCGAACGAGTTATTCAAATTTTAGGTCGCCGGACTAAAAACAATCCGGTTCTAATTGGTGAACCCGGTGTGGGTAAGACCGCCATCGCCGAAGGGTTGGCCCAGCGTATTGCCAATGGTGATGTGCCCGACATTCTTGAAGAAAAGCGGGTAGTCACTCTAGATATTGGTCTGCTGGTAGCTGGTACCAAGTATCGCGGCGAATTTGAAGAACGTCTAAAGAAAATTATGGATGAGATTCGCTCTGCGGCGAATGTCATTCTGGTCATCGACGAAGTTCACACCCTCATTGGTGCAGGTGCAGCTGAAGGGGCCATTGATGCGGCCAATATCCTCAAGCCTGCCCTAGCCCGAGGCGAGCTTCAGTGTATCGGTGCCACCACCCTAGATGAGTATCGTAAGCACATTGAGCGAGATGCGGCCCTAGAGCGCCGTTTCCAGCCAGTGATGGTGGGCGAGCCTAGCGTTGATGAAACCATCGAAATTCTGCATGGTTTACGAGATCGCTACGAGCAGCACCATAAGCTCAAGATTCTTGACGAGTCCTTAGAAGCGGCGGCTAAGCTGGCCGATCGCTATATCTCGGACCGCTATCTGCCCGATAAGGCCATTGACCTAATCGATGAAGCCGGTTCTCGGGTGCGGCTAATCAACTCCCAGCTGCCTCCGGCGGCCAAGGAGCTGGATCGCGAGCTACGCGGCGTCCTTAAAGATAAGGACAATGCCGTACGTTCCCAGGACTTTGATAAGGCGGGTGAACTGCGCGATCGCGAAATGGAAATCAAGGCTGAAATCCGTGCCATTGCCCAGAGCAAGCGCACTGATGAGGCTGGTACCTCCGACTCCCCCGAAGTCACCGAAGAGGATATCGCCCACATCGTGGCGTCCTGGACCGGTGTCCCGGTAAATAAGCTTACCGAAACCGAATCCGACAAGCTGCTGAACATGGAGGACACCCTTCATCAGCGGGTTATTGGTCAAGACGAAGCCGTTAAGGCGATCTCCCGTGCCATTCGTCGGGCTCGCGTCGGACTAAAGAATCCCAATCGCCCCATTGCCAGCTTTGTCTTCTCCGGTCCTACCGGTGTGGGTAAAACTGAGTTAACCAAGACACTGGCGTCCTACTTCTTCGGGTCTGAAGAAGCCATGATTCGCCTGGATATGTCTGAGTTTATGGAGCGCCATACGGTGTCCAAGCTGATTGGTTCACCTCCGGGATATGTGGGCTACAGCGAAGGCGGTCAGCTTACCGAAGCGGTGCGTCGTCGGCCTTATACGGTCGTCCTATTTGACGAGATCGAAAAGGCCCACCCCGATGTCTTCAACATGCTGTTGCAGATTCTAGAAGACGGTCGTCTGACTGATGCCAAGGGACGTACGGTGGACTTTAAGAACACCCTACTGATTTTGACCTCCAACATCGGTTCTAAGGTGATTGAGAAAGGCGGCGGCGGTCTTGGCTTTGAGCTAGAAGAAGACGCAGCCGAGTCTCAGTACAACCGCATTCGCTCTTTGGTGAATGAAGAACTGAAGCAGTACTTCCGACCTGAGTTCTTAAACCGCTTGGATGAAATCATCGTCTTCCGTCAGCTGACCAAGCCTGAGGTTAAAGAAATCTCCGATATTCTGCTCAAGGAGGTCTTTGGTCGGTTAACCGAACAGGGCATCACCCTGGAGGTAACGGAGAAGTTCAAGGACCGTTTGGTGGAAGAAGGCTACAACCCCAGCTACGGTGCTCGACCCTTGCGTCGTGCCATTATGCGACTGCTGGAAGATACTCTGGCTGAGGAGATTCTTTCTAGTCGGCTCAAAGATGGTGACACTGCCGTCGTTGACGTCGATGATAAGGGTAAGGTCGTCATTGTGGCCAAGGAAAAGCGAGAGCTGTTAACCCAGGGCGCTGACTAGGAGCCCAGATCTGGTTTATTTCTCTAAAATGGCTGTCCATCTGCGGCAGCCATTTTTTTGTGGGCACTGCCGATCCTCGGGATGGTTTTATCTAAAAAATGCTGACATTTGGCATTTCTAATAGATTGGTGCATCCCTTAAATCAGCAACGGCTTTTTGTGAACCTGGTCCCTGAGCGCTACCGCCAATATTCTGATTTTGAGATGAGAATATCGTTGCGTTTAGCTGCGCTAATATTAACTTTTGTAAACTGGTCTAATGCTTCCTTGCGTGCCATTAGCTTCAGCTTTGATAATGGATTTACCCATAGGCAGGCATTGTGATTATGTTGCGATCGCTGCTGCCGTGAATTTATTTTTGGTTGCTGCTAATTTCCTTTGTCATTTCCACCAGCCAACGGCTAGCCGTTGGCTGATTACGGTTGAATGATTAGACGAATTAGCAGTGGCCTTGCTATTTGATTAGGAGCATAGATTAGAGTGCTGGGCAAACTTTTTGGTAAGAAGTCTAAAAAGGATGGATACTTCTTGGAGCTTTCCGAAGAAGAATTAGAGGCTATTCCTGAACCAATTGCATCAGCGGTATCTGCGGTCGTTCCCGTAGCTGAATCAAAAGCTGCGAAAGACGCACCAGCCAAATCCCCAGAGCCGTCTGGAGATGCTAAGCCAGCTGCGCAAAACGCGCCAGCAAAGTCAGCTGTACCAACATTAGACAAGTCGGTAAGTAAAGCGGCGGCGGCTATGCCCCAAGTTGCCGCCACACCGCAGGCTACAACCGACCCGCTAGAGCTGATTCGTACGGCCATCGCAGAGTCTTCCAAGAAGTCTCAGGCAAAGGCAGAGTCAACAGAGCCGTTTGACTACACCACACCGGTTGCTAAAGCGGGCCGTCGTCGTCCGGGTCCTAGCATGTCGCCATTTAAGTCAATAGCCAAAGATATGAAGAAAACCTCTTCTGGTTTTTAGTCATCAACAGCTATTAATATCAGCCAAAGAGGGTTGGGCAAGCGGCTCAGCCCTCTTTTTTTACGCCTGTTAGTCCAGGGCTACTGTCGAGCGTAGGCCGCCATCGGTTCTTTGATAAAGCGAATATACAGATGCTTAAAGGTGGATTTCATCACCCGAGGCATACCAAAGTCAATGGGCATAAGTTGTTCAGGCAGCTGCCAACCGTCGATACGTAGCTCAGCAGGTGAGTAAAGGACATACTCGATGTTGTCAGGACATAGCCCCAACCGCTGAGATGCAGCCACTGTCGGAATTTGGGATGGATCGACCTGTAGGACATCCACCATCGCCCGGTCTAACCCATAGACATTAGCAGACGCCCCCAGAACTCCTAGCTGTCGCGGTTCACCGCCGCTAGGGCCGTTGCCCTCGTGACCGATAATGCCATCCAAAATCGTCAGGTCAGGGGCGATCGCCTCAGCTGTTTCTACTAGCATTTGAGCAAACCGAGACCGATCTTTTCCCGCTTCCATATGCCACCAGGCTTTCATTTTGCCTGGGACACAGCCAAACAGATTTTTTACTCCCATCGTCAGGGTGAGCTGCACGTGGGACTTCATCTTAGGAAGATTGATCACCACATCGGCATCCATCGCTTCTTTGGATAGCAGTAGGTGGTCAAATTGGCTGTTTTGAAGACCATAGCGTTTGCCGTGCAGTTCTACGATGGGCAGATCTAGTTTTTGGGCCCACTGCAGTAGACCGTTAGCCTTAGCAACACCGTGAGCGCTGCCAAAGGCGGGGCTGTCACCCAAAAATGGTTTGCCACCCGCTGCTTGCACCAGTTTGGCTACGCAGTAAACCACCTCAGGACGGGTAGTGCATTCCTTTGTTGGGCGAGCACCTGTGAGTAAATTTGGCTTGAGCAGTACGCGCTGTCCAGGTTGGACATAGGCTTCTATGCCCCCCAGTGGAGCTAGCAGAGCGCGAATGTGTGATTCTAATGGTTCAATGTCGTAGTTGGTGGCTCGAATCAGGCTAACAGAAACCATAGAATGCGGTAGCAAGGGTCATCATTTATTGTGGGGCGGGTGATTCTAAATTGCAATTTAGAATCCGCAGAGGCGTTCTGTGGAACGCCTGTACATTGGAGCGTCTGTACATTGGGAAGGCATCATCTTATCGTTAGATGATCTATCGATCATGAACGTGTAATGCTGAGCCTGTGGGCAAAAACGAGCGGTACCTGGATCAATGTGGTGCTAGTGCTGGTGGGCACCGGTAGCGGGCTAATGCTGCGCGGGCGACTGCCTCGGGCAATGCAGGATGTGATTACTCAGGCAATGGGGTTGATTACTCTATTTATTGGGATTCAGATGGCACAGCCGCTGACGGATATTAATGCGGGTGCGATCGCAGGTGTCATCGTCGGTATGGTGTCTTTAGTCATTGGCGGACTGCTAGGCGAATGGTGGCAGCTCGAAAACCGCCTGGCGGCCGTTGGCGACAAACTCAAAGCCAGATTTGGCGGTGGCAGCCGATTTACCGAAGGATTTGTAGCCTCTAGTCTGTTGTTTTGCATTGGCCCCATGGCAATTTTGGGCAGCCTCAACAACGGCCTGAGCGGTGACGACACGATTTTGATTATCAAAGGAACCATGGATGGTCTCATATCCATTGCCTTGACCGGTAGCTATGGAGCCGGTGTCGGATTCTCGATATTACCCGTAGCGATCTACCAGGGAGGACTGTCGCTGCTGGCCGGGCTCTTATCTGGCGGTAGCGATCCGGCTGCTGCACCGACTATTTTGCTGGTAACCGGTGTCGGCGGCATCATCATTTTGGGCATCGGGTTTAATCTACTGCAGGTAACAAAAATCCGAGTCGCCTCATTTTTGCCCGCTTTGTTATTAACGCCGCTACTCTACAAACTATGCGAGCAATTGAGCGCTTAGGCTATCAGATTACACCCGGATCCATTTCTTCAGAACTCGCATAGACTGACCACTTTTAGGTTCTGTTTGCTCTTTACTCCAGGCGTTGGATTCGACAAAACCAAGCTTGTGAAGGTGCTTGATAATTAGGTCCATTGCAACGGTTGAACCGACAAGGGTGATCAAGACTGATTCGCGATGAGGTTCTGCTGAATTGGATGGGTTCTGAGGCGGGATACCATCAATGTTGGTACTGGGAATAAATTCTTGCATGATGAGTTTCAAATTTTTGCAGGAAAAACTGTGCGAATAGCCCAAAGGCGATCGCAAAATGCGAGACTGATGACGTCCAGCTAGGTCCAAACTTAGCTGTTTAAACCTGGTTAGCGTTTTTGCTATTCCAAGTTGGCTTGTAATCCATATCAGTATCCAAGCACGCTTGTAATTAGTGTGTCAAGTCTATTTGTATAAGTCTGCTTATAGTTAATGGCCGCTAAAATTCCACAGTCTAACGAATCATCCCCCTTGAAGCTTCGCAGGGAAGAGCTGGGGCTTACCCAACGTGATATTGGTCAGGTGTTAGGTAAGACAGATCAGACTATCAGCAATTGGGAAACTGGTATTTACGAACCAAAGATGACACCTCGTGAGTTCAAACGACTGTGCGAGATTCTTGGCTGGTCGCTAGACGATATTCCAGAAGATTTTGGACCGTCGGCTCTGAGATGATTGGGCCATGGGACAGGCAAGTGCAGCACTGAAGCAAGTTTTAGATACACACGGCATCAGTCAAAACAAGCTGGCTGTGACCATGGGGATTAGCCGAGCCAGCGTCGGACGTTGGTACCACGGCTTAGACCCCAGCGCTGAGAATATTGTGCTTACTACTGAGGCTCTGAAAACCGTGCATGTTGAAGCTTTCAGGCAGTTTGCAAGGCTGTATTTGGGAACAATTGTTGAGGATTAGGGCTTCAGGTGGCTAATCCAGGTGAAAAGCATCGGCAATTTCATTAATTGCATTTATATAGGCCTCAGCACAGGCGTGGTAAACACTATTGTGGCGGGCGCGGGCTGGAAAGAGCTGTCCTGCACATTCCACATCCAACGAGACTTCTACTAAAGCTTTAGGACCACCGATACTAGGCAGAATTGAGAAATTTATCAGTTCTCGATGGGGTAGATAAAAACATTGATCGATCGCCAGGTCTAGGGCAATCAGAGTCGCTTCACAGGGAGTAAAGCCTTGCTTTTCTCCGCGAATGCGATGACCGGTTTGATTACGAATAAAAACCTCAGCTCGACTAAAGCTGCCACCACCTACTTGCAAACTCAAACTTTCAAAGTGAATATAGCGGCTTGCTGATTGAGCTGACAGTTCACCACTAGAATTATTTTGCAAATGAGACCAAAAACGGTTGGGCGGGAACACACCGATTGTTTTAGACCGCCGCATTCCTGTATCAGCATCTTCCGACCCTAGCGTTAAGTTAAAAAATCCCTGCTGTTCTAACTCTTTGCGTTCGTGGGGACTGCGCACGAACGATGCAGGCTCCCAGGTAACGATATAGTCAACACATTCTTCAATAGCACAGGCAAGCCGTAACGCATCATAGAAATTGATGGCGTAGTATTGAGACTCTTCTAAAACATATGGTGTAATATGGCAGTTATGTAGGTTTTTACGTACTTCCTGGCAAACTGAATTACTCTCTTGAGAATTAACGTCTAGCTTGTATAGCTCTCTAAGAGTGAATGCTAAATCGAAATCAATATCTGAGATGTACCACCTGATGGGGGCTGCGATTAATCGTCTCAGTATATTAGTGTGATAGCTCCTAGAGGCGTAGCTTCGAGATAAACAGTTTTGAAAAACATTGGCTGTAATCAAAGCAGTTCTTGAGCAGTCGATAGGAGACATGGTTTTGATCTGGCATTAGGCTCAAAAACATCAATACACTCACTCCAACACATAACTATACTACTGAAATGGCTACAAAAAAGCTGTAATTTCCTGAAACACGGCCATATTTCAGGAAATTGCGGGTTAACTCTCTGATGAGCACTTTTTGTTTTGGGCTTCGACTAATTGTTCTACCATCCTTTCCAACCGATCTAACCGTTCTCGATTTTTAAAGTCCTGACTTTGCTCAAAAGCGTTTTGCATTAGCAGGGAGTATAAAGGGCTCGAAACCCAAGATTCAGCTTGCTTCTTCTCATCTTGCAATTTGTGAAACTCGGCTTCAAGGGTAGCCACTTTGTTTGCCACTCGCTGATTGACCAATGTTTCTATGGGCTCGGCTTCAGCATCTCTTTGGCTTAGCCCTTGCTTCAACAAACGAAATACCAGTTCGGTCATCGATATACCATCGCCTTGAGCACGAACCCTCAGGGCTGCAATCAACTCTTCGGGCAGGCGAAAACTGACCAACTTCTTAATACTCATTTTACTTTTTGTTAATACAAAAGACGTTTTCTGTAATACATCCCGAGCGATCAGTCTAATAGCTAGATTTACCACATGTCAATATGCTGAACACAGATATACGCTTTCTTAAAACAAAGAGCAGATGCCTTAGTATACACTTGACATACAAAAATGCTTAATGTATTACATATGTATGTCATTAATGAGGCTGATTCTATGGTTTGTATAGCCACTCAGTACTTAGCAGCGAACATCAAACCGTCTGTGTTGGCGGCTGGTGCGATTACGAAACCTTGTCAAGGTGACGATCAAACAAACAGTTGTCCCTACTTGTACTGGCAGATACTCTGTTTGCAAGAGTCTTTAGCAGCGACTCGCGAGGAGCTTCAGACGCTTAAGGGTACAGCGGTTTCAATGTCCTATAGTTCATCTGTTGTTGATAGGTCTACTGTGATGAAACGCTATTCTTACTCACCGTTGATGCAGCTTACATTCAAGGCAATTAGCTATCTGGTCTGGTTGATAATTGGACTTGCGATCGCACTTAGCCTTGGTCACATGCTAAAGGTCTTGGTCATTACCGACAGTGTTATTGGGTTTGTAGCTATGCTGCTAAAACCCTTGGCTGTTATCGTGCTGAGTCTGATAGCTATCACGGTCTTTAAGGAGTCTCTGTGATAGTTACTAAAACCGCAGCGGCTGCTTGAATTTGATAGCAGCATCTCCATAACTCAAGCAGCTACTGTATTTAGATAGATACGCGTTTGGCCTAGCTGAGTGCTTCACCCTGTGTTCCCTCTAACCCGCTGCTGTGTCCTTCATTCTCAGCAGCCTGGCGACTCTCATAAAAGTCTAAACAGACTTGGCCAAAGAGATAACTGCCAAAGCATATAGACATCTTGCCTCTCCATGATTTTCACTCATCTGACGCATGGCTGTGCTCTTAGTCGCGATATCTCAGCCGATGTGGCTGCTAGAACAATCTGACCGTTTTTGTTCGTTTGTACATGATTAGCCTCATACATAGGCTGTTCATCTAAAGGTGTTGATTGTTCAGCAAGCATCTCTTCAGCAGGAGAAATAGTATTTTCTACCGAAGGAACATTATTTAGAAATCGCCAGTCTTGCCAGCTGCCAGATGTGCGTAGCGTCTGTGTTGGATTAGCAGGCAATCCATTTTGACCGCTCACCGTAAAGCTGTTGTTGCTGTCTGCTGGGCAGCCGGCCACAATTTGATTAGCAGGATCAGTTACTGCCGTGGGTAACTCCACCAGGCCGCTATCTGGCTCTAGCTCTGGTGTAATCAAAACAACAATGCCATTAAATTCTGGGCCCAGGGCTGAGGTAGCAGTAATGTCACTTTCGGGGGTGAGGGTATTGCGAAACGCTATACCGAGGATGCTTTGGGCAGTGATACTCACTCGCCCACCTCTGCCTTGCTGAGCATTGGCTGTAATGTCACTGTTTTCCTGGGGAACTGTTATCAGAAAGGGGGCAGTGATTGAGATATTGCCACCGCTCTCACTGGCGCTGTTTGTGCTAATTTGACTGCCTCGACGAAATAGCAAAACAGTGTCTGTACTCAGGGTGATATTCCCCTCGGACCCCACCCTATTATCTGCTGTGATTTGACCGTCACCGTCTAACAAAATCGAACCGGCTTGTACTTCTAGATTACCAGCCCCCCCCACAGACCTATTTGTGCTGTTGACGGAAAGTCTGCCGCCATCTTGAATTGTAAATTGTCCGGTGACTATCTTTAAGTTGCCAGCTCCACCGCCGTTATTACGGGATTCTGTCACCAAAATACTATTGCGTCCAGTGGCAGAACCGACAATTGTTACCGATTCTGAGGCATTCACTATCACATCTCCTCCCATACCTGGGCCATTGGCATTAGTGGATATTCGACCGCCTTCTCGCAGACTCAATCGCCCTGTGTTTAGGGTTAAACTGCCAGCATCACCAGAACCGGTCGTGGTAGCAAATATAGCGCTGCCAGAAGCTCCACTGGCCGAATTGCCAACCACGTCAACGGATTCTGCGGCATCAATCGAGATCGCACCTCCTACGCCTGAGTCGCCAACAGTCGATGCCGATATCGTAGCTCCGTTCCGGACGGCCAACCGATCGGTGCTAAGCCGAATGTCACCTGCTGGGGCACTGCTGCGACTGGTCGTAACCACGCCGCTGGGCAGCTCTCCAGTGGGTAGAGACGGTGTGGGGAGAGGAACTGCCCCGATTAGGTCAATTGACTCAGAGGTCATAATATCAATATCGCCACCCGGACCAGAGCCATCATTTGAACTTAAGATTAGACCACCATTTTGGGCCGTGATGCGTTCGGTTTCAATGGTTAACTGTCCAGCAGCACCACCACCAATGGTGCCGCTGCTCAAAACAGACTGATCTAGCTGGATGGACTCGGCTGCTTGAATCGTTAAATCACCGCCCTGAGCGTCGCCAAAGAAGGATCCGGTAGCTAGCACAGCTCCCTGGGTCAGGCTTAAAGTTTGGGTGTTGATGCGGACATCGCCACCGAGACCATCTCCTAAGACGCTGGCGGCAAACAACCCATTTTCGAGGAGGTCTAGGGTGAAATTACCGGTAAGGACGGCTTCTATCAGGTCTAAGCTATTTTCCCCGATGAATTCAAGAGCTTCAGTTGCATTGACGGTGATATCTCCGCCAGCGCCAGCGCCAAAGGTAAAGGCAGAGATGCGGGCTCCCGTTTCTAGCTGGAGGCGACTAGCTTGAATCTGAATGCCTTCACCATCTAATGGTCCAAAGTTGTCGGCTGATAGCTGGGCGCTATCGGTCAAGATGATTTGGTCTCCATGCAGTTGAATGTTGCCCCCACCTAGACCGCTGGTGGTCACTCTGGCCCCGTTGGATAGTTGGATGTTCTCAAAATTCTGGATGTCGTCATAGTTGAAGACTAATCCTGTAGGCATGGAGGTGAGGGTGACGGTGCCGTTAGATACACTCCCGATCTGTATTTGGCCTTGGACAGCAGTGAGGTTCCCGCCCTCTAGACTGACGTTACCTCCAATGAGTCCTAATGTTTGGCCTGCTAGAACTTCTAGCCCTGTATTGGGGGGAAATAAAAGAGGAGGAAGCGGCACTGGGGGCAATGGGCTAGGGGCCTGGGACCGGTTGATAATCTCTCCTGGGGTAGAACCAAACTGCAGTCCCACGGGGGTACTGACGGTGAGCAATGGAGGGGCCTGGGGACTAACGGCGCTAAAGCTATTGTTGTTAGCAAACTGTATGCTGTCAGCGGTGCTGGCGATAAAGGAGCCGCCAAGGGCGAGGGAGGCGTTGGGGCCAAAGATAATGCCGTTGGGGTTGAGCAGAAATAAATCGACGGTGCCCTGGGCTGAGATCGCACCGTCAATATCTGAGGGCAGCCCCCCCGTCACTCGGGTGAAAATCGTAGTTAGGGTAGGCTGATTTTGAAAAAGCGCCGCCCCCCCAGTGGGTATCGAGAACTGTTCGAAACTGTGAAAGAGCGTCTGACCATCATCGCTCAGCGTCCCGCCAGTTATGGTACAAAGGGTGCAGCCATCCGGCACTGCAGAATTGACTGGCAGGGTGGTATCAGGACTGATTTGGGCCTGGGCAGCTGAAAAGCCTCCCTGGATGGCTAAAAAGAGCAGCGTGGTCAACCAGCTGGTCTCGAACACCTTGAACCTATCTAAGAGAGCCATTGTGGGGAGCCTCATTTAGACGTATACCCAAGGGCAACGCCCTAATCTTGACAGACTTTACAGAAAGTGGATGAGTTCATCGGGAGATTTCTACAGCAGCGGTAGCTATAATCCTGGCTAAGATAGGCCCTGGAGCGGTGTTGCCCAGCCTGCTATTGAGAAATTTGAAAGTCGCTCGTTTCCCGATTGTCGTTAAGCACCGTTGAATGAAGCTGCTAGCGCTTTTCAAACCGCTCCCAAAAACTACAGTGAGACCCATGGCCATGGGACGAGTGCAAGGATTGAGCAGACGATTTTGGCGACGCGGCCGTTTGACTGTGCTGGCGTTAGCGGGCAGCTGGCTGGTGATTTGGGGTCTACCAGCCCAGAGTCGCTCGGCTGAACCAACTAGCGGCAGGGCTGCGATCGCTAATGGCCAGTCATACTTACAGCAGGGAACAACCTTATTTGGGGCCGGTCAGCTACCAGCCGCTGCCGACAGCTGGCAGCAGGCGGTTGAGGCGTTAACAGAGCAGCCGCTGGAGCAGGCTAGAGCCCTGTACTATTTGTCGCTGGCTCAATTTAATCTAGGGCAGTGGCAGCAGGCGCAACAAACCAATACCCAGAGCCAGCAACGTTTAACCTCAGCCGCTGCAGCCGACCAGACGCTGCTGGGAGCCAGCTTAAATCTGCAGGGACAGCTACAGCTGCTGCAAGGACAGCCGGAACAAAGTATTCAAACCTGGCAGCAGGCGGCAGCAGTCTATGGCTCAGCCGATGACGTTACCGGCCAGCTGGGGGCCACGCTGAATCAGGCAAAGGCGCTACAAACCCTGGGCTACTATCAGCAATCGCAGCGGCTGCTGGAGCAGTCGTTTGAGCAGCTGCAGACCCAGAGCGATCTGGCCACCCAAGCAACCGGACTCAAACTGCTGGGAATGGCAGCCCAGGCCGTCGGCAACTTGGAGCGCGCTAGCACACTGCTGACCCAGAGTCTGACCGTTACTCAACAGCTATCGGCAACCCAGCCGGTGTTTGCTGAGCAGACCGGGACTACATTAATTGAGCTGGGCAATACCCTGGCAGCCCAGGGGGCAAACACCCAGGCCCTAGAGCGCTATCGCCAGGCAGAGAAGCTGGCGCTGCAGCCGCTGACGCGCATTGAGGCTCAGCTAAATCAGCTGCAGCTGCTGGTAAAGTCGGCCCAGTGGCAGTCGGCCCAGCAGCTAGTCTCTGCTCTCCCGCCGCAGTTAGCCGCGCTATCGCCAGGGCGCGACGCGGTCTATGCTCAGGTAAATTTTGCTGACAGCTGGATGCAGCTGATTCAAACCGGTAGGCACGACTCAACCGACCAGACTCAACTTGCTCGCCTGCTGGCCAATGCGGTCCGCTCAGCCCGCCAGCTAGCGGATACCCGCGCCGAGGCGTTTGCCCTAGGACAGTTGGGTCACCTGTATGAGACAACCGGGCAGTGGCAGGATGCTCAAACCCTGACGCAGCAGGCAATGGCGCTAGCAGAAGGGTTAGATGCGCCAGATCTAAAGACGACCTGGCAGTGGCAGCTGGGGCGGATTCTGACGCAGCAGGGAGAGATAGAGGGTGCGATCGCAGCCTACAGCGACGCGGTTGAATCTCTACAGTCTTTGCGTCAGGAACTGGTCGCTCTCAATCCTGAAGTGCAGTTTTCCTACTTAGAAACCGTTGAACCGGTCTATCGCGAGCTGGTCTCGCTGCTATTAGACAGCCAGCCCCAACAGGCCCAGCTACAGCAGGCCAGACAGCTAATTGAATCGCTGCAGCTAGCTGAACTGGACAACTTTTTTCGCCACGCCTGTTTGCAGGCGCAGCCACAGCAGATCGATACGGTTGATGCCACAGCAGCTGTCCTCTACCCGATTATTCTGCCTGACCGGCTGGCAGTGATTGTCTCACGACCGGGGCTGCCGCTGGTTCACTATGAGACCCGCCTACCCCAGACAACCATTGAAGCCGCGATTGCCCAGCTGCGGCTCTATCTGAATCCACACTTTTTTGACGAAGACCGGCTGCGGTTTTCCCAGCAGCTGTATGACTGGCTCATTCGACCGGCAGAAGACTTTTTAGCCGATACCCAGACGCTGGTCTTTGTCTTAGACGGAACCTTGCGCAACCTGCCCATGGCGGCGCTGCACGACGGTCAGCAGTATCTAGTCGAGCGCTATGGCATTGCCCTCAGCCCCGGACTACAGCTATTAGAGCCCACCTCTTTAGATGTCCGACAGCTAGACGTGCTCACCGGTGGGCTAAGTACGGCCCAACCGGGGTTTTCTGCACTGCCGGCCGTAGATACTGAAGTCAATCAAATTGCCGCTACGCTACCCACCACACAGCTGCTCAATCAAACATTTACCACTGAGCGCTTAACAGCAACGCTTCAAGACAGTCCTTTTTCCGTCGTGCATCTAGCGACCCACGGCCAGTTTAGCTCCAAAGCCGAAGAGACCTTTTTGCTGACCTGGGATGGTCGCATTAACGTACAGCAGCTAGATGCTCTGCTACAGCCCAGACGTCGAGACCCCGGCCAGCCATTGGAACTGCTGGTGCTCAGCGCCTGTCAAACAGCAACCGGGGATAAACGAGCCGCTCTAGGGTTGGCCGGTATTGCGCTAAGATCAGGGGCCCGTAGCACCCTGGCCACTCTCTGGCAGGTTAACGACGAATCTACGGCCACACTGATGGTGGAGTTTTATCAACAGCTGGCGGACAACCCGGGTATAACCAAAGCCGCTGCTCTAAGAGCGGCCCAACTGAGCTTACTCAAACAGTCGCCCTATCAGCAGCCGTTTTACTGGGCACCGTTTGTCTTAGTCGGTAACTGGCTATAGATGCAGAAAATGAGGTTTTATGAAGCGATGCTAAACCTTGGGGAACTAAACAAGAAAATTAAATAAGGCCACAGTCTAGATTTACACCATGCCTTTCTAGCAGAGGCATAACTAAGACTGTGAGCTGAAGCTATGAGCATTTGCCCAACCGATCTGATGTCCCCGCCAAAGTCTCCCTTAAATCTTTCACTTAATAATTTTGTCAATGAAATACTTTGCCCATACACGCTTGTGTCTCACTCTATTAGGTAGTCTGTGGCTAGGGCTAAACACAGCGGCTAGGGCTGAACCTGAGTCGCCTGTAACAACACATTTAAAATCTGCTGTGATCTCAGAACCGGCTCCCCTGATCCTCTTTGAACCCCCTAATGACGATCGGGTAACTACTTCCCGAGGGGGGGCGTCTCGCCCTGTCGCTGAAAAATGTCTGAACGATGCCGCCTATGCAACACCGCTGACGGCACTAATACCTGAGTCGGGGATCGGACTGACCGGAGAAGCCCATCCCACCCTGTTGGTTTATGTTCCTCCTACAGCCGCAACCGAGGCTCATTTGACCTTGCGAAACAATGACCGCAGTGGCCTATACCAAAGCCGGATTCAGCTGCCCCAAACCGGAGGCATCCTCCAAATTACGCTACCTCCTGAGAGTCCTGAGCTAGCGGTAGATCAAACCTATCACTGGTCTTTGGCGATTCTATGTCAGCCGACGCAAACAGATTTACCAACGGCGACCGGGCAAATTCGACGGGTTGAACTATCTGAAACCGTCGAGGGTAGTTCGCTATTATCCCAGGCAGAACTCTATGGGCGATTGGGGGTTTGGCATGATATGTTAGCGACTCTAGCCGCACTGCGACAGTCTCAGCCAGACAATACGACCCTGGCTACGAACTGGGCTGAGGTACTTCAAGCTGAAAATTTAGACGCGATCGCAAATACCCCACTGCTGGACTGATGCTAGATGCAGCGACAATTTACGCTTGACTGCCGGCCAGGTGTAGGCCAATTTGCCCCATTGCCTCTATTTCAGCACGTTGGCAGCGCTGCCTGCGATAATGTCAGGGTTGGTACCACCCAAAATGTACAAGAAAACAAATTAGAAAGATAGGCTAAACTGTACTTCTAAGATGATTTAAATGCGATGGATTACTGCCCTTTTGACAACGCCAATTGTAGCTGGCGTAGTAATAGCCATACGATTTACAGGTGCCCTACAGCTATTGGAATGGTCGATCTATGACCAGTATTTTCAGCTACGACCGCCAGAACCGGCCGACAGGCGGATTGTTCTAGTTACTATCGATGAATCTGACATCAGTACTTTGGGACAGTGGCCCTTGCCCGATGCGACCCTAGCTCAGCTGATTCGTAATCTTAACCAGCACCAGCCAGCGGTGATCGGACTAGATCTCTATCGCGATCTGCCCGTGGAACCTGGCTACCAAGAATGGGTTGAGGTGATGGCTTCCACTCCCAATCTGATCGGAGTGGAAAAGGCCATTGGTCGCACTGTAGCTCCCCCCGCAGAACTAGAGCAACAAGGGCAGGTGGCGCTAACAGATTTACTTGTGGATGCGGATGGCAAGTTTCGCCGAGGGCTGCTGTCTCATCCCAATGCTGAAAATCAGCTGCGGCTAGGGTTAGGAGCCGAGCTGGCGGTGCGATATTTAAACGAGCAAGCGGTGCCCCAAGAGGTCCTCGACGCGGAACAGAAAATCTATCGTTTGGGTCAGGCCACCCTCAAACCCCTACGCAGTCATGACGGTGGCTATGTCCGCACCAATACCGGCGGCTATCAGATCCTGATTAACTTTCGAGGACATGCTGAACAGTTTGCCCGTGTGTCCCTAACCGATGCGTTAAGCAATCGTCTAGACCCGGAGCTTATTCGCGATCGCATTGTGATTGTAGGCGGTATGGCCACCAGTCTAAACGATCTGTTTTACACTCCCTACAGCAGCCGTTTAATCGATACACCGGAAGCAACCGCAGGTATGGTTCTCCATGCCAACCTGGCCAGTACCTTAGTCAGTGCAGCACTGGACGGACGGGCAATTTTAAGAGGGTGGAGCGAGTCACTCGAAATCGGTTGGATACTTCTGTGGTCTGGTTTTGGAGCCCTAGGGTACTGGCCATTGCTAGAAGCCAAACGCCATAGCAATGGCATCGTTATTCGCCTAGCGGTTGGCATTATCTCTGTAGGGCTAGCCGGCGGTATTCTGTTGGTCAGCGGCTACCTGTTTTTTTTAGCCGGATGGTGGATTCCCACTGTACCACCGCTGCTGGCCTTAATCGGCTCTGTCAGCAGCATTACCTGCTATGAGATTCTCAAGCTGCAACAATATCGAATAGAATTAGCCCAGCAAAATCTCAAACTAGAAAAAGACAAAATCCGAGCCGAGGCGGCCTCCCAAGCAAAAAGTCAATTTTTAGCCAAAATGAGCCATGAGTTTCGAACGCCTCTCAACGCTATTTTAGGCTTTACCCAGCTGATGCATCAAGATCCGTCGTTAACATCGCAACAGCAAAAGTCTCTAGATATTATCAACCTGAGCGGTGAACATTTACTAAATCTCATTAACGATATTCTCGAGATTTCTAAAATAGAGGCCAATCGCGTTGTCTTGCATGAGTCCAGTGTAGATCTGTATGGTCTGCTAGATATGTTAGAAGCCATGTTAGGCCCCAAGGCTGCTGCCAAAGGGCTGCATCTGGAGTTTGAGCCCAGTGCTAGCCTGCCCCGGTTTGTCACCACTGACGAAGGCAAACTGAAACAGGTCTTAATCAATCTATTAGACAATGCTATTAAATTTACTCAGACCGGTTGTGTTGTGTTGCGGCTATCAGAAACCGTTAGTAGTCCGTCTCAGATTGATCTTCACTTTGAAGTAGAAGATACAGGGGCCGGGATTCCAGAAGCAGAAATCTCTAGCCTATTTGAGATTTTTACCCAAGGTAGCGTAGGGCAAACCTCCTTTGACGGTGTGGGCTTGGGTTTACCCATTAGCCAACAGCTTGTTAACCTGATGGGAGGAGAGATTACGGTCAGTTCCGCACCAACCCAAGGAACAATCTTTTCGTTTGATATTCCGGCTAGTCTTGAACCCTTACCTCAGAAAAGTCTTCCGGATGATAAGAAAGTTAGAAAACTGGCGGCTAACCAGGAGCATTTTCGCATCCTAGTGGCCGACGATGAGCCCATCAGCCGTAAGCTGCTGACCAAAGTTCTCACAACGTTGGGATTTCAAACCCGCGAGGCGACCAATGGCAAGGAAGCTGTTGAGGTGTGGGAAAGCTGGCGGCCTCATTTCATTTGGATGGATATGCAAATGCCCATAATGAACGGGTGGGAAGCAACTCGACGAATACGGCAAAAAAGTCAGGAGACTAACGCTTTCTCTCCCACCATTGTGGCCATCACCGCCAATGCCTTTGCCAAAGATCGTGAGCTGAGTCTGGTGGCTGGCTGTGATGACTTTGTTAGTAAACCATTTCAACGCGACGAACTCTTAGACAAGCTCTCCCAGTATTTAGGCGTACGCTATCAGGAGTAACGATGGGCCAACGCCGTTAGGCAACGAGTTCTGCTTGTTTGGTTTTAGGCGTGCCGGGCTCATAGAGGTACTCAAACCAGTTACCAAAGGGGTCGCGACCGTAGAAAGAGGCCGTCCCATCGCGATGCTCATGGATTTCGGTGAGTTTAATATCTTCCTGGCTCAGCTTAGCGTAGGCTTCATCAACGGCAGCTCGGTCATCAAATACAAAACCAAAGTGGGGACCGGCCTGATCGTAGTCGGGGCTCAGCAGTGCCAGACCGTCATTACCTGCCTTGAGATAGGCCCAATCGCTGTCTTGCCACACCAGGTTCATCCCCAGATTCTGATAAAACTTGGCGGCAGCGGCGATGTCGTTTACACAAATGGCAACGTGGCCTAGGCGTTTGAGTTCCATTGGTCAGTTCTTGGAGTGATCGGTATTGTTCTATTGTAAACGTCCTCAAGCCGGGATTGGTCTTAAGCGGGATGTTGAGCCGGACGAAACGTATTGCTCCTAGGTCGCTTCCGACAGGTACCGACTACGGTTTTCCCTAATAGGGGGGGTCGATGCATCGTTTACCATGGAAACACAGCAAGTAGAGGACTCCCCCGTCATGGATGCAGCATTTGACAGCGACAAACGCAGAGTTTTGTCAGCCCTTTCCCACGGGTCTATCTTTCTCAGCCAGCTTCTTTTTTCAGCGGGTCTTCCCATGGCTCTGTGGATTGTGTCTGACGACCCGGTCATAAAGGAAAATTCTAAAGAAGCGTTGAACTTTCACATAAATATCTGGATTTACAGCTTTGTTATCGGAATTTTGTGTTGGTTGCTGATTGGCTGGCTGTTTGTGCTACCGCTGCTAGTTTTTCAGTGGGTCATGCCAATTTTGGCAATCTTACATAGCTTCCGTACGCCCGACAGTGCTTTTAAATACCCATTTATCCTACGTTTTCTTTAAGGGAAAACAGGGTCAGTATTCCTGAAAGAACCTGGGGTAAAGAATTTTAGAAATATTGACATTTTTTGTATCGGGGAAAACACGTAAGTCTTTTTAGCATTAGATGCCCCATAAAGACTTGACATATCTCCTGATAGATCTGTAACTACGACGAATAAGAGAATAGCAGTCCGAAATTTACGCGGGCTGCTTTTTTAAAGCGTTGCTGATCGCAATCAGTAATAGCTGTTCGTCACTGCATTCGGCAAAAATTTGTGAAGAAACATCGTTGGCTTAATCTGAGCGAGTATGCGCTGCTAATCGGCTCTGGAGCTGGAACAGTAGCCTCAATTGCTACCCAGCAGGCGCTATTGGCGGCAGCTCCCCTATCGCTGTTGGCAGGTCTAGGACTGCTTAACCGACGACAGCTACAGTCAAAGCTGTCTGAAAGCCAGTCGGTGATGCTATCGGTCAATAGTAAGCTGGATGAGCGTTTGCGCGATGTTCAAGAGCAGATGGGCGACCTGCCGAGCCAGGAACAGCTCGCCGCCATCCGGCAGTCGATTGTGGCTCAAAACCAGCAGGATATTCTCAGCCTGACTCAGGTATTTGAGTACACCCGGAAAACGCTGACAGAACAGATTGAAGAACAAGATATCCCAGAACTAAAGGAGCTGCGTCAGTATCTAGCGGATTTGCAAGACCAGCATACCCAGCTGTGTATCGAGCTAAAGGATGTGCGATCGCGCTGTCAGCAGCTATCAGATACCAGCCGTCTAGAGACCATTGAAGCCCTGCTAACCAGGCTCAAATCAGAGCTAATGCAGCAGCGAGTGCATGTGGACGTCTTGGGCACAGATACCAAAAACAACCATTCTGGCCTCAGCGACAAGCTTCACTATTTAGAACAGCGCGTTCAACAGCTAACGGCCGAAGACCGTCAGTCACTACTCAGAGCAGAAGTGCAAGAGCTGGTAAAAACTGTGTCTGACATGGTGCCTCGCGATGAATTTTTAGAGCTAGCCATCAGCGTTAGTGAAAAAGTACCGCCGTCAGAAGAGGTTCTGCAGCTAGCCCAGTCGTTTGACCCCGCTAAAATTGATCGGCTGCAGCAGCGGGTCAACTTGCTAGACCAGCAGCTGGGTAAGGTGGGGGAATCTGTTTTAGACGCCGTTGCCGAAACCTTGGGCCCCCTGGATAAAGGGATGGCCAGTATGGAACAGCTTAAGCACCGTCTAGATGCCACCGACCAGCAAATGGGCAAAATGACCAACATGGTGCTTGAGGCTGTGGCCGAAACCCTAGAACCTCTGCAGGCATCACTATCAAATAGTATTGACCATCAGTGGCTATTGGACTTTGCCAATGTGGAGGGTAAATCCAACAGCCGCCAAGCCCTAGAACAGCTCATCAGCGAAACCCAGGAACAGCTGGTGCTGGTGTGGCCCTGGACCGATAGCGTAGATTTTGATGCTGAATTGATCCAACAGTTTCGTCAGCTGCTTGCGCGTAACTGTCGCCTATCGATTGGCTGGTGCCATCAGGGAGACAACCGGGAGCATCCGCTGCTACACAGCATCGCTCAGCGCTGGAGTACAGACAGCGTTCGGCATCGTCAGTTAAAGCAGGCGCTAAAACAGCTGCTACCGCTTAAACAAAGCTACTCAGATCTGTTCTCTTTTAAGATTTTGGGAACGACTGAGAACTTTGCGGTGTGCGACTCAACGGCGGCGCTGATCGGTATGCAAACGCTGTCTACCCAGACAAGTTTATTCCCAACGGTCACCCTAAAGCTGCGCACTACCGATGCAGCGGTGATTCAGCCTTTGATCCAGCGGTTTGAAAATCCTACCATCGACGATCAGGACGCTGGCTCTTACTTTAACCGCGGTATTACTCGCTATGATATGCGCAACTATGCGGGGGCCGTTGATGACTTCACCCAGGTGATTAGTATTCGCCCTAGCGCGGCCGCTTACAACTGCAGAGGTGTGGCCTGGGCTGAAATGAGAAACCCCGCCGATGCGCTTCAGGACTTTGGACAGGCTATTCGTCTAGACAGTCGATTCTTTGCCGCTCGCTGTAATCGAGGAGCCATCAGACTTGATGTGCGAGACTATGGCGGTGCCCTCAGCGACCTAGAAGCTGCCGCCGAGATTTCGTCGGATAGCGCGATTCCTTATTTTTATTTAGGACAGGGGCTTCAGGCTTTAGGAGAACTGCAGCAGGCCATTGGTCAGTTTAGTTTGGCCATTGAGCGACAGCCCAACCTGGCGCTACCCTACTGCTATCGCGGAGCCGTTTATCAAAGACAGGGTAATCTGCGTCAGGCGATCGCAGATCTCGAAGTCGCAGCGCAGCTGTTACGCACCAGTGATGATATCAACAACCTGACCCAGGTCGTACGTAAGCTAGAGGCCCTAAAGCAGGAGCTACCGGTCAGAACAGCCGTCCTGCTATAAGGAAGACTAGACCGCAGCGGTTTGGGCTAGCTGCCCCATCAGCCCGATTTCGCTACAGACTTCGTAGAACTTGACATCGGGAGGGGTGGCAAACAGCCCTGATAGCTCCCTGACAACAGCCTGATAGGTGGGGCTTTGCTGAGCCTCCATATTGTCTACATTGTCCCAGAGGATAACGGCAATGCCCCGGTCGGTGCCAGGTTCTTGAAACAGATAGGCCCCTTGGAACCCATCGTCAAAGGTGGCTACAGCCTTTTCATAGAGATGGCGAGCCTCGGGAAAACGACCGGGCTTAAATTCGCCAATGGCAATGTAAGCCTGCTTGTGCTTTAGGAAATCGGTAAAGTCAGTCATAGCTCTCACACGTTTCAAGAGGGTTAACACCTAAGTATGAGGCAATGCTAAGAAGACCTCCCGTTTTGTCATGTTCATTTCGAATTCTTGAGGTTGAGTTACAACACAATCGTAAAGACAACGCCGGGGATCAGAACGCCTGATGGGCCTGACATTACGGAGCCTTGGGATCGCGCCATTGATGAAAAACCATCAAATAGCTGTATCTACGGAGTGCGCTATTCATCATCACCTTCAATTTGAGATCAGTGCCTGGTCAATTTGGTGATAAAGCATCTTTTTATCACCAGAATTATCTAAAATCCAATCGGCTTGAGCAACTTTTTCTGTAAGGGGCAGCTGATTATTAATGCGGGCGTTAGCGTCATCCTGTGAGAGGCGATTGCGGGCCATGAGCCGCTGCTGTTGCTGCTGCGGACTACAGGTAACAACCCAAATCTCACTGACTAAGTGGGTGAGATTTGCTTCAAATAATAGAGGGATGGCATAGACCAGGGATTGAGTGGGTGGATATGTCTGCTGCACTTGAGCAAATCGCTGTCGCACAAAGGGATGAATTTGCTGTTCTACCCACTGTTTCTCGGTAGAGTGATTAAAAATGATGGCGCCCAGCTGTTGTCGATTCAAAGAACCATCCGTGAGAAGAATATCGCTGCCGTATCGCTGCTCTAACGCCTTTAGTATGGGAGATCCTAAAGCAACGGCCTCGCGAGCATAGCTATCGGCATCGAGGACAGGCAGCCGGTGAACGGTGGCAAGATAGTCAGACACCGTTGTTTTTCCGGTAGCGATACCGCCGGTTAGACCGATGATTCGCTGCTGGCCGGAATTGCTCATGCTGTCTGCTGGTTTTTAGCCCACTGCATCAACGCATCAGTCAGCCCGTCTAGGGTGTAGGTAGTCGCTTCGATATCAACACGGTGCAGGTCTTCTTGACAGGTTTTGGTGGTTTGGGGACCGATAGATGCGATCGCAACCCCCTCTAACAGCTGCCACCAGTTTTCTCCAAACTGGGCCACCATCAGCTGTTTAAAATGACGCACTGTTTTTGAACTTGCAAAGGTAATTGCATCCACCTGTTTTTGATGGAGAGCCGCCACCGCCGCCGCTGGCATAGTCTCAGGGCAGCCTGACTCATAGGCCGCCACTTCTGTAACCACGGCCCCTTGAGCAGAAAACTCTTTTACCAGCACATCTCGCCCTCCGGTTTCTACCCGTGGAAACAGTAATCGCAGCCCAGAAAGTGATTCAGGAAAACTCTCCACCAGGGCATCGGCCACATAGTTGTCGGGAATAAAATCAGCTATGAGTCCTCGCTCTGCTAATACTTTAGCCGTCTTTTTACCCACAACGGCTAGTTTAAGCTGGGCGAGCTGCCGTAGGTCTTTTCCCTGGTGCAACAAACGATCCAAAAAGAACGTGACCGCATTGGCTGACGTCAGCACCAGCCAGTCAAACTCCGATAGAGTCTCCAACGCACTATCCAGATTAGTCCAGTCCGACGGGGGACAAATCTCCAAGGCGGGCATATCAATGACGGCTGCTCCCTGGGCATGGAGTAGGGCGCTAAACACGCTAGACTGTCCGGTCGCGCGGGTCACCAAGATCGTCTTATTAACCAAGGCTCCCTCTGGGCCAGACTTTGGAGGACTTAAAAACTCTCGCAAACGGACCACCTCACCGATAACAATAATGCAGGGAGACAGGGGCTGACCTTTGGTGATCTGGGCAATGGTTAATAACGTGCCCTGCCAAAGATACTGTTGCGGCTGGCTGGCCCATCGGATCACCGCTACCGGGGTCTCCTCATGACGTCCGTGGGACTGGAGCTGGTAGCAAATTTCTGCGAGATTTCGTCCCCCCATGAGTAAAACCAGTGTTTCCAGACCGGCTAGGGTAGTCCAATCCAAGTTCTGAAGACTGTGAGCGGTAAAGACGCCAAATCCGTGACTCAGGGCCGGATCGGTTAAAGGGATTGCACTGAGCAAGGGAGCGGCCAACACCGACGACACACCAGGAATCACTTCGAAGCTGCAGCCAGCTGCTTTTAGCGCCTGAATCTCCCCAGCCGCTCGGCCAAAAACAAAGGGGTCACCACTTTTAAGCCGCACCACCTGCTGACCCTGCTGACAGAGTGTGACTAGCAGCTGATTGATGTCGGCCTGGGGCGTGCTGGGCTGCCCTCCTCGTTTACCCACCTGAATCGTTTTACAGGTGGGCGATATTTGTGAGAGTAGGCGAGTATCCACCAGAGCGTCATAAACCAGACAGTCTGCCTGACCCAATAGCTGCTGGCCCCGCACGGTAAGGTAGTCAAGATTGCCTGGACCGGCTCCTAAGAGATAGACCTTACCGATGGCAACCATCAAGCGTGCTGGCCTGCGGATTGGCGAACGCCCTGACTGACGGGAGACTTAATTCCTTGCACGGTAAGGACAGAGCAGGGAGCATGGTGCATGACATAGTTACTGACGCTACCCAGCAAAAGCTCACTAAATCCGCTGCGACCCCGCCGCCCCATCATAATCAGATCGGCATTCCAGCGGTCGGCCACCTCGCATAGCGTCGGTCCAGCTGTCCCAGCCGGAGAGGAAAA
This sequence comes from Leptolyngbyaceae cyanobacterium, assembly GCA_050043465.1. GTDB lineage: Bacteria > Cyanobacteriota > Cyanobacteriia > Phormidesmidales > Phormidesmidaceae > Leptothoe. Next base: position 53,197 of record JBHJIL010000101.1, read on the forward strand.
TTCGGCGGTAAACCCCTGCCGATGGACATAGTCAACCTGCGATCTCAGCCACTGTTCAATCTCTTGCCGCTGCTGCTGCCAGTTAGCAATATGGCTTTGATACAGCTCTGTAGTCCAAACGCCCTGCATCCCTTCCATACTTAGGTAAATCGGGTCGGGATAGCCCGTGTCCATAGGCGGAATCACCATCACCAATTGGAGCTGAGCCGTTGGCTTAGCAAGTGCGATCGCTTCTTCTAGTACGCTACAGCTGCTTTGACTGCGATCCAAGGCCACTAAAATACGTTGAAACATGGTGACTATCCTCCAATACCAATATACGGATGGTTAGACAATAGAGAGGTAACGACAACACTGGGTATCCTTGATCGCTTTTATTATCGAATAACAAATCCTAAAGAGCACAAAATTCGCCCTAGCCGCTAAAAAAAGCAATGTAAAAATTGAGAAATATTAAGCTATTTTTCTAGCTATTTCTCATCATCAAGTATCGTAATCTCTTAAAAAAATCGACGATCCAAAAGGCCTGACATCAGGTCACAAAGTTATTAGGGAAAAAGCCTCAAACAACTTAAATTAGCCCAGATTTCTATACAGAGGAAGTCCATCTGAGCCACTACTTTGGGCCTAGCTAAGTAATGTTAATAATACTTTCGAGTCTTTACCGTCGCTCATGAAATTTCTGACTTGAGTTCTAAAGTAAAAGTAGTTAAGTAAAGAGACAGAAGGTCACGATACAGCATTCCCACCCCAGTTAATCCACATCATAGAGGTTAGAAGTCATGCATATTCTTCGTTGGCTAACAGACAGTTTCAACTACATCTTTGAAGCGGCAGCCCGCATTTTTGGCCCCAATGATGACACCTATCCTGCTGTTGGTATGCAGCCCTATGAAGGTGACACTCATTCCTCTAACTGGATATAGCAGAGCGGGCCGACGCGCTGTTTAATACGAGATAGCTTTAGACCGACTATCCTATTAATCGCGCCAGATTTACGAATGATCGATATGCTCCTCTAAAGCTCTGGTAAACGTGCCAGAGCTTTTTTTGTTGAACTACCAAAGTGACCGATTTTCCAAACGCTTCCTGGATTCTCTATTCACGTTACGATAGCTGTATAAAGGCGTTTGCTTGCACCACTGGCGGCAAACCGACGACCGGAGTAATGCTCAATGACGCTTTCCTTGCCTACCCGTGAGCAACTGCCGGTAGCCAACACGATTACCCTCGATGCCAAACATCTTCAAAAGTCCTATGGTCGTGGTAAGGCGCGCTTTCAAGCCGTACGAGATGTGTCACTGCGCATTAATGCGGGCGAAGTTCTCGCCTTTTTAGGACCTAACGGAGCCGGTAAGACTACCACGATTAAGATGATTGGTGGGTTGGTACGCCCCGATGCTGGTCAGGTAAGCATTGATGGTCTAGACCCTCATCGTCAGGCAGTGGCGCTAAAGCGAGTAGGGGCGGTCTTAGAAGGTAATCGCAATTTGTACTGGCGGCTGACTCCCATAGAAAATATTGAATATTTTGGTGGGCTGCGTCAGGTTCCTCGGCGCGTTGCCCGACAGCGAGGTGAGCTGCTGCTAGAGCAGTTTGGCCTCAGTGATAAGCGCAAAACACCGGTACAAAAGCTATCGCGAGGAATGCAACAAAAACTCGCCATTGCGGTTGCGTTAGTCCATCAGCCAACGCTGCTACTGCTGGATGAACCCACGCTGGGGCTAGATGTAGAAGCCGGTGAAACAGTCAAAACATTGATCAGAGATATTGCTGCTGCAGGCTGTGCGATTTTGTTAACGACTCACCAGCTGGATGTCACCGAGGAGCTATCGGACCGGGTCGCAATTATCCGGCAGGGACAAATCATTGCCGAACAACCTACCCATGAACTGATTCGACAGTTTTCGGGCAGTGCCTACCGGATTGACTGCGGTCAGTTGATTGATGCCCAGCGCACTCGGAAGATAATAGCTGCGGGGGGTACCGTTACTGATAATCAGGTGCACTATTCTGGAGATACCCTCTACGAATTGTTGGATATTCTTCGGCCTCTACCCATCAACGAAATTCGTCAGGACCGAGCAGCCTTAACAGATGTGTTTTTGTCGTTGATTCGCGATAGCGACACCGATAACCTTGTTGCACCTACTAAAAGATAGGCGATTAAGACCTGTTTAGGCTAATTTCAATCTCTGAAAATCAACAGATTTAGGGGCACCGGATCGCCCAGCCAGGAAGCATGTTCAGTATGGTCCGCAAGATCGCTGCCTGTCAGCCCGTGGATGAGTACTGTAAACTCTCCTCGATTGCTCTCTAACCATGGAATCAGCCGATCAAACTGAGTTTTATCAAATGCCAGTTGACAGCTTCGACAAGGGTGGGGGCCAATCGGCTTTTGGTGGACTCGCCCGACGTTGATGTCAAACAGTTCGCCTGCCTCACGACATAGTGAGGCAGCTTTTTCAATGGAATTTCCATCGAAATAAACATGGGCATGATACTGATCGTAGCTATTGGTGGGTCGTTTTACCATTCGATCGACCTAAGAAATCTGCTCTAATACACCTGCATTATCCATCAATGGTATATAGCAGAAGGTGTTGCGTGTTCCTTAGTTTCGGCTATTTCTTCTGGGGAAACTGATTGATGTGGGCAACCCCGTAGAAAACCAGCTCTTTGTTACGCATGCGGATTTTGTCGATGCGCAGCTGGGTGCCGTCTAGGGCAAATGAATCTAGATCCAGCAGCGCATTGACGTGCTCGATAATAGCGTTACCCAGTTCAATATCTCGGTCTGTACCGTCGCAGGTGACGTCTACAAATGCCAAGTTAGTGCGGTCGTATACTTCGACCCGGGCCGTCAACGATATAAAGTTAGGGGCCCCAGAATTACTACCAACGCGAACCTGACTGGTCAGACTGATGGTTTTATCGTCATTGAGCAGCATCTCGGTATTGCTGAAATGCAGTGACTCGCCTTCAAACTCCATGCGTTGGAGCTTTTCAACTACAAAGGGAGTGTTAAAGGACTTGGTTAAATCTTCTTCAGTTAGGACAACGCGCATGGATGCCTGGGTAGGCTGCTTAATCCGCACCTGTCCTCGAAATACGGCACCAAAGTCAATGGATACAGCCTGTACAAACAGCTCCATCGCTTTGATGCGAAGACCGTTGTACATCAGCATGCCATGACCCACAAAATCGAAGCCATCGACACTCCCTTGAAGAAGCTTGGCTACAGGTTCAGCGCGCACGTTGGCCTCTAACTTGCCGGTGCGCTTAAACAAAGCTGCTATGGCAGTGCTAACTGCCTTACTGACCACCTGGTCACCGCTCTGTCCTGGAAATGGTAAATTGCCTAGCACGAAGGATGTCATTCCTGTTCAGTGAGCGATCTTTACAGCTGCGATAGACGAGACTTAACTTGTGTTGCCAGCCCTATTATGTACTTTTTTTACGAAACGTAACCAGGTATCACGCTACCTTTCCCGTGAGAACGAGACTGACAGGCTAAAAGGGTTTGGGAGGCAGCTCCTGAACTACAGTACCGGACAAGCTATCGGAATAGATGCAGCGGTAGGTAAAATAGTACTGCGATGGCCACATACGATCGTTATAGCGTTGTCTGAAAGCGCGATGCA
>JBHJIL010000102.1:0-6539 GCA_050043465.1 Leptolyngbyaceae cyanobacterium
GCAGGTAACAACAATACAGCCGCCACCACGCTCTCTCGTACCTTTGATGCCACGGTTCCCACAGTCACACTGACGAGTACTGCGGCCGACCCAATCAACTCGACATTCTCGGTGACGGCCACCTTTAGTGAAGCCACGACCGACTTCACCGATGCTGACATCTCACTCACCAATGGCAGCCTCAGCAACTTCAGCGGCTCAGGCACTACTTACACCTTTGATGTCACCCCCACCGCTGACGGTGCGGTCGATGTGGATGTTGCTAGCGGGGTCGCTACCGATATAGCAGGTAACAACAATACAGCCGCAGCCACGCTCTCTCGTACCTTTGATGCCACGGTTCCCACAGTCACACTGACGAGTGCTGTGGCCGACCCAATCAACTCGACATTCTCGGTGACGGCCACCTTTAGCGAAGCCACGACCGACTTCACCGATGCTGATATCTCTGTCACTAATGGCAGTCTCAGTAACTTTAGCGGCTCAGGCACCAACTACACCTTCGATATCACGCCCACCACTGATGGGGTTGTCGATGTCGATATTGCTAGCGGGGTCGCTACCGATACAGCAGGTAACAACAATACGGCCGCCACCACGCTCTCTCGCACCTTTGATGCGACAGCTCCAACCGTTTCTCTAACCAGCCCTACGGCTGACCCAATTAATTCGACTTTTAGTGTCACCGCTACCTTTAGCGAAGCCACCACTGACTTCACCGATGCTGATATTTCTGTCACTAATGGTAGTCTCAGCAACTTTAGCGGCTCAGGCACCATTTATACTTTTGATGTCACACCTACCACTGACGGTATTGTCGATTTCGATATTGCTAGCGGTGTGGCTACCGATGCCGCTGGCAACAATAACACAGCCGCCGCCACTCTCTCTCGCAGCTTTGATGCGACAGCGCCTACAGTCACTAATGTCACACCAAATCTCACATCGATTATCGATAGTAGCGTTGGGACAGGCGCCTTCACCCTGACGGTGGACTTTAGCGAAGCGATGAATACTTCGGTAACTCCAACAGTCACCTTCCCAGTCGAAGATCCTGCCAACACTCTCATCCTAACCACAGGGAGCTGGAGCGACAGCGACACTTACATCGCCACCTATGATGTTGCCGATGCCAATGAAACCGTGAGTAACATCGACGTACAGGTCTCTGACGCGCAAGACACCGCAGGCAATCTCCAAATCTCCTCTACCCAAACTGATGAATTCAGTATCAACACGGTATCGACCATTGAGTTTGCCGCCGCCAGCTTCACCGCCGACGAAACCATCATTACCAGCAACGCCGTCACTCTAATTCGGACAGGCGATACTAGCAATACTGCCAGTGTCGAGATCAATATCGCCGGAGGAACCGCTGACGACACCGACTACACCAGTAGCAGTTTCCCCCTTACCGTTACGTTTGACCCGACCGAAACCATCAAAACAGTTGCCATTCCAATTACCGATGATCTGCTTGTTGAGCAGGAAGAAACCATTCTTCTCAGCATCAATGGTGCAAGCAATGCCACCATCGGTAGCCAAGCTAACGCTACCCTCACGCTCACCGATAACGATACCGCTGGTTTCATCCTTGACAAGACCAGTGTCACCGTCGGCGAAGCAGGCAATACAGAGATTTTCAATATCACCTTGGGCTCTGAACCCAGCTCTGATGTTGTTCTAACTATTACCAGTAGCGATCCGACTGAAGCCACTGTTGTTCCCACCAGCGTCACTCTCGACAGCACCAACTGGGATACTGGAGTAGATGTCATCATCACTGGAGAAGATGACACTGAGATAGATGGCGACCAAACCAGTACCCTAACCGTTAGCGTCGATGCGGCCAACAGCGATGATGCCTTCGATAGTTTGAGCGATCAAACCCTTAGCGTCAATACGATTGACGATGACACCGCTGGTCTGTTGACCCCTGTGCCAGCGGCTAATGTACTTGAGGTGACTAGTCTGGGCACTGACGACACTGTGCGCCTTGAAGTAAACCAAGTCGGTATGGACAGCGTCAGTGAGATTTTGATCTTTAGCACCGATGTATCGGGGACTAACCGCACCCAGATTGGTCGATTCTCGCTCTTAGAAGGAGGCAAGCTTCCCGCTGCCTATGGGCCTGAGTTTACTGTCAACAGCGGTGCTGTTGAGCAGGGGGACTATCTACAATTCGAGCTGGTGGAGAATGGTCGGACCCGCGTAGCGACACTGACATCGCTCAGTGATGGTCAAGCCATGCTTGATTTTGGCGAGGGTACCCAGCTAGCCGCCTCCCTTTTTGATCAAACCAGTACTACAAATCTGCTGATTGACGATGCTGCTGCCATTGATTTGACCGGTTTAGCTGGTGAGACTGTGAATATTGACTTTGCGGTGTATCGTGAGGCTAAGTTTGACAATACGCTCAGATTTTACACGACCGATTTTGCTGACGGCGGGATTGTTACTGACCTGCTGACCGGGACTGTGCTGCGTCCAGGGGAAACTGGTTATGAGCAGGCGGCCATAACCAGACAGTTAGATATCGATATCACTGGTCAGAATAATCAAGTCAACACCTTTACTGCGACGATTGATGGTGGAGATTATCTAGGGATGTTTCTGATTGTGGATGGCAGCGATCCGGCAGCCAGTGAGGTGTATTTTAGCCACGCTGGGATAAACGAGAACAAGACTGATCGCGCTAAAATGTTGGGCGACAATACCTTTGGTTTTGAAGATCTGCCTAACCTCGGCGATCGTGACTTTGACGATATTGTGGTTGAATTTGCAATTGTATAAAGGGGGGCAACGAAATATTCGCAGATCTCTAATAGCTAAAGTTTGATCGGTAATATTACTGTCTGGCAGAAGCAACTAATCGAGCGGACGGCTGCCGTAGAAACAACATAGCTTTCTAAAACTGCATTCCATATACTCGATACCTGTACGTATGTACCTAAATTTAGGCAGTATTGCTGCTCTGGGAACCCATGCATGCTCCAATGAAAGCAACGCCTCCCACTGCCAGTTCAGACACGTTGGCTCCCCTTAGCAGTGTCCATACCCAGACTTTTGTCCAGCTGCTCCAACAAATAGGAGCGTCCTTGGTGGTTTCTACCTATCAAGCCGGTAAGCTGATTGTGGTGCGAGCTGATGGAGATACAATCAATACCCACTTCCGGGTCTTTGACCAACCCATGGGGCTGGCCGCAGACTCAGAAAAAATTGCTTTAGGAACGGCTCTCCATATTTGGGAACTGCGCAACGTGCCCGCCGCTGGTCAGAAGCTCGAACCCGTGGGCAAACACGACGGCTGCTATATTCCCAGACAAATCCATGTCACAGGCGATATCGACATCCATGAAATGGCCTGGGCCGGGCAAGACCTTTGGTTTGTCAACACTCGGTTTTCCTGTCTTTGCACCCTAGATCATCGCTACAGCTTTGTCCCGCGCTGGCGGCCCCCCTTTGTGAATGCCTATGGCATGAGCGATCGCTGTCATCTCAACGGTCTAGGCATCCGTGATCAGAGACCTCGCTATGTTACCGCTCTGGGTGAGACCGATAGCCCCAACGGCTGGCGGGCTAATAAAGCTAGTGGTGGTATCTTAATGGATATTGCATCTAATGAGATCCTCTATCGGGGTCTCTCTATGCCCCATTCTCCTCGCTGGTATCGGGATAAATTATGGGTGCTAGAATCTGGCAAAGGGACTCTAGCCTGGCTTGATTTAAAGACGGATCAGCTTAATACAGTTACACAACTACCAGGCTTTACAAGAGGTCTAGACTTTTATGGAGACTTTGCTTTTATTGGTCTGTCGCAGGTGCGAGAGTCTGCGGTCTTCAGTGGTATTCCTCTGACCGAAGCCCTAACCGAGCGCATCTGTGGTATCTGGGTAGTCAATATTGTTAGCGGTAAAACAGTGGCCTTTTTGCGTTTTCAAGATGCTGTCCAGGAAATATTTTCGGTCTCAGTGTTGCCAGGTCAACGCTTCCCTGAGGTAGTTGATACTGATGAACAACTAATAGGGAGCACCTATGTGCTTCCAGATGAGGCCCTTGCCCAAGTTAGCAATGAGCTAGTCAACGCGTGACACTTTCTTAGCGAAAATTACAGGCTACGCCCGCCCATAGATTAGTAATAACTCCATCAGGATCGTTAGCAGATAGTCACCCAAACAGACTGTTCGCCGCAATAAACTCTGTCCCCAGCGAGCTTTCTATCACGCCGACGTCATAGTTCTCTTCTAGCTCTTCTAAGGTTGAGCCTAGACCGACACCGGCTACTGTAGTTAAGTTTCCACTTGCAGTATTTTCATTGAGTGACCAACCAACAAACTGATCCTCCATGGCATTGATGGTAAATCCGTTGGACCAGGTGACAAAGCTCATAGGACCAGCGCCGCATTCGTCATTTTCGCTAGTGTTTTCAGGATCTCCTAAAGCCGCAGAAACCGCTGTTTGTGATGTTTCAAGATCGGTTTCAAAGGGGATAGTCTGAGTGTTGCCAGATTGTTGATCGACGACTAATATGCCTTCTCCCGATAGGGCCAATGCCATTCCTGTCAGTTCTGCTGCGGGTACGGCGTCTGGATCGTCGACCGTGAGTGGTGCTTCAGCCGGTGTGGATTCAACAACGGGGGGTGGGGCTGAACTGCTTTCGCTATCTGCTGCAGGTTCTTCACAGGCTGCCACTGCTAGAAGTAGCAGACCTAGGGGAAATAATGCCTGAACGCGGGTAGTGTGTCTAAACATTGTTTTTCAACTGAATAACTGTTCTTTAGATTTTTCTAGGCCCTATCGAATACACAGACTCGGGGGGCGTCACAAGGCATCCGATAGACTATGGCCGTTACGACTGACATTTAAGCACAACGGTGTCTGAAAACTGTTGCTGTAGCTGAGTCAATGTTTCTGGGTTAGGGGCCTGACCAAAGGGCTGACCCAGCTCATCGGGGGTGGGAATCGTTGCCAATGTGGTCTGGTCAATGCCGGTGACAACCACCACCTGAGTGATCTGACGCTGGTTGCTCTGGCTTTTGGCATAGAGATCGCTGTAGGGCTGGACCACAGCGGTCTGCCACTGGGCCGGAGGGCAGTAGCTTTGGTCAATGATGACGGTTACCTCCGGCACCTGTACGGCATAGCGAAGACCCAGTCCCAGTCCCCCAAAGGCTAGCCAGCCCATACCCAGGGTACTTAACAGACGTTTTGTTGGATGTTGTGGGGTCATTACAGATTTACCTGGAATAAGTCCTTAAACAAGGTTTGTACATTTTCAGGGTTGCCTTGTTTGACGGTGGATTCTCGCAGGCTAGCGATGGCCTGGAGTTCAGCTTCGTTGACGTCTCCGTAAGCAATGGGATAAAACCGCACATCGCTATATTCCATAATGTCTTTGACGTCGCGAAATAAGTGACCCTCATTGACGTCACCGTCTGAGAGCAGCAACAGATAGAATCGACCGTTGGGGTCGTTAGCCCGTTTCTCCATAAGTTCAGAAAGAGCTACCATAACGCCGTCGTACATGGCGGTGCCGCCGTCGGCTTGGAGCTGGTCAATGGCGGCCAACAGTTTTTTCTGCTGTAGTTCGTCGTAGGGGGTAAGCTCCAGACGACGTACGGGCTGGTCAGCAAAGGTGACTAGACCGACCTGATTACCCTGGTTAATTTGCTGGCTGGCGATACGTAAACCGGCTTGAACGGCCTGCAGCGGTTCTCCTTCCATGGAGCCGCTGGTGTCGATTACCATTTCGAGATAGACGGTACGACCGCTGTCTTTGTTGATTTTCCAGCTGGATTGGGCGGCTAGCAGAGTCTCGCCATTGGGGATAGGAGGATGGCTAGCCTGGAGATAGTCGGTGTCAACAAAGCCCTGATTGTTGGCCAGATTGACCATGTCAGGAGACTGGGCAAAGGTGGCAAATTTTTGCAGGGCAGCGGCGGTCTCGGGCGAGTTCCAGTTGAAGCCGACTAGCGGGTTGTTGTGGGGAATGCCAAAGGGAATAAACTCGGTGGATTCAAACCCGGCCACTTGTTTAAGGGCCAAATAGTTTTGGTATTCCAGGGGAAATGCCTGAAGTTTAGTCTGGTCTCTGAGAAAGAGTTCTTGCAGTTCTAACGTGGTCGGTGTGGTGATTAACACCTGGGATTGAAACTGGTCAAAGACTGATTTTACCTGTGGGGGTTGCAGCTCGGCCTGGGTGAGGGTGCCGCCGTCTTTCTGGTGTCCGGCAGCGCGCCAGTAGAGGGTATATAGCAGGTTAAGCGCGGTGGAGCTTTTGTAGGGGTTGGGGTAGGCGACGCTGACCTGACCCGCTGCGATCGCATTCAATAAACTATCAAACGTTACCTCGCCACTGCTTCCCAGCTGTTGATACACATCACCGGGCACCACCCAGCCAGCGGTATTCGCCACCAGCCGCTCTGCCACAGGGGCGACATGCACTCCCTGACTTTGGATCCTCGACACCCACAGATCGGTGGAGGGGCTATAGCCGGTGGGCGGCACTGCGCCCGCCGCGAGCAGGCGTGCGGCGGTAC
>JBHJIL010000103.1:0-14952 GCA_050043465.1 Leptolyngbyaceae cyanobacterium
TCTAGCCATGAACAATATTGCTAAGAAATGGAACAGACCCATTAAAAATTGGCGCGCAGCCCTCTCGCATTTTGCTATTCTGTTTCCAGAACGCTTTTCCCCATAAGAAAAAAGCGCTTACACAAAAATCAATACACTCTCTCCGCTCCGGCGATGAACTCTGTCCTGCGATAGATGAGTCTCCATAGCCCCAGCCCATATTATGACCATAGTTAGAAAAAGAGGTTAACATGTATCTCCTACTTCAAGCGAGTGAGGCCGCTCCCTACTCAATTTCTTTAGGTCTAGTTATTGCGGTTGGCTTTGCTGCTGCCGTAGGTATCGGCTCAGTAGCCTGGTACAACTCAAAGCGTCCGGCTGGTTGGGAAGGAAAAGAGCGTCCGGATGTTGTTCCCAAAATTGAAAAATAAGAGATTCTTGAACTCAACGAGAGCAAGTGCAAAGCCTTCCAGATACCTGGAAGGCTTTTATGTTTTATGAAGCCTGTGAGAGGCATTTAGAATATAAGATTGGTGGGAAAGCTGACGCCTTCCCACGGTAGCTTTAGCGAGCTTCTGTACCCTGGTTTGGATCGCCGGCTACATCTGAGTTGCCGTCACCAGGAGCTTCCGGCTCGGCTGATGATTTAGCATCAATCTTAGTACCCGACCCCGTTGTGCGAGACGTCTCTTCCAGGGGAGTTTGCTTACCACCAGAAGGAGCAGGTGTTGTTTGTTTATTTTGCTCAGCCATTAGCTTTTCCTCGTTATAACAGTTGCTGTATCTGAGCGATACGGCATATTTACACTATAGAAAACTTTTTACACTGCAAAATCTTTCTTCGGCATGAGACACAGCCAGTCAAAAGAAAGAAATGCAGTTTTTAAAAAACTAAGGAGCTAGTCAGTCGACTAGCTCCTTCTCTATACATTGCCAGCTGCTGGCAGTGTATTTATTCTTTAGAAGAGTCTTCCTGACGCAGGTCGCCTGGGGTTTCTATATACATCTCAGGCTCTATTGGATAGTTATTAACCAGACCTTCGCTGCTAACGGTATATCCTCCAGTTGTATCAATGGAGTCTTCGTTGGTCTCATTGGGTGTTTCTTTATAGCTATCTCCCTCACGCTCTTTGCGAGCGGCTGTTTCTGCGGGGACAATAGCACGATCAAACGTATCAGAGGAGGCGTCGTGGGGATTGTTATTCATAGGAGAATACCTGCTTTTATTTAACTAGCCAGACAGTAGCTAGAACCATCTGACATGCCCATAGTGCCAAAGTGTTGTTTTCCTGACATCTTTCTATAGACGTATTCTGCGCACATTGCTTTGAAGTATCGCAGGTCATTTAAACCAAAAAAGGGCCGCAAACCTTGCAGCCCCTAGTAGAAACGGAGAGCTAAAGCCAACTAGTCAATCGCTTTCTTGACGTTGTCCTTAACATCTTCTTTGGCGTGCTGAGCGGATGCTTCAACCTGCTTTGCCTTACCTTCTGCTTCGGTAGACTTGTCTCCAGTAGCGTCGCCAACGGCTTCTTGCACTTTACCTTCGACGTTTTTAGCAGTTGCCTTTGCTCTATCTTCGATACCCATAACAGAAATATCCTTTATTCTTTTGAACAATAACAATGTAGCAAGCGATTTTTTATGCTCCATCCGTCCATGGAAAGAGACGAGTCCTGTCTCTAGTATGAGGTCATAAAACTCTAGTTAGATAAAAATGTTGGTCAGACTGAAAAATCAGGGCTAGCTGGCGTATAGGTGGGCAATAGCAAAAACACGAATCCGGTGTCCTATGATAGATAGATTGCCCCTGTATGCGTCATCACCATAGGAGAGTGCTATAAAACCGTCTTTGCTTTAAGGCCTAGCGGTGCCAGAAAAACTATTCAGAAATCTATACTAAACAATGGCAGAGAAAAAAGTATTTGATAAAAGAACAGCGACTACGGTCTCTACCAAACGGCGATCTGTACTGGCCCTATTAAGACACTATCTGCCCCAGACCGTTCACACTCCGATTATACGGACCAGTCGGCGACTGTCTGCCCTTTGGAATATTAATAGCGGTGACTGGCACTGGCTAGAAGGAAAACCGCTGTCTCTTAAGGCGCTAAATCGTAATCTGTGGCGCAGTGCCGAGCCGTCTAGCAACTACTTTACGCTGCTTTTTCTATCGGCAGTAATCTCAACTATGGGACTGCTAGCCGGCAGCACGGCTACTATTATTGGTGCCATGATTGTGGCTCCTTTGATGGGGCCAATTACAGGGATTGCCTTTTCCCTGTCAGTGGGGAATCGTCGGCTGCTAAAACGCTCGGGGGTTTCGTTGCTGATGGGATGTTTGCTCACGGTGATAACGGCCTATTTATTCGCCCTGGTGCTCGATTTAAACAGCCTCAACCCGGAGATTACATCTCGCATTAAACCGACGCTGATCGATCTAGTGATTGCACTGGCTGCTGGAGCAGCCGGATCGTTTGCAAAAACGCGGCGAGGCGTCGCCGATGCGCTACCGGGTGTGGCGATCGCAGTCGCGCTAGTGCCGCCGTTGAGCGTCATTGGTATCGGTCTAGCGATGCCGTCGGACACGGTCACCTTTGGTTCCACTATTCTTTTTGTCACCAACCTGGCAGGCATTATATTTAGCGGCGTACTGGTCTTTGTCTGGCAGGAGTATGGCTCTTTAAGCCGGGCTAAAGGCGGGCTGCTGGTGGCAGCCCTAACGCTGACGGCCCTGGCCATTCCGCTGGGCTTTTCCTTAAAGGAGCTGGTTGTCGAAGCAAAGGCCCGTAGCTTGGTCAGTCGGCTAATTCGCCGTAGAACCGTCACGTTTAGCCAGACAGATATTCGTCGCTTACAGGTAGACAGCAACGGTGGTAGCCTCAGCGTAAATTTAGAAGTGGCGGCTCCCGAGCGGTCCATTACCGGTCGTCAGATAGAGCTGGTACATGCCTTTCTAGAAGAGCAGCTGCAGCAGCCAATTGATTTGGATGTCAGAGTTATTCCGGTAGAGTTTTATAAAATCGCCCCAGGTTCAACCCAGGAATCTTCTAAAAGCGAGCAACCGGTGGTCGAAGCCAACTAGCGCGTATTCAGCCGATGCATGCGCCAGGTAATCCAGGTGCCTGCGGGGCTCCACAGTAAATAGGGTAAAAGTAACAGCGCCGCCCAGCCTGAAAATTGCACTATCCAAAAAGCTATAAGCAGCCCCAAAACGGTTCCTGCGCCTCCCAGATACATGCCCACCAGCAGATTGCGGCACCATAGGGTAGCCGGGGTGTAGACTACAATCAGCAGCTCCAACAGGATGTAGGCGGCCATAGCAAACCAGAACTGAGTCTGCTGCCAAACGATATAGGCAGACCAGCCGCCGCAGATAAATACCACGGTCCAAATCACCGGTATCAGGGCTTCAAACGTTAGCCACTTGGGTCGCTGCAGCCGTCGAAACCATTTGACATCGGCAGGACGTATAGCATTGGAGAGAAGTGCGATCGCAAAAGCTACCCCACCAATCACCATCCAGGATCTAATCATGGGGCTGTCCAGACTGCTGGGTCACCATCTGGGGGCTATAGCCGTCTTCTTCTAGCGGCAGCGGTTTAGATTTCATCCCGCTGATCAGCAGCTCTAGCAGTACTCCCAGGCTAGCCGCCGACAGCAGCGATGTTTCAGCCGACCAGTCAAACGAAACAAGCAGGGTCGAACTACCAATAACCGTCAGCAGTATATATCGGCTGTAGTTATGCAATAGCCTTCTTAAAAACGTATCTTTGATTTGGGACATGGGTCTGCATCCTATCAATGTATAAATATGGGAAGGCTCTAGCGGTGGAAGACTGTTAAACAACAGCGGTCACAGCCTGCCTCTATAAATCAGCAATTTCAAAACGTGTGTTACAAGACTCGTACCAAAGACCGACTGAGAGATTTTGCGGTCCGTTTACGTCCACTGCTCTTGGAACGACGGATACAGGGTAAGTCCGCCGTCAATAAACAAGGTTTGCCCGGTAATGTAGGATGCCTCATCGGAAGCCATAAATGCTGCTACAGCTGCCATCTCTTCGGGGGTACCCGCCCGTCTTAAAGGAATATGCTTTGCCAGTTCAGCCTGGGCCTGAGGATCGTTAGCCCAGTCATTGATGGGTGTGGCCGTTGCCCCTGGACCGATGGAATTCACCCGAATACCATGCTGGGCATACTCCAACGCTAGCGTTCGGGTCATGTTTTCCATACCGCCTTTGCTGATGCTGTAGCCGACATATTGGGGCCGTGGAATAATCTCATGGACGCTGGACGTGTTAAGAATTAGTCCCGGCTTCTGCTGCGCCAGGAAATGCTGAATCGCTTTACGGGCACAGAGATAGGCTCCCCGCAGATTAATCGCAATCATCCGATCGATCTTATCCACCGGAATCTCATGGGACGGTCCCTGGATTTGCATCCCGGCATTGTTAATCAAAATATCAATTCCACCCAGCTTGTCTAAGGTGGTGGCAAACATCCGGTCTACGTCTTCTTCTTTTGAAACATCTGCCTGGACTATCAGCGACTGGACGCCACAGCCTTCAATGGACTGACAGGCAGCATCAATATCACCTTTGGTTTCTAACGCCTCTTCTTCGTCTGAATAGTAATTAATCGATACGTTTGCCCCTTCTTGAGCAAACCGAATTGCAATAGCTTGACCAATACCTGAGCTTGCCCCAGTAACAAGTACGCACTTACCCTTAAGTCCTTTCATAATTTAGTGGGTTCACTCAACGTTATTTCTACCTTAGCGGATAGATCGTCTTACAAAAGTCTTGCTAAAGAGATAAATTAGCCAGTCGTAGTATCTATCTCTTTCTTTGTATAGACGCTGTCTCCATGTCAGGTTTGTTAGCTTTAGCACAGTTTGTTTAGCAAAGAAAGGAAGTAAACCTATGGAAAACACCAACAGCTTACCCAAACAGCAGTCGGTTGACGGTCAAGGAGCCTTTGCCGGCAATGCTGAGCCAAATCCTGAACAAGACACTGTAGACGCGGTTACACAGCAGGCTGGCGTAGATACAGCTCCCGGTCAGGCAACAGATCTCAAAAGAGTTCTAGACGAACGCGATGAAAACCGCTGGGAGCTAGACCCCGACTCTGCCCCACGTCGCCGTGCCTAGACACAATCTCCTTCAAACGAGAGATGTCCTGCTAGAGCCCAGTTGGTTTACTGGTAATAGCCGTTAAGATTTTTTAAGGATTTTTATGTCAGGTATTATTGACGCCGTAGACGCTGTTCAGGAAATTGCTGCTGAAGTCAGCCCTGCACCAGCCACATTTGAGAATGTAGCTTCACCAATTGATCTTAAGTCCAGATTGGACTGGGGCGAGCCCGCATTGACCATCATTGACGTGCGCGATCGCGAAAGCTTTAACAACGAGCGTATCATGGGTGCCATTTCGATCCCGATGGATGAACTCACCACACGGGCGGCTCAGCTGCTGGAAATGGACCGCGATATCTACGTCTATGGCAACAACAACAAGGATACAGAGGGCGCAGCCATCCAGATGGTTGAAGCTGGGTTTGAACGCATCGCTGCCATCAAGGGAGGTTTACCTGCTTGGAAAGCAATAGGCGGTGCCGTTGAAGGTCGCAACACCTAAACCCTGTCTTATTTCGAGCTGGCCTGCGGTCTCACTATAGAGGCTGCAGGCTTTTTAGTTGGCGCTGCTGATTCTCGGGATGTTTTTATCTGTAAGATGCCGACATATGGCATTTTTAACAGATCGGTGCCTCCCTTAAATCAGCAATGGCTATTTTTTTAGCAGGCTAACCGTGCCAGCCCAAGTGCCGGAAGACTTTGGGACAGCCCTAGCTGCACAAGATCTGACAGCTGCGATCTCCTGCTTGCTAAGAGAAAACGGATAGGCCTGGAACGCTGACGGCTCCCTTGACAAGCAGGCGTTGCTTTCTACCTGCAGGATAGTCGCATTAGCTGGAATCAGTCATGATATTGCCGCTATTTCTGAGCTGATGCGGCTAGGACAGATGCCCGGCCCAACTCAACTGGGTTGCAGATCTCAACGCAGTTAGGGCGCATCGATTACGGATGTCCAACGGACAAAAAACACCACCCTTGCCGTTTGCAAGGATGGTGTCTGCTTAAAAACAAAAACCGGCGCGTCTATTTCCAAACACGTTCGCCGCTGTCGTCAACACGAGCCTGGCGAATCACGTCTGAAATCTCTTCAGCGTCTTCAACATGGTGCAGCGCTTTTTCATTACCGTTTTCACTTTCTACCGCAAAGTATGTGGGCACCGTATTGGTGTTCATGGTCACGTCGTCATATTCGACAGCAACTCTGTCTTTCTTTTCCTCTAGAGAAGCAGACGGATCGATCCGATCGCCTGGGTTAACTGCATCAACTTGCTTATCCATGGATAAGGTCTCCTATTTACGACATTAATTGGCCGCCTAGAATCATTCTCTCGAGAATAACCACTAAGGCGTTTGCATGAAAATAACGTACCCCAGCGAATCATATCTGAGGATGACTGTCCCCCTTGCGAAGGGGGACTTACAGGGGGTTATCGACAATGGACGCTATCGGTCGAACCCCTCCGCCTACGGCACCTCCCCTTCGTAAGGGGAGGACATCCTACAGCATCATTCCAGGCTAGTATTTCATTTGCCTGCTAGCCCCTAAGCGTACGGCTTACGCATTCTGCCAAAGCTCAAGAATTTCACCGGGCAGAAATTTAGAAATCTCTTGAATCCGCTCTGGGGACAGCTCATCCTTAGTAGCGGCAAATACGGCCTTGACCACTGTTTTAGGACCAGAACTTTTAGGAATGCTGCCTTCCTGCTCAATTCTGAACAAAAATGTTTCGTCGCTAAATTTGAGAGGAGGACGCAGCTCGCTCAGCAGCTTCACCAAAGGATTGGTATCCTTCCAAAGCGCAGAAATATCTTCTTGCAGAGCTTCCTTATCAGTGCTGGGTAGAATGCCTCCGTTGAGGTCCTGACCGACGCTCTTCGCAGCTTTGTTGGTCATAAGATCACGCATGGTGCGAAAGACTAGCTCAGTCAAATCGCGAGCGTCGTAGAGATCTTTTAAGTTGCCTCGCAGCATCACCTTTTTCAGAAAGGCCATATCTTTTGTCGCAACAAGCGTCGTGGGACCCGTCCGCAGAGATGCCGGTGGATTATCCTGCATACGATCTAACAGCTCACGTCCGCTGTTGGTCATCTGTAGACCCTGCAGCTCAATTGTATCGGGCAGGGGATTCGGACCTTTGCTGGCGTAGGCATCACCCGAGAAATTTGCATCGACGTATCCTTTCTGATTGAGATAGTCAACATGGGCCATAATCTCTGTTTTGTCAGTATCACGACCAACAAAGTCAGTCATACTTAAATTTATAGATTCAGAGTCGCTCTTCTCACTAATCTTCTGAAGTAAGATATAAGCAACATCTTCTTTTAATTGAATGGTCATCAAAAAGCTCCAAATTCTGTTGGTACTTGCACAGCATCATTAACTAGAGTGCATTTTGCAGCAGGCAACCGTTACAACGGGCGTAGCTTGACATGGTTACTCTTCAGCATGATGACAGCAGAGAGTAGCCTGCATGTAAAAAACTTCGCCTTACGATATCCATATATTAAGAAATATCTAACTTTTCAGAATCTCCCGCAGGTAGTAAAAGTATGTCGATATCTTTACTACCGTTGATAAACGCTAAGGTAACAACGTTGCAGGTAGTTTGTCCGGTATAAGATTGTTTAGCATAGCCTAGACACAAAGATGTTCCAGTATTTTGGGTTTAAAGGCGTTTTAGGTAAATATGCCAAACTAATACGAAGGAACTATGCTAGATTGGGCAGTAGTTAATTTTAGTTTTGCTAAAGCTTTCTATTGCAACGGTCGTTCTGTACTTCTTTATGAACTACGGTTCCCCTGTCCCAAGTCAGTTTTGAGCCAGCTAAATCAAACCTTAAATCGTTTGATAGCAAGCCTCATGATGTTTCGCACCAGCGAACTCTTGTCTCCAGATGTAGCTTGCTATCCGTATGACTTTAAGACGCTCAGGCAAAGTTAGCGGTCGTCAGAAAGACGCACCGTCTATCGCAAAACGCTCGCCTATCCTCATCGTTGACGATGATGAGGATAACTTACTGCTGCTGAGCTATGCGCTTGAGGACATGGGATATTCCACTATTCAGGGCTCCTGCGGCAGCGACGCCATTGATTTGGCAGCAGAGCACTCGCCTGCTCTTATTTTCTTAGACGTGCTACTGCCGGATATGAACGGAATGACCGTTGTGCGCCATCTGCGCAGATACTCAGCCACAAGGTATACACCAATTGTTGCGGTAACGGCGTTAGCTAGAGACGTAGAACGAAAAAAAATTATCGCGTCAGGATTTACTGCCTACATAGCTAAACCCTATATGCTGGATGAGCTTTACAGGATAGCTAAACGATATATGAGGTAGAGAGCAACGGGCCTGTTACTTTGCTTAGGCTTGCTCGAAAGATCTTTGGGGTGAGAGACATTGTCCACTTTACAGAGCGAAATTGAATCCTGAGGGAACAAAATTGATTAGGTTCTATTATTGAATGTATGAGCGTCCCATAGAATGTCTCTCCAACATTGATTCTTGACCTTATAGAAGCCTTGTCCCTTAAAGAAAAACAAAAATTCCCATCCATCCTGTTTCAGTCTTTCGAGTGACTGAAAGACGATCGATGGGTCGCTCCATCGTTTTTTCCACTAGCCGTTGAACTTTTCGGCTGATGGCTATTTCTATGCCTTTACGATACCTTTTGACAGCGTCTGGCTCGCACGAACTGTCTAGGAAATCCTCCAGCGGTGTTCTAACGTTCTCTATTAAGATGGCCAAGTCCGATCTGCTGATAAACTGACAGTCGACATCAGTCGGCTCTTGCCCAATGGCATCGTACATCAGCACTCTTATTTCTCGCTCTAGTATCTGCTCTATCGACGTTGCACTGTTTAAATTTGCTTCTCTCATTGATAGTTACTAAATAAGGCAGTATAGTCTCCCTTTGCAGTCGCTTACTAATTTGATAAATGTCGTCGCTGCTCTAAAGACAAGTCGAAAAAACTTTGACATTTCCGCAGCAGTCAATGCCAAAGTTCTGCATAACTTATGCACTGAAATGCTAAAGCCTTTCATAAAAGAGATTTATATTACAAGGCTACCGATTTTACATCCAATCGCCATCAGCCTTTAGAGAGGCATTTACTTACCATAGAATAAATATCCACAACGCACCTGCTGTGGATATTCCAATACCTTAAACCCCTCAGACAGTTTAACTAGGTTTTACTTTTGGAATGGACTCGGGATTACGTACAGCAGGCGTGCTTGACAGCACAGCAATAATACCTGTTCTACCTGTGCTCAAGGTGGCGTCACTAAGCAAGTCCAGCACCTCTACCTGCAGCACTTCTCCAATCAGCTGCTTGATCCGGGGGCGCAGTGCTGAATCTAAATCAGCGCGGACCTGCTCGGCGAGTTCTTTTTGACCTTCTTCTGCTAGTAGCTGTTCAGGCTGGGTAACCGAGCCTTCAAGCACAATAGCGACCTTCGAATCAAAAACTTGACAGGTGGCTTTGCTGGGGCGCTGTCCAAGCTGATCACGGTATAGAGCCTGTAAACGCTGCGATAGTTCTCGTTCAAGCTGACCGACTGTTTGCTGTTCAGTTGATTTCATCAAGGATTCCTAATGACGGCAAATCAAACGCAGCAAGCTAGAGACCTAAGTTACTACGGCTGATGAATGCGTTCTTATCGATAGCTAATGTCTGGTGACGTCTATCTATCAATTTAAACAAGTTTTAATACGTAGATAGTAAGACGCTGGGTAGATGGTCGGCATATATCGCAAGGTATAGTTTTGTGTACTGAAATATAGTTAAGACCTGCTCTGATAGCTATATCTGTCGGGGGGCTGATGTAGCCGAGGTTATCAAGAGGCTTTATTGATTAGGTACATGATTGAACCCCCTAAACCAATGATTACACGATTGATTCGTCTGTCTAACAGTACAGTAAAAACCCTCTGCCTAGGCCTGCTGGCCGCTGTGCTTCTAAACGTTACGGTTGTATCAAGTGCGATCGCAATGCCTTCTGATTCAGCCGACATTGCCATGTCTCGGGCTGCCGAAGAGCTTGACCGAGTTGCTGGTGACGGCACCAGTGCTCAAGTTGAAGGCAAAGTCCAGCGTGACATCGGTACAGTGAAGCGCAGCGTTGGCAAAGCCACAGGTCAGGTTGAAGGAGCTGCTGACCAAGTAAAAGGCAAAGTCAAGGGCGATATTGGCCGGACTCAAGACGCGGCAGAAGACGTCAGGGACAATGCAGAAGACGCCGCTGATGGATTTGTCGATTCAGTTAAAGACCTGTTTGACTAATAGCCGGGTCCCCTAGTCCGGCAGTTTGCGAGTCCAACAACAATTAATTAATAAAAAACGCCTGAGGCAATCCAGCTTCAGGCGTTTTGTTTGCTTTTAGAGCTTTGGCCCAATCAGCTACATCTCACGCAGCTTGAGCGCTAGGGCATTGGCCAATGCCGCATTTCTGGACAAGATAGAAATCAACCCTTGCTCTAAAGTGGACTGCCACAGCGGACTATCGGGGGTACGAGCAACTTTTTGTATAGCAGTCACCGTTTCATAATCTCGAGAGATATCTGGCCATAGCTCCTGCCAGAGAGCTTTGCCAGCCTCTAGCTGCTGCTGAGAAATTGCTGGCAAAAACTGTGGGTCCAGCATAGGGTCGTGTAAAACAACGTTGCTTTCTGATATCAATATGTGAGGCAAACAGGGCACCAACATCTGAGAAATTAGCTGAGCGAGTGTAGGGACAGCTGGCGTCATTGGTTCAGACATATGTGATGTTCCTGCGTATAAAAGACACAGACCCTGGTAAGACGGGTTGAGCACTGCTCATGCCAGACTCAGCAGGGTCTTAGGAGTAACGAGCAATATGAGCGTTGCTGATACAACCCGTCACTCTTACTCAACGTAAATGAAACCTGTCTAAGTTTTATCTGGCGAAAGAAGGATTTTCCTATGATATATCACTCAACCTAATTAGGCGACAACGAAACTACAGCTTTGATCTACCTTCTTTTGGCAAAAGCTCACCAGCTAACTACAGTTTCATCTATCAAAAGATAGACATTCCATAGGTTTAGACAAATCTTTAGGAGATCTGTCTAAAGATCCATGAATAAAGCTTTTACTTTTCGTAATACTGCTTGTAGCTTAATGATGATAAAAGAGGCTACAGAATGACGGCTCAGCAACAAAAACCAGTCCTGATTCTAGGCGGTGGATTTACCGGTCTGTTTGCCGCGATTCATCTACGGCAGCAACAAAAATCGTTGCCCATTGTTCTAGTAGATAAAAACAATCGGTTTATCTTCAAGCCGTTGCTCTATGACTTTTTAAGCAGCGAGGTCCAGCTAGATATGGCCTGGCCCAGCTATGATGAGCTATTATCAAACCGAGATATTACCTTTGTAGAAGACAGCGTTCAAGATATTGACCTAATTGCTCAGCAGGTGACACTTAAGAGCCAGCTGGCTTATGAATACGAGTATCTGGTACTGGCTCTGGGGGGCGTCACAGGCTATTTCGGAGTGGCTGGAGCCCAGGGAACACATTTAGCTTTCGCCATGCCGAAGATGCCTTTGATCTGGGCAAACATTTGCGTCAATGTCTGCAGCAGGCCAGTCAAAAGCCCTCAAATCATCAGTCTTTAACAACCGTAGCGATCATCGGCGCAGGTCCTTCGGGTGTGGAGACGTTTTTGCTGGGGGTGACTGTTCTGTTAATACTGACGATCCTCAGCCAGCAACGGCGCAGGTTGCCTATCAACAAGGGGCTGCGATCGCAGCTAACATCTCGGCCCTAATTGACGGCGATGAACCATCGGCGGCTGAGGTAAACCTGCGCGGCACATTATTAAAGCTGGGTATGGAAAAAGGAGCTGCTGAGATTTTTGACCGATTTGAAATTAGCGGACATTTAGGCCACGTCGTCCGCCATGCCACCTATCTCAGCTTATTGCCGACACCGGCACGCAATATAAAAGTGGGTGCCCAGTGGCTAACAGATGAGATCTTTGAGCAGGTACTGGACGTCTAAAACAGACATTATAGATAGATAAGCAAAAGGACAGTAGCCTGTAAAGCGCTGTCCTTTTGCTAGCCTTTAATATAGTCTCAAACGTCCTTTTAGAGAGAGGACGCTGTTTGCGGAGGGCTGTCGTTGACTAAAGTGCTATTTAGAATTGGCATGGCCTGACGGCAGGCCAGACAGTACCAGGATAAGGTTTGTTTGTTGATCTGCTGTACCAGCGTACGTGAACAGCAGGGGCAGGAATTAGGATGCGGCTTTCTCATAAATAGGTTGGGGTTGACGACTGTCGACATTAGGGTCAGATGACCCTTACATTAGAGACTAGAACAGACTAATAGAACTGTATCTTTCGTAGTACTAAAATCTTTGCTGCAGAATAAATCTAACCATGGGTATAGCATCCGCTTTTCTTAGCCCATTAGACTATGCCCATAGTTTTGTATGGCACTACGATGAATAATCCTGTAGACAGTAATCAGTCACCAAAGGGCGCTCGCATGTGGCTGTGTGCAGCCGTGATGGCAATTGCATTATTCATTCTGCTAGCCAACATGCTAACGTTTGTCGTATTTTCCTTTAACGTCAGCTTGGGTGCTGGGCTACGGAGTTTAGCAGCAGCGGTTTTACCCTTTACGGTCGTTATTTACATGAGACTGTTTACAAGGCTGTTGAGAGTACGCCGAAGAATCCCGTCCTTTAACCTATATTTTCTCTTCACCGTTTGGACGATATTCTTGTTTGGCTTTACTCGCTCGCTCTACGGTTTCGCATTTCCACTAGCAGAGCTGATGTTTTCAATTACCCTGGCAGCTACGACGCTGCGCTACAGCAGCCAGTCAGTTAGTGCATTTCTCTCTTGCTGTTACGGTGTCATCACTGGCTTTCTTATCTACGTCGTTTTTGCCGGTCTGCCGTTTTCGTTTCAGTAGCGCCATCTAAGCGCTGAGGGCAAGACAGTAGGGAGCCTGTTTATCTAGATAGGTATTCACCAGTCTCTGCAGGTCGTCCAACAGGTAAGGCTTAGTCATAAACCCATCAAAGACCTCTATAGGTAAACATTTGGGGTACTCCCAGGTCACCATTGCAGTAATGCCAATGATAGGAATGTGGCTCGTTGTGGGTTCAGCCTTAAGCTGATTGGCAATCTCAATTCCAGAGATTCCGCCCAAGACCAGATCCAACAGAACCAGCTCAGGCTGGTAGCGTTTTACAGCCTCTAGCACATACTGTCCCTGATCGATACAGATGTTATAGAGTCCAAACAGCTCTAACGCTACAGACATCAGCCAGAGATTATCGAGGTCGTCGTCTACAGCCACGATACATGGCTGTGTAATGTTGCTTTGCTTCATAGGACTACCCGCGACCAACTTCTTGGATCTAAAAGCCATGACTGCATCAGCTCACGGTTGATACTATCGATGGGTTCTTACAGAAATTGGTCAGCAGTGCTTGCGTCTGAACAGAAGCTTAAGCTTTCCAGAAACTTAATATTCCTAATGGTATACGGAGATGAAAGATACAAACCTCAAGTTTTACAAATTTGGCGGATAGCGAAGCATTTGATTTTCTGTCATCCAATAATAATAAGACTGTTAAAAATATTTTTTAGAAGGAAAAAATTTCTGTCTACGCATTTTCAGAAATATAGCCCCCAACCAGCTATAAGTTCGGAAAACCCTCCAAAAAGATGGGTTTGGCAAGCTCCTTCTTCCGAAGTAGAAATGTTACATTTCTTAAGGATTAGCAAAATTCAACTTTCAAGCTGGCAGGGAAATCTGGTGCACATTACTTCATCATCCGATAAACGTGCTTTTTCTACAGTGGGAGAGCTAGAGAGGCTTCTTTCGCAGAATATTCAGGCTCTGTGTAGACGGTGTCTGGGACAGCAGCCGACTAACGTTCTTTGCCATCTGTTTGGCCAGGAACTAGTTATCATCCTCGAAAATAGTAGAACCTTAGTTGAGCAATGCTTATCAGATAAAGGAGCCTCTGACCTATCACTGGAGGTGCGTCAAATTCTTAACCAGCATCTTAAGCAAGAAATTAATGCGCTAGTAGAGTCTATTCTGCAGGTTAGCGTTCGGGGATTGCTGATTGATACTTGTACAGGATTAGAACGCACTGGCATCATAGTCGCCCTTTCTGATACGCCTTTGGTACGCAATCCCAATCGTATCCCTAAAACACCCGCTTACAAACAAGCCCGTAGAAAAGAGATGAGCCGAACAGCAACAAAAGGCTGTTATCAGCCTGCCAAACCCAACTGATTTGGCTGTTGAATCAGTCAGGGTTTCTGCGAGCCATCTTTTCACATCTACCTCCCAAGGATGAGTATAAGTTTTGACATCTGTTGTTAGATAGCTATATCGATACAACTGTCATTTAAAAAATAGGGAGAAAACAGCAATGTTGAAATGGGCGCTAACATTTTTAGTAGTTGCTCTAATAGCAGCTTTTCTAGGATTTGGGGGTATTGCGGGTGCTGCAGCAGGAATTGCCAAGATTTTATTCTACGTTTTCTTGGTCATTTTTATCGTTTCCTTAGTTTTAGGACTGCTTCGCCGCCCGGTATAGCTTTAACTGTTTTTTGTTATGTGTAAAGCCGCTGCAGCAATAGTAGCGGTTTTTTCAATGCCTTTTGGCGCGGTTTTGCCCAACCGTCTAGCTTTGATAGTTAGTCGTCCCTGAAATACTGAGAGAACGTAGAGCTATCAAGGATTTGTGCTACTGAAGGATGCTGTAGAATTGCCAGAAAGAGACCCATCTCCCCCAAAAGCTTGCAAAATGAAACGCCCCAAGTCAGGCTCAGAATC